>CAZCAC010000113.1:0-28437 GCA_964496575.1 uncultured Planctomycetaceae bacterium | reverse complement strand
CTGGGCAGCCGACGGTCCGGGGTTAGTCAGGCGACAACTACCCTGACACCGGGGGACGATCACCTGTTTCTCAATGAGCAAGTCGATCCGGAAGCCGGACTCGATGCGAATGCCCTTGTAGGTCACGGGCAAGATCTTCTGCCTTTCGACCTCCAAGCCTCGTTGCCGTAGTTCGTGCGCCAGACACGCCTCGTAGGCGGACTCGAGTAGCCCCGGGCCCAGCTCTCGATGCGCCTCGATAGCTGCCCCGATGATCACCTCGGTCAGCCGGTCTCGCTCGTCCATCATCGCCCCCCGATTCGGTAGACGGTCGAGAAGGAACCCGGTCACGCCGTGACTGGGAATTCCCTCCCCCGCCGAGGTACGATCTCCCCATGAACGCTCCCCTCTACACGCTGATCCCTCTCCTCCTCGCCCCCTCTGTGACCTCGCCCCAGAACGAGGCCCCCAACACCCTCAGCCGACTGGAACGCGACGCTGGCTGGCAGCTGCTCTTCGACGGCGCGACGACTCGCGGCTGGCGAGGGTTCGAGGCGGAGAGCTTTCCCGCGAAGGGCTGGGACGTCGAGGACGGCTGTCTGCACCACCAGCCGAAGGGCGGCGGTGGCGACATCGTCACCGAGGCGACCTTCGACCAGTTCGAGCTGGAGTTCGAATGGAAGGTGGCGAAAGGCGTCAACAGCGGGGTCAAGTACCGTGCGGTCGAGGATCCGAAGCGCAACCGCCCGGGAGCGCTCGGGCCCGAATACCAGATCCTCGACGACGCCGGCACCAGGGAGGCAAACAACCCCGAGCACGCCGTCGGCGCGCTCTACGACGTCTTCCCCCCCGGCGAGAAGACGCTGCGCCCCGCCGGCGAGTTCAACCACTCGCGGATCGTCGTCCGGGAAGATCGGCTCGAGCACTGGCTCAACGGGACCCGCGTCGTGCACGCGGTGCCCGGAAGCGAGCGCTGGAAGAAAGCGGTCGAGAAGAGCAAGTTCGGCAAGGACACCCACTTCCTCCACCCCGATCCCGGCCACATCCTGCTGCAGGATCATGGCGGCGAGGTGTGGTTCCGCGATCTCAAGCTGCGCGAGCTGCCCTCGGGTGCGGGCCCCGAGGTCCCGATCTACAACGGGGAGTCGCTGCGTGGCTGGCGAGAGCTGGGCGACGCCCGCTACGTCGCCGACGGGGATGCGATCCTCGGCGAGGTCGACGGCGGCGGGCAATCGTTCCTGGTGACCGAAAAGAGCTACGGCGACTTCATCTTCGAGGTGGACGTCAAGCCCGAGCTGCCCGGCAACTCGGGGATCCAGATCCGCAGCCACCAGCGGGAGAATGGACGCCTCTTTGGATACCAGATCGAGATCGACAGCTCCGACCGCGCGTGGTCGGGCGGGCTCTACGACGAGGCGCGGCGCGGCTGGCTGCAGAACCTCGAGCACAACCCCGCCGGGCGCGCGGCGTTCCGTCCCGGGGAGTGGAACCGCTACCGCATCGAGTGCGTCGGCCCGTGGATCAAGGCCTCGATCGACGGCGTGCCGACCACCGACTACTTCGACACCGCCGACATCGAGGGAGTATTCGGGCTGCAGGTCCACTCGGGGAACAACACGCGCGTCCGCTGGGGCCGGCCCCGGTTGTGGGATCTCGGGCGGCGAAAGTGGCTGCCGCTCTTCGACGGCCGCACGACCGCGGGCTGGTCCGTGGAGAGCGGGGGTGTCCAGGTCGAGGACGGTGTGCTGATCGCGATGCCCCAGGGCGGAACGAATGGCTGCCTGCGCCTCGCCGGCCCCCTCCACGAGAGCGGCGACGCGACCCTGCGCTGTCGCTTCCGGGTCGAGGACAGGGGCGGTCTCCAGATCGGCCTGCGCAGCAGCGAGGCGACGCGACTCGCCACGGCGACCGAGGATGTCCTGGTCCGCACCGGTACCTCCTGGAGGGTCGTGCCCGCCAATGCGAAGAGCTACAAGGCCGGCGAGTGGAACGACCTCTCCCTCTGCCTCGACGGCGGACGGGTCACGGTCCTGGTCGGGGGGCGGCTCGCCGCGGAGGCGCGGGGACCGGCGGGATCGAGCACGGATACGATCTCCTTCCTCCAGCTCGGCCAGGGTCGGTTCATGCTGCGCGACATCGAGCTCCTGAGCGACCCCGAGCCCTGATCCGGGCCCCCGAGCGCGCCCCGGGCAAGACCTCGGGGCGTGGTGGGTTGTATCGGGCCGGAGTGCAGCCCAAAGTATCGGGCCAAATCACGGCCGGACCTCCCCGCGGTGCACCGCGGCCCCGGCTCTGCCCTCTCCCCCCTGGATTCCCATGCTCTCCATCCCCACCTCCCGGTCGGTCCGCTCGCTCCCCGTCCTCGTCACCCTCTTCGCCTTCGCCTCGTGCAGTGGCGGCGGCGGCGGAGGCGGGAGCACCGCCTTTCTGGTGAGCACCACGCAGTACGGTGTCGCCTCCGGCGCCCCCCTGGTGATCTCCGGCGACTGGGTCGCCTTCCTCGCCGACGAGGCGTCCAGCGGTGGTCAGGATCTGAACGGTGACGGCGGGATCGTCGACCAGGTCGCGATCGTGGTGAACACCGCGGACAAGACCCAGCTGAACCTCGGCGTGGCGGCGATCGAAATGGCCTGGCAGGGTGACGACCTCTACCTGGTGGTGGACGAGGTCTTCGACGGTCGCGACTGGGGCGGAACGATCGATCCCGTCGAGCTGGTCCTCGTGCGCTACAGCTCGGAGCTCGGCACGGTGACCCTGGTCGACACCCTCGACCGCAACAGCGACCCGGCGATGGTCACCGTCTCCGGCACGTTGTTCTACGCCTCCGACGAGACGCCGGCCGGCTCGGAGGAATCGAGCCTCTTCGCCATCGACTCCGGAACCCCCGGCGTGGGGCGACCGGTCCTCACCCGCGACCTGAACGGCGGGCTCTCGCCGCGGTTGATCGGAGTGGACGATGGGATGGTCTTCCTCGCGCTGGACGAGGCGACCGAGGTGCGCAGTCTCAACGACGACCTCGACAGCACCGATACGGTGCTGGCGCTGCTCGACGGCACCGGTTCCGCGGCTTCCATCAGCTACGACCGCACCCTGCGCAGCACCGGCCTGGCGATCTCCGGAACCGACTCCCCCTACCGCGCGAGCTACAGCGGCGGCGACTGGCTGATCGGGTTCCTGGTCGACGAGACCGGGGAAGGACGGAAGCTGAACCTCTTCGACGGCAACGTCTTGCCCGCCTCGTGGCAGGTGGCCGGCTGCTCCGACGACACCGACGAGAGCGACCGGGTGCTGCACGTCATCGAGTTCAACGCCTGGGACACCGACCCGGTCGTCGACCCGCCGATCAACACCGGCGTGGTCGGCAGCGACCGCATCCTGATCGTCGGTGACGCGGTGGCGACGATCAGCATCGAGGCCGACGAGGGAAACTGCTCGCTGAACGGCGACCTCGATCAGCTCGACCGGGTCCTGCGCTGGTTCCGCAACAACGGCAACGGACCGGTCAACACGACCTCGATGCTCCTCGCCCTCGACACCAGCCTGCCCGGGTCGGCGATGGCCGTGGCCGAGCTCGACGGGGCCTTCGTGATCCAGTGCGACGAGGAGGCCGACGACCGCGATCACGACGGTGCATCGGGCACCGACCGCGATCTCCTCGCGTGGATCGACCCCCAGGACACCACCCCCACCTGGATCTTCGACCACGGCACCGGTGGCAACACGGCGTGGGCGACGGCGACCTGGATGAGCGAGCTACCCGGGCGCACGCGCCTGGGCATCGCCTTCTCGGAGGGCTCGAACTCCGCCGACCTGAACGGCGACGGCGATCAGCTCGACAGCGTTCCCACCTTCGCCGATCTGCCCGCCGGCGCGAGTCGGCGGCTGAGCTTCCCCGGCTTCGCCCGTGCGGTCGTGCCCGACGAGGCCGGGATCTCCCTGGCGAACGGCTGGGGCTTCTACCGGGTCGACGAGGAGGACGACGGCCGGGACCTGAACGGCAACGGCGACAGCGATGACATCCTCCTGGTCCGGAGCGACCTCACCAGCGGGGGGTCGTTCCTGATGGGCGCCCTCAACTCTCTCCCGCGCGCCGCGGTGGAATCGGAGCCGGACGGCGTCGGCCCCTCCGGGGCGTACGTCTTCGACGAGACGATCATCGGCTCCAACCTCAGCGGAGACTCCGACGCTCTGGACCTCGTGGTGCGCTATTTCACCTTCCAGTGAGGGAGTCCAGCGGCTGAGAGTGCCGGGAAGGGGCAGTACCGCTGCCCCTCTCCACCCGCTATCCTGACTCGCGGAGGCGATCACACCTCCGGTGACCGAATGGCGGACGAGTTCCATACCCTGGCCTCCGAGTACCGGAGCGAGATCGAGCGAATCAAGGGCTCGCGCTTCACCGCCACCGTCGCGCCGGCGAGCACGCCGGAGGACGCGGAGGCGTTCGTCGCCCGCGTGCGAGGTGAGCTCGACGACGCCTCGCACCACTGCTGGGCGTACCACCTCGGCGGCGAGGCAGCCCGGTTTCGCTTCAGCGACGACGGGGAGCCCGGCGGCTCGGCGGGACGGCCGATCCTGCAGCAGATCGAGGGGCACGGCCTGACCGATACGGTCGTGGTGGTCACCCGGTGGTTCGGCGGGACCAGGCTCGGAGTCGGGGGCTTGATGCGAGCCTACGGAGGCGCCGCCGGACACGCCCTCGATCGGGTGGCGCGGCGGGTGGTCGTGATCACCCGGAGACTCGTCATCACCTTTCCGTACGAGTGTTCCGGGGCCGTGGAGGGAGCGCTGGCATCCTACGGGCTCGCGCCGGTCGCGTCGGGCTACGCCGAATCGGTCCGCCTCGAGCTCGAGGTTCCGGTACGAGAGCTGGAGTCGTTCACGCAGGAGCTGCGCGATCGCAGCGGTGGACGCGTCGAGATGCGGGAGACAGAACCCCACGAATCGAGATGAGCGCAGGAGACGAGATGAGCGAAACCCTCGAGCGGATCCGAGAGCAGTACGAGCAGTACCCGTTTCCCGTCCGGGTCCCCGATCACGAGCGGGTCCGGCTGATCCCCTCCGAGGTCGACCGGCTCGCCAAGATCGATCACTTCTGCTTCGGCGGCAGGCGTGACTTCCGCGAGCCGATGCGGATCCTGGTCGCCGGCGGCGGCACCGGAGACGCCTTGATCTTCCTGGCGGAGCAGCTGCGCGAGACGCCTTGTGAGCTGGTCTATCTGGACCTGTGCCGGGCGAGCATGGAGATCGCCCGCAAGCGAGCGGAGGTGCGCGGCCTGGACTCGATCACCTGGGTCCACGGATCGATCCTGGAGCTGTCGAAGCTCGATCTGGGCCTCTTCGACTACATCAACTGCGTCGGGGTACTCCATCACCTGGTGGAGCCCTCGGCGGGACTGGCGCAGCTGGCCGGGGCGCTCACCGACGGCGGTGGGATCGGTCTGATGCTCTACGGCAAGTACGGACGGCGCAGCGCCTACCTCCTGCAGGAAGTGATGTCGCTCCTGACCACCGGAGGGGAGGAGGAGCTGCCGGCGCGGGTCGATGCGACGCGGCGGGCGCTGGTCGATCTCACCGAGCACCAGGTGATCGCCGGCTCGAAGGAGGTGGTCGAACACTACGTCGCTCCGGAGAGCGACGCCTACCTGGTCGACACCTACCTCCACGGCCAGGACCGGCCCTTCACCGTCTCCGGCATCCACCAGCTCCTGGAGAGCTGCGAGCTGCACCTCGCCGGCTTCACCAACTTCTTCGACGAGCTGGGCATGGTCTGCCCCCTCGACTACGAGCCGGCGCTCTTCTTCACCGATCCCGCGCTGCTGCAGCGGATCGCGCAGCTGCCTCCCGCGAGGGGCGGGCACCTCGCGGAGATCCTCGGCGGTTCGATCAGCATGCACGCCTTCTACGCCACGAGGCGTGCCGCGGCGGCGCCGTCGGCGACGGACGTCGAGATGGTCCCCTACTTCGCGACCAGCTACGGTCGCGATGCCGCGGCGGCGATCGTCGCCGAAGGGCTCGAACGCGTCGAGCTGCGCCTCTCCAGCGGGCGCGTGAAGACGCTCCCTCTCGATCCAATGAAGCGAGCCGTCCTGGAGCGAATCGACGGCCGGCGCAGCACCGGCGAGATCTGCCAGGAGCTGATGCAGGCCCATCCGGGGAGCCCCACGGAGGAGATCGCCGGGCACGTGATCCCGCTCCTGATCCTCCTGGGTCAGCTGGGATTGCTCTTCTCCCGGGCGAAAGGGCTGCCCCCGCTCCCGGTGCAGGAGGTGCCCCGGCGCTGGAACGGGAGCATCGACCTCCGGAGGATCTCGGAGGTGGCCTCCCTTTGAGCGTCGGTCAGCGCTGGATGACGTACTCGAGGATGGCGAGCACCTGCTCCGGCTCCCGACACACGGCCAGGGCGGCGGCGTCCACCTCCTTGAGGGCGTGCGTCAGCTCCGGATCGTGCAGCACGATCAGGGCCTTGCCGAGCGCGGCGGCGTAGCCGGCGTCGAAGGCGGCGTTCCACTGCTTGTACTTGTCGCCGAAGCGTACGACCACGACGTCCGCCGAGGAGATCAGTGTCCGGGTGCGAATGGCGTTGATCCCCGCGCCCTTGTGGTCCTTCCAGAAAGCCGACTCCTCCGGACCGAGGATCTCCACCCCACAGTCGTCGCTGGCGGCGTGATCGAGCTTGGGAAAGGAGATGTCGACGGGGAGCTGCGCCCGTTCGATCCCTTGCTGGATCCGATCCCGCCAGTCGGTGTGGATCTCCCCCGAGAGGTAGACGTTCCAGCGTCGTTCAGCACTCATCTTCTTTCTCCTTTCGTCGGGGGCGGTAGACCTCGAGTGGCGATCGCCCCGCCTTGGCCCGGATCCAGTTCATCGCCTGGGCCACCCTCTTCCGGCGCATCAGCCACAGCTCCAGTCCTCGCTTGCCGGGGAACTCGAGCATCATCAGGCCGAGCAGGATGGCGAGGATCCCCTGACCGGGGAGCACCAGCATGGCGACGCCGGCGAGGATCAGCAGCGCGCCGATGAGGTTCTTGCCCACCTTGATCATCCAGTAGATGATCCGGTGGGCGTCGTGCCACGCGGGGCGGGGCGCCCTGCGGCGGGCGAAGTAGTCGTCGGGGATGCGGGCGATGCCCCACGGCAGGAGGATCAGGCTGGCCACGAAGCCGACCACGGAGAAGATCCCGAGGGCGGTGACCAGCCCCGGGTGCGTGCGGATCGACTCCAGCAGACCGGGGTCTTCCTCCTCGCCGAGGGCGAGGAAGGCGTGGACGAGGTCGGGGCGGAACATCGCGACAGCGTAGCGAATCGGCGGCGGGAATCCGGGCCCCATCCGGGGGAGCTCGAGCACCTCACTGCGGCGAGCCCCGGGACGAGCCGGGCGGCTTCGCCGATAATCCCGTGACACCCCGGCCGGCCGGGAATAGAACGGGCCCCTCTCGCCCCCTCGTGAAACGAACGATGAGACGGCCGTCCCTTCCGGAAATCCAATCGACGCTCCCCCGTCGGATCCTCCTGCTGCTGCCGCTGGCGCTGCCGGTCCTCGCCTGCTCCCCCGCCGCCCCGGCCCGGGATCGGCCGAACGTGCTGCTGGTCGTCGTCGATACGCTGCGCCCGGACCGGCTCGGCTGCTACGGCGGCGACCGCGAGAACTCGCCACACCTCGACGGAATCGCGGACGAGTTCTTCCTCTTCGAGAACGCCCAGAGCTGCTCGCCGTGGACCGCGCCCTCGCTGGTGAGCCTGATGACCGGGCTCCACCCCGACGTGCACGGCGTCAAGAGCTTCCCGATCCCCCGGCGGCTGGCGCGCGGCGTCACCACTCTCGCCGAGCGCCTGCGCGAGAGCGGCTACCGGACGGCGGCGTTCACCGAGGGCGGCTACGCGCGGGGTCGGTTCGGGTTGAACCGCGGCTTCGACCTCTACCCGGAGGAGTCGGGCGACGAGCAGTTCTCCAACTCGAGCCTGCTCGGCCCGAGCCGCCTCGCCTCGAACCTCGACCGGACTCTTCACTGGCTCGAGCAGAGCGAGGACGAGCCCTTCTTCTGCTTCTTCCACACCTACGAGACGCACATGCCGTTCCGGGCGCCGGAGGAGGCCGTGCGAGAGAAGCGGCCCGACTACGACGAGAGCGAGGAGCTGGACCGGACCCGCGAGACGATCGTCGCCTGGAACGAGAGGGGCGAGATCGACCGGGCCGCTCTGCGACGGCTGCGGACCTTCTACTTCCAGCACCGCGTCACTCCCGGTATGCCCGAGCTCCTGCGCCCCGACGCCCTGATGGCGCGCGCGGAGGCCCTGGGTTCCCCGCTCGACATGGACGGCGCGATGACCGATCCCGACGAGCTCGCGGAGGTTCGCGACCTCTACGACGCCGAGGTGCGCTACACCGACGAACAGCTCGCGCGCTTGTGGACGGCGCTGGAGGGCCTCGGTCACGCCGACAACACGATCGTCATCCTCTTCAGCGACCACGGTGAGGGCCTGGGCGACCACGGCCGCCTGGGCCACGGCGAGGAGCTGCACGAGGAGCTCCTGCGCGTCCTGTTGATGCTACGCCTCCCCGACGGCTCCCTCACGCCACGCCGCATCCCCAACGTGGTTCGGAGCGTCGACGTCTTCCCGACGCTGCTCGAGCTGCTCGACTTGCCGCCGACCGAGCACGACCTCGACGGCGAGAGTCTGGTCCCCCTTCTCGAGGGCGAGACCACCGAGCGCCCCGCCTTCGCCCACGCCCTTTCGTCCCAGGGCGGCCGCGACCCCCGCCGCAGCATCCGCCTGGGCCGCTGGCGCCTGATCACAGACTGGACGCCCGAGGGTGTCGAGCTCTACGACCTGGAGACCGACCCTCGGGCCGAGGAGAACGTGGCCGCGCTGCACGCCGATGTCGTGGCGGACCTGACGGCGAGGCTGGCCCGTCAGCTGCGCCGCGACGCCGATCTGCGGGGTCGTCTTCGCGCTGGCGAGACCTCACCGGTCGCCCCCGATCCAGAGCTGATGCGGGAACTGCAGCGTCTCGGGTATACGGGGGGCCTCGTGCCGGATGAGGACTGACCTGGTTGCGGGGGGGGCGATCGGGTCATCGGGCACAGAGGGAACAGAGAGCACGGTGGCTTCACACGGAGATCGCCAAGACTCGGAGCGACACAGAGGGAACAGAGGACACGGTGAGTTCGCGGCGGAAGCAGAGACCACGGAGGTTTCAGATTGGCTTCGACACGGAGGGAACGGAGATCGCAGAGGTAGCCAACCCTGGTCGAGCCCCACACAGGAATGGTGCCATGTGCTCCGTGGGCTCTGCGTTCTCCGTGTCGAAACCAATCTGAGACCTCCGTGGGCTCTGCGTTCTCCGTGTCAAAACCAGTCTGAAGCCTCCGTGGTCTCTGTTTCCGTCGCGAACTCACCGTGCCCTCTGTTCCCTCTGTGTCGCTCCGGGTCTTGGCGATCTCCGTGTGAAGCCACCGTGCTCTCCGTTCCCTCCGTGTCAAAAGAAAGACGCCCCCCGACCGGAGGGCGCCTGAATCAATCGGAGCCGAACGCTCCGTCAGTCCCGACTACAGCGACTGGTAGTACCCCTGCAGGATCGCGGCGACCTCGGGACGCGCGAACGTCGGCGGAAGGTCCTCACCCTTGGAGAGCTTCTCGCGCACCTTGGTGCCGGACAGGAAGACGAAGTCCTCCTTCTTGTGACCCTCGGGGGCCTCGCGCATCATGATCACCTCGCCGACGACATTCGACCACGCGGTGTGGTCCGCCTCGAAGATCTCGATGTCCATCTTCCCTTCCACCATGTCGGTGTGGAAGATCTCCTGCGCTTCGAAGGCGCCGTAGTAGTCGCCCACGCCGGCGTGGTCGCGGCCCACGATCAGGTGGGTAGCGCCCATGTTCTGGCGGAAGAGGGCGTGCAGCACGGCCTCGCGCGGGCCGGAGTACAGCATGTCGAAGCCGTAGCCGGTGATCAGGCAGGAGTTCGGCTCGAAGTAGAGCTCGACCATCTTGCGGATGCAGCCGTCGCGGACGTCGGCGGGGATGTCGCCCGGCTTCAGCTTGCCGAGCAGCATGTGGATCACCGCGCCGTCGGCGCCGACGCGATCCATGGCGATCTTGACCAGTGCCTCGTGAGCCCGGTGCATGGGGTTACGAGTCTGGAAGGCGACGACCTTCTTCCAGCCCATCTTCTCGATCTCCTCGCGGATCTGCGGGGCGGTCCGGAAGGTCTCCGGGAACTCGGAGGCGAAGTAGGAGAAGTTGAGGACCTGAATCGGACCCGAGATGAAGAACTTGCCGGTCGAGTTGAAGGCCTCGACGCCGGGGTGCTTCGGATCGTCGGTGCCGTAGGCCTGCTTGGTCATCGTCGCCATCTGCTCGTCGGTCGCCTCGTCGATGGAGGTGACGTCCTGGATCGCGATGACCGGGTTGCCCTCGACGTTCGGGTCGAGCAGCGCGATGCGCGTGGCGCCCTTGATCGCATCTACGTTGGGGACGACGTTGACGATCGGGGTGGGGAAGAACAGACCGTCGGTGGTCTTCATGCCTTCGCAGACGCCGAGAGCGTCAGCCAGGCTCATGAAGCCCTTGAGCGGGTTGAAGTAGCCGCTCGCCATCATCACCGCGTTCGCGGCGGCTTGCGAGCAGACCAGAAGCTTGGGCAGGCCCTCAGCTTCTTTCTGGAGCGCGGCGCGCTTGGCGTCATCCGCAACGTACAGCGGGTTGAGGGTGTCGGAACCGTGGGGCTTGATCATGCCTGGACTCTCTATCCTATCTGGGGTCTACGAATTGACCTTTGCGCGCCGAAATGGGGCGTTTCTGTACCTGGATCGGGTGCCTGCAGCACCTCCAGAGCGCGGCTAAATAGCACAAGCGAGAGGGATTCGTCAAGCAGGACCGGGGGATTACGGGGCGCTGGAGCGAGTCGAAACTACGCGGCTTCCGACTGCGCCTCCCTCCCCTCTCGTTTACGCACAAGGACCCCCGCTCGCCGCCGAGTCGATCAGACCACGGTCTGAACCGTGTCCACCTCGAGCTCGAAGAGCAGGTCGGGGAAGCAGACGTCGTTCTCGACCAGGAGCACCGGCAGATCGGGCAAGCCCAGGCGCTCGCGGTTCCTCTCCCAGCTGGAGACGTCCTCGGCGTGCTTGAAGTAGGCCACGGCTCGCGTCGCGTCGTCCCAGGTCATCCCGCGCGAGGTGATGATCGCGCTGACCACCTCGACGGTGCGGGCGACCTGCGCGTCGGTGTCACCGACGTGCACGATCTCCAGACCGTTCGATCCGATCGACGCGGTCCCCGAGACGAACAGCCGCCGCAGGTCGGGCGTGCTCACCTCCAGCGCGCGACTGAAGGAGCTGCCGTACTCCAGCGCGGGGCACTGCAGCGGCGAGGGAACCACCTCCAGCCTGGCCGTGTCGCCGCCGTGCGGCTGCACGGCGATCAGCCCGGTGGCCAGCGCGGTGCCCTGCGGGTTCGAGCCGGCCATCCCGGTGCTGGCGGGCACCAGGCCGTCGAAGATGCCGCGGGAGGAGAAGAACGCATCGCGGGTCAGGTTGAAGTCGCCGTACCAGTCGAGGATGCGGTCGAGGTAGAGCCAGGTGCGGGCCAGGTTGGGGAAACCCATGCCGACCTGGCCGAGGATCGCCTCCATTCGCTCGAAGGTGTCGGTGACCTGCTCGGTCTTGCTCGCTCGAGGCGCGAGCGGCCCCAGCCCGCCGACGCGGCAGTAGCGGGCGTGGCGATCGGACCAGAGGCTGCCGATCACCTCGTTTCCGTGACGAACCCGCTCCACCGGGGTGCCGGTCGCCGCCCACAGCTGCGTGCCGGAGGGGATCGAGGTCAGGACGCGAGTGACCGGCCAGTCGATGGTCGAGCCGAAGGCCTCGCGCAGGGCGCCCTCGTCGTGCTCGGCGCCGAAGATCTCCTGGGTGAGGATCGTCGCGCCGGTCCCCTCGAGAGCGGCCGCCGCGCGCCGAAGAGTCTGTCCCGGCGATTCACCGTCCAGGGCGTGAGCGGTCACGAAGAGCTCGTCGTGGTCGGGCAGATTCAGGGTCAGGAGGTGGAGACCATTCTCTCTTCGTCTGTTCATGCTGCCCTGACGCGAGGCGCGAGCCCCGCGATGCCCGATACTCTGTGACCGTGGATCCTTAGGGCGCCCCACCCCTCGCTAGGGGTGGACCGCGACCCTGAATCCTACATTGTACACGCGCTGATAGGAACGGTATCCCAGCCGGGAGGCGGAGCGAGCGAAGCGCGGGCGGTCGTGCCAGGAGCCGCCGCGGGCCACCTTCTCGGCGCCCGGTGAGCCGGCGTTCCGCCCGTCGTCCCCGCGATACGGATAAGGACGGTAGTCGCTCAGCGTCCACTCGGCGGCGTTGCCGAGCATGTCGAACAGCCCCCAGCGGTTGGCCGCGAAGCCGCCGACGTCCCCCATCAGCACCTGGCCGTCGTCGAAGCGCGCGTCCTTGGGGAACCAGTCCTCGTAGGGGCTCGGGTTCGCGATCGGCCGGGGGTTCACCCCGGTCACGGCCAGCTTCCTGGTCGAGGCGTCGGCCAGGTTCGCGAAGGGCGAGAAGTCGGTGTCGTTATCGCCCCAGAAGGCGGGCGTGCCGGTTCCCGCGCGGCAGGCCCACTCCCACTCCGCCTCGGTGGGCAGGGTGCAGGTGAGGCCGGTCTCCGCCGAGAGCCACTCGCAGAACGCCAGCGCCTGCTGCCAGGAGACGCGGATCACCGGCCGCTGCGGCCCGTTGGCGGGGTAGCCGGGGGTGGTGTGGTCCTTGTGGTTCTGGTCGTGGTAGCCGTTGTGGTGCTCGGGATCGAAGCGGCTGTACTGCTCGCGGGTGACCTCGAGGGCGCCGAGGTAGAAGGCCTCGTCGATCGTCGCGCACCCCACCGGCTGCTCGTCGGCGAACCCGTCGGGATCGCCCATGACGAAGGTTCCGGCGGGGATCGGGAGCAGCTTCATCGTCACACCCTCGCCGAGGTCGAGGACCAGCTCGGTCTCGAGCGCGCTGCCCTCCAGGAGCCGCTTCGCCTCGTCCTCGTCGAAGGCCCAGCCGGCGCACTCGAGCAGCGGGGTCGCCGCGGCGGGAGGTTGGGTCGGTTTCACGAACGCGACCGCCTCGGTCGCCATCGGGTAGATCAGCTCCGGATCCTCGCAGCGACCGGCGTACTTCGTGCGCGTCTCGAGCCGCCGCTGCGCGAGATCCGTGGGGATCGGCGCCTGCTCGCCCCAGGTCCCGTGGTCGGGCACGTTGAGGTCGATCCACGTGAACAACCGGTCCCACGCCTCGTCGTCGAGCTTCACTCCGTGGTGACCCTTGCGCAGCATCTGGATCAGCTCGCTGGTGCTCGCGTGGTACTCCATCGGCGGCAGGAGGTGGTAGTCGCTCTCCGGCCCGGGACGGCGAACGTAGGGGTGCAGGGCGATGTACGACGGCGTGAAGCCACGCCACCCTCGCTCGTCCTTGCGGCGGAAGTCGGGGTGGTCGGGCCCGCGCTCACCGTTGTGGCAACCGACGCAGAGCCGATCGAGCACCGGCTGCACGTCGCGCGGGAAGCTGAAGCCGCGCGTCGGGCCGTGCCACGGCGTGATCGCAGCAGGAGCCTGCTTCGCGGCGATCGACGCCTGGACCGGTACGCCGGAGTTCTGCGGCTCGTGGCAGCCGACGCAGGAGACCACCTCGCCGGGCATGGCGACGAACCAGGAGCGCATCAGCTGCACCGCGGCGCCGCTCGAATCGAGCGGCTGGATCGCCAGCGGGGTGTTCGCCGGCACGGTGAACGCCGCGGAGCCGTCCACCTCGACCGGCACCGTGCCGAGGATACGGTGCACGTCCCACGGCCCCTCGATGCCGACGTGCTTGTGCCCGCCCATCCGGTTGTAGCCGTAGTAGAACTCGTAGACGCGCAGCGACTTGACCGTGCCGCGCGGCACGTCCTCGAGCCCGGGACCGAGGTAGACGTCGGTCAGGAAGACGGTCGCCTCGTCACTGTCGAGATCGACCTTGTCGGGGATCACGGGCGGGCGCGTCGTGGCGCGGAAGGGGATCGGCTCGAGCAGCGCGTGACCCGGCTCCTCGGCCAGGAGCAGCATGTTGTCGAAGACGTCGACGAGGTAGATCCCCCACGAGTGCGAGGGGCTCGGCTGGGAGGCGACGAGGAAGTACTCGGCGCTGAGCGGGTACGGGTGCAGGAACTTCGGCCAGGAGCCGTTCACCAGCTGGTCGACGATCACCGGCTCGACCTTCTCGCCGTGGCCGGGGATCCGCTGGACGACGCCGTCGGCCTCGTGGCGGCCGAGCGTGGGATCGAAGATCAAGAGCTCGCCCATCCGCGGCACGCCGTGGTGCCCGGAGACGATGGCGACCACCTGGCTGGGGTGGCCGGGGATCGGCCGCGCGTAGAAGATCGAGTTGGGCCAGTAGGAGTTGCTGCCGTAGTACTCCATCTGCCCCGTCCCGTCGGGGTTCATGTGCATCAACAGCCGCGTGAAGTAGTGCGGCGTGTCGGAGTACTCCCAGCGGGTGAACAGCACGCGACCGTTGCCGAGCACCGTCGGGCACCAGTCGTGATCCTGGTCGAAGCAGAGCTGCCGGACGTTGCCGCCATCGGCGTCCATCCGGTGCAGGTTGGCCACCGCGTCGGAACCGCCGACGCAGGGTACGCCCTGGAAGATGCGCGAGGAGCCGAACATGATCCGACCGTCGGGGAGGTAGCAGGCGTCGTAGTTGTCCACGTCCGCATCCTCACCGGGGGTCACCTGGCGCAGTTTCTCCCCCGCGGCGTCGAGCTCGAAGATCTGCCAGCGGTTGTGGCTGCCGATCATCGAGAAGAGCATCCGCTCGCTGTCGAAGTCGAGGTCGACGTCGCCGATGAAGCTCGGCGTCTCGGGGGCGAAGAAGGTCCGCAGCTCGCCACCGGGACGGACCGGCTCGAGGGTCATCAGCTGGTCGTCGTAACCGCTGCGCGGCAGGGAGCAGTTCCCCTGCCAGTTCTGCGGCAGACCCAGCTTGGGGCTGTTCGCCTTGCGCTTGACCAGCAGGAGGCGCTCGATCTCCCCGAGCAGCGGGTTGGCCAGCAGCGACTCGCGGCGGAACTCGGCGATCGCGCCGATCGACTCGGCGGCGTCCGCGGCGGCCAGGCGGTCGGCGCGCAGGAGCGCCTTCTGCAGAGGCGCGATGCGCCCCTCGAGCGCGTCCAGCCAGCGCAGGCGCTCGGCCCCGTTCGGGTAGGTGTCGGGAAACGTCGCGCTGAGGTGCTCGATCGCGCGACGCAGCGCCGGGAGGTTCAGCCCGGCGAGCACGTCCCGCGTCTCCCGCAGATTGGCCAGCACGGTGTAGAGCTCCAACCACTTCGGGGAGCTCGAGGAGACCTGGCCCGCGCACAGCGCCTCCCACTCACCGTACAGCTTGCCGCTCGAGATCGAGAGGTTCTTGCAGATCGACGCGAGGAGCTCGCGGCTCGTCGTCGCCTCCTCCTCCTCGGCGAACCAGGCGAGGTGCGCGTTGCCGGGGAGATCGCGCTTTATCCAGGCGCTCTCGACGGGATACTCGCGCTCGATAAGGTTCCACACCGCAACCGCGGGGTTGGTCCCCAGCGAGAAGTAGAAGCCGTGCCCACCGCTGTTGTTGTGGATCTTCAGCAGGAGGTGGTTCTCCCCCGCCTTCAGCGGCAGGTCGGCGCGATCCTGGTCGCGCCCGAGCCCACGAGCGACGTTGCGCGACAGCAGCTTCTCTCCGTTGAGCCAGACCTCGAGCCCGTCGTCACTGCCGAGGGAGGCGGGCTGCACCGTCTCGCTCTCCGCGGTGATCACGCGGTAGAGGTAGGTCGAGCCGCGGTGGGCCCCCGGCAGGGAGTGCATCGCGCCATCGGCGTACTTCTTGCGCTTCTTCCAGAGCTTCTTCCCTTGCTCGTCCCTGGCCGCTAGGTCGATGCCGCGCTCGGGGAAGAAGACCTCATCGAAGCTCTTCGCCGGCAGGGAAACGGTGGCGAACCAGGGGCCGAGGCGCAACGACGCCTCGGCCCCGGCCTCCGCTTGCAGCGACTCGCGGATGGCGAGCATCGACTCGACCCACCCGTCCCCGGCGACGTCTCCATGAGGAGCCTCCTGCGCGATCAGCGGAGCGTGACCGGAGAGGAGACACGTGGTGCCCAGGGTCAGAAAACCGAAGGCGAAAGCGCGGAGGAACATCATCGTAAGCGTCGGTCTCCGGGGACGGGGTGTCGATCAGGCTGGGGAAGAGCGAGAGAGAGTCCGGCTGGGGCCGGTGGTTTCAGAACTTGATGTCGGGGTGCGAGAAGCGCAGCCCGTCACCGTCGTGGGCGCTGGCGTACTCGCTGACGATCGCGCCCTCGGGGCCGGCGATCATCCAGTGCTTCTCCATCGGATTGGCCAGGTACCCGATCTCGCCGGGCTTCAGCACGGTGGCGTGGCGCGCCACGGCGATGTCCGCGTGCAGCGGCGGGATCTCGAAGCCTTCGGTCGGTTCCCCCTCGGAGACCAGCGTCACCGAGCCGTGGCGCAGGTGCCACCCTTCCACCTTGGCGCGGACGTTGTCGGTCTTCATGTGCCAGTGCTCGGGGATCATCTGGCCGGGCAGGAGGAAGATCTCGTGGCCGAGGTAGTCGTGATCGACGTTGTTGATCCAGAAGATCCCGGCCATGCCGACCTCGGTGAACTCGCCGATGCCGAAGTCGATCGCCCAGAACTCCTCACCCTTCAGGACCTCGGGAATCGGGTACCCGTGGTACTCGAACATGTCGTAGTAGGCCTGCTTCGCGGCCTCGGCATCGAAGGTCCCGTCGGCCTGGTAGAAGTCACTGTTCTGGGGTGCATCCATGGTGGTCGCGCAACCTCCGAGGAAGGTGAGGGAAGCGGCGAGGGCACACCCCGCGCCGATCCGCGTGAAACGTTGAATGGTGCTCATCGGGTTGGTCGTTGTGTTTCGGATGAGGGTTCAGGTCAGAGCGGGTTTGCTCTTGATCGTGTTGTAGAGGTCGAGGGCCTTCTCCGGCTTCTCGTGCTCGTGGACCACGGCACGCACCGCCTGGATCATCGCCACGGGGTCGTCGGCGCAGAAGATGTTGCGCCCCATGTCGACGCCGCTGGCGCCCTGGTCGATCGCGCGCCAGGCCATGGTCAGCGCGTCGATCTCGGGCAGCTTCTTGCCGCCGGCGATGACGATCGGTACGGGGCAGCCCGCGGTGATCTCCTCGAAGCCGGGCTCGACGTAGTAGGTCTTGACCATCGTCGCCCCGATCTCGGCGGCCACGCGGCTGGCCAGGCTGAAGTAGCGCGCGTCGCGGGCCATCTCCTTGCCGACCGCGGTCACCGCCAGCGAGGGGAGGCCGTAGCGGTTCCCCTCGTTGATCAGGTAGGACATGTTCTCCAGCGATTCGCGCTCGTGCGTGTCGCCGATGCAGACCATCGCGGTGATCGCCGTGGCGCCGAGGCGAATCGCCTCCTCGACGGTGACGCCGATGAGCTCGTTGGAGAGATCCTTCAGCACCGTCGCGCCGGTGTTCATGCGCAGCACGAAGGGAACCTCGGACTCCGGCGGGATGCAGGTCGTGATCGCGCCCCGTGTGCACATCAGGCAGTCGGCGTAGGGAATCAGCGGCGGGATCGCGAGGTCGAGGCGCTCGAGCCCCGTCGTCGGCCCGACGATGTAGCCGTGGTCGAAGGCGAGCATCACCGTGCGGCTGCTCTCGGGGTCGAAGATCCGGCTGAGGCGGTTCTTCATCCCCCAGCCGAGGTGCGCGCAGCCCTTGAGGTGGAAGCCCGGCGTCTCCTGCGGCACGTCGGCCCGGAAGTTCTTGCTCTCGCCACCCGCCTTGAGATCGGAATCGGCCATCAGACGCTCGCTCCTTCGAAGAAGCCGCGGAAGATCAGGGACACGGAGGTCGCGCCGGGGTCCGCATACCCGCGGCTCGCCTCACCGATGTTCTTGGCCCGGCCGAAGCGTGCCGTCAGCTCGACGGTCGAGCGCGCGCCCTCCTCGGCGGCTTCGGCCGCGCGCTCGAGGGCGGCCTCGATGCCGGCGCCGCCCGCGATCGCCACGCGCAGCGCCTCGACCGCGGGGACGAGGGCGTCGATCATCGTCTTGTCACCGACCTTCGCCCGGGTGTTCTTCTGCACGCCGGCGAGCCCCGCCTCGAAGACGCTGGCGAGGCTCCCCGCGTCGAGCTGCTCGCCCTCGCAGCCCTTCGCCATCGACATGAAGAAGGAGCCGAACAGCGGGCCGGTCGCGCCGCCGTCGACTCCCATGATCGCCCACCCCACCTGCTGGAGGAGCGGGCCGAGGGCGGGCGGACTCGCCTCCCCCACCGCCTTCTCCAGCTGGTCCATCGCCCGGACCATGGTGGTCCCGTGGTCGCCGTCGCCGCCCTTCGAGTCGAGCGCGGAGAGCTCTTCCTGATTCTCCCGCACCCGGCTCGAAGCGCGACGCAGCATCGCGACCAGCTCGCCGTAGCCCACGGTACTCATCGTCATCGTGCCTTCTTCCGCGTCGCGCTCACTTCACCGTCAGCGCGGGTGTGTCGCACGGTGCGTCCATCAGGGCGACGAGCTCGTCGTCCATCCGCGCCACGCACATCTGGAAACCGCCCATCTCCTGGACGGAGAGGTACCGGCCGACGGCGTTGCGGACCAGCTCGATGTTCTTCTCCTCGAGCAGCTTGGCGACGCGGCGCTGCACCAGGTAGAGCTCCATCAGCGTGGTCGAGCCGACACCGTTGAGCATCACGAAGACCTTCTCGCCCTCGGTGACCTTCAGGTCGGAGAGGAGCGCGTTCAGCATCAGCTCCGCGGTGGCGTCGGCGGTGCCCAGCTTCTGCTGGCCGCCGCCCGCCTCGCCGTGCTGCCCCATGCCGACGACCATCTCGCCGTCGGGCACGTCGGAGATCGGCTCGCCGGTCTGGGGGTGGGTCGCGCTGGAGGTGGCCACGGCCAGGGTGGCCATGTTCTTCTCCATCCGCTCGGCGATGGCCAGGCATTCGTCGAGCGACTTGCCCTGCTCGGCGGCCGCGCCGGCGACCTTGTAGACCAGGGTGCAGCCGACCAGCCCGCGCCGGTCGCTCGGGTCCTCGCGGCTCCCGGCGGAGATGTCCTCGTGGGTGAGGATCGTCTTGACGTTCAGCCCCTCGGCTTCCGCCATCTCCATGGCGATGTTGGAGGACATCACGTCGCCCTCGTGGTTGAGCACCACGAAGAGAACGCCGGCGTCGCGGTTCGCCTGGCGCAGCATCTCGATCACCTTGGGCGGGCCCGGCGCGGCGAAGATCTCGCCGGGGGCGCTGATGTCGAGCATCCCCTCGCCGACGAAGCCGCTGAGCGCCGGCTCGTGGCCGCTGCCCCCGAGGGTGACGATCGCCACCTTGTCGTTCGGCTTGGGCCAGGCGCGGACGACCAGCCCCTCGTCGGTGAGCCGGATCTTGTCCTCGTGGGCGACGGCGAAGCCCTCGAGGAGCTCACCGGTCAGGTTGTCGGGATCGTTGATGAACTTGTTCGAGACCATGACGCTCCTCTTATTTCCTCAGCTACTGGTTCGTTCACCCACCACTCCAGGGTGGAATCGCTAGATCACCTGCATCAGCTCGATCAGGGCGGTGTCGTCCATGATAAAGGCGACCCGCAGCGTCTCGGTCGCGTCGAAGGGCTCGACGACGACCTTCTTCCCCTCGAGCGCCGCCTCGAGGCTTTCGACCAGGAAAGCGGCGTGGGGTTGGTTCTGCAGCTCGGCGGGCATGCAGGTCTCCGACTCGAAGCGCAGGAATTCGACGCGATAGGGATGCGCGTCCGGATCGGTGACGTACACTCCGGCGCTCTCGATGTGGTTTTCCCCGTCGTGCTGCGTTCCCGTGGGGACGCCGAAGTGATGAAACGTACCCGGTGCCATGGTTCCGATTCCCTTTGTTTGCAATGACCAGCTGGACAAAGCGGGTATTTTCGGACAGAATCCCAGAAAGTCAAGAGGTGACACGTGAACGGCCCTGAAGCGCTGGAACCCGATGGCGGGAAGACTGGAAACGGCGGGTCGAATGCCGCGCCGCGCGCCCTTCGTGTGGTCGACTGCACGATCCGCGACGGCGGACTGACCAACCACCACCGCTTCGAGGAGCGGCTGGTGCGGTCGGTCTTCGAGGCGACCTCCGCCTCGGGGGTCTACGCGACCGAGCTCGGCTACCGCAACTCGCCCGAGGTGATGTCGCCGGAGGAGTTCGGCCCCTGGATGTTCTGCGGGGACGAGGACCTGCGCCGGATCACGGACGGGGTGGAGTCGAAGAGCCGGGTCTCGGTGATGGTCGACATCGGCCGCGTCGACCCCGACTCCCTCGGCCCGGCCGCGGAGAACCCGGTGGACCTGGTCCGCACCGCCACGTACGTGAAGGACATCGGGCAGGCGATCGAGCTCTGTCACGGCTTCATGGACAAGGGCTACGAGACCAGCGTCAACATCATGGCCATCTCGCGCGACCGCGGGCCGGAGCTGACCGAGGCGTTGCAGCGGCTGGAGGAGGAGTGCCGCACGCCGGTGGTCTACATCGTCGACAGCTTCGGCTCCCTGCACCCGCCGGAGGTCATCGAGCTGGTCGAGCGCTTTCGGCGCTACCTGCCCTCGAAGGAGATCGGCTTCCACGCGCACAACCAGCTGCAACTCGCGTTCGCCAACACGCTGACCGCGATCGAGCACGGCGTCGCCTGGGCCGACGGGACGGTCTACGGCATCGGCCGGGCCGCGGGGAACTGCCCGCTGGAGCTCCTGATCGGTCACTGCGAGGGGGCGTCGTACGACGTGCGCCCGCTGCTGCAGGTGATCGCGGACGAGCTCCTACCGCTGCGCGAGTCGATCGAGTGGGGCTACACCATCCCCTACGCGATCACCGGGATGTTGAACCAGCACCCGCGCAGCGCGATGGCCCTGCGCGGCACCGGGCGCGAGCGGGAGTTCGGGGCGTTCTTCGAGGAGATCAGGAAGATCGCCGAGGAGAAACGCTAGAGCAGTGCTGGCCGTCGAGCGACAGCGGGCGATCGTCCAGATGATCGACGACGACGGCGCGGTGCGGGTCACCGAGCTGGCCCGGCGCTTCCTGGTCACCGAGGAGACGATCCGCCGCGACCTGGAGAAGCTCGACACCGAGGGCGTGGTACGCCGGATCCACGGCGGGGCGGTGCGCGCCGAGGTGATCCGCGGCGACCGCCTCTTCGAGGGGCGCCGCAACATCAACCTCGCCGCCAAGCGGACGATCGCTCACGCCGCGGTGCGGCACATCGAGGAGGGGGACGTGATCGCCCTCGACGCCAGCTCGACCGCCGCGGAGTTGATCCCCTTGCTGCCGGACGTGCCCTTCACCGTGGTGACCAACTCGCTGGTGGTGGTGAACGCGCTGCGCAACCGCTCGCACCTGCGGGTGGTGTGCACCGGCGGCATCTTCGACGTACCGTCGATGTCCTTCACCGGCACCCTGGCGGAGCGGGCGCTGGCGAGCTTCCGCATCACCAAGCTGTTCTTCTCCAGCAAGGGAATCGACGCCGAGCGCGGCCTCTCCGTCATCGAGGACGACCAAGCGCGGATCAAGGCTCAGATGGTCGAGCTGGCCGAGCGCTGCTACCTGCTCGCCGACCGCTCGAAGATCGGCGTGCGCTCGACCATCTTCTTCGCCGGCCTGGCCCAGGTCGATCTCCTGATCACCGATGCCGGCCCCGAGGAGCTGGAGGGGCTGAGCGTCGAGTTCGAGGTGGCGGAGCGGCTCGAGGAGTGAGCTCGCGGGCGGTTCGAAGACCGCCCGCGACAGGCGAGAGAGCACCTCGCCCGGTGGTCACGGCACGAAGCGGATCACGATCGAGTCGCTGGCATTGCGCGCGCCGGTGGCCGAGTCCTGGTAGAGGAACTGGAAGGCGCGGGAGTCGCCGGCGCTGCCGCGGTAGTCTGGTGATGCGGCGGCCTCCGTTTCGGGAGGGAGGAGCGAGCCGGCTAGACGAGCTGCTCGAGGTAGGCGAGGGCCGGGCACACGCGGATCCCATCCGGCGTCTCGTAGTCCTTCTCGCCAAACGCCGAGATCTGATAGGTATCGAGCTCCGCGAATCGCTGACGCAGGTAGCGAAGCGCCGGATTGATGGGGCCGTCCGAGAGCTTGCACTCGATCGCCTCGAAGGGTACGCCATCCTCCAGCAGCACGAAATCCACCTCACGGCCGTCGACGTCCCGGAAGTAGCGCAGCTCGACGTCGCGGCCCTGGGTGTCCTGCTGGTGGTGGGCCCACTTGAGCAGGTGGCCTGCCACCAGGTTCTCGAAGCGCGGCCCGTCGTCCGGCACCACGGACCAGTCGAAGTGGTAGTGCTTCCGGGCCTTCTTGACGGCCCGCAGGTGGAGTGCCCCGACGGGCGGCAGGCGATACACGACGTAGAGCCGCTCGAGCACTTCCATCCACGCCGCCACGGCCTTGTGGCTGACCTGCAGATCCTCGCGGATTGCATTGATGGAGAGAGGTGAACCGACGAGCTGCGGGAGCCGCAACACGAGGAGCTCGAGCGTCCCGAGATCCTGGATGCGTTCGAGCTCCACCACGTCCTCGCGAACGACCCGCGTCCGATACTCCCGCGACCAGCGGCGAGCCTCGACCTCGGAACCCGACAGGAAGGGCTCCGGGAAGCCGCCGAGAGTGAGCAGGTCGGCCAGCTCCGATTCAGTCTCCAGCTCGAGCTCGGCGACCGTGAACGGGTGCAGCATCAGGTAGTGGTAGCGCCCCTGGAGGGAGTCTCCGCCCCGTCGGTACAGATCCAGGCGGGCACTGCCCGTGACCAGGATACGGCGCTTTCTAGGGGCGGCGTCGTGGAGTCCCTTCAGGTAGTTGCGCCAGGAGCGGTACTTGTGGATCTCGTCGAAAACCCACATCGGCGCAGCAGGGAGCTCTCCCTTCAGGATCCGCTCGCGGTGCTCTGCCACGTCCCAGCTCAGGTAGCCGGTCTGGTCGCCCCCGAGCAAACGCCGGGCCATCGTCGTCTTGCCGACCTGCCGGGGACCACCCACGAATACCATCTTCGCGCGCAGGTCCCTCCGGACTTGATCTTCGAGGTATCGAGGCCGTTCCTTCATGCACGCAGCATACTAGTTTTTTTGCCCTTTGGCAAAAAAACTCGCGACCATTTTTGCCTATACGGCAAGATGCTCGCACCCGCAGATACGGCGTCAGGGCAGCCCCCCCACCTGCGCCCGGTGGATCTCCAGCGCCTCGAGGTGGCACTCCTCCGCGCGCTCGAGCTCCTCCTTCCCGACCCGCACGATTCTCGTAGCCATTCCCCGGACCAAAGAGCTCCAGGAGGATGGAAGCGCCCCGTCGGGTGGCCTGCTCGCCGACCGCTCGAAGGTCGGCGTGCGCTACACCTTCTTCTTCGCCGGCCTGGACCAGGTCGATCTGTTGATCACCGACGCCACCCCCGAGGAGCTGGAGGGGCTGAGCATCGAGTTCGAGGTGGCGGAGCGGCTCGAGGAGTGAGCTCGCGGGCGGTTCGAAGACCGCCCGCGACAGGCGAGAGAGCACCTCGCCCGGTGGTCACGGCACGAAGCGGATCACGATCGAGTCGCTGGCATTGCGTGCGCCGGTGCCGGAGTCCTGGTAGAGGAACTGGAAGGCGCGGGAGTCGCCGGCGTGGACCACTCCCGGGCCGCTCGAGAAGGGTGGGGACCAGAGGTCGAGGGAGAGGGAGCCCCAGCCGATACCGTTCAGCGTGAGGCTGCCGGCGGTGTACTGAGGGCTCTTCACGCATAGTGCGCCGTCGCCGAAGGGCACGCCCGGTCCGGGGTCCCCGTAGACGAAGAGACCGGTCGCATTGGGTGTGCCCTTCTCCACCGAGAGGCTGAGGAAGTTGTTGCGGACACTGATCGGCCCGGCGGCGTAGAGGCGGGCGCCGGCTCCGGTGGAGTTGGGGGTCGTCGGGCAGGCGTAGCGGCGGTCGCCGACGCTGCCGCGGTAGATGGTGATGCGGCTGCCTCCGTTGTGGGTGGGAGGAACGAACTTGTAGTCGCAGACCACCCACTCGTCGAGACCATCGTGGTCGTGATCGTCCATCATGCGAACGAGGGATCCCAGGTTGTACTTGGAGTCGTCGTACCTGCCGCAAATCCGCCAGAGAACCGCACCGGTACGGCCGGAGATCACGTACACCGCACCCTGGCGGTAGTAGAAGTTACCGAAGTCCTGTGCCGGGGCTCCTACGACGAGATCGGGAAACCCGTCTCCGTTGACGTCCCTCCCCGAGGCGACTGAATGCCCGAAACAGGAAGTTGCCTGAGCGTACTCGGCACCATCGAAGAAACGGAGTACCGAGGCGTCAGCGCCGGAGAAGACGTAGACCCCCGACAGAGAGCCATAGAACATGTCTGAACGCCCTGGAGCCCCGGCAGCCACATCGATCACTCCGTCACCATTCCAGTCGCCGGCAGCACAGACTGACGCCCCGGCATTCTCCATTTCCCTCTGTCCATTGAGAGTCCTCAGGATGGTCCCCGTCTTGCCCGAGTACAGGAACACCTGGCCGCTGAAGGGTGGAGATCCACTGCCGGGGTTACCGATCAGGTAGTCGATTCCCCCGTCACCATCGAGGTCTCCGTACGGAGCGACACTCGGTTCCGGGCTGGTCATCGAGTGCGCCCGTAGCATGTGCCCGTCCGGGCCGCTATAGATGCGCACGTAGAATTTGCCTACCCCCGTCGTAGCCAGCTCCGAGTAACCGTCCCCGTCCAAATCCCCCAGGCCTACGACTCTGTCGCCCATCTTGTCGTACTCGATGTGCTCCGAGATCTCCTGAATCATCGTGTGCGTCGCCCCATTGAAGACCCGCACGTATCCCTCGTAGAATTGATGTGTGAATGCGCTTGGAGCCCCCACAGCGTAGTCGGGAACATCATCATCGTCCCAGAGGCCGATTCCGGCGACGCCACTACCATGTGAGTCGTGGTATACGGTCGTCTTGATGCTCCGGTACCTGACCAGAGTGCTCCAGTCGCTCCCCGATCGGATTCTGTGCATGCGGGTCATCGGACTGCCAGTGATGAAGTCCGTAACGCCATCTCCATTCACGTCGCCAACGGGATCGAAATCCCACAGCGCATTGTCCCACTGTGAGCTGTCGCCCACGTACTCGTGAAGAACATCTTGTCCGTAGGCGATGGACGAGATCACGGACAGAACTACGAATCCAAGGGGGCTCAGGACCCATCGGGTAGTCATTCGGTTCATCGTTGCCTCCTCCTCAGAACCCGTAGGTGTAGATGCGGAATCCGGCGAACGCATCACCGACGAAGAGGATCTTCTCGTTGATGTATCCGTGTGGGTCGGCACACAACGGGTTGCTCGCCTCGGGCCATTCGGCTAGGTGGAGGAACGCCACCTCCCCAGGAGTCTGGATAAGTTCCACCTCCACGAGTCGGTCCTCGACAGAGGTGGCGTTGACGTCAAAGCACAGGACCTGGAGGCCGACCCCCTTGACGCTGACGTAGAGGTAGGTCTTCTCTTGCCAATCCCCACCATATTGCCAGCTAGTCTGATCGACCTCGACGTCGTAGACGTTTGACGGAAGGTGATCCGAGAGGTCGTCGATCGCGTCGTACCTAGCGAATGGAGTCGGCTGATACGTCCCGCCGAAGTGCAGGTAGCCGATATCGGCACCGGATGAGTGGTCGGGGGGGATAAGGTGGAAGACCCCTGTCGTCTCAAATACCTGAACATGTCCGCCCAAGTCGGCCACAGCGCAAAAGTAGCGATCCGCGCTCTGATCATCGACCACGTGGAAGTTCCGCAGGAACGTCGCCGAGCTCTCGGCGTCGGGTCCAACAAGCGTGTGGGCGGGGAGCAGGTGCGAACCAACAGTACCTTGATACTGTTCACTGATCTTGCCCGGATCCTGAATGTTGAAGAGCCTCACCATCATCTTGTTCAGCCCAGCTCCCGCATGGAACACGTCATCCGGCTTCCATCGGGGATGAGTGGAGAAGACCTGCAGATCCTCGGGGCAAGAGACGTACATGCAGGGCACGGCGAGAACCCAGGTATCGGCAGGTCCCGCTCCATCCAAGGGCAGCCTCGTGAACTGCGGATGCCAGGTCAAGACTCTGGTCCAAAGTCCGTTCTTCCAGATGAAATCCTCTGCATCCGCCTCGCTCGAATAGAAGCGGTAGTCGGGGATGTTCCAGTACTCGGGGTGGGCCGTCAGCTCACCGACGACGACATCATCCCACCCGGAATCGCCCAGGTCGTAGTGGTCTCCATCGTCCGTGTCGTAGCCATCTTCATCGTCGATCGCCTCGATCAGCTCGTCCAGGTCGAGCACCCAGATCCCTCCTGGTGTCTCCCGAGCGCAGACGAACAGCAGGTTATCGCCCGTCTCGGTCGTGTACGCCTCGCAATACCCCCCACCCATGTAGTAATAGGCCCCGGTGTGGCCGAACTTATCCGGTGGCATCGAGAAGTAGATCGTCTTCTCCTCGTGGGGAGCCACCCCGAGAACCTCGTCAGTGACGTTCTGACCCCTGTCGGTCCTGGTGAAGCGCCAATGCGGTCCAGCGTCTCCACTGCCCGTTCCGGGCCAGCGTCGATAGGCGAATCGGTATTCCAGGTCACCAGTCGCAACGGCAGCTGAGGGCTCGAAGCACATCCCGTGGGTGCAATCGGTATCGTCTGTGTGCCCATTCCCCAGCGTGAAGTTTGCCTCGATCCTGGCACCGCCGGGATCGCCGAGGTCCAGCACCAGCGGCCCATCCGCTGGAAGCCCGCCGTCGTTGCTGGTCGTCGCCAGGACTCGCGGATCGGCCTTGTTCAGCGAGATCCGATAGGTCCAGCGGCCCGGACGGTCCGTCCCCTTGCGCTCGCGTATCAACGTCGCGTCTCCGGCTCCCAGAGGGATGGCAGGGGGAGAGCCCGGCGGGACGCTCTTCGGCTCCCAGTTCCCGACGAAATCGAACCTCGCCGTTTTGTGGTCGTAGACGTGTCCTCGGTCCGGAGCGGGGATCCGGAACCCGGTGTCGGGTGCGTGGCGACCAGCGAAGAAGGCCAGACTGTCGGCATCCTGGATCTCGGGCGCGTACACCTGTCGACCGATCTCCACCACCGCCGCGGCGTTGATGTCACCTGAGACCATGCCGTTCGTGTAGTCCAGGTAGTAGGCGATGGTGTACCCGGTGTCCACGTCGGGCGCATCGGCGAACTCGCAGTTCGGCAGGCCGCCGACGTGAGAGAAGTCGTAGAACATGTGCCGGCCCATGTTGCGCGCCCCGGGGTACCGGAGGAAGGGTGTGGGCGTCGTCGTCGCCAGGAGGGTCGCGCTGGACTCGATCACCTGCACCCGACGGGCGAAGGCCATGACATCTTCGGGCGTGCCGGCCACCAACTGGCTCCAGTACTTCAGCGGTGGGGGGGGAGTGCCGCTCTCCACCGTCTTGATCCCCTCCTGGTGGAAATCGCCGCCGGTGGCACCGTAGATGAAGTCGCTCCATCCACCGGATGCCCCGAGATTGAAGCCGACGACGCCGACGTGGTCCGCCGCCGCCCAGACCCAGTGACTCTCCGGCGCCCGGCTGTCGACGGCGACGTCGAGGAAGAGCGGTGGGTGCTTGAAGACGAGTGCGCCGTTCTCCCAGTACTCGAGGTGGCCATAGAGGTCGGGATCGATCCCGGAGCTTGTGTTCCCATAGGGGCTCGTGTCCCCGAAGTATGGGCCCCACTGGGCGAACGGGTATGGCGGAACGTCCTTCATCTTCACCCTGGCGATGCCGTGATACCCCATCGCGACGTAAACGCGCTTCGTCGCGTCGTCGACGTCCATGCCGAAGGCGAAGCTGAAGAGGTTCTCCCCCGCACCCAGGCTGGCGTGGCGACCGAGCGGCGTCTTGGTGAACGCGACGATCTCCGCTCCGGTCTCCATTCCAGACTGAGCGACGTTTCGGACGTCCTGCAGGTTGTACATCCGCAGCTCGGAGTCGTCCTTCGCCGCGAAGAGCGCCAGCAGGTAGGTCGTCTCGTTTCCCGGAGTGCCGAGGGTGATGAGATCAACGTCGCTGCACCAGCGACGGCTGTCCTGCTCCGGGTTCGCGCCCACGATCGTCGCGTCGTCGACCCGGAAGGCGAGGTTGGGCTGCGCCGGAGCCGTCACGTCCGCCTGCATCACCCAGAGGCCGTCTCGTCCGCCGGCGATGTATAGGAGGTCGTTGGGCCCGTAGGTCGGCTCGTACCCGATCTCCGCCTGTGGGAGGGTGATATCCGGATCGAGCACCATGTTGACCGGCAGCACTCCGCGACTGCTCACGGGCCGGCGCTTGCGCGGGTTCTTGTAGTTGGTCACCGCGCCGGGATGGCCCGGATCCGCCTCGATGATCGCGATCGACCCTCCCTCGGCGACGTACAGGTAGTTGCCGTCCGGCGTGCTGGTCATCGCCCCGGGGCTCGAGTACGGATGCACGGCGACCAGCTCGTTCAGGA
>CAZCAC010000112.1:0-28501 GCA_964496575.1 uncultured Planctomycetaceae bacterium | reverse complement strand
GCCACTCCGTGCTCTCCGTGTGAATCCGCTGTGCTCTCTGTAACCTCGGTGTCGATTCCGAAAACGAAGAAAGGCGAGGAACCGGACTCCCCGCCTCTCCTCGATCAAACGGTGCTGGACCCCTTCAGGTCGTCGCTTGCCCCGTCATGCGCTCGTGCACCATCGCCAGCGTCCGGTACAGGATGTGGGCGAACTTCGAGTACGGAACGGTGAGGAACAGACTCACCACCGCGGCCATGTGCACGATGTAGAGCCAGCAGCCGATGTAGAAGAGGCCGCCGAGGGACTCCGTATCGGTGTGCACCAGGCGCAGGACCTCGATCAGGACCCCCGAGACGGTGACCAGACCGATCACCCCCAGGAGATAGAGGTCGAAGGCCGACGAGTTGCCGGCGTTCTTGGCGTCGGTCAAGCGGTTCCAGGCGAGCGCTCCACAGCCGTAGAGCAGGAGCAACGCCGAGAAGTTGCCGATCAACTTGAACGGGTGCGCCTGCCCGAGCGGGAGGTCGTTCCCGATGACGTAGAGGGCGATCGCGACCAGCGTGGTCGTGGCCGTCGCTCCGATGAAGCCCCACATCAGGGCGAAGTGAGCCCAGCGTCGGGGCTTCGCCGACTCGCACTGGCCGAAGCGGTTGTGGAAGAGGATCTCCTTCACGACCGGGACCAGGTGGGAGAAGAATGAACCGCTCCGCGTGGTGCCGGTCCCCAGGAGATTCCAGAACCGCTTGCCGCTCGCGAAGAGCGCCAGGCAGACCAGGATCACCGTGGGGAACATCACCCCGTAGATGTGGTTCTTGTTGAGGAACACGTGGTAGCCCGGCCCGTCCGCCTCTCCGATGTGCTCGGCGTCGGGGTAGGCAGGCACACCCAGGCCGCCCGGGTTCGTCAGCGCCAGCAGCACGATCCAGATGAGGAGCGGCACGCTGATCAGGATCGGCCAGGTGGTCCTGGCGTTCCCCACCAGCTTGCCGACCGCCGCGGGCACCGCGAGTCGCTCGACCGACAGCGCTCGGATCGACTGCATCACGTCCCCCGGCTTCGCGTCCCGGGGGCAGCGAACGCTGCAGTCGTTGCACTGGTGGCAGAGCCAGATCGCCGGATCCGCGGCTAGCTGATCGCCGCGGCCCCACTGAGCGTCGAGCATCTGCTTGCGCGGGAAAGGCGCATCCTCGATCGCGAGGTCACACACCGCCGAGCAGGTACCGCACTGGTAGCACTTCGGCGCGGTCTCGCCGCCGCGAGCGAAGAGCTCGCGGCGGAAGGCCGTTCGCCCTTCCGACTCAGAGGGAACCGCGGATTGGAGAGTCGCAGGCATCTTGGTCTACCTCAGAAGCCCTTGTAGGGGTTGGGGCCGACGTCGTCGATCGTCTCGGCGAACTCCTCGAACATCTCCGGGATCTTCGCGTAGTCGTCGCGACCGACCTCGAGGACCTGCAAGCGCTCCTCTTCGAGCGCCAGACGCTTCAGGGTGTCCTGCTGGTTGCCCATCCGGGTGTGCGCCAGCTCGGAGCCCTTGATGTAGTGGCACTGGTAGTCGTCGCCCTTCTTGCAGCCCATCAGCATCACGCCGTCGAAGCCGGTCGAGAGGGAGTCGGCGACCCAGACCGTGTTGACCGCGCCGAGGCAGCGCACCGGAACGATGCGGATCCAGGCGTTCCACTTGAGGCGGCGGCGGGCCGCTTCCTCGATCGCGGGCAGTGCGTCGTTCTCGCACGCGAAGACCAGGACCCGCGGTTTCTCCTCGTCCTCGTCGGGGACCTCCACCGACTTGATGGCGTTGCCGACCGCGTTCACCGAGTACTCGGGGAAGGAGATGATCCGCTCGGGGCACGCACCCAGGCAGATGCCGCAGCGGCGGCAGCGCAGGGGGAAGTACTCGGGCGTTCCCTTCTCGTCCTCGTTGATGGTCCCGAACGGGCACTCCTCGGTGCACCGCTTGCACTGGGTGCAGCGCTGCAGCGCGAACTCCGCGATCGAGATGTCGCCGGCGCGCGGGTGGACCGCCTCGCCGCGGCTGTTGGAGGTGATGCACTGCACCGCCTTCATCGCCGCGCCCCAGCCGTCCTCGGCCGCCTGCGCGGAGTCCATCGGAGCGCGCAGTGTGCCGGCGGCAAAGATACCGGTGCGACGCGTCTCGTAGGGGAAGCAGATGTAGTGAGAGTCCGGGAAGCCGTAGCCCAGCGTCGGCAGGTCGGGACCTTGCCGGTAGTGCAGGTTGAGGATCTCGGTGCCCTCGTGCTGGAGGTTGGCCGCGACGATCTCGCGGGCCGCTTCCTTCTGCACGTCCGATTCGCCGTGCTCGGCGCGGTGCTGGGCGTCGACCAGCTGGCGGATCGCCTCGCCGTCGGCGGAGACGGGAACCATGCCGGTGGCGAGGACGACCAGGTCGGTCTCGATGTCGAGATCGTCGCCGAGCAGGCTGTTCTCGACCGCGACCTTCAGGCCGCCGCCGTTCACGCTGACGCCCTTGATGTCGCCGCGCGTGAAGAGACTGCCGGGCTGGCACTGGACCGACTCGTAGAAGTGCTCCAGCTGCCCGGGGGCGCGGAGGTCCCTGTAGACCACCACGCACTCGGTGTCGGGGTGATCGTTGTGGATCGCGGAGACCAGCTTGAGGCTGGCCGCGCAGCACTCGCTCGAGCAGTACGAGAGGTGCGCCTCGTCGCGGGAACCCGCGCAAAGGGCGAAGAGGACCCGGCCCGGAGTGGAGCCGTCGGAAGGCCGCTTGAGCCCGCCGTTCGACATCATCTTCTCCAGCTCGGTGGTGGTGATGACGTCGGGGTTCTCGGTGTAGCCGAAGCCCTCCAGCTTGCCGGCGTCGTAGGGTTTCGCTCCCGTCGCCTGGACGATGGCGCCGACGGTGAAGCCGTCGGGACCGCCTTCGCCCTCGGTCTGGACCTGGAGCTGACCCGGCGAACCGGTGATGCTGGTGATCGTGGTCGACTTGCGGACCTTGATCGAGGCGTGCGATTCGACGCGCGAGACGAGCTCGGCGATGTCGTTGGGCTGGAGCTCGTCGTAGGGGGGACGCTCGGGCACCAGGTTCGAGCAGTCGGCGAGGTAGCCGCCCAGGCGGGCCTCCTTCTCGATCAGCTCGACGGATTGACCCATGCCGGCCGCGGCGAGGGCTGCGGTGAGGCCGGCGTAGCCGCCACCGACGACCAGGACCGTCCCGGCGATCTCCTCCTCGAGCTTCTCGGGGAGCGCGAGCGCCTCGAAGCGGGCGAGGGACATGCGGATCATGTCCTCGGCCAGCATCTGGGTGTCCTCGTCGTTCGCCTCGTGCGGCCAGATGGCCAGCTCGCGGATCGCGGTGCGTTCGACGTGGACCTTGGTCCTGTCGAAGTCGAACTCCGCGGTCTTCTCGCGCTGGGAGCAGGCGGCGATCACCAGGCCGTCGGTTCCGCCGTCGATCGCTTCCTGGATCTTGGCCACGCCCTCGGGGGAGCAGAGGCACTCGTGACAGATGAGGCTGTTCGCATCACCGTCGTCGCAGACTTCCTCGAACGCGTCCATGTCGAGGGACGCGCCGATCTCGCAGCCGGTGCAGAAGAATACGTCTACTTGTTCCATAGCTGTTACGCGCTCCTTCCTGCCGCTACGGCAGCTTTGGCTGCGGCGCCGGTCGCGTCGCGAACACTCGCGGCGACGTCTTCCGGTCGGCGTGCGACGCCAGCCACGAAGACTCCGGCCTGCTCGTCGTCGAGGCCGAATCCATCACTGTCCATCTGAATATCGAAGGGGAGGTTGCCATCGGCGAGGGACGAGACCATGCCGGTGGCGAGCACCACGAGGTCGGCATCCGCTTCCATGAGCTTGCCGGACTCGGTGTCCTCGACGCGGAGCTTCAGCGCACCTCCGTCGCCTTCCTCGATCTTGCCGACCTTGCCCTTGACCAGCTCGACTCCTTCCATCTCGGTCGCCTTGACCAGGACCTCCTCGTTGCGGCCGGGAGTGCGGCGATCGATGTAGTAGATCACGACCTCGGCTTCGGGGAGCTGCTCCTTGACGTAGCCGGCCTGCTTCATCGAAGCGAGGCAGCAGATCGCCGAGCAGTAGGAGAGGTGGTTGACGTCGCGGGAGCCCGCGCACTGCACGAAGGCGATCCTTTTCGGCTCGGCGCCGTCGGAGGGACGGACGATTCGGCCAGCGGTGGGGCCCGCGGGGGCGGCCATCCGCTCCAGATTGACGTTGGCGATCACGTTCTCGAGGCGTCCGCCGCCCAGCTCGGTCAGTTGCTCGAGCGGGTAGGGGTGCCAGCCGGTGGCCAGCACGACGGCGCCGACCTCGATCGTCTCTTCCTTGGCGACCGCCGCGAGATCGATCGCGTCGTACTTGCACGCCTCGGCGCACTTGGTGCAACCATCCGGACACGCGCTGCGCTCGATGAAGAACCGCTTGGGTGCGCCGTCGGGGTTCGGCAGCCGGATCGCGGCCACCTCGCCGACGCCCAGGTTCGCCGGGTCCGGGATCTTCGCCGGACAGACCGGGGTGCACTCGTCACAGACGGTGCAGCGGTCGTTGACGTACATCGGAGCGCGCGTGACCGTCACCTTCCAGCCGTTGCCCTCCTTGGTGGCAGAGGTGACTTCGGTGCTGGTCAGGAGGCGGATGCGCGGATTGCGCTTCAGGCGTCCGATGTTGATCTCCATCCCGCAAGCGGGCGGACACATCTTGGGGAAGTACTGGTGGTTGCGCAGGACGCGGCCCCCGACGAAGGGATCCCGCTCGACGAGAACGACCTCGCGGCCGGCTTCCGCCGCCTCGAGTGCCGTGGTCAGCCCCGCAATACCGCCGCCGATCACCAGCAGCGGTCGCGGTGTGGAGTCAGTCATTGAGTTTCTCCTGCCCCGGATTGTTCCCCACGCATCTTCATCGTGGGTTCCGCGAAGAGGGCGAAGCGAAGCCAGCGGAAAGCGAACCGAAGCAAGGCCTCGTCGTCATCGCGGATCTGCGTGACGACATCCTCCTCGACCTCGAAGCGCTGTAGAAAACTGGAGTTGAAGACAAAGCTGCGGAAGCCGTCGAGGTCGAAGCAGGCAGTGTGGAACATCTGCATGCGCTTCGGGTCCAGCTGACGGCCACCGATGAACCACGGGTGGGAGACGATCTCCTGGAACCCCGCCTCGAGCTCCTGGCGGGTGTCGAGGCCCTGGTCCGCGATCCACTCCTCGAGAGTCCACTCACGGCTCTCGGTGTGTCCCTCGCAGAAGCCATCCTCGATCAGGAAGTGGATCGGCTCCGGCTCGACGCCGGCGCGGGCGGGGGGGAGGGCCATGCCGACGGGGTACATCCGACAGGGCCACGGGCGATCTTCGTAGACGCCGCAGCCGTTCTCGTCGAGGAGCTGACACTTCTTCTCCGGGTCGTCGCCCATCTTGAGCATGACCACGGGCAAGTGCAGATCCTTGGTGATCGGCATGAGCGTGTACTGCTCGAGGAACTCGCCGGTCGTGATGCCGAGCCTGCGCGCCAGGCCGAGCACGTCGACCGGCGTCAGCAGGATGTTGATGTCGGCGCAGCAGTCGGTGAAGCAGGGAAGCTTCGCGTGGCAGCCGAAGCGGAACTTCTCGCCCGGCTTGATCTGTTTCTTGCCCTTGAGGTCCTCCGGGAGGGGAGAGCTCGGGGGCGATCCGGCGGCGGTCATGAGGGGTCCTCCGGGGAAGCGTCGTCGCTCCGCGAAGCCGGCGTTCCTGCTGCGTTCCCTGGATCATCGACGATCCGATCGCGCATCGCCGTCGCGGACCAGACGGGGAGAGGCGAGGTGGCCCCGGTCGCGGGGTTCACGACGCGGAATCGGTAGGAGGCCTTGGCGCGGTAGGTTTCCCAGATCCAGGTCCACCCATCGCGAAAGTAGGAGCACTCGTCATTGAAGCAAACCCACTGGTTTGCGCCCCAGCCGGTCTCCGTCGGGAGCTCGAACTCCCGGAGGTGAGCGCCACAGTGGGGACAGGTCAACGCGCTGTCGCTCGCGGCCATCCTTGCTCCTCAGCTAAAGGAAGGTCCCAGGTACCCGAAGGCACCCGGGACCGCGTTGATCAAGTATCGGCCTCGGGGCCGGAGCCGAGCGACTGCGCGAGCAGCCGCTCGACTGTAGTGGTCAAGGTCGGGTGGATCAGACGATCGTGGTGATCGGGACCTTCTTCATGGTCCACTCTTTCGTCTTGGCGTCGTAGACGCTGTTGACGAAGCATTCCCACGAGGGATCCATCTTCGGCTTGTCGTTCCGGAAGTAGTAACCGGGCCAACGGGTCTCTTCACGGAAGAGCATGGCGCGCACGTGGGCTTCCGCCTGATACGAGCGGTGCATGTTCTCCCAGGCCCGCATGAGCTGGTGCAGGTTCTCGGCACCGAGCTTCTCGGAGTCTTCGTGGAGGAGAGCCAGGTTCTCGAGGGCTTTCTCGAGGTTGGGCTGCGAGGTGCAGAACTGGGCGGTCACGCCACCGGCGTACTCGTCCATGAGCTTCTGCATCCGCAACATGAACATCTTCGGAACGATGTACTCGGGGTTGACATCGGTCTGAGTGGTGCGGTCCTTGTTCTCTTCGAACACGACCATCGGCTTCAGGCAGGTGGCCTTCATCTCTTCGATGCAGCCGCCGTCGACGTTCCCTTGAGCCGGGTTCTCGTTGACCAGGAAGCGGATAGCGGCCTTACCGCTGATCCGACCCTCGGCGTGCGAACCGGAGGAGAACTTGTGGGAGGAGGCGCCGGAGGCGTCGCCCGCGGCGAAGAGGCCCTGGACGGTGGTCATCTGCTCGTAACCCCAGAAGTACTCCGGAGGTGCGAGGTCTTCGGGACCACTGACCCAAGCGCCGGAAGCGCCGGAGTGCGAACCGATGAAGTACGGCTCGGCAGCGGCGATCTCGGACGGCTTCTCCTCGGGCTGGATGTTGGTCGCAGCCCACAGGATCGCCTGCGAGATGGTCATGTCGAGGAAGTCTTCCCAAGCTTCGGCCTCGAGCTCCTTGAGCTTCTTCTTGGCTTTCTTGGGATCGTCCTCACTGGAGGCGATTCTCTGGATGGCTTCGGCCGTCTGCATGTAGATCGGGCCTTTGCCTTCCATGACGTCCAGCATCATGAGGTAGTTACGCAGGTTCGCCGGGCAGGGCTTGACCTTGCCGTAGGCGCCGTACTCTTCGAGCACGCCAGCGCGGGTCTGCATGTAGCTCTCGCCCAGGGCGTTGGTCGCCGTGGACTTGAACAGCAGGAACCACGCACCGACCGGGCCGTAAGCGTCCTTGAAGCGGACGGGGATGAACCGCACTTCCTGGCAGGTCATCTCGGCGCCAGCCTTGATGGTGAAGTAGGCCGAGGCACCCGAGTTGAACGGGGGGTACCAGGCGCGACCGGCACCCTCGCCAGAGGAGCGCGGCTTGAAGACGCCGACGGCGCCGCCCATCGCACAGATGGTGGCACGGGCCTTGAAGACGTAGAACTTGTTCTCACGCACGGAGAAGCCGATGGCGCCGACGCAACGGTCGCCGTCCATCAGGGGCTCGGTGATGAAGACACGCTCGTAGATGTTCTCGACTCCGAGGGCGTTCTTGGCGGCCTCAGCGACGATGACCTTGTAGGACTCGCCGTTGATCATCAGCTGCCAGCGACCCTCGTGGACGTATCCGCCGTCCTTGTCCTTCCAGATGGGAAGGCCCCACTTCTCGAACAGGTGAACCGAGCCGTCGACGTGACGGGCAATGTTCGCAACCTGGTCCTCGCGGGTGACACCCATGAGGTCGTTGCGGACGTAGTCCACGTAGTCCTTGATCGTGTTGGCGCCGTCCTTGAGACCGACGTATTGGTTGATAGCCGACAGGCCCATGGCGACCGCTCCAGAGCGATCGGGGGCGGCTTTGTCGACCATGGTGACCTTGAGGCCGTTCTTCTTGGCCCAGTAGGCTGCTTCGACCGCAGCGCCGCAGGCGGCCATGCCGCCACCGAGGATCAGCAGGTCGGTTTCTACCTCGACTGTATCGAAATGAGTCATCGCATTAGTCTCCTGCTATTTGCCCTTGGTCCAGACTTCGGAGAGGCCGAGAGACTCGGGCTCGGTGAAGAGGGTCGGACCGTCCAGCGACGGCTCGTTCGCCCAGCCGCCCGGAGGGTCGGCCGCGCCTTCGGCAGTCGTGCGAATGGGGAACTTGAAGCGCTTGATGTTCCCATTGCGGAACTTGATCGTCCACATGATCGAGTCGGATGAGCGCATGGGTACGACCGAGGCACCCATCGGGACGAAGTCTGCGTAGCCGCGGACATCGACCGCGTCTTGGGGGCAGATCTTCACGCAGCTGTAGCATTCCCAGCACTGCGAGGGGTCTTGGTTGAACGCCTTTTCGGTGTCCTTGTTGAGGACCATAAGGTCGTTCGGACAGATGTACTGGCAGGCAGTCTTGTCGAGCGCCTTGCATCCGTCGCACTTGTCCGGAACTACGTAGCTTGGCATTTGTTACCTCCGCGGAGTGGCCGTGTTGGGTCTCCCACCAGCGGCCGAACCAGTGAACTCTTGTGAAAGCCGGTGCACAAAAGTGGAAGCTCCTAGTAGCAGCTTCGGGGCTAAGAGTGGGACGCCCGCGGCGTAGCGTCAAAGTCAAACTTTCGATGTACCTGATAGAGGGCGTTGATAGGGATCCGCGCGACCCTCGATGACGGTTATCCACTGCGAAACAAATCGCATCGTCGCCTGGCAACATCATTCGAATGGCGGACCTGAGTACGCAGTGGGGCGCAGATAGAATCTCTCAGCCGAGCTCGAATTCCGGAGAGAATCGGTGATCTCATTCCGTGATCCGGCGGCTCGAGTCGAGGGCCGGGACGAGGTGGACCGCGGTGACTCGGCGCGGCCTCGGCAGGAGGGGCGAGCTTGGAACGCCCATTTGGCGAGGGCGCAGCGGGCTCCCGCCGCGCACCTGCGGGTGCTCTATTCGGCCTCGATCGCGCCCGTCGGCTCGTGGCTGAGCTTCCAGCTCGCCGCGGCGTCGCGCAGCTCGCTGATGAACGCGGCCGCGGCCAGGGAGAGCTCGAGCTTCTTCCAGGTGACGAGGACGATCTCCCGGGTCAGCGCGGGAGTGATCTCGACCCGCGCGAGCCCCCCCTCGCAGAGGTTCCGGGTGGTGACCATATCGGGCACGAAGGCCACTCCCAGGCCGATCTCCACCATCTTCTTGACCGTTTCCACGTTGTCGGTGGAGACCACCGGCTCGACGTAGACGTCCAGCCTCGAGAGGTAGTCGCGGATCAGCTTCCCGGTGGGATTCATCGAGGTCAGTGAGATGAAGTCCATCCCCTTCAATTCGTCCGGCGTTATGGACTTGCGGCGGAAGAAGGGGTGGGAGCGCCCGCACACTAGCGAGACCCGCTCGGTGATGATCGTCTCGTGCTCGAATCGGGCGTCGGGCACGGGGTTGGCCATCAGCACCATGTCGATCTCGTTCGACGCCAGCGTATCGAGGATCTCGACCGAATCGCGGTACAGGAGCGTCGGCCGCGCCCCGGGGTACTTCTCGCGTACGCTCTGCAGGACCTCGGGCAGGAAGTAGATCCCGATGCTGTTGACGGTACCGATCCGTACCTCGCCGTTGACGCCGTCGGAGAGGCGCTCGATCGCGTTGTGCGTGCGCCGCACCAGCTCGAAGAGCTCCTGGGCGTGGTGGAACAGGATGCGCCCCGCCTCCGTCAGCGCGATGCCTCGCGGCTGGCGGATGAAGAGCGGGTGCTTCAGCTCCTTTTCCAGCTGCTTCACCTGGTAGGAGATCGCGGGCTGAGTCATGCGCAAGCGCGCACTCGCACGACTGAACCCCCCCTCCTCGGTGACGGCGACGAAGCAGTGAAGTTGATGAAGTTCCACGGATACTCGAAGGGGTGGGGAAGAGCGACCCTGCGGTCTCGTCGAGGGGCTCGTAGGACCGGATGCCAGGCGGGTTTTCCGTCTCCCGGCTCCGGCGGGTGGGGAGCCCCGAAGGGCCTGCTAGTAGATTGCAATAAGGTACCGCACCCCGGCCGAGGCAGTCAAGCGGAACGCGGGGTGTCCATCACTCCCTGGGCAGTTCCCCCCGCTGGCGCTGCGCACAGGAAGGGTGGGCCCTTCGTTCTTGTTCGCAGCGCGTCGCGAGAGGTCGATGGATGGTCGCCGGGGAGTCGTGGGAAAGCACCTCCGCACGCCCCTCCGAATACTCCCGGAGACTGATTCGAAGAGCGCATGACGAAGTGCAAATCCCCGTACCGACGATGGGAGTTTGAACTACTTACGACCCGCAATTGCAGCGCGCAATCGCGGCTATCAACGCTCTTTATCCGCGCCATTCAAGGTATGCGTTTGACTTGTCAGGGTCAGGGGCGATCGTATGTACACATCGCACGTGGGATCGCGTTTGCTCAACATCCGCCCGGAGGGTACCTGCCTGATGGACGCACCGTCCGCCCCCGAGAAAACTGGACCGACGCCGGACACTGCAACGTCCGCGCGTCGCGACGGTGTATCCGGGCGGAGTAGAGGTCGAGGAGGCCGAGCGAGCGCTCCGTTACTGAACAGCACTCAGTGTGGCACCGGCAAGGAGCTGCCATGACCGACAAGAAAAGGGAAACTCCGCTCCTCGACGAGCTCGAATCCGGCCAGTGGCCGAGCTTCGTCACGGAGCTCAAGAAGAGCCGACACAATCCGATGGCCGAGGATCTTCTCGGCGTGTTGGAGCGTTCGTACAAGGACAAGATCGGACACTGGAAACACGGCGGCCTCGTCGGCGTGATGGGCTACGGCGGCGGCGTGATCGGCCGCTACAACGACCTTCCGGACGATTTCCCGGAAGTCGCCCAGTTCCACACCGTCCGGGTCAACCAGCCCTCCGGCTGGTTCTACACCTCGGACATTCTCCGCAAGGTGTGTGACATCTGGGAGAAGCACGGCTCCGGTATCTTGAACATGCACGGCTCGACCGGCGACCTGGTCCTGCTCGGCTGCAAGACCGAAGCGCTCGAGCCGGTGTTCGCGGATCTGAGCGCGATCGGCTTCGACCTCGGTGGCTCCGGCTCCGACATGCGTACTCCGAGCTGCTGCTGCGGTGAGTCGCGCTGCGAGTGGGCCTGCTACGACACGATGGCCGTCTGCAACGACCTCACGCAGGAGTTCCAGGACGAGCTGCACCGTCCGGCGTTCCCGTACAAGTTCAAGATCAAGGCCGCCGGCTGTGCGAACGACTGCGTCGCCTCCGTGGCTCGGTCGGACATGGCGATCATCGGCACCTGGCGCGACGAGATCCAGGTCGACCAGGCCGAGGTCAAGAAGCACGAGGCCGACGGCATCGACATCCGGATGGACGTCGTCCGCCGCTGCCCGAGCCGTTGCATGAAGTACGACGGCAACAACCTCGCGATCGACGACGCCAACTGCGTCAAGTGCATGCACTGCATCAACGTGCTGCACAAGGCTCTCGCGCCCGGCAAGGACCGCGGAGCGACTATCCTGCTCGGCGGCAAGGCCCCGATCATCGGCGGCGCGCTGCTCTGCTCGGTGATGGTCCCGTTCATCAAGATCGAAGGTGAGTACGAGGACGTCAAGGAGTTCATCGAGGCGATCTGGGACGTCTGGGGCGAGCACGGCAACAACCGTGAGCGCGTGGGCGAGTTCATCCAGCGCGTGGGCATGGGCAACTTCCTCGAGCAGATCGGCCTCGACCCGGTCCCCGAGATGGTCATCAACCCCCGGACGAACCCGTACATCTTCTTCGAAGCTGACGACGAGGACGACGAGTAGCAAGGCCCGTACTTGCACCGAATTGGAGAAAGCAAATGGTTGACATGTCTAAGAGAAAGACCGACATCGGGCCTCCGCACTACGAGCAGTTCCTGCCGCAGGTCATCAAGGACAACTACGGCAAGTGGAAGTACCACGAGAATCCTCGGCCCGGCGTGCTCGTTCACGTCGGCGAGAGTGGTGACAAGCTGTACTCGGTCCGGGCCGCCACGGCGCGCCTGATCAGCATCGAGTCGATCCGGCTCTTCGCGGACATCGCCGACGAGTTCTGCGATGGCCACCTGCGCTGGACCAGCCGTAACAACGTCGAGTTCCTGCTCACCGACGAGAGCAAGGTCGACCCCCTGATCGATCGCCTCAAGAAGGAGGGTTACCCGGTCGGTGGTACCGGCGCGGCGATCACCAACATCGTCCACACCCAGGGTTGGGTCCACTGCCACTCGGCAGCCTCCGACGCCTCGGGCGTGGTCAAGGCGGTGCTCGACGAGCTCTTCGAGTACTACGAGAGCGCCAAGCTCCCCGCCAAGCTGCGGATCGCCTACGCGTGCTGCCTCAACATGTGCGGCGCGGTGCACTGCTCGGACATCGCCATCCTCGGTGTCCACCGTCGTGCGCCGGAGATCCGGCACGACCTGATGAAGACGCAGTGCGAGATCCCCTCGACCCTCGCCTCGTGCCCGACGGGTGCCATCCGCACCGCGAGCGTCGACGGCGTCGAGTCGGTCGAGGTCATCGAGGAGCAGTGCATGTTCTGCGCGAACTGCTACACGGTCTGCCCGGCGATGACGCTGAACGATCCCGAGATGGACGGCGTTTCGATCTGGGTCGGCGGCAAGGTCAGCAACGCCCGCAGCGAGCCGATGTTCTCGAAGCTGGCGATCCCGTACCTGCCCAACACCCCCCCGCGCTGGCCCGAGGTGGTCGACGCCGTCAAGAACCTGGTCGAGGTGTACGCCGCCAACGCTCGCAAGTTCGAGCGCATGGGCGAGTGGATCGAGCGGATCGGTTGGCCGAAGTTCTTCGAGCTCACCGGCCTCGAGTTCACCAAGTACCACATCGACGACTTCACCCACGCGGGCGAGAGCTACAAGCGGTCCGCCCAGTTGCGTCAGAGCTAGGAGATAGGAACGATGAGCGTCGATGCCGATAGCGTTGCCGAAGCCATGTTCGAGATGGTCAAGGACTATCACGGCAAGCGGAAGCTGAAGGCCATGGACCTGACCAAGGCCATGATCGAGAAGTACGGCGAGGACGAGTGCGACAAGAAGCTGTGCAAGAAGGCGATCCGCTCTCTGATCGACTCCGGGCGCTGCACGTACTCCTATGTCGGAGGTAGCTACATCGTGCTGCCTCCCGACGCCTGATCGTCGGTCTTCATGCCGGGACCGCTCGGGTCCCGGGTTGGATGCCGACTGGAAACGAGACGTCGGCCCCCCGGCTGCGAGAGCAGATCCGGGGGGCTGGCGCGCAACTCTCCCTCCCCGCGAGTGCGGGCCTGGGCAATTCACCCGAGGTTCGATTCAACTGGGAGCGGGGGTCGGACGGTCCCCCTGGGGATCGCCCACGATTCTGATCCAAGGAATGACCGACGGTCCGCTCCACCGGGCCGTGACCTCGAAGCAAAGGGTTTCGCCATGGGCCTGCTGAAGAAGAACAAGAAGAAGAAGGCGCTACGCACGACCGGGCGTGGAGCTGCTGGTGCCAAGACCTCCTCGGCGCGGCCGAAGCAGATCACCAAGCTGCCGCCGTGCCTCGGAACGTGCCCCAGCGGCAACGACATCCGCGGGTGGCTGACGATCATCGGCCAGCGCGAGAAGACCGGGCTCAGCGAAGAGCAGGCCTACGAGAAGGCCTGGCGGCTCATTTGCGAGACCAACCCCTTCCCGTCGATCATGGGGCGCGTCTGCCCGCACCCCTGCGAGACCGGCTGTTCCCGTGAGCTGAAGGACGGCGCCGTCGCCATCAACGCCTGCGAGCGCTTCATCGGCGACTGGGCGCTGGACCAGGGTCTGAAGCTCACCATGCTCGACGAGGAGCCCAAGGAAGAGTCGATCGGCGTGATCGGCGCCGGCCCCGCCGGCCTCGCCTTCGCGTACCAGATGCGCCGCCGCGGCTACCCGGTGACGGTCTACGAGAAGACCGAGAAGGCGGGCGGGATGCTCTACTGGGGGATCCCCTTCTACCGGCTGCCCGCCGAGGTGCTGCAGGCCGAGATCGACCGCGTCGTCGACCTGGGTGTCGAGCTCAAGCTCGAGACCCCGGTGGGCGACGGCGTCAGCGTCGACGAGCTGCGGAAGCAGCACAAACTCCTGTTCCTTGGCATCGGCGCCCACAAGGGCAAGCTGATGCGCGTCGAGAACGAAGAGGGGCCGGGCGTCTGGACCGGTACCGACTACCTGCACCTCGTCAACCAGGGCAACCCGCCGGAGCTCGGTGATCAGGTCGTCGTGATCGGCGGCGGCGACACCGCCATCGACGCCGCCCGCGAGGCGCGCCGCGCCGGCGCCAACGCCACCATCCTCTACCGCCGCACGCGCGTCGAGATGCCCGCCATCGACAGCGAGGTCGACGACCTGGAGAAGGAAGGGATCACCCTCGAGCTCCTCGTCGCCCCCGTCGGCATCCGCCGGGCCGGCGAGAAGCTCACGCACCTCACCGCCCAGAAGATGGAGCTGGGCGAGCCCGACGACTCCGGACGCCGTCGCCCGGTGCCGATCGAAGGCTCCGAGTACGACATCCCCGTCACCGCCGTCATCGCCGCGGTCTCCCAGCAGCCCGACTGGATCGAGGCGCTGAAGCCGCAGACGCGGTGGCTGGAGCCGGACGAGACCGGCAAGATCGAAGAGGACGTCTGGGCCGGCGGCGACGTGATCGACCTCGGTCTGGCCACCACCGCCGTCTATCACGGGATGCGCGCGGGACTCGCCGCGCACCATTTCCTGCGCGGGACCGAACCCGACAAGCGGGACTGGCCCGAGCTCGACAAGAACCGCCTGAAGCTCGAGGTCTACGAGGCAGCGGAGAAGGCCAAGCCCGGCCATCGCCCGGTCGAGGAGTGGCTCAGCAAGCCGATCGACGAGATCGTCCACCGGATCACGGGCGAGGAGTTCGAGTCGGAGATCGGTCGCTGCTTCTCCTGCGGGCTCTGCTACGGCTGTGAGCGCTGCTGGATGTACTGCACCCCCGGCTGCTTCAAGAAGGTCCCCGAGCCCGGGCCCGGCAACTACTACACCGCCGACCTCGGTTCCTGCGACGGATGCAACAAGTGCCGGGACGAGTGTCCCTGCGGCTACATCGACATGGCCTGATCGCTCTCGGGTGAACCCTTGAAGGACGTCTCGCTCCCCCGCCTGGTGATCGCCGGCCTCGCCGGCGACGTCGGGAAGAGTCTGGTGACCCTCGGCACGATCCGTGCCTTGCGGTCCCGGGGGAGAGTCGTGGCGCCCTTCAAGAAGGGCCCCGACTTCATCGACGCCGCCTGGATGGGCGCGGCCGCCGACCGCCCCGGCCGCAACCTCGACACCTTCATGATGCCCGAGGCGAGCATCACGAGCTCGTTGGCCGAGGCCGCGTCGGGCGCAGATGTCGCCGTGATCGAGGGGAACCGAGGCCTCTTCGACGGCCTGGACGCGAAGGGGTCCCACTCCACCGCGCAGCTCAGCCGCCTGATCGGCGCGCCCGTGGTGCTGCTGATCGACACCACCAAGGTGACGCGCACCGTCGCGGCCCTCGTCCTCGGCTGCCGAGCGCTCGACCCCGAGCTGGAGATCGCCGGCGTGGTGCTCAACCGCGTCGGGACCGCTCGCCAGGAGAAGGTGATCACCGAGGCGGTGACGCGGGAGGCGGGGATTCCCGTCCTCGGTGCCATTCCTCGGCTGAAGGAGCAGCACCTGCCCAGCCGTCATCTCGGTCTGGTGACCGCCCTCGAGCACCCCGAGCGGGTCGAGGTGCTGGACCGCCTGGGACGGATCATCGAGGAGCACGTCGATGTCGACGCGCTGGAGCAGGTGGCTCGCCGCGCCGCGGCACTGCCCGCTCCCGACGCCGCCGCGCTGAAGAAGAGCACGCCGGCGCGGGTCCGCATCGGGGTCCTCCAGGACCGCGCGTTCTCCTTCTACTATCCCGAGAACCTGTCCGCCCTCGAGGACGCCGGCGCCGAGCTGGTCCCGATCTCGCCCATCGCGGACAGCGACCTCCCCGAGGTCGACGCCCTGTACGCGGGGGGTGGATTCCCGGAGGTACACGCCGACGAGCTCGCCGCCAACGAGCGGTTGCGCGAGCTGATCAGGCAGAGGATCGAGGCGGGATTGCCCGTGTGGGCGGAGTGTGGCGGGCTGATGTACCTCGCCGAGTCGCTCGAGCGGGAAGGTCGCTCTCTCCCGATGGTCGGCGCGCTGCCGATCGTCGTCGAACAGAAGAAGAAGCCGCAAGGACACGGCTACGTCAGCGTCCGGGTCGACCGGGCCAACCCGTTCCTGCCCGAGGGCAGCGTCTTTCGGGGGCACGAGTTCCACTACTCCCGCCTCCGTCCCGGAGACGAGGTGGGGGAGACGGTGTTCGCGGTGGAGCGCGGCACCGGCCTCGGTGGGGGGCGCGACGGAATCCGCGTGAACAACGTGGTCGCCGGCTACACGCACCTGCACGCGCTCGGCGTTCCCGAATGGGCCCCTGGCTTCGTGGCGGCAGTCACGGGAGAGGCGTGATGAACTTGCGCTCTCGAGTACGCCGGGCGATCGACGAAAACGCCCTCGATGAGCTGGAGAAGCTCCTCGCCGAGGATGCGCGCGCGGTGCGCTACCTCCTCGGGTTCTCGTACCTGCCCGAAGTCGAGCTGCGCGAGCGCGCTGCTCGGGGCATCGCCATCGCGAGCCGGTACCACGAGAGGCAGATCCAGGACCTGGTGCGCCGGTTGATCTGGGCGATGAACGACGAGTCGGGGACCAACGCGCTCCACGCGCCGGAAGTGGTGCGAGCGATCGCCGAGGAGAACCCCGACCTCCTGCTGCCGATGGTCCCCGACCTCATCCGCCTCGCCGCCGACGAAGGGCTGAAGCCGGGTCTGGCCGAAGCGCTGCGCCTGATCAGCCAGGGCTGCCCGGGCAGGGTGGCGAAGGAACTGCAACGAGCACTCAACGAGATGCTCCTCGGAGGAAAAGACGATGTCCGCTGACAAGAGCCAACGAGAGCTGATCGAGGAGGGGCGGGCCGCGGTCGCCGAGAACCCCGACTCGGCGAAGGCTCACCTGCGGCTGGGCACCGCCTTGATGCGGGCCGGCCATATCCGCGAGGCCGAGGATTCGCTCCGCAAGGCGACCGAGCTGGCGCCGGATTTCGCCGCGGCGTGGGTGAACCTCGGGGGGCTGCTCTTCACGCGCTGGGACTTCCAGGGAAGCGTGGAGGCGAACAAGAAAGCGGTGGAGGTCGAGCCCGACCTCGTGATGGCGCACTTCAACCTCGGACTCGGGTACCTGTACCTGACTCAGGCCGAGCCGATGGTCGAGTGCTTCCGCCGCGTTATCGAACTCGATCCGTCCAACGCCGGTGGGTACTACCACCTGGCGGTCGGGTTGAATGATCTGGGAAGGGTCGATGAGGCCGTGGTCAGTCTGGAGAAGGCGAAAGAGCTCGGCTACTCGCCCGACCCGGCGCTGCTCAAGGCTATCGACAAGGCACTCGACAAGAAAAAAGTACAGGGTGAGGGCGTCCTCACCGTGGAGCTCGGCAAAGATCCTGACGACGACGATCAGGACAAGCCCTAGGAGAAATCAAATGGCCGACTTTCAAGTAGGCGACACCACTCTCGAAATCGACGAAGACGGATTCATCCAAAACCCCGACCTCTGGAACGAGGATGTCGCGGCCGCTCTCGGCAAGACCGAAGGCGTTGACAACCTCACCGAGGACCACTGGAAGCTGGTCAACTACCTGCGCGAGTACTACCTCGAGTTCGGTGTGGCTCCGATGATCCGCCGTCTCTGCAAGGCGACGGGCTTCAAGCTCGGCTACATCTACGAGCTCTTCCCGTCGGGCCCCGCGAAGGGTGCCTGCAAGGTCGCCGGCCTGCCCAAGCCCACCGGTTGCGTCTGATTCCATCTGACGGTATTCGGGCCCCCTTCGGGGGGCCGTGACCGGAGTGTCGCTCTCGGAGCGTCACCGCGGTCGTGGTTGAGGCGAGCGGGCATCGGGAGGCATCCGATTGGATAGCTATCTTCGTCAGAAGCGAGCGGAAATCGTGCGGAAGTGGGGCGAGGCAGCTCTGACCATCTTCCCGCAGGGAGCCGCTGAGTTCCTCAAGAGCGTCAAGGACCCGTTCGCCAACCCGGCGGGGACCACGGTCGTTTCCGAGGTGGAGTTCCTGTTCGACGCGTTGCTGGACGAGCTCCCTGCTGAGGAGATCGCTCCGCGACTGGACCGGATAATCCAGCTCTCCAGCATTCAGGACGTCGCGCCATCCCGCGCGCTGTCCTTTGTCTTCGAGTTGAAACGGATCCTGCGCACCGAGCTGCGCGGGGAGCTGCGGGACCGCAAGGCCTTCGAGCAGTTCCTCGACCTCGAGGCGCGAATCGATCGGCTGGCCCTGATGGCCTTCGAGAGTTTCGCGGGTCACCGCGAGCGACTCGCCGACATCAGGGTCCGGGAAATCCGGAACCAGGTCGCGAGCGTCATGCGGATGACGACCCTGAGACCGGAAGACCCATCGTCCTGCACGCCGACAAGAGGAGGTTGCCGGCAATGAAGATCATCGTCTCCCTGGCAGCGGTCCTGGCCCTGTTCGTCCTGGCGTTCGTCGGGACAGATGTGCTGGGGCTCGAGATCGTGTTCGGGGTGGTCCTTCCATACGTGGCGATACTGGTGTTCCTGATCGGGTTCGCGGTCAAGGTCCTCTCCTGGGCCAAGGTCCCCGTCCCGTTCCGGATTCCAACCACCTGCGGTCAGCAGAAGTCGCTGCCCTGGATCGAGGCCAGCCCCATCGAGAACCCCTCGAGCAAGGGGGGCGTCGTGGCGCGAATGTTCCTCGAGGTCTTCGCTTTCCGCTCACTGGCGCGGAACACGGTGACCGACGTCCGACCGGACGGCCAGGTGACTCACGCATCGACGAAGTGGTTGTGGGCGGCGTCTCTCGCCTTCCACTGGTGCTTCCTGGTGGTGATCATCAGACACCTGCGCTTCTTCCTCGATCCGGTGCCGTTCGTTGTTACCGGGCTGGCCAAGCTGGACGGGCTGATGGAGATCGGCGTTCCGGAGCTCTACGTCAGCGGAGCAGTGCTGCTGGCCGGGGTGACCTACCTGCTCATCAGGCGGTTGTTCATCCCCATGATGCGCTACACCTCGCTGCCGGCGGACTACTTCCCCCTGTTCCTGATCATGGGGATCGCCGCCACCGGGCTCCTGCTCCGCCACGTCGTTCGCACGGACGTCACCGGAGCCAAGGAGCTGATGATGGGCCTGGTGAGCTTCAGTCCGGCGATCCCGGCCGGAGGCATTCACTGGCTCTTCTTCGCACACCTGCTCCTGGTCTCGACGCTCCTGATCTACTTCCCCTTCAGCAAGCTGATGCACATGGGCGGAGTGTTCCTGAGCCCGACCCGGAACATGGCCAACACCAACCGGGCGATCCATCACCAGAACCCCTGGGACTACCCGGTCAAGACGCACCCGTACGACGAGTACGAGGATGAGTTCAGGGACAAGATGAAAGGCGCCGGTATCGCGGTGGACAAGGAGTAGACGATGGCACGAGAAGCTTCATTCGACGAAGTCGCGTATTACGACCGCGAGCAGCTGCAGCGCGTCGATACCACTCCTCCCGACACCGACTGGCGGGACACGCCGGCGGACATCCGCGAAGGCGCCTTCATCTACCCCGCCAAGGGCAAGCACCTCGAGTACCTCGGGATGGCGAACCCCAGGGCGTGGGCGGTGACCGACGAGGACTGGCAGCTCCCCGACAACTGGAAGGAGATCATCATCCAGGGGATCAAGGAACGCCTGGAGAAGTACCGCTCCTTCAAGGTGTTCATGGACATCTGCGTGCGCTGCGGCGCCTGCGCGGACAAGTGCCACTTCTTCATCGGCGGCGGCGACCCGAAGAACATGCCCTTCCTGCGGGCCGAGCTCCTGCGAGCCGTCTACCGCAACGAGTTCACCAAAGCGGGCCAGATCCTCGGCCGGCTGGCCGGCGGGCGGGAGCTCACCGTCGACGTGATCAAGGAGTGGTTCTTCTACTTCTTCCAGTGCACCGAGTGCCGGCGCTGCTCCGTGTTCTGCCCCTACGGCATCGACACGGCCGAGATCACCATGATGGGGCGGGAGCTCCTGAACCTGCTCGGCCTCAACGTCAACTGGGTGCTGGAGCCGGTGGCGAACTGCTTCCGCACCGGCAACCACCTCGGGATCCAGCCGCACGGCCTGAAGGATACACTCGACTTCTTCGCCGAGGACATCGAGGAGATCACCGGCATCGAGGTCGACGTCCCGATCAACAAGAAAGGGGCCGACATCCTCTTCGTCACGCCTTCGGGTGACTTCCTGGCCGAGCCGGGAACGTTCACCTGCATGGGCTACATGATGCTCTTCCACGAGCTGGGGCTGAACTACACCTTCAGCTCCTACGCGTCGGACGGCGGCAACTTCGGGCTGTTCACCTCGCACGAGAAGATGAAGCAGCTCAACGCCAAGATCTACGCCGAGGCGAAGCGCCTGGGCGTCAAGTGGATCCTCGGCGGCGAGTGCGGGCACATGTGGCGCGTCCTGAACCAGTACATGGACACGCTCAACGGCCCGCCGGACTTCCTGGAAGTCCCGAAGTCGCCCATCACCGGGACCGTCTTCGAGAACGCGAAGTCGACCAAGATGGTCCACCTCTCGGAGTTCACTGCCGACCTGATCAAGCACGGCAAGCTGAACCTCGACAAGAGCATGAACGACTACATCCGGTTGACCTACCACGACTCCTGCAACCCCGCCCGCGCGATGGGGCTGTTCGAGGAGCCGCGCTACGTCATCAAGAACATCTGCAACAACTTCTTCGAGATGCCGGAGAACACCATCCGGGAGAAGACGTTCTGCTGCGGTGGTGGCGCCGGCCTCGGCACCGACGAAAACATGGAGATGCGCCTGCGCGGCGGGTTGCCGCGCGGCAACGCGGTCAAGTACGTGCAGGACAAGCACGGCGTGAACATGCTGGCCGCCATGTGCGCCATCGACCGGGCGACGCTGGTCACCGTGTGCGACTACTGGGCACCGGGAGTCCAGGTCACCGGCATCACCGAGATGGTGGCCAACGCCCTGGTGATGAAGGGGCAGAAGAAGCGGGAAATGAACCTGCGCCTGGAACCACTGGAAGAGCTGCGAGCTCCTGACGGAGAGGAGGGCTAGCGATGCAAGGCGGACCGATAGTTTTCACCGGCCTCGGACTCCTGGTGGTCGCCGGAGTCTCGCCGTTCCTGTTGTCCCTGGGCTCGGGAGGCGACGGCACGCCGCCCGATCTGACCGACGTCCTCGAGCGGGCCAGGGCCAAGGGCACCTGCGTCGAAGAGGCCGGCCACATGCGCGACGCCCACATGGACCTCCTCAACGACTGGAGGGACACGGTCGTCCGGGACGGCCAGCGCTACTACGAGCGTGACGGCGAGCAGGTCATGATGAGCCTGACCCGGACGTGTCTCGACTGCCACGGCAGCCGGGAGGAGTTCTGCACCAAGTGTCACGACTACCTCGGGGTCACGCCCCATTGCTGGGACTGTCACCTCGATACGGTGCCCGCGAAGAAAGTGGAGGCCGGACAATGAGTACCAGTCGAAGAGATCTGCTGAAGGCCGCCGGGATCACCATCCTCGGCGTCGGCGGCGCCGCGCCCATCATCGCCAAGAACGCCCGGGCGCAGGCGATCGCCCCGGCTCCTCCGGAGCTGAAGGGCAGGAAGCACGCGCTGGCGATCGAGGCCACGAAGTGCGAGACGTGTCCGAACCAGACCGCCTGCATCGACGCCTGCCACACCGAGTTCAATGTCCCGCACTGGGAGGATCACGAGGAGGAGATCAAGTGGCTCTGGAAGGAGTCCCTCGCCGAGGTCTTCCCCGGGCGCGTGAACGAGCGCACCAGCGAGGAGCTGAAGCATCGCCCGACCCTGGTGCTCTGCAATCACTGCGAGCATCCACCGTGCGTCAAGGTCTGCCCGACGAAGGCGACCTTCAAGCGCGAGGACGGGCCGGTGATGATGGACATGCACCGCTGCATCGGCTGTCGCTACTGCATCGTCGGCTGCCCCTACGGCTCGCGGAGCTTCAACTGGAAGAATCCGATGAAGCACTTCGAGGAGCAGGGCGGACCGCCCAATCCGGACTACCCGATCCGCGGGAAGGGCGTGGTCGAGAAGTGCACGCTCTGCCCCGAGCGGCTCGCCGCCGGGAAGCAACCCGCCTGCGTCGAGGCCTGCCAGGCCAAGGGCGCCGGCGCGCTGATGTACGGAGACCTCGAGGACGAGAGCTCCGACATCCGCAAGCACATTCAGTCGAGAATCACCGCCCGACGCAAGGCGGAGCTCGGTACCTCCCCCCAGGTCTTCTACACTCTGTGAGGTCGTCATGCTGGAGAAGGCACTAGTCGGGAGCAAGAACTACTGGATGTGGGTCGTCTTCCTCCTGATCCTCATCGGCGGCGGCACCTTCTGCTACCTGCAACAGTTCACCGAAGGTCTGACCATCACCGGGCTGAGCCGCGACGTCCCCTGGGGACTCTACATCGCTCAGTTCACCTTCCTGGTCGGAGTCGCCGCCTCGGCGGTGATCCTGGTCCTGCCGTACTACCTGCACGACTACAAGTCGTTCGGCAAGGTCGTGGTACTCGGCGAGTACCTGGCGATCGCGGCGGTGCTGATGTGCATGCTGTTCATCTTCGTCGACATGGGGCAACCGACCCGGGTGACGAACGTGTTCCTGCACCCGACCCCCAACTCGCCGATGTTCTGGGACTCGGTGGTCCTGTTCGGCTACCTCATCCTCAACGTCATCATCTCCCACGTGAGCTTCAGCTCGGAGATGAAGGGCATCGCTCCGCCGAAGTGGATCAAGCCGGTCATCCTGCTCTCGATCCCCTGGGCGGTCAGCATCCACACCGTCACGGCGTTCCTCTACTCGGGCCTCAGTGCCCGCCCCTTCTGGATGACCGCCGTGCTGGCCCCGCGCTTCCTCGCCTCGGCGTTCGCCTCGGGGCCCGCGCTCTTGATCCTGATCTGCCTGCTCCTGCGCAAGTTCACCAGCTTCGACGCCGGTGAGAAGGCGATCAAGAAGCTGACGACGATCGCCATCTACGCGATGTTGATCAACATCTTCTTCGTGCTGATGGAGCTCTTCACGGTCTTCTACAGCGCCATGCCCGAGCACGAGCACCACTTCCAGTACCTCTTCCTCGGGCTGCACGGCAAGGGGGCGCTGGTTCCGTGGATGTGGTTCTCGCAGATCACCGGCCTGATCGCGGTCCTGGCCCTCCTGTTCCCCGCGGCGCGCAAGCGCACCGGCCTCCTGGTCCTCTGCTGCCTCGGTATCGTCGTCTCGATCTGGATCGACAAGGGCCTCGGCATGGTGACCGGGGGATTCGTCCCGACGCCGCTCGGGCACGTGACCGAGTACGTTCCGACGATGCGGGAGATCCTCATCGGCCTGGGGGTCTACGGTGTCGGTGCGCTGGTCCTGACCGTGCTCTACAAGGTGGCGGTCACCCAGCGGGAGCTGAAGCAAGGAGTCTGAGCCATATGGGATTCCCGCTTCACCCTCGAGAGAGGTGCCGGGCGCCAGACCGTGGAGGTCACGCGTGTACCCGGTGATGCTGGACGTCCAGAGCCGCCGCTGCCTAGTCGTAGGCGGCGGCGGCGTGGCCTTGCGGAAGGTCGATAATTTGTGCAGCGAAGGAGCTCTGGTCACCGTCGTCGCCACGGCGCCGATGCCCGCGTTCGCCGAGCTCGCGAGGAGGGGCAGCATCACCCTCGAGGAGCGCGCCTACCAGGACGGCGAGGCCGCCGACTACTTCGTCGTCTTCGCCGCGACCGACGACCGCGAGGTGAACCGCCGCGTCGCCGCGGACGCCGAGGCGGCGGGGCTCTGGGTCAACACCGCCGACGACCCCACGCTGTGCACCTTCCACCTCCCCGCGCGGATCCAGCGGGGGCTCTTCCAGCTGGCGCTCGCCTCTGGTGGAGAGGCGCCCTTCGTGATGCGGCGGCTGCGCCGGCTGCTCGAGGGGCGCTTCGGCCCCGAGTGGGCGGAGTGGATCGAGGCCGCCGGGCGCTTCCGGAGGAAGCTGCGCGACCTCGAGCTCTCGCGAACCGAGATGGAGGCCGCCTACGACCGCTTCTTCGAAAGCACTCTCGACCGCGAGCGCTGGACGACGCGCGTCCCCGAAGAAGCGGAGATGAACGAGTGGTTGCCCCGGGCGGCCGCACCGACCGTGGGGCGGGTCGCACCCACACCTCGGGTCGGCGCGTCCGAAACGGCGGAACCCGGGATCGAGCCGGGCCTCGTCTCCCTGGTCGGCGCGGGCCCTGGCGATCCCGGTCTGCTCACCGTCAAGGCGAGAGAGCGGCTGATGGCCGCGGACATCGTCGTGTACGACCGCCTGGCGGCCACCGCCATCCCCTGCGAGCTGCCGGCGAGCGTCGAGCTGCACTGCGTCGGCAAGCAGGCGAATCGACACCCGGTTCCGCAGGAGGAGATCAACGCGCTGCTGGTCCGCCTGGCGAAGAGCGGGGCTCGGGTCGTGCGCCTGAAGGGCGGCGATCCCTTCGTCTTCGGCCGCGGCGGCGAGGAGGCGGAGGAGCTGGTCCGCGCCGGCATCCCCTTCGAGGTGGTGCCGTGCGTGACCGCCGGCATCGCCGCGACCGCCTACGCGGGCATCCCCGTGACGCACCGCGGCGAGGCGGTTCGCCTGACCATCGTCACCGCGCACGAGGCGGAGAAGTCCGACGGCACCCAGGTGCGCTGGGACCTGCTCGCCGCCGATCCGCACGCGACCATCCTCGGCTACATGGGGGTCAGCCGCGTCGGCGTCGTCTGCGAGCGGCTGCTGGAGGCGGGGATGGACCCCGACACGCCGGCGGCGATGATCGAGCGCGGGACGACCTCCGCGCAGCGCGTGGTCACGAGCCGTGTCGGCACCTTCGCCGACGACGTCGCCGCGGCGGGCCTGAAGCCCCCCGGGCTGTTCGCGATCGGACCGACGGTCACGCACGCCGACACCCTGGAGTGGTTCTCCAGGCGCCCGCTCGCCGGCCAGCGCCTGGTGCTCTTCGCCCCCGCGGGGGAGCTGCGCGCCCGGCTGGAGGATGCCGGCGCCGAGGTGCTCGAGCTGCCATTGCCGATCACCCCCGCGGCGCGCGTGGTGATGGGGGCGCTGCCACTCACCGGCTGCGTGGTGCGCTCGGCGAGCGAGGTGGACTCCCTCGAGGACGAGCGCAGCGGCGCCGCCTGGAGCCCGGGCCTCGTCACCTGGTGCCTCGAGCCCGGCTCGGCGCAGCGCTCTGCCGAGCTCGGCTGGCCGGACGTGGTGGAGCTGGATGAGGACCCGGCGGGCCGGACCCTGGCCCGGGCGATCGAGATCCGCAGCGGCGAACGATCCGAGGAGGTTTGACAGCATCATGAGCAAGAAGAGAATCGTCGTGATCGGCGCCTCGGCCGCCGGTCTTCGCGCGGCCTCCCGGGCGAGGCGACTGCTTCCCGACGCGGACATCGTCGTGCTCGACGCCCGCAAGGAGATCTCGGTGGGGGCCTGCGGTCTGCCGTACTTCCTCGGCGGCGAGATCGACTCTCCCGACGCCCTGCGCGAGACACCCTGGGGAGCGATTCGCGACGAGGAGTTCTTCCAGCTGGTCAAGAACGTGGAGGTGCGCTCCGGTCAGGAGGCGTTCGCCATCGACCGGGAGAACGCACTCGTTCGCTACCGCGACGTCGCCACGGGCGAGAGCACGGAGATCGCCTGGGACGAGCTGGTCCTCGCGACCGGCGCGCGCCCTCGCGGCCTGCCGGGGATCGCCCGCGATCACCCGCGCCTCTCCTTCTTCACCACCATCGACGAGGCGAAGCGCTGGCGCTCCTCGCTGCAGACCGGGCAGGTCTCGTCGGTGGCGATCATCGGCTCGGGACCGCTGGGGATCGAGCTGGCCGAGGCGTTCACCTCCCTCTGGGGTTGCGAGGTCCACCTGATCGAGTCGCTCGGCCACGCGATGGGCGTGCTCCTCGACCCGGAGGTCTCCGCCGTGCTCGAGGAGCACCTCGCGGAGCAGGAGATCCCGCTGCTCAAGGGCCGGCGTTGCACGTCGATCGCCGAGCGGGAGGACGGCCTGGTGATCGAGACCAGCGACGGCAGCATCGAGGCGGAGCAGGCGATCTTCGCCATCGGCTTCGAGCCGATGATCTGTCTCGCTCGCGACGCCGGGTTGTCGATCGGACGCGCCGGCGGAATCGCCGTCGACGAGGAGCTGCGGACCAGCGACTCGCGCATCTTCGCCGCCGGCGACTGCATCGAGGTGAAGCACCGAGTGTCCGACAAGCACATCCTGATGCCGCTCGGCTCGCTGGCCAACCGCCAGGGGCGCGTCGTCGGCGACAACCTCGCCGGTCGTGGCTCGAGCTTCGGGCCGGTGGTGGGGAGCTGGGCGGTGAAGGCCTTCGAGCTGAACCTCGCCGGCGCGGGCCTCACCCAGGGGCAGGCCCGCCGCCTGGGGCACTCCCACGCGGCGGTGTTCGGCACCTTCTCCGACCGCGCTCACTACCATCCCGACGACGCCGTCATCCACTTCAAGCTGGTCTTCGACCCGGACTCGCGGAAGCTCCTCGGTCTGCAGGGCGTCGGCCGCGGGGACGTGGTCAAGCGCGTGGACGTGTTCAGCAACCTGCTGCACCAGGGCGGCACGATCGACGACTTGCTCGACCTCGAGTTCTGCTACGCCCCGCCGTACGCTCCGCCGGTCGACCCGCTCTTCTCGCTGGGCTGCGCGGCGATCAACGGCCTCCGCGACGGCGTTCGCAGCGTGACACCCGATCACGCCTTGCAGGGCCCGAGAGTTCTCGACGTTCGCACGCCCGGGGAGTCGGAGACGGACCCCGTAGTCGAGGGCGCGGTCCGCATCCCACTGCGGGAGCTGCGCGGGCGCCTCGACGAGGTGCCGCGGCGGAAGGACCTCGTGGTTCTCTGTGCCAAGGGGCCCCGCTCCGCCGAAGCGACGCGTATCTTGTTGCAGAACGGCTACGAGGGGGTCTGCTACCTCGGCGGGGGGGCCGGGATGCGCGCCGGCAGGTCCTGACGCGAGGTGGTTCGATGAATCAACCCAATCAGCTCTTCTGCTGCGGCGTCAGCCACCGGACGTTGCCGCTCGACCAGCGGGAGCGGATCCAGCCGCCGCGCGAGGAGTGGGCCAAGGTGCTCGGCTCGATCCTGGCCCGACCGGGTGTCCTGACCGGCGTGCTGCTCTGCACCTGCAACCGCGTCGAGTTCTACCTGAAGACCAACATCGCTCCGGAGCTTCCCGACTGGATGCTCGACGCGCTCGGTGCCGCCGGCGAGGACCGCGAAGCGTGTCGCGAGGCCTCGTACGTCCTCAACGGCGACGAGGCGGTGCGCCAGCTTTTCCGCGTCGCGGCCGGGCTCGATTCGATGTTCATCGGCGAGAGCGAGGTGCTGGGGCAGGTCAAGGAGGCGTACTCGCTCGCTTGTTCGATCGGCGCGGTGCAGCACGTGATGCATCGCCTCTTTCACAGTGCGTTCCGCGTCGGCAAGCAGGTGCGCAGCGAGACCGAGCTGGGCCGCGGCGTCCGCTCGATGTGCGGCGCGGCGCTCGACCTGGCGAATACCGGGCTCGGAGGGCTGAGCGACAAGCGGCTTCTCCTGGTCGGGGTGGGCGACATGACTCGCACGCTGGCCGCCCGCACGCGAGGCCTCGGCCGGCAGACCTTCATCAACCGCACGCACTGCAAGGCGAAGGCGCTGGCGCGGCAGTACGGTGGCATGACCCGCCGCTTCGAGGCGCTGGGCGAGGCGCTGGCCGATGCGGACGCGGTGTTCACCAGCACCGGTGCGAGCGAGCCGATCATCGACGCCCGCCTGCTGGCCGAGGCGGTGGAACGCCGCGATCCAGCGTCGCCGCTCCTGATCTGCGACCTGGCGGTGCCGCGGGACGTTCACGCCGGCGACTTCCAGGACGGGCGGCTTCTCCTGCACGACCAGAACGCGATCCAGGCTCAGGTCGATCGCGACGAGCAGTACCGCCTGCACCGGGTCGAGGACGCGGAGGAGATCGTCGACGAGCAGGTCGCCGCCTTCTGGAACAAGCTCGACCACGGCGAGCTGACCGACAGTGGACAGTCGCTGATGAACGGCGCGCAGCGCGCGCTGGAGCGGGAACTGCGCTACTGCCGCCGCTTCCGGAGCCCCGAGGAGGTGGAGATGTTGCGGGAGTTCGGGCAACGGTTGGTGAACAAGGTGTGTGGGCTGGGGATCGTCAATCTGCGGGCGGAGCGGGACGCGTTTCTGGAGCGGGAGGGGTAGGGCTCTCGGGCACGGAGGGAGGAGGAGAGCGCGGTGGATTCACACGGAGTTCACGGAGACACAGAGTGGCACAGAGGGAACGGAGATCACGGTGAGTCCACCGGGAAGACAGAGACCACGGAGGATTCAGGATTCGAAGTCATTCGATCGAGGCGGATCCGGGTCGGCAGAGCCGCACCGGATCCGCCTCGAACGAGCTAGCGGGGCGACTGATCGTCG
>CAZCAC010000111.1:0-28779 GCA_964496575.1 uncultured Planctomycetaceae bacterium | reverse complement strand
TAGGCGAGCCGCCTTCCGACCCCCGCCCCTCGTCACATCTTTCCCTTCCCGCTAGAGTGTGCCGCCGCGGAGAGGCCCCGATCCCTCCGCTCCCGATCGTAACGAAAGCGTCATGAGGATCCTCCTGAGCCTGTTCGGCGTCGCGCTCTGCGCGGCCCTCGCCTTCTGGTGGTGGTTCTCCACCGACCCGACAACCACGCTGATCGACGCCGCGGGCGGAGAGCTGACCGCCGGCGCACCTCCGGAGACCGAGGTCGAGAGCTCCGAGCCGACGCCCCTGGAGGAGGCGCGCGCGCTGCTCGAGGCGCGGCAGCCCCTCGAGGCGAAGGAGCTCCTGGTGAGACTCCTCGAGGAGACCGACCACGACGGCGAGACGTGCATCCTGCTCAGCGAGGTGACGCTGGAGCTGGAGGAGTACGACGAGGCGGTGGACTACGGCCTCAAGGCGACCGAGCTGCTCCCCGACAGCGCACCGGCGCACCTCGCCTACGCCAAGGGGCTCGGCGGCCAGATCGCCTCGGAGATGAAGAGCATCGCCGGGTTCTTCGGCATGATCAAGCAGCTACGCCTGGTCAAGCAGGAGATCGAGCGCGTCATCGAGCTCGACGACGACGACACCGAAGCGCGCTCGATGCTGGCGATGTACTACATGGCACCCAAGCCGATCGGCGACACCGCCAAGGCGATCGAGGTCAGCCTCGAGATCGTCGAGCGCGACCCGGTCGCGGGGAATCAGCTACTGGCGATCAGCTATCACCAGAACGGCGAGCTCGAACGGGCCATCGAGCTGTGCCGGACCTGTCTCGAGGAGTACCCCGAGGAGCGGAGCTTCCACACCACGCTCGCCGGTCTCTTCCAGCGGGAGAAGCGCTACGAAGAGGCGGACGCCGAGTACGAGGCGGCGCGTTCCGGCGAGAAGGACGAGACCTACTACCGCTCCCTCTACAGCCAGGCGCGCATGTGGATGGATCAGGAGATCGAGCTCGAGCGGGCGATTCAGATGCTCGACGAATTCATCACCGCCGACCCGGTCGGCGACATGATGGCCAGCGCCGCGCACGCCGCCTGGCGCAAGGGGAACGCCTACGAGAAGCTCGGGCAGCTCGACGACGCGCGGGCCGCCTACGAGGAGAGCCTGCGCCTCAAACCGGGTTTCGCTCGGGCGGAGGAGGCGCTGCAGGAGCTGAACGCGTCCCGCTGAACGCGCCGCCGGGAAGGTCTACTCGAAGCATCGCGTCTCCAACGGCTTCCGGAAGACCACCGAGCCCGGAACGCCCGCGGTCAGAGCCTCGGCGAGGCGTTCGATCAGTTCCGGTTCGGCGGGAAGGTGCATGAAGACGACGTGCCTCGGGGCCAGCTCCGCCTGGAGGATCTCCAGCGACTCGGGGGACCACCCTTCCATGAAGACTAGGTCGATCTCGCCGGGTTCGAAGCGCGGTCCCTCGAAGTACTCCCGGTTCTCGGCGATGATCGAGTCGCCGAGGTGCAACACGGTCAGGTCGCCGACGTCGAAGGCGTAGACGAGCTGCTCCACCCGCTCGTGGCGGCTCCGCGTCTCGCCGGTCGCCGGGTCGGTCTCGGGATAGTAGCAGTGCCGAACGCGGTGGACCTCGAGCTCGATCCCTCGAACGGTGAGCCGGCTGGACTCGAAGAGCTCGAGATCGAGGACCTCGATCCGGTCGTGGTACTCCTCCGACCAGGCGGGTTCCTCGGTGAGCGGCTCGAGCCCTTGCGGTGGAACGACCAGCATCGCGTCCGGGTTGGCCTCCAGGTGACGAAGGACGCGGCCCGGCGCGAAGTGATCGACGTGCGCGTGGGTGACCAGCACCAGATCGACGCCGTCGAAAGGCGGCTGGGCGCTCTCCATCCGCGCCAGCGTCTCGGGGGGCGGAACATGGCACCAGTCGACCGTCTCGTTCCCGAAGAGCGCGTCGACCAGGACCGAATCCTCGCCCGCCTCGAGCAAGTAGCCCTCGTTGGCGATGTAGGTGACCTGTACGCCGGGGGCGACCGGGCCGGGCTCGGGGGTCGCACAGCCGGCGAGGAGCAGGAAGAGCGGGAGGAGTGGTTTCGATCGGGGGGTCTTCATGGGAATCACCTCTAACGAGTCTACGCCGCGCTTCGACGTCGCCGTGCACGAACCCTGTCAAGAAGCGCCCCGGGTGGGCCGTCAATTCCCGTGACCACGCCTCCACCGGCGGCTAGTTTGATTCCACTCACGACCGCGACCGGAGCGACCTTCATGAACCCGAGCCCCCGATTCCGCCCTGAACTGGTCCTCGCCCTCTTCTTCGTTGGCGCGTGCAACATCAGCCCCACGGCGATCGAGCGCAGGCCCGACGTGTCACTCGAGGAGGCCCCCCTCGGCGATCCGAGCGTGGGCGAGGTGCCCCTCGAGGCCGGCGATGGCTGGGAGGCGCGGCTCATCTGGGACGCAGGGGTCGGGGTCTGGGCGGTGAAGAGCTTCCCCGTCTTCGAGCAGTACGCCGTGCCCGAGGTGGTCGCCATGGACGACCGCGGACGCTGCGCCGTCCTGATCTCCTACTCGGGGAAGTTCACGCCGAAGCCCACCGTGCACGACGCGAAGTGGCTCGCGCCGGCGACCTTCGCAGACATCGACCCGCGGCTGGACGGCCCGGAGCTCTACGTCTCCGGCCAGGGGGGCAACATCTACCAGGTCAAGGGCTACCGGCACGGCGCGCTCGACTCGCGACTGATCGCCCACCTGCCCGGGCTCGAGGTGCACACGCTCGTCGCCGGTGAGCTGGACGGGAATCGCTCCGATGTCGAGCTCCTCGCCTTCACGCGGCCGGGCGCCCTCTACCGGCTGACTCCGAGCGTGGAGGGCGTGGGCTTCGAGCTCGTCAAGCTCCAGGACCTCCCCGGTCGCGTGCGCGATGCGCTCGTGCTCCCCACACCCCAGGGAACCATCCCGCGGATCGCGACCGCCTCGCGCGCGGGTGAGATCACGCTGCTGCAGCTCACCGACCGCGGCCCCACCTGGGAGACGATTCACCAGCTGTCGATGGGTTTCGGTCGCCTCGCCCTGCGCCCGGCCGAGCTCGGCGAGAACATCGTTCTGTACTCCAGCTGCGACGACGGAAGGGTCTTGCGGCACGAGGAGCTGCCCAGCGGCGAGTGGATCACCGAGACGATCTTCGACGGCCCGCAAGGCCCACGCGGACTCGCGGCGGGGCGTTTCCACGCCGATCCGCAGCTCGAGTGCGTCGCCATCCACGGCTACAGCGGGAAGGTACAGCTGCTCACCCGCGCCGGCGACTCGTGGTCCGTCGAGACGATCTTCACCGACGTCGACAAGGGGCACTGGCTCGAGGTCGCCGAGCTGGACGGGCGCAACGGCACCGACGAGCTGATCTGCAGCGGCTACTCGGGGCGGGTGGTGCTGCTCCAGCGGCCGCCGGGGTTCGCGCGGTAACTCCACGGCGCGGGTATACTGTCTCCGGTCGAGCCGCCCTTCCCGTGCCTTCCAGGAGACCGCCTGATGGGACCGATCCCCGCCCTCTCGTTCCTGCTCGCGCTGACCGCGCTGGCCCTCGAATCGCCCTCGTCCGGTCGATCGGAGGTCGAGCGCTGGGCGCGGGCGATGCTGGACGCCCGTCAGGAGTTCCACCGGAACGTACCCGCCACCTCCTTCCTCCCCGCGGTCACCGACGTCCGCCACGGCGGCGACGAGCCGGTGAGGCTCGAGGTCGACGTTTCCGGGCTGGACGAGCTGTGGCTGATCATCGACGCCGTGCCCGACTACCACCACGCCCAGTCGATGTGGGGCGAGGCGGTGCTGTTCGACGCGGGTGGTGAGGCGACCCGGGTCAGCGCGATGAGACCGACCTCCGTCGCCGTCGGCTGGGGGTCGCTCCTGATCGACGTCGACATCCACGGCGGGCCGATGGAGATCGGTTCGCGCACCTTCGAGCACGGCCTGTGGGCCCACGCCAACAGCGCGCTGAGCTTCGATCTCGGTGGGCGATACACGAGGCTCGAGACCTGGGCCGGAATCGAGGCCGACGCGGGAGAGAAAGGCGGCGCACGGTTCACAGTCTCCGACCGGCCGCCGCGCCGCGAGGTGCTGCAAGGGGCGATCGCGACGATCACCACGGAGTTCCCCGACCAGGCGCGGCTGACCCGGCAGCTCGGAGTGACGTGGCTCTCGGGAAGCGAGACGCTCGAGCTCGAGCGGGAGATCTTCGACACCCTGATGAGAGGCCTCGGGCCGAGCGCCACGAGGTTCTCGGTACGCCGTGCCGAACTCGTTGCGGCGGGGACAGCGCGAGAGGATCCCGCCTGGCTAGTCAACCTCGCACGCGCCGAGAGCCTGGCGATGGCCTTCGAGGAGGCGGAACGGCGGCTCGAGCTCTTCGATCCCACGGCACTGAACCGCGCGGGTGATGTACACGCGCTGGGAGTACACCGACCTCCCCCACTCCAACTCGCGCATCCTCTTCCGGATGAACCCCGACGGGACGCGGCAGATGGCGCTGTACGGCAGCAACTCCTTCTGGCCCACGGCCCTCTTCTTCGCCCGACCGATGCCCGGGGGACGCTTCGCGGGGATCGTCAGCGGCCACCACGGTGTGGCCCGGATGGGCGAGCTGGTGATCTTCGACCCGGCGCTGGGGCGTGAGGAGGCCCAGGGCGCGGTGCAGCGGATCCCCGGCCACGGCGAAACCGTGGAAGCGGTCGTGCTCGACAACCTGGTCGACGACTCATGGCCGAAGTTCCTCCACCCCTTCCCCATCGACGAGACGACGCTGCTGGTCGCGGCCAAGCCGAAGCCCGACTCGCTCTGGGGGATCTACCTGGTCGACGTCTTCGACAACATGCTCCTCCTGGCGGAGCAGGAAGGGCACGTGCTCTTCGAGCCGGTGCCGCTGCGGAGCACGCCCCGGCCACCGGTGATCCCCGACCAGGTGGATACGAGCCGCACCGACGCGGTGGTGCACATCTACGACGTCTACCAGGGACCGGGACTCGCGGGCGTACCGCGCGGCGAGGTCAGGGAGCTGCGGCTCTTCACCTACACCTACCTGTTCGACGGCTGCGGCGCCGGTCGCGCGGGCAGCATCGGAATCGACGGCCCGTGGGACCTGAAGCGGGTGCTCGGAACCGTGCCGGTGGAGCAGGATGGCTCGGCGCTGTTCCGAGTGCCGGCCAATACGCCGCTCTCCCTGCAGCCGCTCGACGACGAGGGGAAGGCGCTGCAGCTGATGCGCTCGTGGCTGACGGCGATGCCCGGCGAGCGGCTCTCCTGCGTCGGCTGCCACGAGAATCAGAACGAGTCCGTCCCCGTCCGCGCGACGATCGCCTCGCGCAAGCCGCCGACGGAGATCGAGCCGTGGTACGGCCCGACGCGCGGGTTCACCTTCCAGCGCGAGGTCCAGCCGGTGCTGACGCGCCGGTGCGCGGGATGTCACGACGGTCGGGAGGAGCTGGCGGACCTGCGCGGCACCGAGTGGATCGACGACTGGGCGACGAACTACGACGGCTACGACGCGGCGCGCTTCGCCGGGAAGTTCACGAAGTCGTACGCCGAGCTGCACCGCTTCGTGCGCCGCCCGGGGGTCGAGAGCGACATGCACCTGTGGCCGCCGCTCGAGTTCCACGCGGGCAGCACCGAGCTGGTCCAGCTCCTGGAGCTGGGGCACCACGGGGTGGAGCTCGACGAGGAGGAGTGGGATCGGCTGATCACCTGGATCGACCTGAACGCGCCGTTCCACGGCTACTGGAGCGACATCGTAGGGGAGCAGGCGTGCGCGAGCGAGGCGCGGCGAGGAGAGCTGCGGGTGGCGTACGCCGGCGTCGACGAGGATCACGAGCGGCGACCGGATCCCGTGACGGCGGAGATCGAGCCGGTACTCCCCCGGGCTCCGGCGGTGATGGAGGATCGCGTCGATTCGCCCGAGGGCTGGCCCTTCGGTGTGGACGAGGCCCGGAGACGTCAGCGCGGTGAAGCGCCCTGGCGGCGCGAGGTCGCGATCGGAAACGGTCGGGCGATCGAGCTGGTCAGGATCCCGGCGGGCCGCTTTCTCATGGGCGACGAGGAGGCCGGGACGATGCGGGTCGCGCACGTCGAACGGCCCTTCTGGATGTCCACCACGGAGATCACCAACGCCCAGTACGCCGAGTTCGATCCCGGTCACGACAGCGGAGTGGAGCCGCGCCACAGCTACCAGTTCGGCATCACCGGCTACCCGGTCGATCGGCCGGGGCAGCCGGTGGTCCGCGTGCCGCAACTCCGGGCGTCGGCGTTCTGTCGCTGGTTGAGCGAGCGTACCGGCGGCTCGTTCCGGCTACCGACGGAGCTGGAGTGGGAGTACGCCTGCCGGGCGGGAACGGACACGCCGTTCTCCTTCGGGGATCTGGACACCGACTTCGCCCCCTACGCCAACTTCGCCGACCGCAAGCTGACGGAGTTCGTGCAGGAGACCTACATCTACCTGCACCTCGTCGAGAACCCGACGAAGTACGACGACTGGATCCCCAAGGACACTCGCTTCGACGACGGCGGCTTCCTGTCGGAAGAGGTCGGCGGCTACGAGCCGAACGCCTGGGGACTCCACGACATGCACGGCAACGTGGCCGAGTGGACCAGCTCGCCGTGTCCGTGGAATCCGAGGCAGTGCGTGGTCCGTGGAGGATCGTGGTACGACCGACCGAAGCGCGGGACCTCGTCGTACCGGCTGGGCTATCGACCTTACGCCGGCGTCTTCAACGTCGGGTTTCGCGTGGTTCTCTCGGAGTGAGTGAGATGAGTGGAAGAGGTGGCGTCGTGCTGGGAGCTCTGTTGATGCTGACCGCTCCGTCGGTCACCCTCGGATTCCAGGAAGGGGCGACCGGCGAGGCGCGGTACGAGCCGACCTGGGAGTCGCTCGATACTCGCCCGATCCCCGGGTGGTTCAACGAGGCGAAGTTCGGGGTCTTCATCTGCTGGGGACCCTACAGTGTCCCGGCGTGGGCTCCGAAGGGGCAGTACGCGGAGTGGTACGGGTTTCGGATGCGACGGAAGGGCCCGACGCGGGAGTTCCACGACCGGGTCTACGGCGAGGACTTCGTCTACGAGGACTTCGGTCCGCTGATGACCGGCGAGATGTTCGACGCCGGAGAGTGGGCGGACGTGATCGCGCGCTCGGGCGCGAAGTACATCGCCATGACGGCGAACTACCACGACGGCTTCGCGCTCTTTCCCAGCCCGTACGCTCCGGGGTGGAACGCGATGGAGAATGGGCCGAAGCGGGACGTGCTGGCGGAGCTCTCGGAGGCCGTCACTGCCAAGGGAGTGCGGTTCGGGATCTACTACTCGTTGTACGAGTGGTTCCACCCATTGTGGGTCGACCCGGCGACGCGACCTCGCTTCGTCGACGAGCACTACATCCCGCAGCTGAAGGAGGTGGTGACGCGCTACCGGCCTCACTACATCTTCGCCGACGGGGAATGGGAGGGAAACGAGGAGCTGTGGCGCTCGACGGAGGTCACGGCGTGGCTCTACAACGAGTCGCCGGTCAGGGATGAGCTGGTGATCAACGACCGCTTCGGCGGTGGCCGGGATGAGCACGGGGACGTCTTCTCCAGCGAGTACGGCGGGGCGAACCACCCGCCGACCCATCCCTGGGAGGAGAACCGGGGCATCGGCAAGAGCTACGGCTACAACCGGAACGAGAGCATCGCGGACTACGACTCGCCCGCCGATTTGATCCGGATGCTGTGCAAGTCCGTCGGCAACGGCGGCAACCTCCTGCTCGACATCGGTCCCACGGCGGATGGTCGGATCCCGGTGATCATGCAGGAGCGGCTGCTGCAGGTCGGGGAGTGGTTGGCGGTGAACGGGGAGGCGATCTACGGGTCTCAGGCGAGCCCGTTCTGGCCACGAAAGTTCGACTGGGGGGCTTGTACGTACCAGCCGGCCGATTCGGAGACGGGAGCCGGGGAGCGGCTCTTCGCCCTGGTGTACGGGGAGGGTGGAGAGACGATCCTGCTGCCCGGATTGTCGACGAAGGTGAAGGGCGCCAGGGTGTTGACCGACCAGCGGGAGGTGACCTGGGAGCGCCACGCACGGGGGGTGAGCTTGAGCCTGCCGCGGGTCGAGAGCGGCGGGCTGCCCTGGGTGGTCGAGGTCGAGCTGGACGGTGAACCGGAGGTCGACCTGAGCATCCGCCAGGGTGACGATGGTGACATTCGACTGCTCGCCTCGGAGGCGCAGATTCACGGAAGCTCACCCCGCTACGAGGTCGGCGGGGGCAAGGACAACATCGGGTACTGGGGTGATCCCGAGGACTACGTGTCGTGGGAGCTCTCGGTCGATGAACAGAGCGGTTTCCAGATCCTCGTGACGTACTCGTGCGCCGAAGGATGCGGTGGGAGTGAGTACTCGGTGCTCATCGAGAAGGCGCGGGTCGGCGGCACGACGGTCGAGACCGGAGCCTGGGACCGGTTCGAGACGCACACGGTGGGCGGCGTGATCCTCCTGGAGGAAGGCCGGTACGTGCTCGAGGTTCGACCGGTGGTTCCCCCGAAGTGGCGGGTGATGGGTTTGAAGGAAGTCCGGTTGCGCAAGGTGGAGCCCTGTGGGTGACTGAGCACCCCGCCGTGCTGGGCGAACGGGACTGACCCGGGTCATAGGGCATTCACCCTATCCGACCAAATCCCTCCCATTTCCCCCTTCAACCCTCTCCGCCCGCAGCCTACTTCCCCCCTGCGGCAGCGAAACGTCTCAATCGCTCCGCAGCTCTCTCCTTCTGCTATTGATTTCGAGCCCACCTCTCTCCTTCGGGGCTCGAATGCGCTGGACCCACTCTCTCTCCTCTCTCCCTCGGGCCCGGCGCGTGAGGCCCCGTCCGGTCCTTGGACCGTCGACGGGGCCTCACGTATTTCCAGCGCGATTACTTGCCGTGCTCCAACGCGGCCTTCAGCTCCTTCAGCCGCACCGGACCGGCAGCACTCAGGCAGCAACGATCCGGGAAGAGGTGCTCCCTCGCGACGCACCTGAGCTCTTCGGGAGTCACCGCAGCGAATCGACGAGGAAGGCGCTGGAGATCATCGGGGGGCAAGCCGTGCACCTCGGCCGAGACCAGGTACGCCGCCCGGCGAGAAGCGCGTTCGAAACCGATCGCGAAGGACCCGAGCAGGAAGCTCTTGGCCACGTCGAGCTCCGATTCGGGGACCAGCTCCTCCTGCATCCGCGCGATCTCCTCCCGGAAGCCCAGCAGCGCCCGGGTCACGCAGTCGGGTGAAGTCCCTATATACGCCGTGAAGATCCCGGGCAGAAGACCCGCCGAGGCGGTGATCCCGGCCGAAACGGCGTAGGCGAGACCCTCCTCGTCGCGAAGGCGCCTCGAGATCCGGTTGGTAAAACCGGGGCCCTGACCCAGCACGTGATCGAGCACGACCAGCGCGGGGTAGTCGGGATCGCTGCGGCGAATCCCGAGATGCCCCAGGTACAGGTGCACCTGTTGCCGGTCGGCGCGGACGACCTCGACCCGAGGGCGAATCTCCGGGAAGACCGTCTGTCGGATCTGGAGCGGACGCCCCTCCTTCCAGCCCCGGAGCTGACGCTCGAGGTAGCGCCTCACCTCCTCCGGGTCGACATCGCCGCAGACCGCGATCACGCCGCGACAACCGACCCAGTTCCGATCGTGGTACGCCCGGAGGTGCCTACCTTCTATCCGTTGCACGCTCTCGGTCGTCCCGTAAGGAGGGCGGCCCAGCCAGTGATCTCCGTAGACCATCCGGCGAAAGCGAAGAGCGGCGCGCCGATGCGGGTCCGCGCCCTCGGTGCGCAGGCGCTGGAGCAGGCGCTTCTTCTGCCGGCGAACCTGAGCCGCGGGAAAGCGCGGGGTGGTCAGGATCTCGCTCACCAGCTTCAGGAGCAGCTTCCACTCGCCCGCGACGATGGTGCCGTTGAGACCTCCTGCATCCCCGGTGATCTCGCCGCCAGCGGGCTCCAGCATCGCCGCGAGCTGCGCTTCGTCGTGCCGCGCCGTGCCCTGGTCGGCGAGGCCGCCGACCAGGAAGGACGATCCCTCCAGGCCGGGACGGTCGAGCGAGGGACCACCACGGATGTGCACGTCCACCGCGGTCACCGGGGCGTCGGGGCGAACCGAGACGAGGAGGATGGTCCCCGTGGAGAGCTCGAAGCGCTGGAGGGGGATCACCGTCGTCGGGAGCTCGCGGCGCGCGAGCTTCCCCCACTCCTTCAACCGGTCCCGGCGTTCGCGCTCCACTCGATTCACGATTCACCTCGCGGTAGCGACCAGCCGAGGACCCTTCGCCCTGGAGCAAAGAAGCGCCGGGCGACTTTCCTGATCTGGGCGGGGCGGACGGCGGCGATGCGCTGCCGTCCCTCGAGCGCCAGACGCCAGTGCGCGTCGACGGCGAACTCGCCGAGACTCTCCGCCAGGTCGGTGGCGGTCTCGCTCTCGTACGCCTCGGAGGCGGCCAGGATGGCGCGCGCGCGAGTGAGCTCCCGCGCGGGGACCAGCTCGGTGCGGAGGCGTTCGAGCTCCTCGTCGATCGCCGACTCCAGCGCGAGCGGATCCACCCCGTGAGCCCCCTCCGCGAAGATCCACCAGGCCCCGCCGGCGATGCGCGTGTCGTTGCTGGAGGAGACGCTGACCGCCAGCCCTTCGTCGAGGACCAGGCGCCGGTGCAGCCGCGAGAGACGGCCGCTGGTCAGGATCACGGTGATCAGATCGAGCGCGTAGTCCTCGTCGGTCCCGACGGTGGTGGTCGGCCAGACCATGCAGAGCCGACGCGCTCGATCGTCCCAGCGCGTGGTGATCCGCTTCTCCGCCTTCGGCTCCAGGATCGGCGGGACGAACGGGCCCACCTCTTCGGCGGAAGGGCCGGCGTCGATCTCGCCGAAGTGCTTCTTGATCCGCTGCATCGCCGTGCGGCTCTTGAAGTCCCCGCAGAGCACCAGCGTCGCGTTTCCCGGGTGGTAGTAGCGCTCGTAGAAGGCGCGCAGATCCTCGATGCGCAAGGCACTGAGCGTATCCGCGAAACCGATCACAGGGCGGCCGTACGGGTGACGGGGGAACAGCGCCAGCTGTACCTCCCGCGAGAGGCTGCGCCAGGGATCGTCCTCCCCCATCGCCAGCTCCTCCAGCACCACGGCCTTCTCTGCCTCGAACTCCTGCGGGTCGAGGAGCAGACCGCTCATCCGGTCCGCTTCCATCTCCAGTGCCTTCTCCCAGCGGTCGGACGCGAACTCGAACCAGTAGGCGGTGTGGTCCGCGGTGGTGAAGGCGTTGTTGCTGCCGCCGAGCAGCGTGGTGACCAGGTCGATCTCACCCTTGCCGAAGCGCCGCGTCCCCTTGAACATCATGTGCTCGAGCAGGTGACAGACGCCCGCTTCCCGCTCGCTCTCATTGCGCGTGCCGACGCGATAGAAGAGCAGGACGGCGACCACCGGCGCGGTGTGCCGTTCGGCGAGCAGGACCTGCATCCCGTTCGAGAGACGGCGCTCGACGATCTTCGCCCCGGCCTTCTCGGCGCTGTTCCGACTCACCGGCTGCTCCTCCGGGTCGTCTTTCGAGTCGTCTTCTTCGCCTTCCTGGTCGTCTTCCTCGTCGTCTTGCGGGTCGGACGACCAGCCGTCTTCTTCTTCCGACCGCCGCGCGAGGGCGCGCCGGCGGGGCCCTCGGCCACACCCTTCCCCTCGGAGAGCGCGATCAGCTCGGCCACCTCGCTGCGAGTCAACGGGCGCCAGAAGCCGATCTTCAACCCACGATCGTCGAGCGTGCCGATCCGGGAACGGCGGAGGTCGACGACCTGGAAACCGACGCGGTGGAAAACCCGGCGGATCTCGCGATTCCTCCCCTCGCGAAGGGTCACCATCAGGTGCGAGTAGTCGCGGGTACGCTTGCGGACCACCACCCGCGCGCTTCCCGTCCGTCCCTCCGCGAGGTGGACCCCCTCGCGCACCTTCTGCACCGCCTCGTCGCCGATCCGGCCCCTCAGCTTGACCATGTAGGTCTTCGCCACCCCGAATCGCGGGTGCATGATCCGGTTGGCGAAGTCCCCGTCGTTGGTGAGCAGGATCAGCCCCTTGCTCTCTTCGTCGAGTCGACCGACGGTGTAGATGCGCCCCTTGTCACGATCGGTGATCAGGTCCACCGCCCGCGGTCGCGTCTCGCGTCGCTCGTTGGTGCAGACCACCCCGGTGGGCTTGTTCAGCAGGTAGTAGCGCTTGCGCTCCCGCTTCGAGGCGATGAGGCGCTCGCCGTCGACCTCGATCTCCTGGCTCTCGGGGTCGACGCGCAGGCCGAGCTCCTCGACCTTCACCCCGTCCACGTAGACGTGCCCCTCGAGGATCAGCTCGTCCGCGGCGCGGCGCGACGCGAGACCGTGATCGGCGAGGTACTTGTTCAACCGCTCGCCTCCCTTGCGGGAGTGGATCGTGCGTCGTCGCGTCGTCTTCTTCTTCTTCTTCGAGGCGACCTTGCGAGTCGGCCTCCCGCCGGCTCTCACCCTGCCGGCCTTCTTCTTGCGAGTGGGGGCCATGATTCACGCCCTGGTGTTCACTGCCACGACCTTGACCCGCTCACCGCGAGCCTCGATGCGATGCTCGCCCACCGAGGCGGGCACTACCCAGGTGTCCCCCAGGGACATCGACCACGGGTCCTCGGCGTCGGGAACCCAGAGGCGCCCCTCCCCCTCGATGACCACGTAGACCGTCGTGCACGCCTCCCCGGCGCAGTCGAGGTGACTGCCGATCTCGAGGAGGGACATGCCGAAGTACTCCTCGTCGAGCAGCACCGCCCCGCGGTTGCCTCCGCCACGACTCTCCAGCACCGGAGCCGCCGGGCCCTCGACCGGTCGCTCGTAGTCGATCGAGAGCAGCGCCTGCTCGAGGTGTGTCTGACGCGGCTCTCCGTCGAGCCCGGTCCGCCCCCAGTCGTAGAGCCGATAGGTCACGTCGGAGTTCTGCTGCACCTCGAGCAACGTGATCCCCTCGCCGATGGCGTGGAGCGTGCCAGCGGGTACGTGGATGAAGTCGCCCGCGGCCACGGGCCAGGGGCGCAGGAGGTCGACGACCCCTTCACTGTCGGCGATTCCGGCGAACTCGGTGGCGCCCACCCCCGGCTGCAGGCCGAGGTAGACCAGGCTGCCCGGCTCGGCGTCGAGGATGAACCACGCTTCGTTCTTGCCCGCTTCCCCCGCGTGCAGCTTCTCGGCCGCGCGGTCGTCGGGGTGCACCTGGACGCTCAACGGACGGGTCGCGGAGATGAACTTGATCAGGAGCGGAAAGCGCCCGTCGGCCGTCGCCTGGGTGCCCCCGAGCAACGCTTCCCCATCCAGCGCCATCAGCTCCCGCAGCTGTCGGCCCTGATGAGGGCCATCGCGGACCACGGAGTTCTCCCGGGCTCGGTCGACCAGCTCCCACGTCTCCCCGACCGGGCCGTCGCAGTCGAGGGTGAGCCCGAGGATCCGTTCCAGAGCCCTTCCTCCCCAGACCTTCTCCACGCAGATCCTCTCCACGCGGAAGGGGGTGCGGAGCGTCTCTCGGGGGCGGGCAACGGGGTCGGCGCTGGACATGGGGCCGCACAGGGTAGCGTCTGGAACCCTCGAGTGGCCCGCAAAAGGGAACCCGCGCCGTCCCGATCGCGGCATGGCGCCCCCGAGAGGCGTTCCGGGGCGATTCACGCCGGTCGGCGGGAGGACCGAGGGAAGGTGCATTCGGAGGCCCCGCCGCGCGTTCGCGGCCGTCACGTCAAACTTGGAATTCGACTGGGCAAGAACGGGGATCGGGGCCATTAGTTACCATTGAAAGGAGACCGCGGAAGGTCACGCTCCCTCATGAACGAGGTCACCCCTGCCCCCCCCCGCAAGAGGACCCGCCGGACCGCGGCGGGAGTGGGTCCGGCCGTCACCGTCGGCGGACTCGCCCTGCTCCTGGCGGGGTCGATCCTCTACCCCTGGGGAAGCGGGGAGCGCGCCGGTGTCCGGGAGGTCCACGCCGCCGAGGGCGAGATCGCCGCGACGCCGACCGACGCGCCGAAGGGTGACCCGACGCCGATGCGCGTCGCCGTCGAGCGCGCCCCGATCGAGCTCCCGCGGCCGATGACCGGCGAGCCGATCGACGATGAAGTCCTCGTCCGCTGTCGGGTGATCGACGAGCTCGGACGCGGCGTCGAGGAGGCGTCGGTCTGGGCCGACGACGGCGAGCTGCGCCAGTACGGCCTGACGGGACCGGAGGGAACCTCCGAGCTGATCCTCGATCGACAGCGGATCGCCTGGCGGCTGGAGGAGGAGCTGCCGGTCCTGATCGGCGCGCGACATCCCGCGCACGGGCCGTCGGTGATGAAGCCCTGGAGAAGACCGCTCGAAGAAGAGCTGATCCTCATCCTGCGCGGCCGCGGCGCGACCCTGCGCCTCTCGATCCTCGATCCCACCGGGAAGCCGCTGGAGGGCGTGGAGGTGGTGCTCGGCGATCGGCCTCGATCGGCACGGCCCACCGGCGTCGACGTTCTCGGAGGGTCGGGCGCGATGCGGACGGTGGTGCCCGCTCCTCCCGGCTCGAGCAACGCCTGGGGCGAGGTGCTCTTCGCGGGACTCGAACCGGGGCGGCGCACGATCTCCCTCTTCGCCTTCGGGTACTGTCCCCGGAGCGGGTTCGTCGAGCTCTTCGACGGCGAGTTCGCCGACCGGCAGATCACCATGGAGTACGCCTGCGCGGTGCGTGGTCAGCTCGTCCGGGAGGACGGGAAGCCGGTCGTCGGCGGGCGGGTCCTGGGTCGAGGCGAGGATCCACTCTCCGAGACGCAGGCGCTCTGCGACAAGAATGGAGAGTACTATCTCGAACACCTGCCCGCGGGCCGGGTGCGGCTCTTCGCCGAGTGCCGCAGCGACGGGAGGGTGACGCACACCGCCTCGACCGAGTTGCATCTCGAACCCCGCCCCACGGCGGTGTGGAGCCCGGTGCTGTCGCGTCAGGAGGAGATCCACGGTCAGCTGGTCGACTCGCGCCGCGTCCCGCTCCCGGGTTGGCGCGTCGAGCTGCGCACGGAGGAGGACCCGTCGCAACCGGTACGCACCGCGAGCACGAGCCTCGATGGCCGCTTCTCGCTGCCGATCTCGGCGCCGGGGAGCCCCGCGGACCTGTACGTCTTCCACCCCCTCTCCGCCGGCAGCATCGCCACCCGCGTGGTGCGGGACGTCCGCGCGGACACCGTGGAGCACCTCCATCAGCTCGAGCCCGGCGAGGAGCAGTCCGCGCCGATCCGCGGTCGGGTCGCCCGCCCCGACGGGGAGCCGGCGGTCTCCATTTCCTTCATCCTGCACCGGCTCGGCGGGGCCCAGAACTACCGGGTCGAGGTGGACGAGTACGACGCTTCCTTCGAGACCCCGTCGGTTCCTCCCGGCGACTACGTGGTCATCTTCCCCACCCACGGGTGGGGCTGGACCCCCGACGCCTTCTTCCACGTCGTCGCGGGCGAGCCCCTGGACGTGGGCACGATCGAGCTGCGCCAGACGGGTCGGCTCGAGCTCGTGCCCAGCAGCCACAAGCGGCTCAGCCAGAGCCTCAGGATCCGAATCGACCTGGTGCGTCAGGGAATCTCGAAGAGCTTCATGCTGCCGATCTACGCGGGCACCGTCGACCTGCCCCTCGAGCTGCACCTCGCGCCCGGTGACTACCGCCTCCTGATCCCCGATCGGGGGGCCGCGCGGCCGGAGGCGTTCGAGATCCGGAGCGGCGAGGCGACGCAGCTGGTGGTGCCGGACCAGTAATACGAAAACAGACCTGGTTTCGTATTACTCTCCCAGCAGCCGCTTCGCCTCCGCCCGCGCGGTCTTCTCGCCTGCGCCGCCGGCGATCATGTCCGCGATCACCACTTCGCGCTCGGTGCCCTCGACCTCGCGTACCTCGGTGATCGTGCGCTTGCCCTCGACGCGCTTCTCCACCTCGAGGTGCTGGTGCGCCAGCGCGGCGACGGCGGGGAGGTGGGTGACACAGAGAATCTGGTAGTGCTCGGCGAGCGCGCGGAGGTGCGCGCCGACCCGGGGCGCGAGGCGACCGCCGACTCCGGCGTCGATCTCGTCGAAGATCAGACACGGGATGTCGTGGCGCGCGGCGAGCGCGCCGCGCAGGGCGAGCATGATGCGCGCCGCTTCGCCTCCCGACGCCACCGCGCGCAGCGGCGCGGTTCCCTCGCCGGGGTTGCTGGCGAGGAGGAACTCGACCGCGTCGACCCCGTCCGGGCCGAAGCGGCGGCGATCCGCCTCGAAACGCGCCTTGACGGGGTCGACATTCGGCGAAGCGAGCGGCTCACTCTCCCGCGCCTCGATACGAACCTCGAAATGGGCCTTCTCCAGGCCGAGCTCGGCGAGACTCCGCTCCACCTCGCGGCGCAACCTCGCGCGCAGGCGCGAGCGCGCACGGGAGAGAGCGGCGGCGCTCTCCTCCACCTCGGCGCGCGCGGCCTCGGTCTCGTCCTCGCAGGCCGCGAAATCGGTGACCTCGGCCTCCAGCCGCCGCTGCTCCTCCTCGAGGCGATCGCGGAGCGAGACCAGACCGGCGAGATCGACGCGGTGCTTGCGCTGCAGCCGATCGACCTCGGCGAGCCGGGCCTCGACCAGCTCGAGGCGATCGGGGGAGAACTCGAGCCCGTCCAGCACCTCGCGCAGCCGCGCCACCGCTTCCTCGAGGTGGGCGGCCGCCTCGCGCACCTCCTCGGCGGGAGCGGCGAGGTCGGAGACCCTCTGCTCCCACCGCTCCAGCAGGGAATCGGCGCGGCGCAGCACGTCCAGGGCGGCGCCGTCCTGCTCGGCCAGCTCGCGGAGCACGCCCCCCACCTCCTGACCGAGCTCCTCCGCGTGGCGGAGCCGCTCCCGGTCGCGCTGCAGCTCCTGAACCCCGTCCAGAGTGAGCTCCGTTTCCTCCAGCTCGTCGATCTGGAAGCGCAGGAGGTCGAGTCGATCGCTCCGCGCCGCTTCCTCCTCGCTCCAGGCGGTGAGGCGTTCCGAGAGCTCGAGCCAGCGCCCGCGGCGCTCGCGGTAGGCGGCGAGCTTGGGTTCCAGTCCGCCGAAGGCGTCGACCAGCGCCAGCTGCTCGAGCGGATCGAGCAGCTTCTGGTGATCGTTCTGCCCGTGGATCTCCACCAGCAGGCCGGCCAGCTCGCGCAGGAAGCGCCGCGTCACCGGCCGCTGGTCGAGGTGCGCTCGCGTGCGGCCATCGGCGCCGACGGTCCGCGAGAGCACCAGCTCCAGCTCCTCCCCCTCCTCGTGCTCCTCGAGGATCGCCGGCGCCCCCTCCGCCAGCACCTCGAGCAGGCTCGGCGGCGCCGCCCCGGCGGGGAATAAAAAACGCCCTTCGACGCGAGCGCTGGTCGCTCCCCGACGCACCATATGGCCCCTCGGCTGCCGGCCGAGCAGGAGCTCCAGGGCCCCGATCAAGAGGCTCTTGCCGGCGCCGGTCTCTCCGGTGGCGACGTTCAGCCCGGCACCGAAGCAGAGCTCGGCTCGCTCGAGGAGAGCCAGATCTCGGATCAAAAGTTCTATCAGCATCTCTCTGGATACAAGATCGCACAGCGGGGCGCGTGGTTGCAATCGATTCACGAGAGCAGCACCGCCAATCGCTGTCTCGACCTCTCTCCGCACGTCATGACCCCCCGCAAGACCTCCCCCAAGAAGGCCGCCCCCAACCCCGCCAACTCCCTCGACGCCATCTTCCGCCCCCGCTCGGTGGCGGTGGTCGGTGCCGGACGTCGCCGGAAGCAGATCGGCCACGAGGTGGTGCGCGCCCTGGTCGAGGGCGGCTTCACCGGCCCGGTCTACCCGGTCAACCCCACCGCGACCGTGGTGCACTCGACGCACTGCTACCCGAAGGTCTCCGCCATCCCGGGCGCGGTCGACCTGGCGATCATCGTCGTCCCGGCGCGCTTCGTACACGAGGCGGTGCGCGACTGCGGCAAGAAGGGTGTCGGCGGCATCGTCTGCATCACCGCCGGCTTCTCCGAGATCGGCGGCGAGGGCGTGAAGCGCCAGGAGAAGCTGGTCGCGATCTGCGAGCAGTACGGCATGCGGCTCGTCGGACCGAACTGCATGGGGGTCCTCAACACGGCGGAGGAGTTCTCGATGAACGCGTCCTTCGCCGAGGCGCCGCCGACGCGCGGCGAAGCGGCGTTCCTCTCGCAGTCCGGCGCGCTCGGTGCGGTGATCCTCGCCGACGCCCGCTCACTCGGCCTGGGTATGAGCATGTTCGCCAGCGTCGGCAACCGCGCCGACGTCTCGCCGCCGGACCTGCTCGAGTACTGGGAGCACGACCCGGCGACGAAACAGATCCTGATGTACCTCGAGGCCTTCGGCGAGCCGGAGCGCTTCATGCAGATCGCGCGGCGCATCTCCCGCAAGAAGCCGATCCTGGTGGTCAAGTCGGGGCGCACGGCGCGCGGCGCGCGAGCGGCGATCTCGCACACCGGCTCGCTCGCAGGTTCCGAGGTCGCGATCGACTCCCTGCTCAACCAGTGCGGCGTGCTGCGCGTCGACTCGATGAAGGACCTCTTCGCGCTCGCCGGCGCGATCCAGCTCGGCCACTTCCCGAAGGGCAAGAGCGTCGCGCTGGTCACCAACGCCGGCGGCCCGGCGATCCTCGCCACCGACGCCTGCATCGGCGAGGGGCTGCAGGTCGGCGACCTCTCGCCGAAGACGCGCAAGGCCTTGGAGCGGATCATCCCCGCCGAGGCGAGCGCGGCCAATCCGGTCGACCTGATCGCCAGCGCCGACGCCGAGCGCTTCGACAAGACGCTGAAGATCGTGCTGGCCGACCCGCACGTCGACATGGTACTGGCCATCTTCGTCGCCCCGATCATGATCGACGCGGCGTCTATCGCCGAGGTCTTCGCCAAGTACGCCCTGAATTCGGAGAAGCCGGTTCTCGCCTGCTTACCCGGCCGCGCCGACGACGACGCCGCGGTGGACGTGCTGCGCGACGCGGGCGTGCCGAACTACCGTTTCCCCGAGGACGCCGCGCGGGTGCTCGCGGGGCTCTCGCGCATGCGCGAGCTGCGTGAGCGGCCGAGCGAGGCCCCGCCCGTCTACCGGGTGAACAAGAAGCGGGCGCAAGCCGTGATCCAGGGCGCGCTCGCCGAGGGCCGCGACTCCCTCGTCCCCGAGGAGCGCCGGACGCTGGTGACCACCTACGGGATTCCCGTGGTCGATGGGCAGACCGTCTCTGGCCGCGAGGAGGCCTTGCGCGCGGCGGGCAAGCTCGGCTTCCCGCTGGTGGCCAAGGTCGTCGCCGAGGGGCTCGAGCACAAGACCGACCGCGGCGGCGTGCTGCTCGACATCCGCACGCGCGAGGAGCTGCTGGAGGCGTATGACGTCCTGGAGGACCGCTTCCTCGAGGAGTGCCCGAAGATGCGGATCCTGCTGCAGAAGATGGCCTCGAACGGCGTCGAGACGATCTTCGGGATCGCCAATGATCCCCTCTTCGGCCGGATGATCGCGTTCGGCCTCGGCGGCGTGCACGTCGAGATCATGAAGGACGTCGTCTTCCGCTTGCACCCGCTGACGCGGACCGATGCGAAGGAGATGATCGAGAACGTGCGCGGCAAGGCACTGTTCGACGGCGTGCGCGGCAAGCCGCCGGTCGACCGCGAGGAGCTGATCGACCTCCTCTTGCGCGTCTCCCAGATGCTGACCGACAACCCCGAGATCGCCGAGCTCGACTTCAACCCCTTCCTCGCCGGGTACGAGGGCGAGGGCAGCTGCATCCTCGACATGCGGGTGCACCTGCGGCTGCCGGAGAAGCTGGCCAAGCCGAAGAAGACGGCGAAGAAGAAGGCCAGGCGCAAGAAGACGGCGCGGAAGAGCTGACGGGGACCGAGCCCTTTCGAACGACTCGGAGTGCGCGGGCGCACTCGATCATCGGGCTGGGGGCGATTCCCCGCGCCGACGGGAGGCGATGCTGTGATCTCCGGTCGTCCGGCTCGGGGTTTGCGGGCGGAACCCAGGCTCCCGAACCTCCAGCCATCGCTCGATGATGATCGCCCGAGTCGTCTCGCTCCTCGCTCTCGCCGCTCTCCCCTTCGCCGACCCCGTCCGGCACGGCAGGGAGAACGAGGGACAGACGACCGATCCCGCCGGCAGCTCGAACGGCTCGCCGGTGAGCACACCCTCCGTCCCCGGAGAGGGCCCCGCCGTGACCAACGCGCCGGTCGCGCCGGACACCATCTACCTCGGCATCGGGGGGGCCTTGACCGGTCTCTCGGTGATCGATCTCAACGGCTTCGGCGCCTCCACCGGGGACCCGACCTTCGATTTCACCTACACGACCTTCACCGAGGGCAATACCAACTATCCCAACAACCCGAACGTGAGGTTTCAGGGCGCCCGCCTGCGTCCGCCGCTCTCACCGGGAACCTCGACCTTCGACGGCGGGTCGTCGGGGGTCTTCACTCTGACTCGCGACAGTGAGCTCGATCCCGTTCTCGCCCGCTCGCCGTGCCTCACCGACGTCTCCGACCTGGCGCTGGGGCACGCGCTGGACACCACCTTCCACAACGCTCCCCCGCCGTTCGGCTGTCAGGCGGGTGGAGGCAATCCCTGCGCACGCACCGAGCTGAAGCTGAGCCAGGTGATCCAGGGTGGGCCAAGGACACTGACTCCACCGATCCTCTGCAATCCGATCATCAACACGGTGGTCGGCGGCGAGAACCCGATCTCCTGGGTGCCGCACCCCAACCCGCCGCCGCTGATCGTCCCGCCGCTATGCCTCTCGCCGCGGATCGAAGGGCAGGAGCCGACCGCTGTGAGCGAGTGGGGCGAACCCCACTCACTCCTCCCTCCCGGGGATCCCTTCGGAGATCCGGCGGCCGGAGTCCCGCCGAGTGGGCTGCTCACCGTCGAGCTTCGTCGACATCGACCCGGCCTCCGCGACGTTCCACCAGGTGGTGAGGGAGACAACCGTCGGCCGGAGTCCACGCGGCGTCGCCTGGGATTCGATGAACGAGGACGTCCTCGTGTGCAACGAGGGCGACAGCAGCGTATCGGTGATCTCGGTTTCCTCGCTCTCGGTGCGGAAGGTGCTGACCGCCCACCTCGGCAGGCCGTTCGCCGTCGCGCTGACCCCGCGACAGACTCGGTTCGGCTGGCATCGCGACGTCTACTACGGCTACGTGCTGAACCGCGACGGCACGGTGGCGATCTTCGAGTCGGGCCCGAGTGGTCAGAACGGCTGGGGCTACGACGACATCATCGGCCTCAGCGGGTACACGTTTCACGAGCCCAAGGCCGTGCAGGTCGACCCCACCGACCTGCGCTCGGGAGTCTGGATCGTCCACGAGGGAGCGATCGACGCCGCCACGGGGCGCACCGAGCCACCGGGCACCGGCGCGGCCACGCACCTCTACCTGGAGAGCCGTGTGCTGGGTCCGCGTCCCCTGCAGGAAGGGACCCGACCGCACTGCCGCGACTTGCGACCGAGGATCGCGGCGTCGCTCGGGGAAGAAGTCCTGTCCGGCGTGCCGGTCGACCTCGCCTTCGACAACCAGCGAAACTTCGGAGCGCTCGTCAACCCGACGACACCTTTCAGCGCGGGCGTCCCCGCACAGCTGAACGGCAAGTCGCTGGTCCGCGATCTCGGCTGGAGGCTGCAAGGAGTGAGCGCCCCGCGCTTCCTGTTCCTCGCGGTGCCCGGCTCCCGAGAGGCGATGGACGGCGCGGTCGACGTGATCGAGCTCGCGGAGCTGTCCTGTTTCGATACCAACGCGTTCCGGGAAGGCGTGCAGTCGATCCCTGCGCCGGGGGTCTCCCGGTTGATGGACTACTTCCGCCAGTGATGCAGAACCGTCGGGCGCCCTACTCGTCGTCCCCGACCTCGACCCGCCGCAGCACACGCTTCTCCGGCTGTTGCGCGATCTGCTCGTCGCAGTAGTCGATCCAGCGCTCGAGCTCGAGGCGGGCGGACTCGGGCAGGCCGCCGACCAGGGCGCGGTCGAACTCGGAGCGGGCGCGCCACCAGGCCGTCTCGCCGGCGAGCTCGATGCCGCGCGAGGCGTGGATCACGGTGCCCTCGCCGATCTTCCGCAGGAGCGGCTTGACCCCGCTCACCTCGAACCAGGGGACGCCGCCGAAAACGGAGCGGACGGTGCCGGTGAGCTCGAAGCGCTGGAGGCGTTTCGCCTCGGCGAGCGCCCAGTGCGCGGCGCTGTCGCGCCGGACGAACGCGCGGGCCGCGGGGTGCGCGAAGTCGTTCTGGTTCCAGGGGTACTGTCCGTCCGCCCAGGCGCGGACGCAGGCGAACTCGGTCGTGCCGAAGCGGGTGAGGAACGGATTCCAGCTCTCGGGATGGGAGTGGACCTGGACCTCGATCGTCACCGCCCGGCCGAGGTAGCGACCGGGGTGGGCCCACAGCTCCTTCGCCGGGACGCGCGTCGGCTCGGCCTCGCCCCGCCCCGCGGGAGCGGCGGGCGTGGCCGTCGGATGGGCGGAATCGACGCCGCCGCCCTGCGGCCAGGCGAAGCCGAGCAGGAAGAGCGGAGCGAGCCAGAGTCTGGAAACGGTGCGCGACATCGGAGTGGACCTCGTCGCTGTTTCGACCGGGGAGGCCCGGGGGCTGGAGCGGCGGAGGCGGGGGAGGCGCCGCGGAGGCCTCGATTCCCACTTCGACCCCCTCGGAAGCCCCCTTGCGGGGCCTTCTCTCCCGATCCGGAGCAAGGGACGCACGAGGGACGTGCCCCCCCGGGGGATCGTCTGGCAAAATGAAACCGGAGGTGCCGGGAATGCGCCACCACCCGGTGGAGCGGCGAAGCCGGCGAACAAGAGCATGAGCGACGAGTCCGCCGAACAGGGTGCGTCAGACCAGTTGGCCGAGGAACATCGGATCGTCCGGTGGTGGATGGACAAGATCCGCGGTGAGCTCGAAGCGGTCGACGGAGTCGGCTGGGAGGCGGTGCGCGGCGCCCTGTACGAGCTGCGCACGCACCTGAAGAAGCGGTACGACCTCGAGGAGCGGGACGGCCTCTTCGACGAGACCTTCGTCGACTCGCCTCGCATCCAGCGGGAGATGCAGAGGATCTTCAAGCGCCAGCACGAGCTGGAGGGCCGGCTGGAGGTCCTGCTGCACGACCTCGAGGAGGGTTCCTCCCAGCTGGTCGTCCGGACCGAGATGGTGCGTCGCTTCCTCGACGAGTGGACCGCGCTCGAGCTCACCGAGACCGGCTTCTTCCAGCGCGTCGCCTACGAGGAGTACGGCGGCGGGTCCTGATCCGCGGCAGCGGCGGGGTCTTCCGCCGGCGCCCGCAGGTACCAGAGCGCCGAGCTCCCGTAGCGGCGGGCGTGGGGTTCGTGCATCTCCTCGAACTCGTTCTCCCGGAGCGCGCGATGCGGGGCGTGGAAGACCAGGAGGCCCTCGGGGCGCAGCGCCGTCTCCATCAGCTCGGCGATCCGCTCCAGCAGTCGCCGGCGCCGCTCGTCCTGCAGCCACGGGTAGGGCGGATCGAAGAGCACCAGGTCCACCCACGGGTCCGGCTCTCCGGCGGGCGGGGCGGAGGTGCGCGGGTCCAGCGCGTCGCCGCGGACCACCTCGGCCGCCCCGGAGAGCTCCAGCGCCTCGACGTTGGCGGTGAGCGTGGCGACCACCTGTCGATCGGCCTCGACCAGCCTCGCGAACGCCGCGCCGCGGCTCAGCGCCTCCAGACCGAGACTCCCGGACCCGGCGAAGAGGTCGAGCACGTAGGAACCCTCGATCCCCGGCCCCAGGGTCGAGAAAAGGGCCTCGCGGACCCGGTCGAGCATCGGGCGGGTGCCCCTCCCCGGGGGTGAGGCGAGCTTTCGCCCCCGCAGCTGTCCGGCGATGATGCGCATCGGGAGAGCGTACCGGAATGGTGGGGAGTTGCGCGCGTTCTCCCCGATGCGAATCCGGCGACGAAAGGCGCCACGCGAGCCTTGGGCGCGCACCGAGGAGCGCTAGAATCCGCCTCGAGGCGATGATCAAGCTCCACGTCAACATCGATCACGTCGCCACGGTGCGGCAGGCGCGCCGGGAGGCCTTCCCGGATCCGATCGAGTTCGCCCTGCGCTGCGAGCGGGCGGGCGCGGTGGGGATCACCTGCCATCTGCGCCAGGACCGCCGGCACATCCAGGACGCGGACGTCGCCGCCCTGCGTGAGAGGATCGCCACCCGGCTCAACCTCGAGCTCTCCCTCGCGCCGGAGATCGTCGCGATCGGCGTCGCGAGCGGCGCCGACGCCTTCTGCCTCGTTCCCGAGAACCGGCAGGAGGTCACCACCGAGGGCGGGCTCGACGTGATCGGCGAGAGAGCGCGCCTCGTCGACGCGGTGCCCGCGCTGGCTGCCGAGGGGGGCGAGGTGAGCCTGTTCATCGACCCCGAGCCCGATCAGATCGAGGCGTCGGCGGAGGTCGGCGCGCTGTTCGTCGAGCTGCACACCGGACGCTACGCGAATACCACGGGCGCCGAGCGGGAAGCGGAGCTCAGCCGCTTGATGCGCGCCGCGGAGACGGCCCACTCCTGCGGCCTGCGAGTCAACGCGGGTCACGGTCTCGACTACCGGAACGTCCAGCCGGTGGTCGCTCTTCCCCACCTGGAGGAGCTCAACATCGGCTTCGCGATCGTCGCGGAGGCGCTCTTCGTCGGCGTCGACGGCGCCGTGTCCGGAATGCTCGAGTTGATCCGAACGGCTCCCGGGTGAGGGAACCTCCCACCGCCAGATCCTCCATGCAAGCACCGATCAGCGGCGGCTACGTCGCCCTCCCGACTCCTTTCCGCGACGGCCGCCTCGATCTCGAGACCCTCGAGCGGCTGATCGATCGCGTCGTCGATCACGGGATCGACGGGATCCTCATCGCGGGCACCACCGGCGAGACCCCCACCCTCAACGAGTACGAGCGGCGGAGCCTGATCCACGCCGCGGTCGACTTCAACCACGGGCGCACCGCGCTGATGATCGGCGTCGGCACGAACTGCACCCGCACTTCGGTCGAGAACGCGCGCTTCGCCGTCTCCTGCGGCGCGGACTCGATCCTGGTGGTCACCCCCTACTACAACCGGCCGAACCGGCGCGGGCTGCTTCAGCACTACGGCCAGATCGCCGACGCGACCGACGCCCCGCTGGTGCTCTACAACGTGCCCAAGCGCACCGGCTGCGACCTCACCCCCGACGTCGCCGCGGAGCTGGCGGCGCGGCACGAGTGCATCGTGGCGATCAAGGAGGCGTCTCCATCGATCGAACGCGTCCGCGAGCTGGTCGGCCGGACCGACCTGGCGGTGCTCTGCGGGGAGGACAAGCTGCTGTACGAGTTCTGCGAGGCGGGCGCCGTGGGTGCGGTCAGCGTGGTCGCCAACCTCGCCCCCGGTCAGGTCACGCGCCTGGTCGAGCTCGTCGCCGCGGAGCACGACCTGGAGGGCGGACGTGAGATCCAGAGGGTGCTCGATCCCCTCATCGAAGCGCTCTCCCTCGACGTCAACCCGGTCCCGGTCAAGGCCGCCCTGTCGATCCTCGGCCTCTGCGGCGAGGAGGTGCGTCCACCGCTGGCCGCGATCGATTCGCGAGAGCTCTCCCTCCTGCGCCAGGCGGTGGAGAGCTCTCCGGCGATCGAGGAGCTGCAGACGATGGGGCCCGGTTGAGCGGGGCTCAGGGCACGAAGCGGATCACGATCGAGTCGCTGGCGTTGCGCGCGCCGGTGGCCGAATCCTGGTAGAGGAACTGGAAGGCGCGGGAGTCACCGGCGTGGACGGCTCCCGGGCCGGACGAGAAGGGTGGAGACCAGAGGTCGAGGGAGAGGCCCCCCGCGCCGATGCCGTTCAGCGTCAGGCTGCCGGCGAGATGCAGCGGGTTCTTCACGCATAGCGCGCCGTCGCCGAACGGCACGCCGGGTCCCGGCTCTCCGTAGACGAGGATGCCGCTCGCGGCGGGTGTTCCGCTCTCCACCGAGAGGCTGAGAAAGTTGTTGCGCAGACTGATCGGCCCGGCGGCGTAGAGGCGCGCACCGGCGCCGGCGGAGTTGGGGGTCGTCGGGCAGGCGTACTCTCGGTCGCCGACGCTACCGCGGTAGATGGTGATGCAACCGGCGCCGTTGTGGGGGGGCGTGTAGCGCACGTCCGAAACCACCCACTCGTCGAGGCCGTCACCATCGTGATCGTCGATTGTGTAGACGAGCTTCCCGAGGTTGTAGTCAAAGGCGTCGTACCTGCCGCGCAGCCGCCAGAGAACGGCGCCGGTGCGGCCGGAGATCACGTACACCGCTCCCTGGCGGTAGTAGAAGTCTCCAAAATCTTCTGCGGGGGCTCCCACGACGAGATCGGGGAAGCCGTCTCCGTTGACGTCTTTGCCCGAGGCAACCGAGTGCCCAAAACAGGAGGTCGCCTGCGCGTACTCGGCGCCGTCGAAGAAGTGCAGGACCGAGGCGTCGGTACCGGAAAAGACGTAGACTCCCGACATCGAACCATGGGACGTATCCGAGCGCCCCGGAGCCCCAGCAGCTACGTCGACGATCCCGTCGCCATTCCAATCACCGGCAGCGCAGACCGACACACCGGTCTTCTCCCCTTGCCTCAGTCCGTCGAAAGTCCTCAGAATTGTCCCCGTAACGCCCGAGTACAGAAACACCTGGCCACTGAAGGGCGGAGATCCACTGCCGCGGTCACCGATCAGGTAGTCCATCCCCCCATCACCATCGTAGTCCCCGTACGGCGCGACGGACGGTTCCGAACTGGTCATCGAGTGTTCCCGCAGCAAGAGCCCGTTCGGGCCGCTGTAGACGCGCACGTAGAACTTGCTTATCCCCGTCGCGGCTAGCTCGGCGTATCCGTCTCCATTCACATCTCCGAGGCTGACGACCTCGTCCCCCATGCAGTCGTTGGAGATATGCTCGGAGATCTCCTGAATCATCGTGTGAGTCGCACCGCTGAAGACCCGCACGCACCCCTCGCAGTACTGTTGGTTGAACGCAGTCGGGGCTCCAACTGCGTAGTCGGGAACGTCGTCATCATCCCATAACCCGAGTCCGGCGACGGTCGTTCCGTGATTGTCGTCATAGACGCTCGTGAGAGTACTCCGGTACCGCACGATGGTACTCCAGTCGCTACCGGAGCGAATGCGGTGCATGCGCCAACCTCCTGAACAGCCGTAGATGAAATCGGTGATCCCGTCTCCATTCACGTCTCCAACGGGCTCGAACTCCCCCAACATGCTGTCCCACTGGGAACTGTCGCCAATGAACCTGTGGAGGATCTCTTGTCCGTGAGCCATCGAGGAAATGGCGGACAGGGTTACGAATCCGAGGGGGCTCAGGGCCCATCGTCTGATGATCCGGTTCATCGCGGCGTCCTCCTCAGAATCCGTAGGTGTAGATGCGGAACCCGGCAAACGCATCGCCGACGAACAGCAGCTTTTCGTTCACGTACCCGTGGGGGTCGGCGTAGACTCCGCCGCCGTCGGGCCACTGTGCAAGGTGAAGGAACGCGACCTCTCCAGGAGTCTGGATCAGCTCGACCTCCACGAGCCGGTCCTCTTCGCTCGTCGCATCAACTTCGAATCGCAAGATCTGTAAGCCCACTCCCTTGACACTCACGTAGAGATAGGTCTCCTCTCGCCATTCGTCATCGTGTTGCCAGCCGGTTTGATCGACCTCGACGTCGTAGATGTTCGAGGCGAGGTGGTCCGAGAGATCGTCGATCGCATCGTATCTGGCGAACGGATTCGGCTGAAACGTCCCCCCGAAGTGCATGTAGCCGGTGTCGGCGTCAGGGTGATGGTCGGGCAAGATCAGGTGCAGGGTTTCTGTGGTCTCGAAGATCTGAACGTGACCTCCCAAATCCGCCACAGCGCAGAAATAGCGATCGGCACCCTGGTCGTCGACCACGTGGAAGTTACGCAGGAACGTGGCCGAGCTCTCCTCGTCGGGCCCGATCAGCGTATAGGCAGGAAGCAGGGGCGAACCCACGACATCATCGTCGTACTCGGTGATCTTGCCCGGCTCCTGAATGTTGAAGAACCTCACCATCATCTTGTTCAAGCCCGCTCCCGCATGGAACACGTCATCCGGCTTCCACCCGGAATGACTGGAGAACACCTGGAGATCCTCGGGACAGGAGACGTACATGCAGGGCACGGCGAGGACCCACGTGTCGGCAGGCCCGGATCCGTCCAACGGCAACCTGGTGAACTGTGGATGCCAGGTAAGGACCCTGTCGTGAAGGCCGTTCTCTACGACAAAGTCCTCGGCATCCGCCTCGCCTGTGTAATGCCGAAAGTCGGGGATGTTCCAGTACTCGGGGTGGGCGGTTAGCTCGCCGACCACCACGGCGTCCCACGGTGCGGTGTCGCCAGTCAGGAAGTAATGCTCACCATGGGTCGTGGCGTATCCATCGTTGTCGATAGCCTTGATCAACTGATCGAAATCGAGCACCCAGATCCCTCCAGGAGTCTCCCTTGCACAGGCGAACAGGAGGTTTCGCCCCGTCTCGGTCTTGTACGCCTCGCAGTAGCCTCCGCCCATGTAGTAGTAGGCCCCGGTACTCCCGAACTTGTCCGGCGGCATCGAGAAGAAGATCGCCTTCTCCTCGTCGGGAGCCACCCCGAGATTCTCGTCGGTGACGTATTGACCCCTATTGGTCCTGGTGAAGCGCCAGTGTGGTCCAGCGTCTCCACTACCTGTCCCCGGCCAGCGTCGATAGGCGAAACGATACTCCAGGTCACCATCCGCAACGGCAGCTGAGGGCTCGAAGCACATCCCGTGGGTGCAATCGATATCGTCTGTGTGCCCATTCCCCAGCGTGAAGTTTGCCTCGATCCTGGCACCGCC
>CAZCAC010000110.1:0-28853 GCA_964496575.1 uncultured Planctomycetaceae bacterium | reverse complement strand
ATGAGCGGATGGTTGCATGAATCGGGGCGCATGTGTCAGGAGCCCTGCATTGACGGTTCGATCCCAGGATAAGCGATGCGAGGCGGAGCGGTTCGCAGCGCCGTGAGTTTTGACGTTCGACCACCGGAACCCCGGCGGCACCTGGTGGTTTCGAGCTGTCGGATGCCCAGTCGTCCCTCGCCGCCGCCGGCGCTTCCGTCGGCCCGTGCGGCGCTTCCCACCAGTTCTGCGGTCTCACCGACCGAGGAGTTCCTTAGATGAACTGTAGGCGCACTTTCCTGACCCTCGCGCTCACGTGCCTTTCCTTCCTCGCCCTGCTCGCCGCGCCGGCCGCGGCGCAATCCACCGCCTGCCCACCGCATCGTGGCCATGCTGTCGGCGTCTGGCACTTCTCCGACAACGCCCACCCGGGCCTGGCGGAGGGGGTCCTGTTCGAGGACGGCACCCCGCGCTTCGTCTTCAAGGCCGCCCTGATCCCCGGCTCGCCCCCCGGCACGGCGCACCCCGATGGTCGGATCCAGGGCCGGCTCTACCGCATCACCTCCAGCGGCGTGGAAGACCAGCCCTTCGCGATCGTCCGCGGCGTCTGGGCCGGCGGGCCGGACGGCAACGGAGTCTTCAAGACGAAAGTCCTGCGGCCGACCGCCGACGGGACCGGGCTGAAGGTGATCGGGCACCTGGGCGGCCACTACCACGACCGGCCCGGTGACGGAGGCACCTTCCACGGGCACTGGGTGATCCACCCGTAGCGCTCCGACGCGCATCCTCTCCGGTCGCCGGTTCGCCCTCTCCGGGGGATCGGCGATCGCCCCGTTGCTCCGCGCCATCGACGGGCGTAGATTGCCCCGGCGCGGCGTGGCCGCCGGACCGAGGCCGTTGAACCCACCGGTGGTGGGAGTGGAGGAAATGAATGAGGACGTCCCGACTCACCCTGGCCCTGATCGGACTGATCGGCGTGATCGGAGGCTGCGCCGTCCCCAGCGGCGACGCGATGCTCCGCTACGGTCCCCTCGACATCGACGGTGACTTCGGGGTGCGCTCCAAGGGGAGCACCGGCCCCTTCCAGAAATCCGACGTGAAGGCCGCCGGCTTCGGCAAGGACAAGGGCGTACTCGGCCTGCGTGGTGACGTCGACTTCGGCTCGCCCACGCTGACGATCACCCTCCAGAACTCGAGCCACGGTGGAGTGGGAGTCGTGACCGAGCGCCTCGACGATGGAAAGGGCAACGTCATCGAGGCGGGCAGCAGCGTGAGCTCCAACCTCGACCTGGGGCTGTACCAGGGTCTGCTCACCTTCGACCTGATCCCCACCGATACGGTGGACGTCGGCCTCGGGGCGGGCCTCACCGGAGTCGACTTCGACGCGGTGATCACCGACATCACCACCCCCGCGGGAGACACCATCACCGAGTCCCAGTTCATCCCGATCCCGCTGCTCGCCGTCGACGCCGGGGTGGAGCTCGGGGCCCTCCGCGCGGGTGGGACCCTCTCGGGAATGGCGATCACCATCAGTGGAGACTCCGTCACCTACCTGGACCTCGACCTCAACGCCCGGTACCGGTTGCTCGGATCGGGAGGCGGCCCGGCCGGTTCGATCGGCCTCGGCTATCGCTTGCTCGACCTCGACGTCGAGTACGAGGACGACTACGACATCGAGGTCGGCCTGCGCTTCAACGGCCCCTACTTCGGGCTGATCTTCAGCTTCTAGCCCACCACGCGCCACCACCAACGCAGCGTCGCGTCGAGCGCGCCGAGGACCTTCCGGCGCAGCGGCTTCGCGGCGGCGTCGGGGGTGACCGTCAACGGACCACCGACCAGGAGCTCGCGATCGGAGAGCTCGCGCTCCGACTGCACGACCCGGCGGGCGGCGCGCAGGCCGGCGAGGTGGCGCAGGAAGTCGAGCTTGCCCTTCGACCACGCCCACGGGTGCCCCGAGGCGATCGCGAAGGCGAAGGCGAAGAGCTCGTACAGGAGGAGCCCCGGCAGCGCCAACCAGAGCGTCCGCGCGGTGTAGTTCTTGGCCATGAAGAACCAGCGGTTGCGCGAGTGCAGGAAGACCCGCGAGGCGGGGTAGGATGAGCCTTCGCGGAAGCTCACTCCCGGCGTGCCCGCGCGGTGGGCGACGATCGCGTCCTCCACCACGACCAGGGTCTCGCCCAGGGAGCGCAGCCGGTAGCTGAGGTCGAGGTCCTCAAAGAGGATGAAGTAGCGCTCCTCGTAGCCGCCGACCTGCATGACCTTCTCGCGTTCGACCAGGAGCGCCAGCGAGATCACGCAGTCGACTTCCTCGGTGCCGGTGCCCTTCGCGCTCGAGAGCGGCGCGTAGAAGTTGCGCAGCGAGATCAGCCCCGCGTAGTGCAACGCCCCGCCGTCGTAGTGCACATGGCTCCGATCGTCGGCGAAGACGCTGCGCGGCTGCGCGAGCACCGCCCCCGTCTCCTCCACCGCGGCGACGAGCTTCTCCAGCGTGTCCTCGCCGACCACGACGTCGTTGTCGAGGGCCAGCACCCAGCGCGTCCTCGCCTCGCGCATGCCGACGTTGCGCGCGACCGCCGGCCCACCGTTGAATCCGACCTGTACCACGCGCACCGAAGGGAAACGCTCCACGACGATCTCCAGCCCGCGGTCGGTGGACGCGTTGTCGACCACGATGCACTCGGTCACCAGATCGCCGCGCATCCGCTGGACCGCCTCCAGGCAGCGGGGCAGGTGTTCCTCGCCGTTGTAGTTGCAGACGACGACGGTGACGCTCATTTCAGCGGCAGCTCGAAGTCGTCGGAGCGCACCGGCTGGCGATGCTTCAGGCAGTACGGCACGTTCCAGAGCACCGACAGCGCGGCCTTCAGGACGATGCGGAGAGCCCCCTTCGTCTGGCGCAAGGAGGCGCCGATCCCGATCGTGCCCACGGCGTCTGTCACCTCGCCCCGCGCCTCTCGCTTCGACGAGCGCAGTACCACCTTGCTGAGGACCAGCCACGGCAACGCGAAGAGGTCCCGGGCCGGTGCGTACTTGAGCATCGTCAACCAGGCGTTGCGCGCGTGGAAGTAGAGGCTCCGCGGTCCAGGCTTGATGCCGAAAGGCGTCTGGTGGAAGACCTCCGTCCCGGGGTACTGCAGCACCCGGTAGCCGAGGTTGAGCAGGCGACAGGTGAGATCGCGCTCGTTGCCGTAGATGAACAGCCGCTCGTCGTAGTACCCCGCCTCGCGCAGCGCCCCGGTGCGAGCCAGCGACGCGCAGCCGCGGAAGGTCGACATGTACCGCTCGGTGTTGACCTCGGGCGAAGCGCGGTAGCTCTCCGGCATCCCCGGTTCGACGACCTTCGTGGAGACGATCGCGGTCGTCTCCGGCTCGGCCTGCATCCGCGTCGTCGCCTTCTCCAGCCAGTCGGGCGGCATGACGATGTCGTCGTCGAGGATCGCCGTCAGCGGCGTCCGGCTGGAGGCGAAGCCGACGTTGAAGGTCTCGCACGCGCCGTAGCTGGAGTCGGGCATCACCACCAGCCGCACCTGCGGGAACTCGGCCTCGATCATCTCGGCCGTACCGTCGCTGGAGGCGTTGTCGACCACCACCACCGACTCGAAGGGCCAGGTCTGCGAGAAGATCGCCTCGAGGTTCGCGCGCACGTCGTCGCGCTTGTTGAAGGAGGTCAGGACGGCGGTCGCGGCGAGCCGCTCCTCGCTCTCCACCCGGTCGCCGGCGACGGCCCGGGCGCGGGCTCCGTAGCCGAGCAGCTCCTCGGTCAGGCGATCGCCGAAGCGCTCGACCGCTTCCACGCCCGGGACGTCGACGTCGATCGTCGCCGCAGCATCGCGCGCGGTGATCTTCAGGGTCAGCTCCCCCTCGAGGTTCTGGCTGGAGTGCGCCTCGAGCGCGCGACGCTTCGTCTCCTGCCAGGCGGTCGTGTCGAGCAGGAGATCCGCGGGCCCGGGGTGGTTCACCCCCCAAAGGAGGACCCGCACCCCCGGGAACCTCCGCCCGAGCCGGGCGAGGGAGTCGAAGGTGGCCAGGTGATCGGCGTGCCGCTCGAAGGGGGACGGCGCGTAGCACAGCGTCGGATCGAAGCCCGTCCACTCCTCCTCGAGCTTCGAGAGGAGGGCTTCGTGCCCGCGCGCCCCGCCGTCGGGCAGGTCGAGGAAGCTCACCTCGCCCACCCCCAGCTCCTCCAGCCCCGCCCGGCACTCCTTCACCCGCTGCGCGGCGAGCGCCTCGTCCCCCCCGGGGCCGGCGCCGTCGGTGACGACGACCACCCGCACCCGGTCCCCGCGCGCGGCGTGGAACGCGAGCGCTCCCCCGCAGGCGATCACCTCGTCGTCGGGGTGGGGCGCCAGGCAGAGCACCCGGCTCGGCAAGCTGCTGGGGTCGAGGAGGGGCGGGAAACGGTCGCTCACGGGCCGGTCACGGAAGCACCTTGAAGAAGCTCGGCGTAGAGCTCGAGCAGGTCGTGCGAGGTCTCGGCCGCCGTCCGCATGCGGGCGGGCAGCGCGCAGCGCGCATCCTGCAGTCTCTCGCGGTCCTCGACAAGCTCGCGCAGCGCCGCGGCCCAGCGGTCGGGCTCCTCGGCGGGGAGGATGCCGCCCGGCAGCTCGCCGTACCGCACCGTCGACCGCAGCACCTCGGGCAGGGCCCCGCGGTCGGAGACCCACACCGGCAGCCCCATGGCCAGCGCCTCCTCGACGACCAGGCCGTAGCTCTCCGCCGCGTGCGAGGGGAACGCGGCCAGATCCGCGCGCCGCGCCAGGCGACGCAGCTGCGCGACGTCGTACGCGCCGTGGAACTCGATCTCCAGGTCGCCGGCGACTGCCTTCAGACACGAATCGAAGCCCGGCTCCACCTCGGCGCCAGCCAGGATCAGCCGGATCCGGTCCTTCGGCAGCGTGGCCGCCGCCCGAACCAGATCGAGTGTACCCTTGATCTCGGCACGATTTCCGAAGTGAAGGACGGTGAGCGGGTCTCGCTCGACGCCGTCGCGCAGCGAGGGAGCCAGGGCGCGGCACAGGCCGTGGGGAATGACCTGCCAGCGAGAGGGATCCACCCTCAGGTGCTCCGAGAGAGCCTCCCGCAGGTAGTGGCTCGGCGTGACCACCCGGGAAGCGGCCTGCACCTCCGCGCGGTAGTCCCGGTAGCGCTCGTCCAGTCGGTGGGCGAGCTCGGAGCTCTCCAGCCCCGGAACCTCGTCCGCCAGGCAGGCGGCGCAGGTCGTCGAGTCGGCGCCGCTCGGGCAGGTGAGTCCATCTCGCGGCGCGCGGAAGTAGCGCGGACAGGTGGTGAAGTGGTCGTGCAGCGTGACGACCACCGGCCTCGACTTGCGCAGACGACGGACCAGGTCCCCCGAGAGGTTCGCCCAGTGGTGCACGTGAACGATGTCGGCGCCCTCCAGCTCGCGCGCCACGAGATCGGAGAGTCGTGGCTTGATCCACTCCACCGAGGCCCGCTCCTCGTCGGTGCGGGGGAAGCGGACGATTTCGAGATCCCCACGCAGGGCGTGGTGGAAGTCCTCCTCTTCCTTGTCCTCGTCGGTCCCGCACAGGACCCGGACGCGGCAGCCGGCGCGAACCAGCTCCCGCGCCTGCGCTTCGAGGACGATCTCGGTGCCTCCGGCGAACTCAGGAGGGAAGTTGGCTCCGATCAGGACGATCTTCATGGATGAGTCTCCAGTCTTCGGAAAGCCTCGAGAAGGCCCGCATCCAGGCGCGTGGCCAGGGCGGTCGTCTTCTCGAGCAGGTCGTCGTAGGCGAGTTGCGTGCGGTGCTCACGCAAGGCGTCGAGCTTGCACGTCCAGACGGTGGACACGTCGACGAGGTGCTCCGCCGGCAAGGGGCTCCACACCTCGAAGCCCCATACCTCCCCGTCGTAGGCCGCGATCTCGATCATCCGCCGGACCGCCTGCGCGACCGACGCGTGATCGGGGTGCGCCTCGCCCTCCCACGGGGCGAGGATCACCTGCGGCTTCAGCTCGCGCACCAGCCCGGCCAGCTGCCGGGCCCCCTCCTCCAGCTCCTCCGCGGTCGGCCGATGCCCCTCGGCCAGTCCCCAGAAGTGATAGCGCGAGACGCCGAGCCGCTCCCCGGCACGCCGCGACTCCCTTTGCCGCCGCAGGGCGTACGAGCGCTGCCCGGGCCCACCCGCGAAGTACCCGGCGGGATCGCCGGCGGCCCCGTCGAAGACCACCAGCACCTGGACGTCGGCGCCCCGCTCCGCCGCCAACGCGACGGTTCCACCGCAACCGATCACCTCGTCGTCGGGGTGAGGTGCGATCACCAGCATGCGCTCCACGGGGATCATCCGACTCGTTCTCCGGCGACGCGTCGTCGCTCGCGGGGTCTCGGACCGGGGAGGCTGGAGGGATCCAGCGGCCAGGAGCGCGCGGCGCTCGTCTTCTCGAAACGCCAGGCTCCGAGGACCTTCCCGCTCCGCGCCTCGAGGGCGCGCAGGTAGTAGGTGCCCGGGAAGAGCCACGACCAGGTCCGGGCGGGCATCCGGTACCGCTCCCCCTCGCAGAGGATCCCCGCGCTGAGTCCGAAGAAGGGGGTAGCTGAGAGCTCCAGCACGTATCCACGGCCGGCGGCGGAGAACTCGATCTCCGGCGACTCGACCAGGGTGCCGAGGTCGACGACCTCGTGCATCGCCCGCACCGGCAGGCCCTCGAGCCAGCGGCGGGAGCGATCGACCAGCGCGCGCAGCCCTCTCCCCACGAGGCCGTCGTGCCAGACCGACATCCAGCGCGCGCGGCTCTCCTGCCAGCGGCGGGCGACCTCTCCCTCGAAGCTCGGTCCGGCGCAGCGCGACCAGTGGTGGAGGACCTCCGAGCGCGGCTCGAGCAGGAGCGACCGGCCGGCGGCGGACAGGCGCGCGCAGAGGTCGGCGTCCTCGAAGTAGAGGGGGTAGCCCGGGTCCATCGGGACCCCCAGCTCCTCGATCACCTCGCGCCGCAGGAAGAGGCAGGCGCCCGAGAGCATCCGGGCCGCGCACCGTTCCTCGATCGTCCACCACCGGTGAGCGGAGCGCGAGCGGTTTGCTGCGAGCGCGCGGGCGAACCGCGGCCAGCGCGCGGCGAGGAGCTCGCCCAGCTCCTCGAGCGGCCCCGGCAGGCGGTTGGGGGGCAGGAGGATCTGCCGCGCCTCGTCGACGAACAGGCGCGGGGCCACCGCGCCGACCCGCGGCCGCTGCTCGAGCGTCTCGAGCAGGGGATCGAGCGAGCCGGGCAGGAAGTAGAGATCGGGATTGAGCAGGGCGACGTGGTCGCTGCTCTCACCGCTCGAGCGTCGCCAGGCCTCGTCGAGCCCGGAGGCGTAGCCGCGGTTCTCCTGCGAGGTCACCACCCGCACCCCCAGCCGGTGCAGCGAGCGCCACCAGGTCCCCTCCCCCGCCTTCGAGCCGCTGTCGAAGACGATCACCTCGAGGTCCTCGGGCTCGCGACCGGAGCGCCGCCAGTCGAGCATCAGGCTCTCCACGCAGCGCACCGCCCAGGAGCCGGAGTCGTGGTTGACGATCAGCGCCGAGAGGCGCCGCCGCGGGGTGGGAGCGCCGGCGCTCACGCGGCCACCTCCCAGCGGTGCTCGATGCGGACCAGCCCCACCTCGACGGTCCCCGCCTCGATGACCAGCTCGCGGTCGAGCGCGCTCTCCTGGTAGCGGAAGAGGCCGTCGCCGTCGAAGAGGTAGACGCGCACCTCGAAGCGACCCGACAGCAGCGAGAAGCTCGGCAGGTGCAGGATCGTGGTTCCCTCGCCACCCTCGAGCGCGAGCCCGTCGAGGTGCGTGCCCGCGGCGGCGCAGAGGGTCCGATCCTGGCGGACGAAGGTCACTCCGAGCTGGATCGAGTGCTCCTCCGGGTCGGGGTTCTTCCAGGAGACGTGCAGCTCGAGGTCCTCCCCGGTGCGGATCCCCTCCGCGCGCACTCCGCCCGCGGTGAAGAGCTCGATCGCCTCGATCCGCGGCCAGTCCTCGCGCTGCTCGCCCGCCGCGCCGGAGGTACCGGCCCCGATCTGCTCCTGCTGCCAGGCGGCGTAGCGATTGGTCACCAGGGTCGAGTCCCCCGCGCACCTCACGCGCCCCGACTCCAGCCACAGCGCGCGCTCGCACAGCTGCCGCAGGTCGTAGAGGCTGTGGCTGCAGAAGAGGATGGTGCGTCCGCTCTCCTTGAAGCGCAGCAGGCGGTCGACGCACTTCTTCTGGAAGTACATGTCCCCCACCGCGAAGACCTCGTCGAGGATCAGGACCTCGGGGTCGAAGCCCATCGCCGCCGCGAAGCCGAGACGCATGCCCATGCCGGTGGAGTAGGTGCGCACCGGCGCGTCGATCGCCTCGCCGAGCTCGGCGAACTCGAAGATCTCCCCGGTCGCGGCCACGACCTCGCGCCGCGAGTGCCCCGCGAGCATCCCGTGCAGGAGGACGTTCTCCCGCCCGGTGAAGTCCTGGTGGAAGCCGGTGCCCAGCTCGAGCAGGCTGGCCACGCGCCCGGAGGTCCGGTACCGCCCCTCGCTCGGCGAGGTGGTGCCCGAGAGGATCTTGAGCAGCGTGCTCTTGCCCGCGCCGTTCGCACCGCAGATCCCGACCGCGGCTCCGCGAGGAACCTCGAGGTCGACGTCGCGGAGCGCCCAGTGTGGATCGTGCCCGCGCACCGCTCCGAGGGTCAGCGCCTCGCGCACGCGCGCGAAGGGGCTCCGGAAGAGCCGGTACAGCTTGCCCAGCTCTCGCGCCTCGAGCACCGGCACCGTCCTGGTCGCGCTGGAGCTCACCGCTAAACCTCGTCGGCCAGCTGTCGTTGCTGGCGGAAGAAGACGATCGAGCCGGCGGCGAAGATCCCCACGGCCCACAGCGCCACGCGCTGCAGCGAGTGCGCGAAGTCCCCGGCGAAGACGAACCCCGGTTCACCGCCCATCAGCACCTCGCGCCAGGCGTAGACGAGGTGGTGAAGCGGGTTGGCCTCGACCAGCGGCAGCCACCGCTCGATCCCCGGCAATACCTCGGGGATCGGGACCCAGAAGATCGGCGTGGCGAACATGCCCACGGTCAGGGCGATGCCGACCAGCGGTAGAGTGTCGCGCCAGAGGACGTGGATCGCCGACAGCGCGAGCCCGAGCCCCGTGGTCAGGAGGAGCTGCAGGAACAGCAGCACCGGCGCCCACAGGAGGAGCGCGAGCCCCGGCGCCCTCCACACCGGAGAGAGCGCGGTGAAGACCACGAACGCGGCCACCCCGGCGACCAACGTGACCAGCGACGAGAGTCCGACCTGGAGCGGCAGCAGCTCCGAGGGGAACTGGACCTGTCGGACCAGGTTGCGGTTGTCGACGACGCAGGAAGTCGAGCGCTGGACGGCGTCGGCGAACGCGCTCCAGCAGAGCGTCCCGGTGAACATGTACACCCCCATCGCCCCCGGCGGCGCGCCCTCTCCGACGGCCAGCCGGACCCCGAGCAGGTGGGTGAAGATGAAGGCGTAGACGGCGAACAGGAGCAGCGGGTGCGCCAGCACCCAGGCGAAGCCGAGCAGCGTCCCCCGGAACCGCGCCTGGAGGTCACGCCGGACCGAGACGGCGACGAGGTCCCACCGCCGCCGGATCAGCCCCGGCCAGGCAGCGAGGCGCCGGACGGAGGCGAGCAGCGAAGGAACCTCCGCGGAGACCCAGGAGGTGGTGGGTCCGGACACGACGCGGGGATCGACGTCGACGGGGAGGGAGGGCGCTCGGAGGGGCATGCGATCCCGGCTCCCGGGGCACAGGGGAAGACCGGAATCGATTCGTCGGATCCCGCGGCATCGCGGATTGAGGGAACGTGGTTTTTCACCCCGGCCCCCGGTTCAGGGGGTCGCCCTGGGTTGGGCGACCCGTGCTCTCCGTCACCTCCGCTACCGGCTCACTCCCACTTGCCGTATTCCTTCTCCTTCTCCTTCTTCTCCGCGGCTCTCTTCCCGATCTCGAGTTCGGTGCCCAGGAGGGAGCGCACGTACTGCAGGATGACCCGGGCGCGCTCCGGGTTGTCCGGGCCCTCGGTCCACTTGGCGTACTGGGGGTCGAGGGGCTTGGCCAGGTTCTCGTTGATCTCGCGCTCCACGCGGACGGAGAGGGTCAGCGTGCCGGGCTCGCTGCCCGCCTCGTAGCGGACGTGCGCGCGCTCGCGGTAGCCGTGACCCTTGAAGGGGTGCAGCTCCTTGTCCCAGGCGGAGACGAGGGTCCGCGTCCGGGGATCGAAGCTCTGGTTGAGCAGCACGAGGCCGTCGCGTTCCATCGCCATGCGACTGACCTCCCAGAGGCGCTGAGGGCTGCACAGCGGGATCTCCGCGGGAGACCACTCCGCCGGCGCGGAGACGATGCAGGAGGTGAGGAGGCAGGGAATCGTGGAGAGCAGGAGGGTCAGGAGGCGGATCATCATTCGGGGGCGTCGATGGCGCTGCGCAGGACGATGCGCACGGGGATCTCCTGGAACTCGAGCTCCTCGCGGAGACGGTTTTCCAGGTAGCGCAGGTAGGTCTTGCCGAACAGGCGCTTGTCGTTGACGAAGAGGACGAAGGTCGGCGGCGAGGACTCCGCCTGCGTGGCGTACTTGATGTTGGCCCGGTAGCCGCGGGAGTTGGGCGAGCGCGCCTCGACGGCTCGCTGGAGAACACGGTTGAGCTCGCCGGTGGGCACCCGGCGGCTCGACTGGTCGAAGAGCTCCTCGGCCAGGGCGAGCATCTCGTCGACCCCGTGTCCTTCCTTGGCGGAGACGAAGCAGATCGGCGCGTACGAGAGCCCCGGCAGCTGGCTCTCGATGTACTCCCGGAAGTCCTCCGGCTGGTACCCGCCGGCGAGGTCCCACTTGTTGGCGACCAGGAGCACGGGCTTGTAGCGATCGACGACGTAGCGGGCCAGCTTCTTCTCGGTGCTGGAGAAATCGCGAGTCACATCGAAGAGCAGCGCGATCACGTCGGCGCGGCGAATGCCCTTGTGGCTGCGCGCGTCGCTGTAGAACTCGATCGCGTCGTCGATGCTCGACCGTTTGCGGACCCCCGCGGTGTCGATCGCGATGAAGCGTCGACCGCCCTTTTCGAAGATGACATCTACCGCATCGCGAGTCGTCCCCGGCACTTCGGAGACGATCATGCGCTCCTCGTTGGCCAGCTTGTTGATCAGCGTCGACTTCCCCGCGTTGCGCCGGCCGACCACGGCCAGCTTCATCACCGGGGCGGGCACGGGACGCTCGTCGAAGGCGGTGCCGGGCAGGAGCTCGATGATCTTCTCGTACAGCTCGGTCAACCCCTCGCCGTTCTGCGCGCTGATCGCGAAGGACTCCTCGCCGACGCCCAGCACGAGGAACTCGTCGACGCCCCAGCGCAGCTGCTCGCCCTCGACCTTGTTCACCACCAGGAGGACGGGCAGGCCGATCCCGCGCAACCGGCGCGCGACTTCCTCGTCGAGCGGCGTCACCCCGTCGCGCACGTCGACGACGAACAGGATCAGCTCGGCGACCTCGAGCGCGCCGCGGATCTGCTCCTCGACGTGCGGGCCGAGGTCGTCGCGGTCGACGATGCCGATGCCGCCGGTGTCGATCACCTCGACCCAGTGCTCCGGCACGCCGCCGAAGAGGCGCGCGGGCACGGCGATGCGATCGCGGGTCACGCCGGCCGTGGGCTCGACGATCGAGACCCGACTGCCGACCATGCGGTTGAGCAGCGTCGACTTGCCGACGTTCGGGCGCCCGACGATGGCCACGCGGCGCAGGGAGGTTTCGTGGGTGACGGACATGGCTCGGGGCAGGGGGGCCAAGGGTACTCTCGATCCGGGGAGCATCGCTAGCGAACGCCCAGCTGCGGGTGGAGCTGGGGAACCACGCGGAGGCGCAGGCCTCGCTCCTCGGCGACGGCGAGCAACCGCTGGATTTCCTTGTACTTCGGGGCTTCGATCCCGGCGATCGGGGTCACCGGCTGCAGGAAGAGGGGGGTCTCGGGAGTGAGCTCGGCGAGGTCGTCGAGCAGCGGGATGTAGGCTTCCAGGTCTCGCTTCCCGGCCACCACCAGCTTGGCGCACGCGTCGCGCCCCCGGAGCTGGGCGAGCACCGCTCGGCGCTGGGCCCGCCAGCCCGCCTCGTCCGCGGGAGGGGTCTCGAAGCCGGGCCCCGGATCGACGGGCGGGGCGAGGTCGGCGGGAAGCTTGAGGTCGACGCTGAGGTGGTCGAAGGCGCCGGCGACCCTCGCCAGCGCGCGGGGAAAGGCGCCGGAGGTCTCGAGGTGAAGGCGCCGGTCCGGCAGCACGCCGCACAGGGCCAGGAGCGCCTCGGGCCACATCAGCGGCTCCCCCCCGGTGATGCTCACCGTCCGCCGTCCGGTCGGGTCCAGGCGCCCGAGGTGTCCTAGGACCTCCACGGCCCCGGCCCACGCGGGGACCTGCTCGGTGGGAATCCCGGCGAGCCACAGCTCCGCGGTTCCCTCCGGTCCGGGGAACGGCCACGACTCCGCGGTGTCGCACCACCGGCAGCGCAGCGGGCACCCGGCGAGGCGCACGAAGACCTGCGGCTCGCCGAGGTACGACCCCTCCCCCTGGATGGAGGAGAAGAGCTCGAGGAGGGGGATCGACGGATCAGCGCTCACGGAAAGGAACCTCTCAGAAAGCCGGAGACCCCGCGCTCGGGGAGCGGCGGAGTCTCGGATGGCGGTCGGAGGAGCGATCGGCTGGGACCGATCGGGGCGCGGGCGACTACTCCTCGGCGGGTGCGTCCTCGGCACCCTCTTCCGCGCCTTCGCCCCCGGCGGCCAGCGCTTCGGCCTTCGCCTGCTCGAGCGCTGCGGCCTTCTTGCCCGCCGAGACCTTGAACTTGGTGCGCACCTTCGGAAGCCCGTAGACGGAGTCCGTCGACTCGTCGAACTTCTCCTCCTTGATCAGCTGCTGGATCCGCTCGATGCGGGTGAGGACGGAGCGTTCACCGACGAGGCTGTCGGCGCCGCGGAGGCTGGAGTGGATGGACATCGGAAGGAGGCTCGGCTGTGGGTTGGTACTTGGAATGGCGTCCCGGCGGCTAGTCGCCGCGCTCGACCTGGTCGTCGATGTTGACGAAGTAGGCGGATTCGAAGGCGCCGGGTTCGGACTCGGGGGGCGGTCCCGGCAGCGAGTGCAGCCGGTCACGGATCTGTTCTAGTTCTCCCGTACGGGTGGGCTCGGCGCCCACGCAGATCACCACGATATCGCCCTTCTGGACCGGCGCGATCACCGGCAGGCCGGCGTTCCGGAGGTACCAGTAGGTCGAGCGGGCCCGCGCCTTCCCCTCGCGATCGTTCGCGAAGTAGATGGCCCGGACGGTGTAGGTGCTGCGGCTCTTGTCGAGAAAGCGCCGGTCGTCCTCGGTCAGGTCGGCGTCCTCCTCCGGTGGCGGCACCGGCGACGGCTCCGTCACCTCCGGAGCGGGGTCACCCCCACCCACGAGATCGGTCTCGAAGTCCTCCACCAGCGGGTCGCCCGTCGGCTCACCGGCCCGGGTCTCGCCGCCGAGGAGATCGCCGATCCAGTAGGTGCCGGCCATCGCCGCGATCAGGACGACCACCGCCACCGGGACCCAGAGCGGGATCCCGGTGAAGCCGGGGCGCGGCCCGGTGCCGAGGATCTCGTCGCGGGCGGACTCGAGGTCGGTCGGGAGCGAGGCCGCCGGCGGCGGCACGGGCTTCTTCCGGGCCGACTTCCGTTTCTTCGGTCTCGACTCAGCCGGTTTCGGCTCCGCCGCTCGCTTCCCGGACGACTTCCCCTTCGGCGCCGCGGCCGCGCGGGCCTGGGCTTCCCGTTCCGCTCGCGCCGATTGCTGAAAGGCGTCGAGCATGTTGGGTTTCCGCGGAGACATGGAGTGGGATCGGACGTGTGGAGCTGTGAGAACCGCAGTGCTGTACAGGTTTTCAAGAGCGTACCCTTCCCACCCCGTCGGTGAGAGCGGGCACAGTGCGGCGCAGGAGGATACGCCCCCCCACCCCGGCGGTCAACCGCTCTTCCACATCCTCTCCCTCTTCGGAGCGCGCCCGCCGGCGCCGCTCCGCGTCACGGGAGCCGGGTGAGCAGCTCGCGCGTCTCCGCGACCCAGCGCCCCTCCGGCTCGCGGGCGAGGTACGCCTCCAGGACCGCCTTCGCGGCGGGTTTCTCCCCGGCGGCGACCAGCGCCCTGGAGAGATTCAGGTGGACGGGGTCGGGGAGCTCGAGCTCCTCCTCGATCGAGGTCTCCAGCACCGCCCGCCAGCGCACCGCGGCGGGCAGGTACTTGCCCTGCTGGAAGAGGACCACGGCGAGGTGGTTCTGCAGCACCAGGAGGTCGGGGTCGAGGGAGAGGCCGTACTCGAAGCGCTCCCGCGCCGTGGTGAGATCCTTCGCCTCGTAGGCGGTGATCCCCTCCGACATCGCCTTCATCGCCTCGTCGAGCAGGATCTGCGCGCCCGAGCCGAGCTCCTCGTCGGAGAGACCCTCCTCGCGCGCCCGGGCGAAGGCCTCTATCGCCCGGTCGCGACGGGACTGCAGGAGCTCGGCCATGGCGACCTTCTTGTACATCGAGGCCGGCTCCCCGCGCCGGTCGTGGCCCTCCTCGTTCAGCTCCTCCAGGATCTCCACCGCCGCACCGAAGTCCGCGTTGGCGGCCAGGGTGTCGGCGAGGAAGACGCGGATGTCGAGGTCGCCCGGGTCGTACTGCGCCGCCGCCCGGGCGGACTCCAGCGCCCGCCGCGGTCGCTGCTCGGCGAGCGCGCGCTTGCCGATCAGGAGGTGCGCCTGGCCGAGGGCGCGGTCGGTGAAGGGCAGGTCGGTGTCGTACTCCAGCGCGCGGACGAGAAGCTCCAGCCCCCGCGGCGCGCCACCTTGCTGGCACAGCTGGACGATCGCCTGGGCGCGGAGCAGCTCGGGGGTCATGCCGCAGCGTTCGACGCCGCGGCGGATCTCGTCGCGAGCGGTCTCCAGCCGGCCGGCGGAGGCGTGCAGCTCCGCGGCGGTGGACCAGACCCGCGGGTCCTCGGGGCTCCGCGCCCGCACCTTCTCGATCAGCCGGCCGACCTCGACGTCGTGCCCGACCATCGCCTGGGCCCGGGCGCGGAGCAGATCCCCCTCGACCGGCAGGGTGTCGGCGAGCTCCTCGAGCAGGGCCTCGGCGCGCTCGAGGTCGAGCAGGTCGATCGCCTCGCGCAGCTCGCGCACCGCCTCCGATTCGGCGCGCTCGAAGGTGCGGGAGGCGACCCCGGGGGCGGCGGGCTGGGTGGGGCTCTCCCCCCCCGAGGCGTCGGTCTCTCCCCCGCCGCAGCCGGCCAGGGGCAGGAGAAGGAGGAGCACGGGGGAGAGGTGGGCGCTTCGCGGTCGGAGGTGAGGCATGGGAGCAAGGCGGTGGAGGTCGCCCCACAGGCTAACGCAGGCGACGGCCCCGGGGGTAGGATCCCGGAGATGCGATCGGTCCGCTTCGTCACCTTCGGCTGCAAGGCCAACCAGTACGACACCCAGCTCCTGCGGGAGGCGCTGGGGCGCCGCGGCTGGAGCTCGAGCGGCGAGGCGGCGGAGCTGGTGGTGGTCAACACCTGCACGGTGACCGCCGAGGCGGGTCGCAAGGCGCGCCAGCTGATCCGCCGCGTTCATAGAGAAGAGCCGGGGGCCCGGATCTGCGTCACCGGGTGCCTCGCCGAGCTGGAGCGGGAGGCGCTGCGCGAGCTCCCGGGGGTCGAGTGGGTGCTGGAGGGGAGCGAGGCGCGGCGGCCGGGGCGGCTGCTCGAGACCCTCGGGGTCGAGACTCTCGGGGAGGCGCCGGACGAGGAGGCGGAGGAGCTGGGGGTCCCGGCCGGGATCAGCGCCTTCCACGGCCACCAGCGCGCCTTCCTCAAGATCCAGGACGGCTGCGACCAGGCCTGCAGCTTCTGCATCATCCCCTCGGTCCGGGGGGCGAGCCGCTCCCGGCCCGCCGACGAAATCGCCGCGGAGCTCTGGCGCCTGGTCCGCGCCGGTCACGCCGAGGTCGTGCTCTGCGGGATCCACATCGGCCACTGGGGGCGCGAGTGGGGCGGTGAGCTGGCCGACCTGCTCGCCCGGCTCGTCACCCTCGAAATGGAGGAGGCGCGCCCCTTCCGCCTCCGCCTCTCCTCGATCGAGGCGACCGAGGTCACCGAGGCACTGCTCGAGGTGATGGCGGCGCACCCCGAGCGGATCGCGCCGCACCTGCACCTGCCGCTGCAGTCGGGAGACGATGCAGTGCTGAAGGCGATGAACCGCTGGTACACCGGCGCGGAGTACCTGGCCGCGATCGAGCGGATCCGCACCTGGATGGACGAACCGGCGCTGAGCGCCGACGTGATCCTCGGCTTCCCCGGCGAGGACCGGGGGCGATTCGAGAACACCGCGAGCCTGGTCGAGGCCGCGGGGCTGACCCGCCTGCACGTCTTCCCCTTCTCGCCGCGCCCCGGGACCGCGGCCGCCGAGCTCCCGGCCGGGGCACCGCCGGAGCTGCTCCGCGAGTGGAAGGGGCGGCTCACCGCGCTCGCCGCGCGACTCTCCGCCGCCTTCGCCCGGCGCCTCGACGGCCGCGAGGAGCTCGTGGTGCCGCAGGACTCGCTCGGCCTGACCGGCCGCTACCAGCGGGTGCCGCTGGACCTCCGCGAGTGGCCGGAGCCGCTTCCGGGGCTCGCGCCGGTGCGTCTCGCGGCGATCGAGGAAGAGGGAGGAGGCGTCCGGCTGGTCGGTCGCTACTCTGGGGCGAGGAGGCGGAGCTGAACGATGGGCGGGAAAATGGAAGCCGACGGAAGCCGACCGACGATTCATGAGGAGCTGCGCGAGCTCGGCGGCGCCCTGCGGGCGGAGCTCTCCCGGGCCGGGCGGCGCGGAGTCACGCACCTCCCCGTCCCCCCGCGGCGCGCTCCCGAGGTGCCCCCCGCGCCGGCGCCGGAGACTCCGGCCACGATCCCCGAGCTCGCCGCCGCCTGCGCCGACCTCGCGGGGCTGCGCGAGCGCGTCGCGGAGTGCCGGGCCTGCGAGCTGTGCCGGACCCGCACCCAGACCGTCTTCGCCGACGGCGACGGGAGCGCGGGGGTGATGTTCGTCGGCGAGGCCCCCGGAGCGGACGAGGACGCCCAGGGGGTGCCCTTCGTCGGCCGCGCCGGCCGCCTGCTCACCGACATCATCACCAAGGGAATGCGCCTCGACCGGCGAGCCGTCTACATCGCCAACGTCCTCAAGTGCCGCCCCCCCGGCAATCGCGACCCGCAGAAATCGGAGAAGGATCTCTGCACCGCCTGGCTGGACCGCCAGATCGAGCTGGTCGCCCCCCGGGTGATCATCCCGCTCGGCCGCCACGCCAGCGCCCACCTCCTGAGGAGCGACGATTCGATGGGCCGGATGCGCGGCCGCGTCCACCAGATCGGGGGGCGGAAGATCGTGGCCACCTACCACCCCGCCTTCCTCCTGCGCTCGCCTCACATGAAAAAGGAATGCTGGAAGGACATCCAGCTGGCGATGGCGGAGCTGGACCGGGGTGTCTCCGGAGCTCGCTAGAGGTCCGGCCGAGAACGACCAGCCCTCTAGATAATGTCAACACCTGCGGTGCTCCCGCGCCTTCGGCGCGGGGGGTCGGACTTCGTCCGACCTAGAGGCACGGCCCTATTGGCCGTGCCTCTAGGGCAGGGCCGGGCTCCCCCGTCCCCCTCCTCCTCCGACGAAGGTCGTAGACGCGAGTCGGTCTCCGGAGGGCCCACATTCCCCGGTAACCGCACCCGGGCGCGGGGGTACCGCTCCGGGTTGGTTGACCGCCCCGCAGTGGGTCGGTATCCTCCCCGCTTCTTTTCCGGGTGCCCCATCCCCCCACCGGTCGCGCATCGGCGAGAAGGGAGCGCTCTACACCCTCTGCTTCGGCCGAGGGCCCCGAATCGATCAAGGGCACGCCGCGCGCCGGCGAACCACCGTACCGTGACGGCCCGGTCACATGCAGCCCCACGCACTCGTCAACAAGGTTCGAGATCTCATGCGCCTGCGATTCCTGTTCCTGCCGCTCCTCGCGGTCGCCCCTGTCGCCTGCCGCTCCACCGATACCCCCGACACGACCGCCCCGGAGACGGCCGCGTCGGAAAGCGCCGAGATGGCGCCCAGCAGCGGTACCTTCGCCGCTGACGAGGGGTCCGGCACGACCGAGGCTTCCTACACCACCCCCGTCACGCAAGACGCCGAGCTCCGCGAGGACCGCGAGGCCATCACCCGCAAGATGACCCAGCGTGAGTTCCTCGCCGGCGAGTCGATCGCCGAAGGGGACGACCTCCTCGATCGGGCCGACCTGGAGGGCGCGCTGGTCGCGTACTCCGAGGCGCTCAACGTCGATCCGCGCAACACCACCGCACGCGAGCGGATGCAGAAGGTCGAGGCTCTCCTCGGTCACCGCTACGCCGTCGCCGCGGACGCTCTGCAGGACGACGTCGAACGCGCCGAGGTCAAGCGGGCCCAGGCGCGACTCGAGGCGGAGCGCTTCTCCACCCTCGGCGACGCCGCCATGAGCAAGGCGGAGTACGACGCGGCGATCCAGAACTACCGGCAAGCGGAGATGATCCTCCGCTACAACCCGCTGATCGCTCACGACACCCTCGACGAGCGGCTCGTCAGCGGGAAGCTGCAATCCGCCATCGAGCTGCGCGAGGAGAGCCGCCTGGCCGACGAGGCCAAGCAGCGCGAAGCCGCGCGGCTGGCCCGCGAGGAAGTCGAGCGCCGCGAGCGCGAGTACTTCGAGAACAAGCTGGTCACCCTCTACAACGAGGCCAACCAGGCCTTCCTGAACGAGAACTTCAAGCAGACCGAGAGCCTCTGCGACCTGATCCTGATGGAGGATCCGGGGAACGCGGCGGCGACCACCCTGCGCGAGATCTCCCGCAGCGCCCGGCACCAGACCGTCGCCGAACGCAACCGCCGCGACTACAAGGAGCAGTGGCTGCGCACCTTCCAGGAGCTGGACACGATGAACGTGATCCAGGTCGAGCCGGTGATCTTCGACGACCTGCGCCGCTGGGCCGAGGTCAGCCAGCGCCAGCCGATGGAGTTCTCCGCCAAGGACGAGGACCGGGACCGCGAGAACCAGAGCGTCTACAACCGGCTGGAGGAGATTCGCTTCCCTCCGGAGTTCGTCGGTGAGGACGGCGAGGGCGCCCCGCTGGAGGACGTCGCGACGTACCTGCAGAGCCTGACCGGGATCAACTTCGTCATCAGCACCGCGGTCCGCGAGGACCTCGGCGAGGAAGAGACGATGATCAACCTCCAGCTGCCCGAGTACAGCGTGAGGAAGATCCTCGACATCATCGGCGAGACCCACGACAGCCTGCGCTGGAAGGTCGAGGACGGCGTCGTCAAGTTCGTCACCATCGAGGAGATGGTCGGCGGCCAGGTGCTGAAGACCTACGAGGTCCGCGACCTGATCCACCCGATCCCCGACTTCCCCGGCACCGAGATCAACGTTCAGCCCTCCGGCGGCATCACGTTTCCCGAAGAAGACATCGAGGAGCGCGAGTCGAACGTGGTCACCAGCGACCTGCTCTTCCAGCTGATCCGCAACAACATCGACCCCGAGTCGTGGGACGCGGATCCTTCGAACAGCCTGGTGATCAACGAGATGGGCGTCATGGTCGTCAACCAGACCCCCGAGGTTCACGAGAAGATCGGGCAGCTCCTGGCCGACCTTCGTGAAGCCACCGGGATCATGATCGACATCCAGTCGCGCTTCATCGAGGTGCAGGACAACTTCCTCGAGGACATCGGCGTCGACTTCCGCGGCCTCGGCCAGCCGGGACTCGGCACCAACGAGGTCTTCGACGACTTCGGCGACAGCTCCACCACCGCGGAGTTCGGCAGCGAGATCGGCACCGACCCGAGCCTCGGCGCCTGGTACGACGAAGGCAACGACGGTGACATCAAGGGACGCGTCGAGCACCTCTACGACAACGCCCTCAACGACGGCAAGGGCCTTCAGCCCGACGGCGGCTTGAGCTTCCAGTGGACGTACCTCAACGACGTCGAGCTGGAGCTGATCCTGCGCGCCGTCCAGAAGTCGGAGCGGATCGAGCTGGTCAGCAACCCGCGCATCCTGGTGTCCAACACCGGCCGCGCCAACCTGACCGTGCTCAACCAGGTCGTCTACGTGAAGGACTTCGACGTCGAGATCGCGCAAGCGGCCTCGATCGCCGACCCGATCATCGACGTGGTCCAGGACGGAGTGATCCTCGACGTGCGCCCGGTGGTCTCCGCCGACCGTCGCTTCATCACTCTCGAGCTTCGCCCGACGATCGCCGAGCTTCAGCGGCCGATCCGCGAGGTCAGCACCACCCTGGGTTCGCAGGCGTCGGTGACGATCCAGCTCCCCGAGCTGGAGATTCAGCGCGTCCGCACCTCGATCCCGATGCCCGACGGCTCCACCGTCCTGCTCGGCGGTCTGAAGATCTCCGACAAGAAGGACCACCGCTCGGGGGTCCCGATCGTCAACAAGATCCCGCTGATCTCGATGCTCTTCGAGCGCAAGGGCAAGTACGTCGCCAACAAGAAGCTCTTGATCCTGCTCAAGGCCGACATCGTGATTCCCTCGGAGTACGAGCCGAGCGAGGCTCGCATGGGACTGCGCTAGCGTCCACTCCGGGAATCTCCGGCTAGTCTTCGTACGCGGGGAGGTCTCGGCCAGGCTCGAGGCCTCCTCTCTTTCTCAGTCGAGCATCTGTCACCAGGCTCGCTCTCCAGATGGGGCGGCGAGGGAAGCTGTTCCCGACCCGTTACTCCGGAGGATTTCCCCAGAAAAGTCAGCCGAATCGTGCGTTGCCGCACACCGGGTGACGGGTAGGGATCCTTCGGATCGGGGTCTTCCCCTCCCTATCGCACCCCTCCCCCTCCGATCACCCAATCCCTCCGACCGACGGGTCGCCGAAGCACCATGAGAAGCCGTCGCAGCGCTGCCGTCACCTGCGTCTCTACCATCCTCCTCGGCCTCTTCACCTCGCTCCCGGCCTTCTCTCAGAAGAGCGAAGCCGAGATCCAGGATGACATCGCCTTCGCCAAGGGGCTGGCGACCGAGTGGGGCTTCGTGGACCTCGCCGGCGAGGTGATCAAGGCGATCGAACGGGAGGGCGTCTCCCGCAAGACCAAGGAGAGCCTCGGTGTCGCCAAGTGCGAGATCTACGCGCAGGCGGCGATCGCCGAGCGGGATCGCCTCCTCCGCAACGATCTCTTCGAGCAGGCCGTCTCGGCCTACGAGAGCTTCCTGGAGGACAACCCCAACTCCGAATCCGCGGCCGAGGCGGAGTCGCGCTACATCAACACCTGCTCCTCCTTTGCCCGGTCGCTGGAGATCGCCATGGAAGAGGCGGTCGGCGAGGCGGCCGAGGCGCTGCGGGTGCGCCGGGTCGAGGTCCTCACCGCGGCGGTGCAGCGCACCGGCACGCTGATCGAGGAGCTGATGGCGGTGCGCAGCCCCTCCGAGGCACAGAAGCGCGAGCGGGGCAGCGTGATGCTGATGCGCGGCCGGATGCTGATGGAGCTCGGCCGCTCGCAGGAGGACGGCGAGTTCTCCTTCCAGCAAGCGCACCTGATCCTCGAGGAAGTGGTCTTCGACCAGGGCGAGGGCAGCCCCAATGCGCTCCGCGCGTACGACCTGATCGGCCGGGTGTACGGCGCCCAGCAGGACTGGGAGCAGGCCTCGATCTACTTCGAGGCGGTGATCGAGCAGGCGCTGCCGTCCGAGCCCAAGGCCTGGGCGGAGATGATCAAGGAGCTCGAGCTCGGGCCGGCCGACAAGGAACAGCGCTGGCTCTTCGTCGAGCTCTCCACCACGGGACTGTGCGAATCGCTGATGGCCACCGGCAACGTGCCCGGGGCCTGCAAGTACGCGATGCACCTGTACAACACGCAGAAGCGCGAGGGTTTCTCCTACTCCACCACCCTCGGCTACCCCTCTCTGCTCGCCGCGGCGCGGACCCTGCTCGATTCCGGCGGAACCATCGGCGGCAACTTCTCACGCGGTGACGGCGTCTGGTACGCGACCGATCAGGACGCCGCCGACGACGGGGTGAGCAAGCGCAACCGCAAGACCACCACCGAGGTGGCCTTGATCATCGCCCAGCAGGTGGTCGCCGAGAACCAGGGGAACGTGCTCCAGGTGCGCGGCCAGAAGCTGATCGCCGACATCACCAGCCGCCCCGGCGCGGTGGTCGACCCGTCGGTGCTCTACGAGGCCGCCGAGGGCAAGTACAACAACAAGGAGAATGAGCCGGCACTCGCCGCTTTCAAGCTGGTGCTGGCGGCGCTCCAGGACAAGGACCGGGCGACCCAGCTCGAGTTCGCACCGAAGACGTTCTACCGGATGGGCCGCGCGTACCAGCGCCTCGACCGGCACCTCGAGGCGTGCATCGCCTTCCGCGAGGGGTGCACGACCTGGCTCGGCGACCCCGAGTACGACGCCTTCAACGCCAAGGGTTTCTACGATTCCGCGCAAGCCGTGCAGCGCAACGCCCCCGGCGACGTCACGGTCAAGGCCCTCTACGACCAGTCGGAAGAGATCGCCTCGCGGATCGGCGAGGAGGACAGGGACGAGATCCTCTTCAAGCAGGGCGAGAAGAAGCGCCGGATCGAAAAGGACTACGACGGCGCGATCGCGAAGTACCAGCAGGTCAACCGCGCCGCGATCTCCTACGAGAAGGCGCTGGTCAACGTCGGAGTCTGCAAGTTCCGCCAGGGCAAGAAGGACGAGGCGCACCCGATCTTCGTCGACTACCTCGAGAAGTTCGTCACCGACGACCTCAACTCGACCGGTGGCAGCGCGAGCAAGGAAGGCAAGCGGCGCGATGCGATGGCGACCGCCGGATTCTACCGGGCGCTGATCGAGTACGGCCGCGGAGACTACGCCGAGGTGATCAAGAACACCCGCGACTACTACGAGACCTATCCCGAGCAGAACAGTCTCGCCCCGTGGACCATGCGTCTCGTCGGCAACTCGCTGAGCAAGACCGGCAAGGTCGACGAGGCCAAGGCCTATCTCCAGACCGCGCTCGGCCTCTACCCGGACAACAAGCACGTCGCCACCTTCGCGATCGAGTTCTACAAGGAGCTCAAGAAGCAGTACGAGGCCACGACCGGTGAGGAGCAACTCACCATCCTGCGCGAGATGGCCGAGCTGCTGGCGATCGGCAACAAGGCCGCCACCAAGCCGAGCTTCGACAACCTGCGCGCCGAGTCGAAGCACTGGTACGACCTCCAGGAATGGAGCCGGGCCAAGGTCGTGCTCGAGAACCTGCTCACCGAGTTTGGCGGCAACCCCGACCACCAGAGCGACATCGTCAGCTACGTGCAACCCGACCTCGCCCACGTGCTCCTCGAGCTCGAGGAGGTCGCCGAGGCGAACGCGATCCTCTCCGGCCTGGTGACCAGCCTGGAGAAGAAGCCCTCCAAACGGACCCTGCTCGACTACACCCGGTCGGTGACCGGCTGGCTGAAGGGCGACGCGCTCAACATCGAGATCGTCCTCGGCGCGGGCACGACCGAGGAGGAGTTCAAGGACGTCACCGAGAAGCTGAACTCGATGGCCAACGGGGTCGAGAAGAAGTGGACCTGCGAGTGGTACGAGCTGAAGTTCCGCCTCGCCTACGCCTACCACGTCTGGGCCACCGGCGAGGGGGGCCCCCAGGACAGCCGCAAGACGGACACCGCCAAGAGCCAGCTCAACGCCCTGGTCCAGGACCTCGGGTCCGAGTTCAAGGGCAGCAGCGACGTTCCCGGGGTGGGCCAGAAGTGCGACGACGACCCCGAGCGGGCCTCGGCCCTGGGATCGGAGATCCTCCGCCGGCGCCTCGTCTGGCTCTGGAAGAAGGTCCAGTAGACCCTCCGACATCTTTTGGTTGTGACCCACGCCCCCTCGAATAGAATGTCCGCCTCTCCGACCATGGATACTACCCCCAGTACCCCGCGCCGCCTCTTCACCAGCCTCCGTCGGGCCGGTGCGCTGGCGCTCCTCTGCTGCGCTCCGCTCTCCGCCGATGCCCTGGCTCAGGGGGGGCGACTCGACCAGGTCTTCGTCCGCGACTCCAAGGGCGCCGTGCGCCAGATGACCGGCACGGTCATCGAGAACAGCCTGACCCGCCTGGTCCTCCAGCGCGGCGAGAAGGAGACCTCCTACGACAACGACCGGGTCGATCGCGTCATCTGGGGTGCGGTCTCCACCGGCTACCGCGAGGGGCAGGCCTTCTTCGACCGTGGCGACTACGAGAACGCCGCGGCCAAGTTCACCATGGCCGCCGTCGAGGACCCCCGCGAGGTGGTCAAGGCGGTGGCGCGCCGGCGCGCCGGCGAGTCGTACATGAACCTGGCCAGGATCGACCCCTCGCAGTACGGCCTCGCGCTCGACGAGTTCGGCAAGTTCCTCACCGACTACGCCGACGACCGCGCGGTCCCCGAGGTGCGGATGCTCCAGGCGCGCACCACCCTGCTCCGCGGGGACGAGGGTGACCTGGCCGCCGCCGGCTCTCTCTACCGCGGGCTCTTCGAGGAGGGCTCCGGCAGCGAGGTCACCCCCGGCTACGACCAGATGGAGAGCTTCCAGAGCGGCCTGGCCGCGGCGCACGCCCTGATCGGCGCCGGCGAGACCCTCCCCGCCCGGGAGATCCTCGGCGTGCTCTCCAACTCCGTCCGCTCGAAGCTGGTCTCCCTGGAAGACGGGACCCCCGAGAAGCTCCGCCTGGAGGCGCTGGCCGGCGAGGCCCAGCTGGGCGAGGGCTACGTGCAGCTCGCCTCCAACCAGGCGCGGCAGGCGGAGACCTTCTTCGCTGCCCAGCTCCAGAACGCCAGCACCGGTCCCCCGGCCCTGCGCTTCGGCGCGCGCCTCGGGCTCGGCGAGGCGCTCATGTTGCAGGGCAAGCTCAGAGAGGCCTCGATGGAATTCGCCCACGTGGCCTCGCTGGACTACACCAGCCGCGACCGCACCGCTCACTCCATGTTCCGCCTGGCGGAGTGTCTGGGCAAGCTGGGTGACATCGATGGCGCCGCCCAGTCGCGCGCGCGCCTCACCACCATCGTCGAGTCCTTCGGCGACACGCCCTCGGCCGCGAAGGCCAGGGAGCTCCTCAAGTAGACGCCGTTTGGAGAGCCCCCACCAACCATCCCATCGACCACCGGGTCCGCCCCCTCCTCTGCGCGGGCCCAGCATCGAATACCCCGAAAACCCCATCACGTTCCGACTCCAAAGGAGTTCTCAGGTCATGATCCTCAGTCAGGCTTCCTCCCGCTTGGGCCAACTCACCACCCGGGCCCTTCCCATCGTCGCAGTTGCTTCCACCATGGCGACGCCGCTCTTCGCGGCGGAAGAAGGTGGCGGCTCCGCCCTCGACGTCTTCACCAAGTCCGGTGTCATCGGCATCCTGATCATCGTGCTGTCGGTGGTCGCCCTCGCGGTGATCATCGAGAACATGGTGACCCTCAAGCGCGAGAAGCTCGCTCCCCCGGAGCTGATCGACGAAGTCCAGGCGCTGTTCGACGACGGTCAGTACCAGGAAGCGATGGAGCTCTGCGAGAACGAGCCCTGCCTCTTCACCCGCGTCGCCGGCGCCGGCATCGCCAAGATCGGTCACCCCTTCGAGGTGATCCAGCAGTCGATCGCCGACATGGGTGACGAGGAGTCGATCCGCCTGCACCAGAAGATCGGTTGGCTCTCGCTGATCGCCTCGGTGGCGCCCATGATGGGCCTGCTCGGCACGGTGGGTGGAATGATCAAGGCCTTCAACGTGATCGCCTCCTCCGGCGGCCAGGCCAACCCGGCCGACCTGGCGAAGGGTATCTCCGAGGCGCTCCTGACGACCATGCTCGGCCTGATCGTCGCCATCCCCACCTCGGCCTCCTTCGCCTTCCTGCGTAACCGGTTGGTGAAGACCGTGATCGAGGTCGGCGCGATCGTCGAGGACCTCTTCGAGCGCTTCCGCCCCGGCAGCCACGCCTGAGGCCCCCCCACCCCCCGATCGGGTGACCGCGCCCGGTCGGGGGGGTAGATCTCTCCGGGCCCCCGCGGCCCGCCGCGTACCGGACCAACCTCCCGCTCAGACCCTCGAGAGCCCCTCGGGTACCCACTGCCAACCATGAAGCTGGCCAAGAACGACCCCCGCACCGAGATGGAGATGAACATGACGCCGATGATCGACGTCGTGTTCCTCCTGATCATCTTCTTCATGATCATCACCGACATGACGCAGAAGGAGCTGGAGGACCTCAAGCTCCCCGAGGCGGAGAATGCGGCGCCCGATGAGCCGGACCCCGACGAGTTCCGTCCGATCATCAACATCAAGATCGACGGCACCATCTGGGTCAAACGGCAGCTGTACTACAACCCTGAAGAGGACGACCAGTACCAGAAGCTGCGCGCGTGGCTCTCGGACGTCGCGAAGAGGATGAAGAAGGAGCCCTACATGGGCATGCAGCTCCCCGACGAGCCGCTCTTGATCCGGGCCGATATGAACACCCCGTTCAAGTACATCCAGAAGGTGATGGAGCAGTGCGGCTACCAGGACATTCAGATCTGGAAGGTGCAGCTGGCCGCCGCGGAGACCGAGAAGGACAACGACGAATAGAAGGGCCAGGGCCCTCTGGAGATCGCCATGAGCAGGAAGAGGATCAAGGAAATCAACGAGGAAGAACACGAGCTCGAGATGACGCCGATGATCGACGTCACCTTCCTGCTCCTGATCTTCTTCATGTGCACGCTGAAGTTCAAAACCCTCGAGGGCAAGCTGTCGGCGTTCCTTCCCAAGGACGTGGGCGTGAACCAGACGGACGCGGAGCCGATCGAGAAGGTCGAGATCCTCCTCGAGGTGATCAAGGAGGGGAAGCGGATGCACCCCTTCAAGCCGGGCGAGCCGTGGAACGAGGTCCCCGGAACGCGCTTCATCTACGACAACTCGAGGGTCGTCGAGTACTCGATCGGTCCGAGGACCACGCGTGACCTGGGCGTCCTCCAGGAGCGGCTGCACCAGCTGCACCGCGCCGACAAGGATCGGCCGGCGACGATCGACGCCCGGGAGGGAGTCGTTTACGAGGACGTCGTCGAGGTCCTGGATGCGGCGATGAACGCGGAGTTCGACGAGGTCACCTTCGTCGGCTCGTACGAGTAGACCCGCGAGAAGACCGGACGAACCGGAGGCCCGGGCGGCGAGGAGCCGTCCGGGCCTCCGTTCTTGTCGCGGCGGGAGCGCTCGCTGCTGCTAAGCGACGACTCCCCGGCAACCGGGGGGCGGGGCACGGGTAGAAGCAGGCGGATCCCCAGGGTTCACTCCCCTACCCCGCAAAGACAAGGACGTAGAGATGCTCCGACGATCTCGCCGCCCCCGCGACGAGGACCGGCTGGACATGACGTCGATGATCGACGTCACGTTCCTCCTGCTGGTCTTCTTCATGTGCACCCTGCAGTTCAAGACGCTGGAGGGAAAGCTCTCCGCCTACCTGCCCAAGGAGGAGGGTCCGAATCCGACTCCCCCACCCGACGTGGTGATCGAGGACATCGAGGTCGTCCTGGAGGTGATCGATCCGGGGACCCGCCTGACCGGCGCGGGCATCGCCCCCGGGCGCTTCGTCTTCGACGACGACCGCCGCCTCGCGTACCAGGTCGGTCCCCGGCGGGGAACCGACCTCGACTTCGTCCGCGAACGGCTGCGCGCCTTGCGGCGCGGCGCCCCCGAGCGTCAGGCCGTGATCGCTCCGCAAGAGGGCGTAGTCCACGCGGAGGTGATCGAGCTGCTCGATGCGATGCTCGACGTCGGGATCACCGAGGTTCGCATCCAGGGCGCCCGAGAGCACAGGTGAGCGCGCCGACGCGGGGGCGACACGAATCCCGGCGACGGCTTCGAAGTGCGCTGCAAGCGCCTCGCAGGAGCCGTGCGCCGGGCCGAGGCTCGCCGCCTCGAGAGCCTCTTCCGGAGGCCCCCGCGAGCTCCTTCACGATCGCTCTAAGTCCTTGCCGCGCGCGGGGTTGATTCTGGGCTCCAACCTTTGACCCGGCCCCCTCCACCCTGGTATCTTTCCGCGCTCCAGATCCGCCGGTCGCGCGTCGTTCGGTGGGTCGGGAAGTGGTCTGGCCCGCGCGGCCCGACCGACCCAGCGCTGATTCGAGGTTTCCAGGTTGCCCGCCCCTCCCGCGCGGATAGGTAGCGACGACCGAGGTCACCTCGGCCGTTCCCCTGTACCGCCTCTCGAGAGATCCCCACGCACGAGGAGCTCCGAATTGAATCTCTCCCTCCACCGCGTCGCGCTCTCCACGACCACCATCGTCCCGGCGCTTCTCTTCGCCGCCTGTTCATCGATCCCCGCCGTCTCGCCGGACACCAGTGAGGCGGACTCGATCGACGCTTCCTGGGGCCCCGCGGCCACGGCCGTACCAGAGCCAGCGGGGATCGCACCCGCCGCTCAGGATGAAGGCGACACCGCCGAGCTCCTGAGACAGGACGCGAGGCAGCTCGAGCTCAAGGAGCAGCGTCGCGTCTTCCTGGTCGACCAGCACATCCAGAACGCCGAGCGCTTCCGCGCGCGCCTGCGGCTCGAGGATGCCCGCAACGAGCTCCTCGCGGCCCTGTCGCTCGACGAGGACCACCTCGAGGCGAAGAAGCTGCTGGCCGAGGTCAACGCCCTGCTCGGCGAGGAGTACGGCGCCGAGGTCTCGACCGTGGCCGAGTCTCTCGCCAACCACATGAAGCTGCGCTCGCAGCAGATGCGCACCGAGGCGGAGAGCCTCCTGGACGACGGCAAGCAGCTCCTGGCCAAGGGTGACTACGACGCCGCGATCGCCCAGCTCACCATCGCCGCGCAGACGGTGCGCTTCTCCCCCTACCAGATCGACTGGGGTGGAGTGGACACCGAGATCGACACGCTGCTGAGGCGGGCCAAATCCGACCGCGCCGCCTCCGCC
>CAZCAC010000109.1:0-28954 GCA_964496575.1 uncultured Planctomycetaceae bacterium | reverse complement strand
AGGTGTCACCCATGTGCCCGGACACGGGTGTTACCTATGTACCCGGGCCGGACCGGGGAGCAGGTCCGGCCTGAGCTCCTCGCGCTCACCCCCCCCCGCGACTCGACAGCAGCACGAAGAGGGCGACCGCGGCGACCAGGGCCACCGCGCCGAGCGCGAACGCCAGGGGCTTGGGCGACTTCACGAGGAGGGCAGCGCAATGGTACCGACCGATGCTCGCAGAACGAAGGGCGGCCCGTAGAGTTCACCGCTCTCCGGATCCCCCATCGGGGAGCCTCGTCGGCCTAGGAAGTTGCAAATTGGGGAAGGAAAATCCCTCTCCCGGCACCGTGAGAGGGGGCACGATTGTTTTACGAAAGCACTCGTACATTTCTACGAAGGCCGTCGTATAACGAGCCGATACGAATTCCGCGCAGGAGTCACCCCATGACCAGAAAGCACCCCCAGCATCCCACCGACGCCCAGCTCGTGATCCTCTCGTTGCTGTGGGCGCTCGGGCCCTCGACGGTGCGGCAGGTCCACGAAGCGCTGCCCCCGGAACAGCGCCGTGGGTACACGACGACGCTGAAGCTGATGCAGATCATGGCCGAGCAGGGGCTGGTGGCGCGCGACGAGTCGAATCGCAGCCACGTCTACACGGCGGCGGTGGGGGAGGAGGAGACCAAGACGCACCTCGTCGACGAGCTGCTCGACAAGGCCTTCGGCGGTTCGGCGGCGGAGCTCGTGCTGCGCGCCCTCTCCGACCGGCCGGCGTCCCCCGAGGAGCTGGCGGAGATTCGCGAGATGCTCGACGACCTCGAGCGGGGAGGGAACCGGTGAGCCAGCACGAACTGCACGTCCTGGTGGCGAGGCTTGCCTGGACGCTGATTCACTTCCTCTGGCAGGGAGCGCTGATCGCGCTGGTGCTGCACCTCGTGCTCGCGGGCCTGCGGAAGCACTCCTCCAACCTGCGCTACCTGGTGCGCTGTGCCGCGCTGGGTCTGATGGCGCTGGCGCCGGTCGTCACCTTCGTGACCCTGGGCGAGGACGCGCCGCGCGCGGTGGCGGTCCCGGGGGCAGCTCTCCTGTCGGCGGAAGAAGCACCCGTCGGCTCGTGGGCCTCGTGGTTCGCCTCCGGCGACCTCCTGCCCTGGGTGGTGCTCCTGTGGTCGCTCGGCGCGGCCTTCTGTTCCTTGCGCCTCGCCGGCGGCTGCTGGCAGGTGTGGCGACTGCGCCGCCGGGCGACGGGGGTCGACCTCGCGCCCCGCTGGCAGCGACGCTTCGAGAGAATCGCACACGAATTCGGCGTGCGCGCCCGGGCCCGAGTGGTCGAGTGCGCGGCCGTCTCCGTCCCCACCGTGATCGGGTGGGTCAAGCCGGTGGTCTTCCTGCCGGCGCGTATCTTCACCGGGCTGAGTGATGAGCAGATCGAGGCGTTGATCGCGCACGAGCTGGCTCACGTCTCCCGGCACGACTATCTGGTCAACCTCGTGCAATCGATCCTGGAAGCCCTGCTGTTCTACCACCCGGCCGTCTGGTGGATATCGCGGGGCATCCGGATCGAACGCGAGTACTGTTGCGACGACCTGGCGGTCGCCGCGACGCATGACGGCCTCTCTTACGCCCACGCTCTGACCGCCCTCGAAAGCTGGCGGTCGAGGCAACCTCAGATGGGGGTTTCCACCCTCGGAGGATCACTCATGCAACGCATTCAACGTCTGGTCGGCGTCGAGCCGGTGACCAAACCCGGCCCTCTCCGCCCGTTCCACGCCCTGGCGGCGCTGGTCATCGCCGGCTCGATGGGAGTCTCGGCCTTCGGCCTCGCCGCCTTGCCCGACCCGACGCCGGGGGACGATTGCCCCTGCTCCTGCCACAAGAACAAGAAGAAGCAGAAGAAGGCCGAGGTCCTCGCGGTGCCCGAGCTGAGGGTCTCGAGCCGCCACAGGGGGTACTGGACCCCCGAGGAGCCGACCGAGCACGTCCACCAGGACGCGAAGAAGGGCTCCGCGTACAGGGTCTACCAGAAGGCCAAGGACTTCGCCGCTCAACGGGGCGACGTCCACTTCGGTGGTCAGCGCGACGACTTCGTGCGGCTGAAGGACGAGATCAGGCAGCTGCGCGAGACGCTCGCCCAGGTTCGGCGCGATCTCGCCGGCTTGACCGGGAAGGCCCACCACGGGGAGCTCCACTTCGAGCACTCCGATGCGGACAACCGGGAGAAGGAGTACCTGAACCAGTTCTTCGTGAACAAGCCGAGGAAGGTCGTCGATGGCTGGACGCCCGGCGGCGAGGGGGGGACACTGAAGGGGTGGGGTGTCGGCGAGGGCCAGTCCCAGGGCTACGTGTACATCGATACCGAGTTCGACCCCGAGCAGCACATCATCCGCGTCCATCCTCAGATCCGGTACCGCATCGTCGATGACGAGGGGCACGAGCACGACGGGGAAGTGCGAGGAGAAGTCGACGTCGAGTACTTCGGCGACCTCGGCTGGACCTCATCGGAAGACGCGAAGGCCTACAAGGCCAGGCTCCAGAAGGTCGCGGAGAAGGTCAAGGGGCTCGGAGAGCTCGAGGACCTCGACGTGCGCGTCCTGATCCCCAACCTCGACACCCTCCACGGCGAGTACCTCGACGCTTCTCGCCTGCACGACCTCTACCGGGATCACCTCCACCAGACCCGGAAAGCCGTCGGAGAGGCGAAGAAACACCAGGAGCACCATCTCCAGTGGCTCCAGAAGCTGAAACCCGACGACTCGGGAGACACCCACGGCGTCTTCAGGGTCGGGGATGAGCTGATCGAGCTGCAGGAGCTGGAGAACCTGAAGAACCTCAAGAATCTCAAGAACCTGAAAGGTCTCAAAGGTCTGAAGGCCCTGAAGGAGATCGACTTCGAAGATCTCGAGCACGGTCGGTACCTGCACGTCGAGGACCTCCCCGAAGGGCTGCACGAGCACCTCGAGAGCGTCATCGTGGATCTCTCCGACATGGTCGAGGGGGTCGAGCTCGGTCGCCTTCACGAGGACCACCAGAAGACCCACGACTTCCTGCTCGACAGGATCCACGCGGTTCACGGCGAGGAGGTGATCATCCACGACGGGAAGGCGATCCAGGATCTCCTGAAGAACGTTCAGGTCGATCTGACGACCGAGAAGACCCTCGGGAAGCTGCTCGAGGACGAGGATCTCGTCGAGGAGATCAAGGCTCTGGTCGAGGAGCTGGAGATCGAGGTGATCGAGGAAGAGAAGTAGTCTCCTCCTCGACCCACGGCATTGGATTGGAGGCCGCCGGGATGCTCCCCGGCGGCCTCACTCGTCGAGGGCGGTTCGCGACCTCACCACCCCGCCGCCTGACCGTCCTTGCGCGACTCCGAGGCGCCGTAGTACACGCCCGTTTCGGGGTCGAGCAGGATCGCCTGATAGCCACCGTAGGGGCCGACCTTCCAGACCACCTTGTGGCGGCGGCCGATCAGCTCGCGGATCACTTCGTAGTCGAAGCCGGTCTCGAGTGACAGCTCGCCCCCGTCGGTCATCCGTTCCCCGGTCGGCTCCGAGGAGCCCGAGTGCAGGATCCGCGGCGCGTCGCCGGCTTCCTGCAGATTCATGCCGAAGTCGACCAGGTTGATCACGATCTGCGCGTGCGCCTGCGGCTGCGTCGCGCCGCCCATCACGCCGAAGGCCACCCACGGCTTGCCGTCCCTGGTGAGGAACGCGGGGATGATGGTGTGGAAGGGGCGCTTGCCCGGCGCGTAGCTGTTGGCGCGACCCGGCGTGAGGTCGAAGAGCTCGCCGCGGTCCTGCAGGATGAAGCCGAGCCCCGGCGGGGTCATCCCCGAGCCCATGCCGCGGTAGTTGCTCTGGATCAAGGAGACCATGTTGCCCGCCTCGTCGGCGGTGCAGAGGTAGATCGTGTCGCCGGCCTCCAGCGCGGGGTTGCCCGCGTTCACGGTCCGCTTCGCGCGCTTCGAGTCGAGCTCGGCGCGGCGCTTCGCGGCGTACTCCTTGGAGATCAGCTCGGCGACCGGGACCTCGACCGTCGCCGGGTCGGCGTAGAAGCGGGCGCGATCCTCGAAGGCGAGCTTCTTCGCCTCGACGAAGTGGTGCACGTGGTCGGCGCTGCCGAAGCCCATCGAGGCGAGGTCGTAGGCCTCGAGGATGTTCAGGATCTGCAGCGCGGCGATCCCCTGGCCGTTGGGCGGCAGCTCCCACAGCTCGACGCCGCGGTAGGCGGTCGAGACCGGCTCGACCCACTCGCCGCGGTGCTCGGCGAGGTCCTCGTAGGCGAGGAAGCCACCCTGGGCCTGCACGTAGTCGGCGATGGTCTGTGCAGTCTCGCCTTCGTAGAACGCGGAGCGACCGCCCGTGGCCAGCTTCCGCAGCGTGCTCGCCAGCGTCGGGTTCTTCCAGATCTCGCCCTTTCTCGGCGCGCGACCACGAATCGTGAACTGCTCGACGAAGCCGGGGTACTTCGAGAGTCTCGGCACGCTGAGCCCCCAGTAGTGCGCGATCAGCTCGCTCACCGGGAAACCCTCCTCGGCGTAGCGGATCGCCGGGGCGAGGACCTCTGCCATCGGCATCCGGCCGAAGCGCTCGTGCAGCGCGAACCAGCCGTCGACCGCGCCCGGTACCGAGACGGGCAGGGGACCGTAGGCGGGGACCTTCTCGATGCCCTGTTGCTGGAAGTATTCGAGCGTCAACCCTTTCGGCGAGCGACCGCTGCCGTTGTAGCCGTACAATTTCTTCGTCTTCGCGTCCCAGACGATCGCGAAGAGGTCGCCGCCAATGCCGTTGCCGGTCGGCTCCATCAACCCCAGCACCGCGTTGGCGCAGATCGCCGCGTCGATCGCGTTGCCGCCGCTCTGCAGCACGTCGAGCGCGGCCTGCGTCGCCAGCGGTTGGCTAGTCGCGACCATGCCGTGCGTGGCGATCACCTCCGAGCGGGTGGCGAAGGGCTTGCCGGTGATGCGGTCCTGCGGGGCGAAGGCGGCGAGGCAGAGAAGGGAGAGGATCATCGGTGGCTCCCGGTGCTCACGGCTTGACGACGACGTCGAACTCGGCGGCGGAGGTCCAGGCGTTTCCACCCACCTCCGATCTGGCGATCACCTTGAAGTAGCGCGCGCGTGTCCCCGCCGGCAACTCGATCCGCTGCCGCGCGGACGTGTTGGGGAAACGACCCTTCGCGATCGGCTCGCCCCACGCCTTCCCGTCCACGCTGAGGTACAGCTCGTACCTTGCAATGCGCCCGTTCTGCTGCCCTTGCCTCGGCAGGTAGGTGAACGCCTCGATCTCCAACTCCTCGCCGATCTCGAAGACCAGCTCGTGCGGGTGCTTCGGCTCGCCGGCACCCCACTGCGTGTGCCAGTAGGTGTTCGGGTCGCCGTCGATCGCGTACTTCGCCTCGCCCTCGCCGCGGTGCTCGCTGTCGAAGGAGACTACGCGCCACTTCGTGCGCTGGAGCAGAAAGGGGAACTCGATACGCGTCATCGGGCCCGGAAGGAGGACGCTCGGAAAGTCGACCCACGCCTCGACGACGCCGCCCTCGGCGAGGTCGAAGGGGCCGTCGTAGCGCCGCACCTTCCCGTCGACCTTGCAGCGAATGACCCCCTGCGTGTCGGGGCAGTAGAGGGATATCTGCCCGGAGTCGTCGCGGGCGATCTCCACCGCCGGAGCGACCGGGGTGGCCGGACGCGCGACGTGGCTGAGGAAGCCCCGCGACGGATCGAAGGGGCGCAGGCTGTACTCGAGGCGGAAGGGCCTCGGCTTCAAGATGTACTGCGCCATCGGTCGCGGCCCGCAGCTCGCGCCGCCGAGGCCGGTCTGGCCGCAGTCGAGGGTGACGTAGATCTCCTCGCGCCCGGGAAGCTCGTGTGGGTGGTTCGCCGCGGCGAGGTCCTGCGGGGTGTGGTGCAGCGCGCTCGCCGAGAAGGTGTCGCGCGCGACGATCACCAGCCCTCGACCCAGGTCGTCCATCAGAGCGAGCCAGCGCACGTCCTCGCGGTTGCCACAATCTTGAGTGTGCACGTAGGGCACGAACATCTCGGTCGCGGTGGTCGTGTGCTCGCCGAGGTCGGCGCCCGTCTTGCGGTCGACGTAGTTCTCGTGCGGCCCGCGGCCGAAGTACTGCACCGTCTCGAGCTTCCCGGGCACGCTCAGGATGTTGCCGATGCGCGGCAGGACCCCGGGGGCCCCGTGCGGCACGATCAGGGCGGAGACGTCGATCACGCCGTTGCCGAGCACGGTCCAGGTGGTCTTCGTCTCGAAGTGGCACTCGCCCGCGCCACGCGACACCCCGTCGACCTCGACGCGCAAGGCGCTGTCACCGAGATCGTTCACCAGGAACGAGGTGACCTCGTGCTCGAGCGCATCGAGCCCGGCCCGCTCCCAACCCCCCGAGCACCACTTGTCGTTGTTGACCGGTGCCCGGAACGCGTTGAGTACGGGCCCACCGCCGGGCGTGAGCACGTCGACGCCCTCGTAGCGGAGCGTCTCCAGCGTTCCGGTCTCCCGGGAGAAGACCGCCTTGAAGCCGCTGCCCTCGACGATCAAGAGCTGCTGGTTCTCGACGTACCGCAGCGGGTTCATCGTCTCGAGCGCCATCGGTGGCCCCGGGCTGCGGTACCAGGGAAGCGCGAGCTGGGCCTCGCCGACTTCGACATGGACATCGGCGCCTGCCTCGCCGCCGTCGACGGTCGAGACCTGCCGGTACACGGTGACATTCAAGAGGTACTCCGCCCCGCGGAACAGTTTCCGCCCCGGGAGGGGGCAGCGGACCACCTTGCTCTCGCCGGGTGGAATGTCCCGGAAGGTGATCGATTTCTTCCACGGCAGCGGCCGGCCGTCTTCCAGAATCAGTAACTGCAGCGCACCGGTGAGATCGGTGAAGAAGTGCTTGTTGTGCACGCGCAAGAGACCCTTGTCGAGGTCCTCCGCCGTCACGTCCACGTACTGGTAGACGCGCCGCATCTCCCACATCTTCGGCGGGATCTTCCGGTCGGGGAAGACCATCCCGTTGCAGCAGAAGGAGTTGTCGTTGGGAAGATCGCCGAAGTCGCCGCCGTAGGCGAAGTACTCGACACCTTCGGGCGTCTTCGTCCGCAGCGCCTGGTCGACCCAGTCCCAGATGCACGCGCCGATCAACCGGTCGCTCCCCTCGATCACCTCCCAGTACTCGGCGAGGTTGCCGACCGCGTTGCCCATCGCGTGCGCGTACTCGCAGACGAAGAAGGGCTTGTCCGAATCCGCCGCGCCGGTGCGCCGGAGCCACTCGACGCTGGGATACATCGTGCTGTCGACGTCCGCCTTGCCGTTGTCGCGCTCGTAGTGGATCGGCCGCGTGTCGTCGATGGCCAGGATCGCCTCGCGGCAGGCCTGGAAGTTGCGCCCCGGGCCCGCCTCGTTGCCCATCGACCACATGATGATCGAGGGGTGGTTCTTGTCGCGCTCGACCATCGAGATCTGCCGGTCGACGTGCGCCAGCTCCCAGGCGGGGTCGTGCCCCAAGGACTCCTTGCCGTAGCCCATGCCGTGCGACTCGACGTTGGCCTCGTCGATGACGAAGAGACCGTACTGGTCGCAGAGGTCGTACCAGACCGGCTGGTTGGGGTAGTGGCTGGTGCGGACGGTATTGACGTTGAACGCCTTCATCAGCCGGATGTCCTCGAGCATGGTGTCCATCTGGACCGCGTGCCCGCGATCGGGGTCGTGCTCGTGGCGGTTGACGCCCTTCAGCTTGACCGGCACGCCGTTGATCAAGAGACGGCTGCCGTCGATCTCGACCTCGCGGAAGCCGACGCGGCAGGTGAGGACTTCGGTAACCGGACCCAGACGATCCTCGAGGACTTCCGTGTCGTCTCGTTCAGCGAGGACGATACAGAGTCGGTAGAGTCGCGGAGTCTCGCACGTCCAGAGCTGGGGCTCGTGAATCTCGGTCTCCCAGTCCAAGGCCATCTCTCCTTCGGCCCCGATCCGAACGTACATCCAGTTGTCCTTCACGACCTGTTTTCCCGAAGGGTCGAACAGCAAGAACTCGACCGAATGAGCCTTGGATTCGATGTCTGCGTAGTTGCGCACGGTCCAATCGAGCTTCAAGGTGGCATTGCGGTATTCCTCGTCCAGCTCGGTGCGAATGAAGAAGTCCCGGATGTGCACCTTCGGCGTGCTGAAGAGGAAGACATCTCGGTAGATCCCCGACAGCCGCCAGAAGTCCTGATCCTCCAGATAGCTCCCGTCGCTCCAGCGCAGGACCTGAACCGCGAGATGGTTCTCGCCCTCGCGAAGGAAACCGGTGACGTCGAACTCCGCCGGCGTCATCGACCCCTGGCTGTAGCCGACCTCGCGCCCGTTGACCCAGACGTACATCGCGCTCTGCACGCCTTCGAAGTGCAGGAACACCTGCCGGCCGTCCCACTCCTCGGGAACGGTGAAGGTCCGTCGATACGAACCGACCGGGTTGGGCAGCTCGTGCTTGGTCCAGTCCTCGGGCACCTCGCCCATCACCCGCGGCGGGTCCTTGCGGAAAGGGTAGCGGACGTTGGTGTAGATCGGCTTCCCGTAGCCGTGCAGCTGCCAGTTGCTCGGAACCGGAATGTCGTCCCATCGCGAGTCGTCGTATTCCGTCTTCTCGAAGCCCGCGGGGCGCTCGTCGGGGCTCTTCACCCAGTGGAACTTCCAGTCCCCGTTGAGCGAGAGGAAGAAGGGCGAGGCTTCGCGCTTTCCGCTCGTCGCCGTTTCGATGTCGGCGAAGGGCATCAACGTGCAGTGTGCGGGCTGCTTGTTGCGCCCGATCACCGACGGATCCTCCCAGTCCCGGGCTTCCTGGGGCGGCGTGGCCTGGGCGAACGAAACGAGAAGGGCGGAGAGGAGGAGTAGCAGCAGGGTGGTCTTCATCGGATCGAAGGGCTCGTGCCGGGGACGGTTCGAAGCGGCAATGCTATGGTGACTCGATTCGGGCGGCAAAGAGTTCTGCTGCCTCCGGAGATGGCACGACCAGCGAATTCCCGGTCCCATCGCCGTCTCTCCCGTGTAGGGTGTGTCCTTCCTGATATCCAGCCCGCTGCCGCACCCACACTTCGCACGACCCTTGCTCGCCCACCCCCGACTGCTCGGCACTCTGCTCGCGGCTCTGGTCGGACTGCTGTGCGCCTGCGGCGGCTCCGAGGAAGCCGGACAGGACGGCTCGCGGCCGTCTCGCTTCCTGAGCCTCGATCCGAAGCCGATCCCGTCCGCCCCCGACGCAGTCGTCGCGCGTCGCTACCAGCGACTCTCTCCCTCGCCGGATCGGCCCTGGGACGTGAATCGCGCGCGGGCGAAGTACGTGCCCCTGGAGGAGTCCGCGGAAGCCGGGGGCGAGTACTCGCTACGCCTGGTCCAGAACGAGCACCCGACCATCCTCATCCCGGGACCGTTCGACGGGAGCGCCTTCAACAGCGTCGCCCTGAAGGTCCGGCTCGGTCGGCCCCGCGAGCTCGTCCTGCAGTTCTTGTCGGAGGGGGAGTGGGTCAGAACGAGTCGCGAGATCGAACCCCGCCTGGGGGAACAGCTGCGAATCATCGAGCTCGATTCCCCCGAGCTTTCTCGCCTCGAGGGAGAAGTGGAGCATCTCCGGGTGAGCATCCTCGGTGAGACGCAGTACGTGCGCCTCGACTGGATCGACCTCATCGAGAAGTCGTGCGGGTCCTTCTTCCCCGACCCCGCCAGTGCCCCGGCGATGGTCGGCATTCAGGAGGACCTGCGCCGGTCCGTGGGGGTCTCGACGGAGCGTCCGGTGGCGGTGCACTTCGAGGCACCGGAACGCGGCTCATTGCACTTCGCCATCGGCCACGCCCCGCGCTGGCGCGGCGAGTGGCAGGGCGCGAGCGTGCGGCTCGTCCTCACCGGGCCGCATGGCGAGCTCGCGCGCCACGAGTACCCGATCGAGACCGGTACCGAACCACCATGGCAAGCCGTGCGCCTGCCCCTCGCGGCTCCTCGGGGGCAGACCCTCGAAGCCCGCTGGGAAATCGTCGCCGATGGCGAAGTGGCCTGCCCCCTGGCCGAGGTCGGCGTGCTCACCGAGGGGACGGGGCCGCGGCACGTGCTGCTGATCACCTCCGACACGCATCGCTCCGATCACCTGGGCGTCGCTGGTCGAGGCGTGGTCGTGCGCACGCCCGCGCTGGATGCGTTGGCGGAGCGGGGCATCCTCTTCGAGGACTGCTTCAGCTCGACCAACGTCACCAACCCCTCGCACGTCGCCTTGATGACCGCGACGCATCCTCGGGATACGGGGATCGTCGACAACGCCCAGCGGATGAACGAGAGTGCGCCGACCCTGGCGGAGGCGTTCCAGCGCGCGGGGTTCAGAACCTACGCGGTGATCAGCTCGTTGCACCTGGGGGATGTCGTCTGCGGACTGGGGCAGGGGTTCGACCGCATGTCGACTCCGGGCCTCGATGACACTCGAGACGGCACGGATACTGTCGACGTACTCGTGGACTGGGTGGGGGAGGCGGAGGGGCTGCCGCTCTTCATCTGGCTGCACCTCTTCGATGCGCACATCCCCTACGAGCCGCCCCCCGACATCGCCGCGGAGTACTATCCGGAAAAAGCGCTGGCCTTCGATCCCGCGCGGCCGGCGATCGAGGAGATCCCGCCCCGCCTCTACTGGAGACGCTTCCCCGGGCTGAAGGACCTGGAGTACCCCTCAGCGATGTACCGCGGCGAGGTGACCCACCTCGACGCCGAGCTCCAGCGCGTGTTCGGGCTGCCGGGAATGGACCAGGCGATCATCGGCTTCACCGCGGATCACGGCGAGTCGCTCGGCGAGCACGGGATCTACTTTTCCCACACCGATCTCTACCCGGAGTCGATCCACGTGCCGCTGGTCCTCAGCTTCCCCGGCGGGCCATCCGGGGTGCGTTGCTCGTCGCCGGTGCAGCATATCGATCTGGGGCGGACCCTGCTCGACCTGGCGGGAAGCGCGGGAGTCGAGTTTCCCGGGGCGAACCTCCTGAGCGCGCTCGACGTGGAGGAGGGGGCCGGCGAGCCACGCTTCGCCCTGGCGTGCTACCGACTGGAGGCTTCGATGACCGAGCGCGGCTGGCACCTGATCTTCCGCCTAGGCGAGGGTGCGAACGCCAATCGACTGAACGAGCGCGTGCGCCACGCGGTCGAGTTCTACTACCTCCCCGACGACCCCGGATGTCTCGACAACCGACTCGAGCGGGAGCCGGCACGGGCGAAGAGGATGCGCCAGTCGGTGATCGACTGGTTGGCCCGGGCAGAGGACCGCGGCTGGCTCGGCGAGACGATCACGGACGCGGCGACCCTGCGCAACCTCGAGGCGCTGGGCTACGCGGGTGAGGGCGAGGTCAGCGCGCCCGTCGGCGAGCTCTACGACTCGAGCTGCGAGTGCGAGTGGTGCGCGCGTTTCGAGTGACGTCGCTCCGGCTCCGCGCGCGGTGAGCCTGCAGGTTGCCGCCCTTCCGGAGAGCACTTCGGCGTCTCCCCCGAAGTCGATTCCGGTCTCCGCCAGTGGCTATTCGCCAACGGCTCCCGGCCCTTTTTCCAGCAGCTCCAGGATCGATTCCGGCGGCCGGCCGATGCGGGCGACCTCGCCGCGGATCAGGATGGGCCGCTCCATCAGCACGGGGTCCTCCGCGATCGCTTCCAGCAGCTGCTCCTCGGAGGAGTCGGCGCGCAGGCGGGCCTTGGCGTACGCCCTCTCCTTGCGGCGCACCCACGCCGAAGGCGGAGTATCCAGCGCCGAGCGCAGCTCGCGCAGCTCCTCTACACTCAGTGGCTCGTCGAGGTAGCGGCGCTCCACGTACTCGACACCTCGCTCGTTGAGCAGCGCCTTGGCCATGCGGCTCTTGGAGCAGTTCGGATTGTGCAGCAGGACGGTCTGGGCTCGATCGGGGCTCATTGATTCCGGATAGTGGTAGTGAAACGATCGTGGGGGCTCGAGAGGGTAGTGCGCGGATCGCCGTACGCCAAGTCGGTCATCATCCAGATCTCCGGGTCCACAGCTACTCACCGGTGAGAGCATGCCGGAAGCTCTCAACTCCTCCGCTTCGCCGGCCGAGAAGGAGGAGCGGTCCGCGGGATGTGGGCCGCGCCGGGGCTCGAAGGACGGGGGGAAGCCCTGCCGAGAGGGCCCGGGAGGTACGGGGAATTCACCTCATTGTCAGGCTACCCGCGGGCGGGTAGTAATGAGGTGGCATCGACGGGCATCTCTGAGAGGATCACCGGGGAGACCATGGGAAGTATCAAGACTCTATGCGACTGGAAGAAGGAGCAGATCGCCAACTGCTTCGAGGAGATCCGCGCTATCGTTGTCGACCCTCACTTCATCTGCAGGAAGTGTGGACGCGTTGCCGGTGAGGAGAAGTGGCTGTGCCGGCCACTGGACCTCTACGTCGGCGCAGGGAAGCTGAAACAAGAGAGCTAGGAGCTGGATCGAACCGTCATGAGCCGCACCCTCCACCACCCCGGTCGGCTCATGTTCGCCGCGCTCTGCCTCTCGTCGACTCCGCTGTTCGGTGGGTGGTCGGCGGCGGTGACCGACGACTACGAGGCCGCCGTCCTGCCGCTCCTCGACCGGCACTGCATGCGCTGCCACGGCACCCGGATCCGCAACGGCGAGTTCGATGTCTCCGTCTACGTCGATGAAGCGACCGCGCTGAAGGATCCCGCCGGCTGGCAGTCGATTCGCGATCGCGTCGTCGACGGCTCGATGCCGCCGGGGGCGCGCTCGGGTCTCCTGAAGAGCGAGCGAAGAGCGCTCCTCGGCTGGATCGAGGCCAGCTTTTCCTTCGACACCGAGCGCGAGGTCACCGAACCGGGACGACCGGTGCTGCGGCGCCTCAACCACACCGAGTACCGCCACACGATCCGCGACCTCTTCGGCATCGACTTCCCCGCGGACGAGCTCTTTCCCGCCGAAGGGGCGGGCCACGGCTTCGATACCAGTGGCGACGCGCTCTCGATGCCGGACGCGATGTTCGAGAAGTACCTCGACACTTCCTCTTCCGCCCCGAGCTCGATCCCCTCCCTGCGGACGGGGCGCAGGGGACCCGCCCGCTGAACAGCTTCGAGCTGGCCACGCGACTCTCGTACTTTCTCTGGAGCAGCGCCCCCGACGAGGCGCTGTTCGAGGCGGCGCGGCGCGGCGATCTCCTGGACGATGCGCGGCTGCTCGCCGAGGTCGATCGAATGCTCGCCGAGCCGCGATCGCGCGCCCTCGCCTCGGGATTCGCCGCGCAGTGGCTGCAGGTCCGCTCGCTGGAGCGCGCCTCCGTGGACGAGACTCTCTTCCCCGGCTTCGACGAAGAGCTACGCACCTCGATGCGGGAGGAGACACTGCTCTTCTTCGAGGCGATCCTGCGCGAGGACCGCAGCGTCTGGGAGCTGATCGACGGCGAGTTCACCTTCGCCGACGAGCGGCTCGCGGCGCACTACGGCCTCGACGGCGTCCGCGGGAAGGAGATGCGTCGCGTCTCGCTGGCCGGGCTTCCACGCCGGGGAGTGCTCACCCACGCGTCGGTGCTCACGTTGACCAGCAACCCCAACCGCACGTCGCCGGTGAAGCGCGGCAAGTGGATCATGGAGACGCTGCTCGGCACTCCACCGCCACCGCCACCACCGGGGGTCGAGGCGCTCGACGAGAGCCCTGCGGCGGTGACCGCCGCCTCGATGCGCGAGCGTCTGGAGATCCACCGCGCCGACCCCGCCTGCGCGGTCTGCCACGTGACGATGGACCCGCTCGGCTTCGGGCTGGAGAACTACGACCCCGTCGGCGTCTGGCGCGTGAAGGACGGCGCGTTTCCGGTCGACGCGAGTGGCGAGCTGCCCGACGGCCGGAGTTTCGACGGCGCGCTGGAGTTGGTCGAGGTGCTGCGCGAGGAGGAGGGCTTCGTGCGCTGCTTGGCCGAGAAGCTCCTCGTGTACGCGCTCGGCCGCGGGCTGACCGAGAGTGACGCGGCGACGGTGGACGCGCTGCTCTCGGGGCTCGACCCCGAGCGACCGACCCTGCGCGCGATGATCGAAGGCATCGTGCTTCTCAGTGCCTTCTGCAACCGCAGCCTCGAGACGCCCCGATGAAGCGCCCCCTCTCCCGACGTACGTTCCTCCGCGGAGCCGGCACCGTGCTGGCGCTGCCGCTCCTCGAGTCGCTGGGGGAGGCGCGCGTTCGCGGGTCGGCCGCCCCGCGCCGGCTCGTCTACGTGTACGTACCGAACGGGGCGCACATGCCCGACTGGGTTCCCGCGAGCGAGGGCCCCTCCTTCGAGCTGCCGCCGACCCTGGCCCCGCTCGAGCCCTTCCGCGATCGCCTCGCCGTGCTCGGTGGATTGACCTGCGACAAGGCGCGCCCCAACGGCGACGGCCCCGGCGACCATGCTCGCGCGGCGGCGGCGTTCCTCACCGGCGTTCAGCCGCTGAAGACCGACGGCCAGGTGCGCGTCGGCCCGTCCGCCGACCAGGTCGCCGCGGCGGCGATCGGCGACCGCACGCGCTTTCGCTCCCTGGCCCTCGGCTGCGAGCGCGGCCGCCTGTCGGGGCAGTGCGACTCGGGCTACGCGTGCGCCTATTCGAGCAACATCTCCTGGCTGACCGCCACGACCCCGGCGACGCGAGAGGTCGACCCGCGGGTCGTCTTCGACCGCCTCTTCCGCGGCGGCGACGACACCCTGTCCGCCACTGCGGCGGCCGAGCGGCGTGAGCGGCGGCGGAGCGTGCTCGACTTCGTGCGGGCCGACGGGAAGCGGTTGCGTCGTTCCCTCGGCGACGAGGATCGGCAGAAGCTCGACGAGTACCTGAGCGGCGTGCGGGAGCTGGAGCGGCGGATCGAGTTCGCCGAGCAGCAGTACGTCGAGGCGGTCCCCGACGCCGCTCGCCCCGAGGGGATTCCGCGCGACTTCGGGGAGCACGTCCGGCTGATGGCCGATCTCGTGGTACTCGCCTTGCGCACCGACAGCACGCGGATCGCGACGCTGATGGTGGCGAACGAGGGGAGCAACCGCCCTTACCGCAACCTGGAGATCCCCGACGGTCACCACGACCTCTCGCACCACGGGAACGACCCGGAGAAGCAGCGGAAGATCGCCCGGATCAATCGTTTTCACGTCGAGCAGCTCGTGCACCTGCTGCGTGGCCTCGACGCGGTGCGTGAAACCTCCGCGTCCTCTGCCTCCTCCGCGCCCGATGTCCCGCTATCCAGACGGTCCATCGTCGAGCTTGCGCAGAGCCGATCCTGTCCATCGCGCGAAGACCACCGAGGTCACCACCGCGGTGAGCAGCATGCCGATCAGAAGCCCGTACAGCCCGGGATGACCGGCCCCCTCGGCGAGGAACAGCCCGATCCAGGCGAGGGGGATCGAGAGCACGAGGTAGCGCAGCGCCGCCATCACCAGCCCGGGCCGACCGCGGCCCATCGCCTCGAAGAGCGGGCGGCAGATGAAGAAGGGCGTCGCCGCGAGGCACGCGAGGGGAACCAGGCGCAGGGCGAAGGTCGCGAACTCGGCGGTCACGTCCGACTCCGCGAGCGCCTCGGCGATCCAGGGTCCCGCGAGGAACATCGTCGGCGTCACCAGGAGAGCCACGTAGAGCACGGTGGCGACGGTGATCTGCCGCACCCCGCGCTGGACCCCGGCGACGTCACCCTGGCCCAGCAATCGCCCGGCGAAGGGGAGCATCGCGACGGCGGCGGCGATCATCGGATTGACGGCGAACAGCACGATCCGGTTGTAGATCGACATCGCTGCGATCGCGGCGGTCGGCTCCGAGCTATGGGCGAGCAGCAGGTTGACGATCGAGATCTCCGACGACATCAGCACGAAGGTCAACGCCGCCGGGAAGGCGAGCGAGAGGAGCGAGCGATAGGGGCGCGGGTCGAGGCCGGGGACCACTTCCGTCCAGCTCTTCCGCCGCCGCTCCTCGTGGACCCTGGCGCGGTGCAGCGCGTAGAAGAGCCCGCCGAAGCGCCCGATCACCGTCGAGAGGGCGATGCCGAAGATTCCCCAGTGGAACACGAACACGAAGACCGTGTTGAGGACGACGTTGATCAGGTTGGAGAGGATCCCCGCCCACATCGTCGAGCGCGTGTCGTGGTGCGCCTTGACCAGGGAGTCGGGCACGATCGACCAGAAGGAGTTCAGCGCCGAGCCGCCGATCAGGACGGCGCCGTAGATCTGGAACGAGCGGGCGACCTCTGGCTCCAGCGCCATGTGGGGCGCGTAGAACCAGATCCCCACCCCGATCAGGAGGAAGACGGGCGACAGGATGGCCACCAGCTTCCAGGTGGCGCGCACGTACTGCTCGAGCTTCTCACCTTCCCGCGAGCCGAAGGTGCGTGACAGGAACGAGATCAACCCGGTCGAGAGCCCGACCCACAGCGCGATCATCAGGAACTCGAACGGCAAGGTCAGGCCGATCGCCGCCTGGGCTGAGTCGCCGATCGTCGCCGCGTAGGCGGTGTCCACCAGCGAGAACGCCGCGCGCATCACGAAGGAGATGACCAGCGGCCCGCTGAGGCGCAGGATCGAGGGAGACGGGTCGGTCACGAAGGAGCCGGGGGGTGAAGTCGAGGGGGCTGGTCGCTCAGTACTTGCCCAGCAGCTTCATGATCCAGCGGTGGATCGAGTGGTACGAGAAACCCTGCTTCAGGTACATCACCGCGCAGGTGCCGGTGTAGTAGGTGAGTCCCCGCTCCTCGGCGAGCGCGACCGCCTCGGGCGTGTCCCGCGCCATGTGGATCCAGATCTTCTCGATCCCGGCATCGGCGGCCTTCTCCACCCAGTCCCTGGTCTCCTCCTTCGGCACCTCGATCACCGCGGCCGCGACCTTCGCGGGCAACGACTCGAAGTCCGGGTAGGCCTTCTCGCCGAGGACCTCGTCGGTCGAGGGATCGACGGCGTAGACCTCACGCCCCTGCGCCTTCGCCTCGCCGAAGCTGATCTTGGGGAACCCGCCTTTCGCCGTGTGGCCGACGAAGGCGATGCTGGGGTTGGTCCAGAATTGCTGGTAGTCGGTCGACTTCATGGCTCGCTCTCGGGTCTCCGGACAGGGCCCCAGAGGGTACCCACCGGAGGTGCGGAGCCAGGGCAAATCCACCGCGATTCGCCGCGGTGCGGGGATTCGAGGTGGTTCAGGTCTGGCTCACTACCTCCGTTCGGTACCCTCTGGGGCCCTGTCCGGAGACCCGAGAGCGAGCCATGAAGCCGACCGCAACCTGCAAAGGAAGCACTCGATTCTCCGGCCGCTGCGTCCTGCTCGCGACCCTCTGGGTCTGGCTCGGCGCGTCGCCGATCCGATCGCACCCACGCCTTCCTCAGGAAGTGGAGAAGGAGGTCGTCCTCGTCGGGCGCATCCTCGACGAGGACCTCGCCCCCGTCGCTGGCGTCGAGCTGAGCTTCGACGTCTTCTACGGCACGGGCGGCTGGGGCGCGAACCAGAGCAGCTCTCTGATCACTGCCCCCTCGGGACGATTCTGGTTTCCGCTCGAGGGCGGCAGACCCTGGGGTGGATTCCGGTATCTCAGTGTCCGAGCTGACTGGCGGAACGAGGAGAGTGTGGCGCGGCTCGGTGGAGCCGGGGCGGTGGCCGACATTGCCGCGCCCTTCGAGCGAGGAGTCACCGACCTCGGCGACCTGGTTCTGGTCGTTCCGGGGTCCACGAACCACCTCTCCCGGATCGACGACGAAACGCTGGCGTGGCGCTACGAGCTGGCGATGCGGATCCCACGCTGGCCGATGATCGAGAGCTGCCTGCTCGAGATGGCTCGCCGAGGCACCGAAAACTGGAAGACCATTCTCGCCGCAGAGCTGGCCCGCATCCGTAGCGACGACGAAGGGCGTCACCGCTCGAACCACCGCGAGGCGCTGTACCTGACCGTCCTGCGGCGGGCGCAGGGGAAGCCGGATCCGCTGACAGTCCTGATCGATCTGGAGGCGAAGCTCGAGGTGGTCTTCCCCGAGTTTCCGATCCTCACCTGCGTGCTGAGGAATGACGACGTCGATGAGGAGTCCTTCGTGGTGAGCGAAGGGGGGAGCTACCGCAGTGGACGCTTCGCGCGATGCCGGTTGGATGTGACTGGCCCGGATGGTCGCCCCGTCCCCGCCTTGTCCCGGTTCGGCTCGGCGGGTGGGGGAGTGCTCTCCCGCCGCGTGCTCGAGTCGGGGGAGGTCATCCGGTTCTCGATCCGCCTCTCGGACTACGCCGCATTCACCTCGCCGGGGGATCACCGGGTCCAGGTCCTCTATCACGACGAGAACGACATCGCAGACGAGGAGACCGCGGCGGGTCGGATCGTCTCGGCCTCGGCTCCCTTCACGCTGAGGCTGCACGCGAGGGAGGAGCAGGTGACCCGCGCCGCCGTGGAGGCGATGCGGCGCTGGGTGGGGGAGATCGACGCCTCGGCGACAATCCCACTGGTAAGCGGTCACTGGCGTCCGGACCTGGGCTTCGTCGAGGAGGTCAAGGGGCCGGAGGATCGTCTCTTCCGGAAGGGCTTCGCCGCTGTCCCAGTACTGATCGACGCCCTGGAAGACAAACGACTCCAACCGGAGCGGCGTGCCTGGATCATCGCGATGCTGTGGAACATCACTGGCCTGCACAACCCGGCCGGATACGCGAACCTCGGAGTGCTGGGTTCGTACCGGTGGATTCGCGACTGGCCCACGAGCGAGGGGGTCTCGCCCAGGACGATGGCGGAGGCGGGCAGCCACCGAGGCGAGGCGGTCGCCGCGCGCCAGGAACCGCTCGTGTCCAGATGGCAGGCCCTGCGCGCGTGCTTCCTGCTGAAGGTCATCGACTGAGGACACCGTCCCCGATGCTCCCGTCACCCCGATTGTGGACCACTCCAGCCTCCCGCCGCGGCTCCTCCCCTCTTGTCGCTGCCTGAGCGGGGGGAGGCTGCCCCATCTGGGTTCTTCGGCCAGGACGGGCAGGGCCGAGAACGGGGCTTTGGGGCCACCATTTCAGGGAAATCGTTGACAATGTCACTGATTTACACGAAATTCAGCATGTGGGACAACGATTTCGCCCGATCCAGCGCGCCCTGACGATCCCCTGGACGCCCAACCCCCGGACGGGTTCAGCCGCGGCCTTCCTGTGGGGGGCCCGCCAGACCGGCAAGACCACGTACCTGCGCGGAGCATTCCCCGACGCCGCCTGGTACGACCTGCTCGACACGACTCTGAGTGCCGAGCTGAGCGTGCAGCCGCGTCTCTTGCGGGAGCAGGTGCTGGCCGAAAAGCCCGAGCTCGTGGTCGTCGACGAGATCCAGCACGTGCCCGTCCTCCTGGAAGAGGTCCACTGGCTGCTGGAGAACACGACCACTCGATTCGTCCTCTGCGGGTCGAGCGCACGCAAGCTGCGCCGCGGGTCGCGCAGTCTCCTGGGTGGACGTGCGATCGACGTCTTCATGCATCCGCTGACCTCGCACGAGATCGGCCAGGTGGATCTGCCCCGGCTCCTCCAGCACGGCGGCCTTCCCATCCACTACCTGGTGGACGAACCCGGGCCACTTTTGAAGGCGTACGTTAACAACTACCTCAAGACCGAGATCATCGATGAGTCGGTCACCCGCAACATCCCCGCCTTCTCTCGCTTCTTGCAGATGGTGGGGCTCGGCCACGGCCAGCAGATCAACTTCGCCAACTTCGCCCGCGAGACGGGAGTGTCCGCCGCGACCGTGCGCAGCTACTTCCAGATCCTGGACGACACCTTGCTCGGCTTCAGGCTGGAGCCATGGCGGGCACGACGGAAGCGGCGCCTGGTCGAGACCGCCAAGTTCTACCTCTTTGACGTCGGGGTCGCGAACCAGCTGCATCCGGAAGCAGCCACCATCGCCGAGGGATCGGATAGGTTCGGGCGCGCGTTCGAGCACTTCGTGATCAACGAGGTTCGAGCGTACCTGGCCTACCGTGGCCTCGATCACTCGCTCAGCTTCTGGCGCACGAGCTCCGGCTTCGAGGTCGACCTCATCGTGGGCGCCATGGATCTGGCCATCGAGTGCAAGTCGTCGCGCGCGGTACGGACGGCCGATTTCAAGGGGATGCGGGCACTCAGCGAGGAACACTCGCTGCGGCGCAAGCTGATCGTGTCGCGAGTGGAGACGCCGAGAACGACGAGGGATGGCATCGAGGTCGTACGGTGGGAGGACTTCACGCGGGAGTTGTGGGCCGGCGAGGTGGTCTGAGGAGGGTCGGAATCGGGGCAAGGCCACCGCTTACCGGTTTCGCGCCTTCGGCCTGAACCCGAGCGCGAGCTCCGCGCTCACCGGGCAGGAGGAGGCCCGATGGAATCGCGCAACCCGCTCTCCCTGATCCTCAGTCTGCTGGTCCTCGCCGGAGCGGTGGTGGTGGTCGGCTTGATGTTCGGCGGTGTTCTCGGAACCGATCCGGATCGGGGTGAAGAGCCGGTCGCGGACCTCGAGAGTGTCCCGCCGGCCGCGGAGGCCCAGGGGAGACCGCTCGAGAGTCCCGAGACCGAGGAAGCGTCTCGCGAAGCCATCACCCCGGTCGCGGAGCCACCTGGACCGGCGGTCTACGCGCTACGGGATCCCGACGAGCGGACACTGACGGAGGTGGACTTCGCGCTGTACCAGCCCGGGCGCCTGCTGCTGACCGGCGAGACCGACACCCGCGGGCAGCTCGAGCTCGAGGAGGGCGAGGAAGGGGTCGCCCGCCTCCTGGTCCTCGTCCCGAGCTCGGCTCCGCAGGTCCTCGAGGTGTCGCTCGAGGCGGGGCGTCACGAGGTCCAGCTCGAGCCTCGCTCCGTCGTCTCGGGGTGGGTCGTCGTCGATGGGCAGGAACCGCAGGAACGCATCGAGCTCACGCTGGACTCGGACCGTTCCTTCCTGGACGACCTGCAGGTGCTGGAGGAGCTGGGGCTCGACCGCCTGGTCCCGGGCAGGATCGAGGAAGTCACGGACGATGCGGGCGCGTTCCTGATCTACGGCCTCCCGGAGGACTGGAGCGGGCGGCTGCGGGTGCCGGGCCGCTACCGCCTGAAGGATCGCTCGCTCGCGGTGGACTCCTGGTTCACCAGCATCGCCCTCGAGCGCCCGGTCGAGGGTCTGCTCGTCGAGCTCACCCGACCCCTGCGCATCCTGGGCCGGGTCGTGGAGGTCGAGGGCGGCGAGCCGGTCGCCGGCGCCCGCATCTACCCGAAGCTCGTCTACGCCGACGGGAGCGTGAACCGGCAGTGGCTCGACGACGTGCGCGCCGGCGACGACGGGCGCTTCGAGGTCGTGCTCGAGAGCCCGAACCTCCTCGGCGAGTCCTTGAGGATCTGTCCTCCGAGCCATCAGGTCGAACGGGCGATCCAGATCGAGGCGGCCGACCTCGTCCGGGATCTCGACCTGGGCGACATCCCGCTGCGCGTGCCGCGCGGCAAGCTCGAGCTCGCGGTCCGGGTCCAGGACCGCGAGGGCGCCCCGATCCAGGGAGCAGTCGCCACGACCCTCGAGGCCAGGTCGCGCCCCAGCGAGCCGACGGACGGGGAAGGGCGCACCGTGCTGACCGGTCTCGCCGCGGGTCCGGCCATGGTCCGCGTCCTCGCGGTCGGCTGCGAGATCGAGGAGGTGCCGGCGTTCGTCGGACCCGAGGGCGGCGAGCTGATCGTGACGATGCGCCGAGGCACCCTGCTACGCCTGCGTTTCCTCGCGCCGGACGGCACCGCGATGCGGAGGGTGCGCTGCGCTCTCACGACCGACCGGTACCCCTTCGAGCAGGAGATCACCTGGCCGATCCAGTCCCTGTTCCAGGAGCTGGGGACCAGCCTCCACTCCCGCATCGTGCGCGGTGGCGGGGTGACGCTGAACTTCAGCCAGGTGAGGGGGAGCGAGAGGGTGATCGTGAGCGGCGTGCGGCCCGGTCTGCCCCTGCAGCTCCTGGTCGTCAGCGGCTTCAATACGATTCTCGTCGAGCGCGAGCTCGAGCCGCTCTCGCCGGAGGAGCACCGCGACGTGGACGTCGTGCTGGACCGGGCTCCCAGGACGCTACGCGTCCGGCTGCTCGACGAGGAGGGCGAACCGCTCAGCCGGGGCAGCGTGGCGATCTCCTATCGGCCACTCGACCTCAGCTACCGCGGCCTCCAGTCCTCAGGCCGATCCGGCGTCGAGAACGCGCTCTTCGAGTTCGCCGAGATCTTCACCGACAGCGTCGCGCTGTTTGCAGGGTGCGACGGCTACATCCCCTTCCGCGATCCCGAGTTCGAGGTTCCCCCGGACGGGTCGCCGGTCGAGCTCCGGCTCGAAAAGGGGCGCAAGGCGCTGGTGATCATCGAGGACACGAAGGGTCGCGCGCTGAACTGCGCGGTGAGTGCGAAGCTCCCGAGCGGAGCGGTGAACGTGAGCCGCGATATCAGGACCGGGCAGTACGTGCTCGAGGGACTGCCCGATGCTCCGGTCACGGTCACCATCTACAAGACGCGCGCCAGCCCCTGGGACAACGAGTACCACCACAGAGAGCTCGGCGCGACCCAGAGTGAGCTTCGGATCGTCCTCCCGGTCGGCGGTCGGATCGAGGGGCAGTTGACGATGCCTCCGGGCATCGACCCCGAGGACCGGTACACGGTGAGTCTCGTTCCGGTGGTGGAGGGGCTGACCCCGCGCGCGGTCTGGGTGGATCCGAAGGCGCCGGTGACGAGCGACTTCTCCTTCGAGGACGTGTTTCCCGGCGAGTACACGGTCGTGCTGCGGCGACAGGACCTGAGCCGGGTTCCGGAGATCGTCTACGAAGAGCTGAGTGTCTCCGGCCGGATCAGGGTCGACTCCGAGCAGACCGTCAGGGTCGAGCTGTAGTACGGAGCCGTACTTCCTAGAACGACCCGAAGACGGTCTTCCCCTCGCTGGCGCGCTTCTCCGCGGCAGGCACGATCTTCGCGCGGCCTTTCGCCTTCTCCGCCTCGACGTCCTGGAGCAGCGCCTTCGCCGCAGCGTGCAGCTGCAGGTCCTCGCCGGTCGGCGGGTTCCACAGCGCGATGTCCGGCAGACAACCGTTGAGTTCCATGTCCTCGCCGGTGGTGATGAGGTACCAGCCGCGCGCGGGCATCCGCACCGAGCTGCCGTCGAGCAGACGCGCGCTGCCGGTGCTGATCACGCCCCCGGCGGTGCGCATGCCGACCACCTTGCCGCGACCCGTCTGCTTGACCGCGTGCGCGACGATCTCGGCGTTGGAGAAGGAGTGCTCGTTGCACATCATCACCATCGGCTTGTCCCACGACGCGTAGATCTTGCGATCGTGAGGATAGCCCTCGCCGCTGCCGCGCGAGCGGGTGATCGCGTGGGCCGGCTGGGCCAGCGAGGTCATCACGTGGTCGGCGGTCGAGCCGCCACCGTTGAAGCGGACATCGATGATGATCCCATCCTTGCCGTAGCCAGCGTGGTACAGGTCCTCTTCCATCTGCCGGAAGCTCGACATGTTCATCCCGCGGATGTGCAGGTAGCCGAGCTTGCCCTCCGACAGCTCGTCGACGATGGCGCGCCGCTGCTCGATCCACTCCTGGTAGAGGAGCTCCGACACGGAGGTCGTCGGTCGCACCGTCACGGATCGTTCCTCGCCGCCCTTGCCGGCGACGGTCAGCTCGACGTCGCGGAGCTGGTCGAGGGTCAGCAGGGCGTCGAGTTCGCTCTCCGGTCCGACCTTCACGCCGTCGATCGCCAGCAGCGTCTCGCCCGGCTCCACGCGCGAGCGCTCCCGGTGGCAGGGGCTGCCGGGGATGACGCTCTCCACGCGCAAGCCAGGGCCCTCGATGCCGAGCTCGTAGCGCAAGCCGAGGTGGTAGGTGGTGGGGGACCAGGCGTTCTGCTCGGGAGCGTCCGGCAGCGGGTCGCTCCCTCCGCGGTGTCCCATGTGCGAGGCGTTGAGCTCGCCGAGCATCATGTTCATCAGCTCGGAGAACTCGGCCCGGCCGAGACACTGCTCAGCGATCGGTCGGTACTTCTTGCGGATCGCCAGCCAGTCGCGGTTGTTCATCCGCTCGTCGTAGAAGCGGTCGCGCATCGCGCGCCACCCCTGGTCGAAGGAGATCTGCCGCACCGCGTGCCAGTCGCGCACGCGCCGGACGCTGAAGGAGAAGGACTCCACCTCGCCGCGCTCGCTCATCGCCGCCGGAGTGCCGCCACCGCCGCCGAACATGAACGAGAAGCGGCCACCTCGGCCCGAGCCACCCGACGAGCGGGAGAGACCGACGATCTCCTTGGCCTCCTTCAGCCAGCGCGCGCTGGACAGGCCCGAAGAGGCCAACTTCTTCGGTGAGCCGGGGTCCGGGAACTCGACCGTGTAGAAGCCACTCTGGCCGTCGATCGTCGCGCTGAACGCGAGCTTCTTCCCGTCGGGGGACCAGATCAGACCGCTCTCGCGGGAGTCGCGGACTGAGATCCGGTGCGTCCGCTCGCGAAGACCCTCGAAGTCGATCGTGACCTCGACCGCGTCTTCGTCCTTCTCTTTCTTCTCCTCCTCCTTCGGCTCTTGCTCCTTCTCTTCAGCCTCCGGCGTGGCCGGTTTCTCGGCGCCGCCGTCTCCCGGCTTGCCCTTGCCTTCTTTCTTGCCGCCCTTCTTCTTCGATTTCATCGCCTCGAGGGCTTCCTCGAGCTTCTTGTCGCGGCTGGTCTTCTCTTCCTCCTCGTTGGTGAGGTTGATCCAGTAGATGTCGCTCTCCTCCAGCTCCCGCCGGCTGGTGAACGCGATCCGCTTCCCATCCGGGGACCACACCGGGCCGCTGTCGTTGTCGGGGTGGCGGGAGAGGTTGAACGGCTCGCGCGTGCCGTCGAGCGGAACGACCCAGACGTCGTCGTTGTAGTTGTCGTCCTGCGTCGAGTAGACGATCCACTTCCCATCCGGCGCCCAGTCGAAGCGCGGCGGCGACCACATCTTCGCCACGCGGCGGTGGTCCGAGCCGTCCTCGTCCATCACGAACAGGTCCGGGCCCTTGACATAGCCGATGTGCTCACCCGTGGGGCTCGCCTCCAGCCGGCTCTCGACCAGCGAATCGTCGGTGACCTGGCGCAGCGTGAAGCTCTCCGCCAGCCACCAGATCCCGTCCTCTCGGTCGTGCGTCGCCTCCCAGATATCGACCTCGCCGGCGACGTCGGAGACGAAGAAGAGGCGCTGGCCGTCGTCGCTGAAGACCAGGCTCGACTCCTGGTGCGGGGTGTCGGTGACCCGGACCGGCTCCTTGAGGATCCTATCCATCACCCAGATGTCCTCACCGGAGGTGAAGGCGAACTGCTTGCCGTCGTCGGTGAACGCGACGTCGCTGGCGCTGGTCTCGCTGCGCCGCTCCAGCGCGCCCGCCACGGCGTCTCCGGTGGCGTGAAGCTCGAGCTGCGTGACCGTTCCGTCGAAGAGATCGAGGCGGTGCAGGTCGAAGCGCCGGCGGAACACCATCGTCCGGCCGTCGGCGGAGAGGCTGGGGAACGCGACGCCATCGTCGCTGCGATCGTCCGCGCCGACCTTCGTGATCCGCTTCACCCCGGTCCCGTCGAGATTGCGGTAGTAGACGTCGAAGGTCCCGTCGGGGTCGCTGACGTAGTAGAAACCGGTTCCGTCCGGCGACCACATCGGGTTCATCCACGACACGTTCTGGTAGCCCTCGCGATCGCGATCGAGGCGCGTCAGCTTCACGGGCGTCGCGCTCAGGTCGGCGAGCCACATCTGCAGCGACGACGGCCCGACGTAGCCCTTGCGGTTCCACGCCCCGCGCCCGCGGGTGAAGAGGACCTTGCTGCCGTCCGGCGAGAGGCGCGCGTCGGAGAACCCCACGTCGAAGACCATCCGCTTCGGCTTCTCGCCGGCGAGATCGATCTCGTAGAGCCGCGTCGCATCGATTCGTCCCCACGTGCGATCGCTGCTATGAGTGATCAGCATGCCTTCACAGTCCGCGGTGAACCCCACCAGGGTCTTCGACGCCGAGTCGAAAGTGACCTGGCGCGACTCACCACCGCCGACGGGGATCAGGTGGATCTGAGAGCGCCCGCTGCGGTCGCTGGTGAACGCGATCGCCTTCCCGTCCGGCGTGAAGTGCGGTTGCGAGTCCCCTGCGGGGTGAATCGTGAGCCGCGTCGCCTCGCCGCCACGAGCCGAGACCGTCCAGATGTCCTTCTGCCAGGCGAAGGCGATGCTCTGACCGTCGGGGGAGATTCGCGGCTGACGCGGGAGCTTGATCTCGCGAGCCCCTGCCGTGGCGACGGTGGTCAGGAGGAGAACAGATAGGAGAGACAGAGTCCTCATGATGAGAGCCAGAATGGTGTGGGATCAGGTGATCACGACGGGCCGGTCCGGATGCGGGGTTTCCCGAGAGTCGTGATCGGATGAGGGATAGATAGAGTGTAGGAGCGATCCTCACCCCCGCCAGGGTCGACCGCCGGCGAGACTGCCCCTCCGGTTGCGGTTCCGTAAGAAGCCTCTGCTGTGAAGAGTTGGGATTGCGGGAGATCGGTCCCGGAGGAAAAAGAGGACGCGGTGGTTTCACACGGAGTTCGCCGAGAACCTGAGCGGCGCTGAGGTTCTCTGCGATCTCTGCGTGAAACCACCGCGCTCTCTGCCTCCTCCGTGTCGCTGCGCAGCAGGCCGCACTGTCCGCTCAGAACCCTCCCATCCAGTCCCCGAACCCCTCCCAGATGTTGTCGAAGAACGCCTCCGCCTCCGGGTCGGGCTGGCCCTCGCGGATGACGTGCTCCCCGTGCGGCGATCCGCCCGCCGCGTAGTGACCGTAGGCGAATCCGCCGAGCGCCCCGTAACCGATGGCGACACCGCCCATCGCCAGCCAGCCGATCGCGATCCCGGCGAAGGCGAACAGGCCGATGCCCAGCCCGGCGCAGGTGAAGGCGCCGAGACCGATCCCCGCCCAGGTGACGACACCGCCGGCGATCGCACCCCAGCTGATCCCGCCGAACGCGAAGGCTCCGCACGCGATCCCTCCGATCGCGATGTCACCGGTCGCGAACCAGCCCTTGGCCACGCGCATCTTCTGACCGGGCAGGCGCCGGCCGCTGATCACGTGCACCAGCGGCAGGCCGAGGAAGGTCTTCGCCGACCGATACTCGTAGGGGAACCCCGAGGTCGCCAGCCGGAACTCGGTCCACGCCCGGCGGAAGAAGCCGCCGCCCGAGCGCATCGCCTCGCTGCTGCGCTCCTCGGCGATCGCGACCAGGTCGTCGCGCATCGCCGCCGCCGACTCGTAGCGGTCCTTCGGCTGCCGGGCCATCGCCTTGCGCACCACCGCCGACGCGTTGCGCGTGCAGCGCGGGGCGACAGACTTGACGGCCGGCGGCTGGGTCGAGCGGATCGCCTCGACCACCTCGAGGAAGGTGCTCCCCCCGAAGGGCCGCACGCCAGTGAGCGCCTCGTACAGGGTGACGCCCAGACTGTAGATGTCCGTGCGGTGGTCGACCGTCTGTCCGGTCACGTACGCCTGCTCCGGCGACATGTAGTACGGCGTCCCGAGCGCGTCACCGGTGAGCGACAGCGCCGGATCGTCGTCGCCCTTGGCCAGCCCGAAGTCCGCGAGCACCGCGCGCCCGTCGCGGTGGATCAGGATGTTCGAGGGCTTCATGTCGCGGTGCACCAGCCCGACCTCGTGCGCCGCCTCCAGCGCCTCCGCCACCGGCGCGAGCAGGTGGGCGACCGCCTGCTCATAGCCCATCGACGTCATCCCCAGCGAGGGGATGCCGGTCGCGCGCGCCAGGTCCTCGGCGGTCGGCTCGCGGTCGGTGGGCAGCGCCTCCAGGACCGTGGCCAGCGACGGCCCCTCGACGAACTCCATCGCCAGGTAGTGGTAGCCGTAGGCCTCACCCGCCCCGTGGATCTGCACGATGTGCGGGTGCCTCAGCCTGGCGATCGCCAGCGCTTCCCGCCGGAAGCGGTCGGCGTGCCGCCGCTCCAGCGCCAGCCCCGGCCGCAGCACCTTCAGCGCCACGGGGCGATCGAGCTCGGTATCACGCGCGAGCCACACCAGCGCCATCCCGCCGCGGCCGAGCTCGCGGACCAGCTCGTAGTGGTCGATGCGGAGCCCCGACACCAGCGGCTGCCCCGCCGCCGGGGTCTGCGCCGTGCCCGACTCGATCATCTTCAGGCAGCGCTCGAGTCCGGGGCGCGCGTCGGCGGGAACCTCGGCGAGGTACTCCGCGCGCGGGCGGGCCACGCCGGCCTCGAGGTCGTCGGAGTAGCGGGCGACGAGGGCGTCGAGCAGGTCGTCGAGGGATCGATCGTTCATGGCGCTTCCCAGCGTAGGTCCTGTGGCGACTCCCCGCACATTCCCCGAGAAAAGCTATCCGGAGCTTCCGTCGCGCTCCCGCGCCAGCTCCGCCTGCCACGCCTCCAGCGCCCGCCGGAAGAGGGAGTGGGCGGCCTTCTCGCTGCGCCCCATCCGCGACCCCGCCTCCGCAGCGGAGAGTCCCTCGAACTTGCGCAGCCCGAGGATCCGGCGGTGCTCGGGGGTCAGTCGGTCGTAGGCCCGGGCCAGCTGCTCGGCGGTCTCCTCGCCGACCAGGCGCGTCGCCGGTCCGGGGCTTCGGGCGGGGATCCGGCTCTGGCCGGGGCCCCCGCGGCTCCAGTCGGAGCGCTTCAGCGGCTCCTCCCGGCCGTCCCGCTTGGCCGCGCGCGCCGCTCGCACCACGTCGATCACCGCGTGCCGGGCGATCTTCCGCAGGTAGCGAAACAGCTCGTTCTCCCCATCGCTGGATCCCGGAAGGCGATCGGGATCGGCGAGCGCGCGCAGGTAGACCTCCTGGAGCAGGTCCTCGACCTCGACCCGCGAGCGCACCCCCGGGCCGGCGAGGTGGAGCAGGAGCAGGCGCAAGCGTCCCTCCTGATCGGCCAGCCGGCGGCCCAGCTCGTCTTCGGCCTCGGGTGCCATCGCGGGACGTTACCATGTGGCGGATCTCCAGCCACGCGGCTTCCAGCCCTTGCGGGTTCCCGGCTCCCGGGCCACGATTCGAGGACCCTGTAGGCAGCCGGATTCTGCCAGGACGAGCTCGTCACGCTAATCCAGGTCAT
>CAZCAC010000108.1:0-29124 GCA_964496575.1 uncultured Planctomycetaceae bacterium | reverse complement strand
CCGGGGACGAGCGTGCGCGAGACGATGACCTGGGCGCCGGGGTTCGGTGTCGAGATCAGCTTCCTGCTCGACGGGCTCTCGGGGACCTTCGCGCTGCTCGTCACCGGGATCGGCGCGCTGGTCCTCGTCTACGCCGGCGGCTACATGGCCGGGGACGCGAAGCGCGGCGCGCTGCTCACCTACCTGCTGCTCTTCCTCGGCGCCATGCTGGGGCTGGTCCTCGCCGACAACCTGATCTCGCTCTTCGTCTTCTGGGAGCTGACCAGCATCTGCTCCTACCTGATGATCGGGATCTACAACCACCGGCAAGAGTCACGCTCGGCGGCGCTGTCCGCGCTCCTGATCACCGGAGCCGGCGGGCTCTGCCTGCTCGGCGGCTTTGTCCTGCTCGGGATCATCGGCGGCGACGCGGGGCTCGACGGGGCGAGCGCCTGGTCGATCAGTGAGCTCGCGAACCTCGAGGTGCGCGACCACCCGCTCTACGCCGGCGCGACCGTGCTGGTGATCCTCGGCGCGATCACCAAGTCGGCGCAGTTCCCCTTCCACATCTGGCTGCCCAGCGCGATGGCCGCGCCCACGCCCGTCAGCGCGCTCCTGCACAGCGCCACGATGGTCAAGGCGGGGATCTACCTGCTCGCGCGCTTCTCCCCCACCCTCGGCGGAACCGACCTGTGGGTGTGGGTCCTGGTCCCCGTCGGAGTCGTGACCATGCTCGGCGGAGCGGGTCGCGCACTGGGGCAGAAGGACCTCAAGAGAATCCTCGCCTTCTCGACCATCGCCGTGCTGGGGATGCTGACGAGCCTGCTCGGCGCCGGAGGAGAGAAGGCCGTCGAGGCGGCGGTCGTGCTGCTCGTCGCGCACGCGCTATACAAGGCGACCCTCTTCCTGGTCGCCGGCAGCATCGATCACGAGACGGGCACGCGCGACGTCGGCTCGCTCGGCGGTCTGCGCCGATTGATGCCGCTCACCTTCGCCGCGGGACTGCTCGCCGCGCTCTCCAAGGCGGGTGCGCCGCCGATGTTCGGCTTCGTCGGCAAGGAGCTCTTCTACGAGTTCAAGCTGAACGTCGACACCTTCCGGGCGACCCTGATCCTGGCCGCGGTGGCGGCCAACGTCGCGCTGGTCGCGACCGCCCTGATGGTCGGCCTGCGACCCTTCAAGGGCGAGCTGCTCGAGACGCCGAAGAAGCCGCACGAGGCGCCCTTCTCGATGCTCCTGGGGCCCCTGGTGCTCGGCGCGGCGGGGCTCCTCGTCGGGCTCTGGCCCAGCTTCTTCGACACCGTGCTCGGCTCGGCGATGGCGAGCTCGATCCTCGGTCACGAGGTCGACCTGCACCTCGCGCTCTGGCACGGCCTGAATCCCGACGCGCTGGCGGTGCTGGGGCTCTCCGTGGTCACCCTGGCGATCGGCATCTGGGTGTTCGTGCGCACCAGGCGGCGCCTCTCCCCCATCGGCAGCTTCTGCACCAGGCTCTCCGCGTACGGACCCGAGCTCTGGTACGAGCGCGGGCTCGCGCGGCTCTACGCCGATTCGGGCACGATCACGCGGTGGATCCAGACGGGGCGGCTGCGCACCTACATCGCGGTCGTGATCGTCGCCGCGCTGCTGACCGTCGCGCCCCCGCTGGTGCGCAGCCTCGCCGCGCACTTCCCGGAGCTCGAGGGCTCGCTGCGCGTCCACGAGGTGATAATCGCCGTGGTGGCGGGTGCCGGCGCGATCCTGACCCTCCGCTTCAAGAAGCCGCTCGCCTCGGTGGCCGCGATCGGCGTCACCGGAGCGGCGATCGCGCTGCTCTTCCTGCTCTTCTCGGCACCCGACCTCGCGATCACGCAGATCATGGTCGAGACGCTGTCGGTGGTGCTGCTCGTGCTGCTCTTCGCGCGGGTGCCGAGGACCAGCGTCGAGCCGCGGGTGGGATTCCGTCTCACCCGGATCGTCATCGCGCTCGCCGCGGGAGCGATGATGACGCTGATCGTCGTCGCCGCCGACACGGTCCACCTGTCCCGCGACGCATCGCTCTACTTCGCCGAGTCGAGCTACCTCCTCGCGCACGGCCGCAACGTGGTCAACGTGATCCTGGTCGACTTCCGCGCGCTGGACACCCTCGGCGAGGTCTCGGTGGTCGCCGCGGCGGCGTTCGGGGTGCTGGCCATGCTCAAGCTGCGGCCGCGGAGCAAGGTGCGCGAAGGAGGCGAGGAATGAGCTCCCTGATCCTACGCACCACCAGCCGCTACCTGATGGTGGTCCTGCTCGTCTTCTCGGTGTTCATCCTCCTGCGCGGACACGACGAGCCCGGCGGCGGCTTCATCGGCGGACTGCTCACCGCCGGCGGACTGGTGATCTACCTGCTGGCGCACGGGCCCGCAGCGGCGCGAAGGCTGATCCGCTTCGATCCGCGCGCCTTCATCGGCCTGGGGATGCTGTGCGCCCTCGCCGCGGCGCTCGCCGGTCCGCTCGCCGGCCAGCCCGTGCTGGCCGGACTGTGGGGCGAGCACCCGGTCCCGGGGATCGGCAAGGTCTCGACGGTGCTCCTCTTCGACCTCGGCGTGCACCTGGTGGTCGCCGGATCGGTCTTCCTCGTCCTGATCACGCTGGCGGAGGGGGAAGACTGATGTACCCGCTGCTGGCGATCCTGGTCGGCGTGCTGTTCGGCTCGGGTATCTACTTGCTGCTGTCGCGCAGCCTGGTGCGGCTGATCTTCGGGATCCTCCTGGTCGGCCACGCGGTGAACCTGGCGCTCTTCACCACCGGGGGGCTGGTCCGCGCCAAGGCACCGCTGGTGCCGGTCGGCGAGACGGTCCCGCCGGAGGGCTACGCCGACCCCGTGCCGCAAGCGCTGGTCCTGACCGCGATCGTGATCGGCTTCGCGCTGGTCGCCTTCACCGCCGTACTGGTCGAGCGGGTGATCGCGCAAAGCGGGAGCGACGACGTGGAAGAGCTGCGGAGGAACGATCCGTGAGCCTCCTCCCCGCGCTCCCCGTGCTGGTCCCGCTCCTGACCGCGGCGCTCTGCTTCGCGTGCTGGAAGTCGGTGCGCGGGCAGTGGGTGATCGCCAGCGTCGGCGCGGTGACGCTGCTCGGAGTCGGCGGCTGGCTGCTGGCGGCGGTGCTCGAGGAGGGCGTGCTCCTGGCGCGCATCGGCGGCTGGCCCGCGCCGTTCGGGATCACCCTCGCGGCGGACGTGCTCTCGGCGCTGATGGTGCTGGTCACCGGGCTGATGACGGTCGCCGTGACCGCCTACTCGCTGGCGGACATCGACGCCCCGCGCCAGCGGCGCGGCTACTTCCCGTTCCTCTTCCTGATGCTGACCGGGGTCTGCGGCTCCTTCGTCACCGCGGACATCTTCAACCTGTACGTCTGGTTCGAGGTGATGCTGCTCGGCAGCTTCGCCCTGCTGGCGCTCGGCGGCGAGCGGGCCCAGATGGAAGGGGCGATGAAGTACGTGGCGCTGAACCTGATCGGCTCGTCCCTCTTCCTCGCCGCGGCGGGCGTGCTCTACTCGGTCACCCGCACGCTGAACCTGGGCGACCTCTCGCTGCGCCTGGCGGAGATCGCCGAGGTGCAGCCGGGGCTGGTGCTGGCGCTGTCGGGGCTGTTCCTGGTGTCTTTCGGGATCAAGGCGGGGCTCTTCCCGCTGTACTTCTGGCTGCCGGCGAGCTACGCGACGCCGCCGGCCGCGGTCTCGGCGATCTTCGCGGGGCTCCTGACCAAGGTCGGCGTCTACACGCTGATCCGCGTCTTCGGGCAGGTCTTCCCGGTGCTGGAGCGGAACTTCCAGATCCTCCTGGTGCTGGCCGGGTTGACGATGCTGCTCGGGGTGCTCGGTGCGGTGTCCCGCTTCGAGATTCGCAAGATCCTGTCCTTCCACATCATCAGCCAGATCGGCTACATGACCTTGGCGCTGGCGCTGATCGCCTCGCCCGACCCCGACGTGCGGAAGATGGCGCTCGTCGCGGCGGTCTTCTACATCGCGCACCACATCGTGGTGAAGACCAACCTGTTCCTGGTCGGCGGGGTGGTGCGCGCGATGCGGGGGAGCTACGACCTGAAGAAGCTCGGCGGACTCGGCGGCACGGCGCCGTGGCTCGCGGTGCTGTTCCTGGTGCCCGCGCTGTCGCTGGCGGGGATCCCGCCGCTGTCGGGATTCTGGGCCAAGCTGGCGGTGATTCGCGCGGGTTTCGAGGCGGGCGAGTACCTCCTGATCACCGTCGCGCTGGTCGCGGGGCTGTTGACGCTGGTGTCGATGATCAAGATCTGGAACGAGGCGTTCTGGAAGCCGGATCCGGTGGAGACTCCGCGTCCCGCTGTCGACCGCGCGAGGATCGTGATGAGGGTCATCCCGATCGCGCTGCTCGCGCTGGTCACCGTGGCGATCGGCGTCTGGCCGCAGCCGTTGTTCGAGGTGGCGGAACGCGCGGCCGAGCAGCTGCTCGACGTCGAGAGCTACCGCGAGCTCGTGGGGAGGGCGCCGTGAGCTCGCTGCTCCTGAACCTCCTGCTCTCCGCCGTGTGGGCGTTCCTCCGAGGCGAGACCAATCTGGAGAACCTCGCCCTCGGCTTCGTGCTCGGCTATGCGATCCTCGCCTGGCTACGTCCGCTGCCGGGGTCGGCGAAGTATGCGTCGAGGCTGCCGCGGGGTCTGCTGCTGCTCCTCTACTTCTTCTGGGAGCTGATCCTCAGCTCCTTCCGCGTCGCGCGCGACGTGATCTCCCCCTCGACCCACGTCAAGCCGGGGATCGTCGGCGTCCCCCTCGACGTCGAGACCGACGAGGAGATCACGCTGCTGACCTGCCTGGTGACGCTGACGCCGGGGACGCTGGGGCTCGACGTCTCCGAGGACCGGAAGACGCTGTACGTCCACTCGATGTGGGTCGACGATCCCGACGAGGTGCGCCGGGAGATCAAGCAGGGCTTCGAACGTCGCGTGCTGGAGCTGATGCGATGACGGTCTTCTGCGAAGTGATCCTCGGCCTGCTGGCGTTCGGCCTGGTCCTCGCGCTGGTTCGCCTGGCGCGCGGGCCGCGGCTGGCGGACCGGGTCGTGGCGCTCGACCTGATGGCGACGATCACCGTCGCGGCGGCCGGAGTCTACGCGATCGGCCACGACCAGACCGTCTTCCTCGACGTCGCGATCGTGCTGGCGCTGATCAGCTTTGTCGGTACGGTGGGGTTCGCGGTCTACATGAGCCGCAAGGCCCAGGAGGAGGCGTCGTGAGCTTCGGGGACGTTCTCATCGGCCCGCTCATCGGTCTCGGCACGATCTTCGTGCTGGTGTCCGCCCTCGGCGTCGTGCGCATGAAGGATCTCCTGATGCGAATGCACGCCTCCAGCAAGGCCTCCACGCTGGGCGCGATCTGCATCCTCGCCGCGGTGGCGATCTGGTTCGGCGACGCTGCCGTCACCGCGCGAGTGGCGCTGATCTGCGCGTTCCTGCTGGCCACCGCGCCGGTCGCCGCGCACACCATCGCCCGGGCGGCGTACCGCCGGGGGATCGAGCTGGACCCGGGGACGGTGTGCGACGAGCTGGGCGAGGCTCGGCGGAAGGACGGGGAGAGCGACGCGTAGCAGCGCCGGTCGCCTTCCGGGCACCACCGTGGCCGACTCGTGAGTCGCCGGTCGCAGGATGCTGGAATCCGGACTAAGATCGTGGTGTGTCCGTCGATCGCGCCCGAACCAACCCCTCGCTGACGAGGAGTGACCCGCCATGAACAAGAAGATCCTGCTCTCCTGCTTTTCCGGTGCCATCCTGCTGTTCGCCCTCTCGGTCGTGGCGACGCGCGGTGGCGCGGAACCGAGCCCGATCACCCACCTCGAAGGAGTTCGCGCCGAGTACGTCGACCTGAGCGGCAACTGGTATCACATCGATACGACTTGCCACCTGATCAACACCAGCTTCACCACTCCGATCGTACTGGGAGACGTGCTGGTCCTGGGGCCCGACGGGCGGCGCGATGTCATCGCGACGCATACGGCGCTGAACGGAACGGTCCTGATGCCGCTGGGTGAGCTCAGGCTGGCGATCGACAGCTCCATCCCGGGCGTGCTCCCGCAGACCAGTGTCGACGCCACCGGAGTCCGCACCGTGGTCTTCGCCTGGGACGGTGCGACCGGATCGCTGAACCTGTCAGCCGTGCTCGAACGACACCCTCATTCGGGCACCGACCCTCGGGAGCACCTCGTAGTCGAAGGGTACGAGGTCGTGTTCTAGCAATCGTCCGACGAGCTGTTCTCGGCGGACTCCGAATCCAAGGCGACTTACATCCCTTCGCGGGTGAAGAGCGGGAGCTGGTCCCGCCCGGCTCAACCTGACCGACGGCCTGGCGGTTTCGTTCTGCCCGTCACAAGACGTCACGGCACCCAGGTCACGACATACCCATTCGAAGCATTGAACTCACTCACCCCCGACCCGCAAGGCGGAGCCGTGGTGGCGCGATACCACAGTTGGTAGTACGTCGTGTCCCCGGCGCTCACCCCTCCCTTGGTCGCGATCGGAATCGTGGTGCTCGAGGAGCCCGTCCCGTCGGCGAAGCGCACCTGAAGCCGCTTGATGGCGCCTCCGGTGCAGCGTAAGCCGCCGCCCCAGACCAGCCCCGGCGTCAGGTCGGTGGTCCCCTGGTAGTAGAGGCCCCCCAGGTGAGGGTCCAGGTTCCTCGCGAGCAGCACCACGCTGTCGTCGCTGACACTCGCCCTGCCGATTCCGACGAGCTTCGCACCGGAGGAGAAGACACCGTTGTCGCAACCCGAGCCGGGCACGCTGCCGTCGTTGTCGTTGTCACAAGGGCAAGGCGTGCCGCTCCCGGGATCGCCGAAACAGTAGCCGCTTCCCGGAGGATCGAGGTGGGAGAAGACGTAGGCGGAACCCGAGGTGGGTCCGAGGTCATCGTCGGCGAACGCCCCGACCAGCGCCGAGTCGCCGGAGACGGAGACGGAAATCCCGAAGTAATCCTCCGCCTCGCCATCGTGCGCCTCGAGCTTGGCCTGTTGCTCCCAGACGTGCCCCTGCCGCTCGAAGATGTACGCCACGGTCGGCATCGATTCCGTGCTCACATGCCGACCGATAACCGCCCGGTCGCCGGAGAGGGCCAGGTGGCTGCCGAAGTGCTGCCCGGCGGCCAGGTCGCTTGCCATGAGCAGGGCCTGCTCGTTCCAGATCGTGCCCGACCGCTCGAAAACGTGCACCGCGCCGACCTTGGCGTGGCTACCGAAATACCTGTTGGGCGCGCCCAACATGGCGGTGTCGCCTGAGATCGACACGATGAAGCCGAGAGCGCTGTGGTATTCCGGACTACCGGCGAGGAGCTTGGCCTGCTGGTTCCAGCTCGTACCCGACCAGACGAAGACGTAGGCCGAGCCCGCCTCCCAGTGCGAATCATCGCCACCCGGCGCCCCGACCAGGGCGGTGTCGCCGCTGATCGAAACAGACCAGCCGAAGTCATCTTCGGCCTGCGCGTCGTCCGCGACGAGCTTCGCGTGCTGGCTCCAGGTCGTGCCCGATCTCACGAATACGTACGCCGACCCGGCGCCCGATGCTCCGTGATGGTCGTCGTGGCAAGCTCCGATCAGCGCCGTGTCACCGTCGAGAGCAACCGACGTCCCGAAGAGATCAGCCGCTCCCGCATCTCGGGCCAGGAGCTTGGCCTGCTCGCTCCAGGCCGTGCCTGAGCGGATGTAGACGTGGACCGATCCGGCTTGCGATCCCGCCTCATCATCGTCTCTCCGGCCGACCAGAACCGTATCCCCGTCGATGGCGACGGAGTGGCCATACCCGCCGCCAGTACTCCCGTCGGCCGGGACGAGCTTCGCCTGCTCGCTCCAGGTGGAACCGATGCGCACGAACACGTAGGCGGTGCCCAGTGTACCGTCTCCCTTCGCCGCGATGATCGCCGTGTCCTCGTCGAGGGCCACAGCGAGGCCGAAACTGTCGAAGGCACCCCCGTCGCCCGCCAGGAGCTTCTCCTCCTCGACCCAGGTCTTGGAATCACGACCTCCCCCCTCGCTTCCCGAGGCGAGAATCGGTGCCGAGGTGAACAGGGCGAGAACCGTGCAAAGGAGGGTCTTCATCATCACCGATGCCAGGTGAGAACGTATCCGTTGGTCGTGTTGAACTCACCGACCCCGGAGCCGCAAGGTGGGAAGAAGCTCGTGCGGTACCACAGCTGGTAGTAGCACGTATCGCCCGGCGCTACACCTCCCCTGGCACCGAGGGTGATGGTCGTGTGCGAGTTGCCTTCACCGTCGGCCATCCGCACCTGCAACCGCACCTCACCGCCGCCGGCGCAGCGCAGGCCGTTCCCCCAGATCACGCCAGGGGAGAGATCGTTCCGCGCCTGGAAGTAGAGGCCGGTGTTGTACGGCTCCTGGTGCGTCGCGCTCAGAACCAGGGAGTCGTTCCCCGCGCTGGCAATGCCGCTGCCGGTGAGCTGCGCCCCGGAAGGGAATGCTCCGTTGTCGCAACCCGAGCCTGGCACGCTGCCGTCGTTGTCGTTGCCGCACGGACAGGGTGTGCCGCTCGAGGGATCACCGAAGCAGTAGCCGACCCCTGGAGGCCTCACAAGGGAGAACACGTAGGCGGAACCCGAATTATGGCCAAGGTCGTCATTGCCTTGCGCTCCGACCAGAATCGAGTTGCCGGAGATGGAGATGGCCGTCCCGAAATCGTCCAACCGTTCGACATCCTCCGTCACCAGCATGGCTTGCTCGGTCCAGGTAGTCCCCGTCCAGTCGAACACGTAGGCCGAGCCCAGGCCCAGCTCCGAGAACACCCCCTCGGGGTCCACGCCGATGATCGCCCGGTCGCCTTCGATGGCGACGGAACTGCCGAAGCGGTCCGCCTTCCGCAGATTCCCGGCGACGAGCTTGCCTCGCTGCCTCCAAGTCGTGCCGAGGCGTTCGAAGATGTACGCCGCGCCGGTCCTGAAGGCCGTGCCCTCGTGGCAGGGTGCTCCGACCAGTGCTCGGTCGCCGTCGAGGCTCACGGAGGTGCCGAACAAGTCGCCCTCGCTTCCGTCGCCGGCGAGGAGCTTGGTTTCCAGGCTCCAGCTCGTACCCGAGCGCACGAAGACGTAGACGGCGCCCGCGTTCGGGTAGCTGTCATTTCTCCCCCGCGAGCCGACCAGGGCGACATCCTCGCAGATCGCCACGGAGCAGCCGAAGAAATCGTGATCCGCTGGATCGTCCGCGACGAACTTGGCCTGCTCGATCCAGGTCGAGCCCGACCGCACGAACACGAATGCGGAGCCGGCCCAGAGGCCGAGGTCCTGTGAAGCCGTGCCGATCACGAGCGTGTCGCCATCGAGAGCGACGTCGAATCCAAAGAAATCGTACTCGTTCGCGTCACTCGCGAGGAGCTTGGCCTGCTGGTTCCAGGTCGTCCCCGAACGGACGTAGACGCACGTCGAACCCGCCGATTCCCCTGCATCGTCATCGTTCGACCAGCCGATCACTGCCGTGTCCCCGTCGATGTCGACGGAAGAGCCGAAGTGGTAGCCGTGGTCCCCGGCGGCGGGGACCAACTTCTGCTGCAAGGTCCAGAGGAAGCCCGTCCGCACGAACACGTAAACCGAGCCATAATAGAGGCCCCTCGCTCCGACGATCGCGGTGTCTCCCTCAAGGTCGACGGCAAAGCCGAAGAGGTTATCGTTCCCACCGTCACTCGCCAGGAGTTTAGCCTCCTCGATCCAGGCCCTCGAATCGGTCCGCTCCCCTTCGCCCTCTGGAGTGGCGGTCGACGTGAAAGGAACTAGCAGAAGGATGCCAGGCAACAGGTATCTCATCGTCGGAATCCTCTTCTCTCGGCTTCGTTCATTCTGCTCGAACTCATTGAATGCGTGCAGGGGATTCCGGTGATCTGTGTTCTTGGCTCTGGATTCTCTACTCGAACTCAGCCTGAAGCACGGCTGCGCAGGCCTTGATGCCGAGCTACGACCACATCAGAGCCGCGTGGCTGCGCTCGAACAGCGGCAGCGTCTCCAGCGGCGCGTCGTACTCCAGCCAGCGCTCGCCCTCGTACACCGCATCGCTCCAGAAGTCGATCCAACGCCCCGGCGGGAACCAGATGCGGCGGCGATCGGTCGCGTCCAGCACGGGAGCGACCAGCAGGGAACTGCCGAACAGGAACTCGTCGTCGATCGACCAGGCAACCGGATCGTCCGGCCACTCGAGGACCAGTGCGCGCATCAGGGGCAGTCCCGTCCGGCAGGATTCCCGCGCCTCGGCCCACAGGTAGGGCATCAGCCGCTGCCGCAGCTTCGCGTACTTGCGGAAGATCGACACGGCCCGTTCGCCGAAGCGCCACGGCTCGCGCGGGCTCTCGCCGTGGCAGCGGACGTGCGGCGAGAAGAAGCCCAACTGCAACCAGCGGATGTAGAGGCGCTCGTCCGGGGTGCCGTGGTAGCCGCCGACGTCGTGGCTCCAGAAGGGAATCCCCGACAACCCGAGGGATAGCCCGCCGCGCAGCGTCGCCGCGAGGCTGTCCCAGTCGCACACCGGATCGCCGCCCCAGCACGTCGGGTAGCGCTGGCTCCCCGCCCAGCCGGAGCGGCTCCAGACGATCCCCTCGCCGGTGACTTCCTCGGTGATCTCGTACACCGCCTGGTTGTAGAGCAGCGGATAGAGGTTGTGCATCGTCGCGCCGGTACTGCCGTCGGCGAAGCACGCGTCGGCCGGCACGTTCTCGCCGAAGTCGGTCTTGAACGCGGCGACGCCCAGCTCGAGCAAGGGCCGGTGCAACTCCTGGTACCAGCGCTTCGCCGCGGGATTGGTGAAGTCGACGATCGCCACCGGCGCGTTCCAGGTGTCCGCCGGGGTCGGCGCCTCCTCCCCCGGGCGCGAGGCCTTGGACAGGCCGTACTCGATCACGTAGACCCCGCCGTCCGGGCGGCGCGCGAAGTAGCCCCGGTCCGCAGCCTCGGCGTAGAGCTCGCTCTCCACCGAGACGTACGGGTGCTCGTAGAGGCTGAGCCGGTAGCCCAGCTCATCGAGGCGCGAAACCAGTCCCTTCGGGTCGGGAAAGGCCTCGTCGTCCCAGACGAAGTCCGCGTACTTGCGCGAGCGCATCCACCACGGTTCGACGTGGATCACCGAGCAGGGTATGTCGCGTTCGTGCATCCCCCGGGCCATGATCTCGATCTGTTCCTGGGTGCGGTAGACGCCGGTCCCCGACATCCACAGGCCGAAGGACCACCTCGGCGGAAGGCCCGGCCGCCCGGTGAGCTGCGTGTAGCGGTCGAGAACCCCGGCCATCGTGGGCCCGTGGATCACGAAGTAGTCGAGCTCCGGCCCTTCGACCTCGAAGGACCACGCCCGCACGGAGTCGGCTCCCAGTGAGAAGTCCACGCGGCGCGACGTGTGGACGAACACGCCATAGCCCTCGGTGCTGAGCACGAAGGGCACGTTCTTGTACGCGAGCTCGGTGGTGGTGCAGAGCGCGTCGCGGGTCCACGAGGCGATCCGCTGGCCGCGCTTGTCCAGCGGGGTGAACTTCTCGCCGAGACCGTAGAGGTGCTCGTCGCGGGCGAGCAGCAGCCCCTCGCGCGTGCACTCGATCGCCCCCTGCTCGCCGGGGACCAGTTCCAGCACGGGCGCGCACGCCTCACCGAGCACGTCGACGTCGTCGACGTTCTCGCGGCAGACGACGGCCCCCGCGGCATCGAGGAACGATATCCGCCACGGGCGCCTGCGCACCTCGAGGGAGAGCGCCTCGGTCCGCGCGAGCAGCCGCTCTCCGTCCTCTTCCACCGACCAGGACGGGGCTGGCTCTTCCCGCTCGACGAGGATCGGCGAGGCGGTGGCCATCTCGTCTCCGAAACGGATCCGCCAGACGTGCGCGGACCACGGCGTGGCGCGAATCTCGATTCGTCCTCCGTGTTCCAGCCGCGCCTCCAGAATCAGCTCCTCGCCGTCGCGGGACCAGGAGAGGAGCTCCTGTACTCGCTTCGGACCGGGCTTGTCGTTCACGACTCAAACCCCCAGGAGCTCGAAGACCTCGTCCCGCGTGATCCCCACCCAGTCGTCGCCGGGGATCCCGTTGGTGACGTCGACCTGGATGAACAGCCCGCGGTTGGTGGTCCTCTGCTCGAGGATCGAGCGCAGGTAGTGAGCGATGCCGCGGAAGTGAATGTCGAGGTTCAACCCGACGCGAGTCGACAGCACCACCTTCCCCCCGAAGCGCTCGGCCACCGCGCGAAAGTCCGTCTCCCCGGCGCCGAATTCCAGCCCGCGCAACCCCTCGATCTTCTCCAGGCTCGGCAGCAGGTGCTGCCAGTTCCCGCAGGAGTGCAGGTACACGCCGCCCAGCTCGCGCGAGATCCGATTCACGCAGGGAACGTGAAAACGATCGTGAAACTCCGCCGAGATCATCACGCCGTCGTCGTTGCTCAGGCTGATGCCCAGGCCGTCGGGCATCCACGGCTGGAAGAGCGAGGGCACGAACTCGCCGGCGGCCTCGCGCTGCGCGCGGACGAAGCGGAGCGTGAGATCGGTGACCAGCTCGAGCAGGTGCTCGACCGCCTCCGGCGCCGTGTGCATCGCCAGGAGGAACTCGGTGTGCCCCGCGATCAGCGACGCGCTGTCGAGCGGCCCCTGGATGTCGGTCACGCGGATCGGGAGGCCGGTCTGCTCGCGGAAGTACGCGGTGTACTCGAGGATCCGACCGAGCAGTCCGTCGGTCACCGCAGGCGGATCGAGATCGAGGAGACGCTCGGGATCCCCCGCGAAGAGCGGTCTCGCCGCGGGAAAGTCGTCCTCCGACCAGACGACCTCGCAGCCGAAGGCGGAGGGAATCGCGACCACCCCGAGAGAGGGACAGAGGGTCGGCACGAAGTCCCCGGCGACCGCGACCTGCTGTTCGATCTCCCGCAGCTGCGCCTCCAGGTAGCGCGCCGGGTCGAGCAGACGATCACGCAGGCTCTCGTGCTCGCCGCGACCGGAAAAGAGGGCCGAGGCGATCCCCTCCCCGCCGGGCCCCAGGTCGCCGAGCACGAAGCCGGGGCGCTCGTCGTTCTCGAGGCGCCAGAGGCGTTCGAGAAAGGCGCGGCTGTCCCGGCTCTTCGCCAACCAGGCGGGATCGATCGAAGGCACTGGCCGTGATGATACGGAGTCGCACACGTTTCCGCACTTTTTCGACAAGCTGGCGTGCGGCACCAGCTCGTCGAAAAAGTGCGGAAAGGTGTGCGACTCCGTATCATCCTGCCGTGCGGAAGATCGAAGACGAAGACCTCCTGAGCATGCGACCGCGTCGGTTCCTCCTGGAGCTGACCAGCCGCTGCAACCTCCGTTGCGTGTACTGCGCGGTGAGTCATCCCGACTACCAGGGGCGCGACCTCGAGCTCGATCCGATGGGGTTGATCGAATCACTGGAACGACTGCGCCCCGAGGAAGTGCAGCTCTCGGGACACGGGGAGACGACGATCCTCCCCGGGTGGTGCGACCTCGTGCGACGGATGCTCGAGCGTGGAGTGCCCGTCTGCCTGACCACCAACCTGTGCAAGCGCTTCAACGACGAGGAGTTCGAGGTGCTCAGTCGACTCCGGCGCATCACCGTCAGCTGCGACACCGCCGATCCCGAACAGTACGGTGCACTCCGCCGGGGCGGCACCTTCTCGCGCCTGGAGCGAAACCTCCGTCGGCTGACGGCACAGCGCAACGAGTTCGGCACCGGCCCCGGCGTGGTGATCAACTGCGTGCTGAACGCGCAGACCTACCAGGGTCTCTCGCGGCTCGTCGCCTGGGCGGCCGAGCAGGGCGTGAACGGTGTCGCCACCGTCGACTACATCGAGTACGACCACGGCGCGGCCCTGGTGCCCGAGTCGCTGGACGGCATTCCCGTCGGCGAGGTGGCCGCGCGGGTCGAGGAGGCCCGAGCGCTCGCCGGTGAGATGGGCCTGAGGTTCACCACGATGGGCGGCCTGGGCGAGTGGCTGAAGGAGATGCGCTGATGACCGAGCCGATGACGCGCGATTGCACCGACCCCTGGGAGACGGTTTTCGTCAACAGCGCCGGTGAGGTCCGCCTCTGCTGCTGGTCCGGCTCGGTGGGACGTCTCGAGGGTGGTGACCTCGAGGCGATCGTCGAGGGTGAGGCGGCACGCGAATTCCGCGCGGGTCTCCTGAGCGGCGAACTGCCCCCCGACTGCGTCCGCTGCAAGGTGCGCGGGCGGGCGACCGTTTCCGACCTGACCGAGCAGGTCCGGGCCCTCGGCAACCCCGGCGTGATCCCCGAGAGTTTCGCTACCCGGCGACGCATCCGCACCCACGAGAGCCGGATCGTGGCGCTCGAGGAGGAGCGGGGCCAGATCCTGGACCACCAGCGCGATTTCCGGAAGTCGCCGCTGCGGCTGGCGAGGGCGCTGGTTCGCTCGCTGCTCACCCCGTTGCTGGGGCCGCCGAAGAGCTGGTGGGAGAGCTCCGAGACCACAGGACGAGAATCGCGGGTCCGGGACGACTCTTCATGATTCGGCGGTGAGGCGCCGGGACGCTATCCTCGGCGACCGACTCGACGAGCTCGTCTGTCCGATCCGACTACACGAGGAGCGATCATGTTGAAGGAGAGCTACCCGTATTACCTGGCCAACGAGCCGGTCCAGGCCAACACCGACCTCGAGATCCTCGACAAGTACACCGGCGAGGTCGCCACGCGCGTCGCGCTGGCGGATCCGACGGTGATCGACCGGGCCATCGCGGCCGCCGTGGAGGCGACCGGGCCGATGCGTCGATTGCCCGCCTACGCGCGACAGGAAGTGCTCTACCACTGTGCGACTCGCTTTCGCGAGCGCGCCGACGAGCTGGCGACGGCGCTCTGCATCGAAGCGGGCAAGCCGATCAACGATGCGCGAGGTGAGGTGACGCGGCTGATCGACACCTTCCGGATCGCGGGCGAGGAGGCGGTGCGCATCGACGGCGAGGTCCTGACGATGGACATCTCGGCGCGCGCTTCAGGATACGGCGGCATGACTCGCCGCTTCCCGATCGGTCCGTGTTCGTTCATCTCCCCCTTCAACTTCCCGCTGAATCTCGCCGCGCACAAGGTCGCCCCGGCGATCGCGGCGGGGTGTCCCTTCATCCTGAAGCCCGCGAGCTGGACGCCGATCGGCGCGCTGATCATCGGCGAGGTCCTGGCCGAGACGAACCTGCCGAAGGGCGCCTTCTCGATCCTGCCGTGCAGCCGCGACGGCGCCGACCTCTTCACCGTCGACGACCGGCTGAAGCTCCTGAGCTTCACCGGCTCGCCGGAGGTCGGCTGGGCACTGAAGGCGAAGGCGGGCAAGAAGCCCGTCGTGCTCGAGCTCGGTGGCAACGCCGCATGCGTCGTCGACGAGGACGCGGACATCGACGACGCGGTGGCCCGCATCATCATCGGCGCCTTCTACCAGTCGGGGCAGAGCTGCATCGGCGTGCAGCGCGTCCTCGGCCACCGCTCGATCTACGACGAGCTGAAGGCGAAGCTGGTCGAGAAGACCCGTGCGCTGAAGATGGGCGACCCGCGCGAGGAGGAGACGTTCATCGGTCCGATGATCTCGGCGAAGGAGGCCCAGCGCCTGCACGGCTGGATCGAGGCCGCGATCGCCCGCGGCGCGAAGGTCCTCTGCGGCGGCGGGCTCGAGGGCGTGATGCTCGAGGCGACGCTGCTGGAGGAGGTCCCTCGCGACGCGGACGTCAACGCGCAGGAGGCGTTCGGCCCGGTCGCGGTGCTCGCCCCGTTCGATGACTTCGACGAGGCGCTGGCCGAGGTCAACGACAGCCGCTTCGGATTGCAGGCGGGGATCTTCACTCGCGACCTCTTCAAGGCGCAGCGCGCCTGGGAGACGCTCGAGGTCGGCGGGGTGGTGATCAACGACGTGCCGAGCTTCCGCGTCGACCACATGCCCTACGGCGGAGTCAAGGACAGCGGTCTCGGGCGTGAGGGAATCCGGTACGCGATCGAGGACATGACCGAAGTGCGGCTGCTGATCATGCGGACACCGCCGGGTGAGAGGTAGCGGCGACGGGGATCGCGGTGGCTCAGCGTGGAATTGCCCCGCCTCCGTAGCGCCGGTATCTTCTGCACCCATGAAGACGTTCCGCTGGGCGCTGATCGCCTGTCTCGCGCTGCAGAGCTGCGTCGCCCCCATCGTGCTGGAGGCGGGGACGAGTGAGCTCCGACTCGAGGGTTTCCCCGACGGCACGGTGCTGGCGGAAGCCGTGGCCGATGATGGGGTCACGCTGCGCGGTGTCTTCGTTCCGGCCGGTGCGGGAGCGCCCGTCGTCCTGCACCTCCTCCCGGCGGGGGCGTCGATCACCACCGGCCTGAACGGGCTCGCGGGAGTAAAGCAGACGATGGGAGTGCTCCGCGAGCACGGGTTCGCGTCGCTCGCGCTGGACTACCGTGGGGTCGGAGCTTCGGGAGGCGACCGCGACTCGAGCCGTCTCACTGACGACGGGGCGACGATGTGGGTCGAAGCGCTGCGCAGGACCGAAGGAGATCCCGGCGCGATCGTGGTCCGCGCGGTTTCGCTGGGCGCCATTCCGGCGGCCGCGCTCGTCGAGGGCGGCGAGAGGCCGGGTGCGCTCGTCCTCTTCGCACCGGTCCGCGCCAGGACGATCGCCCAGAACGCCGCGCGGGATCGGTACGGCTCGCTCCTCGGCGCCCTGATCGGTGCGTTCCTGAGCCGACCCGCGGAGGTGTCGCTCGTGCAGGTACTGCGGGAGACGACGGTTCCCACGCTGCTGCTCGCCGCGGAGGATGACGCCTACCTGCCCGACGACGAGCGAGACGAGGTCCTGGCGGCGGCGCAGGCGGGTGGACACACCACGCTGGTGCGCGAAGGAGATCACCAGCAGCTGACGCTGCGAGCGTACTGCTTCGACCTGGGCGTCCACCGCAGCGGGGTGATCGAGGAGCTGCTGGAGGCCGAGCGGGAGTTCCTCGAGGGTTGCCTTTCGCGCCGGCGGTAGCCGAATCTCACAGGAGCTCCCACGCGGCCGACGGCGTCTCGCCCGGGTCCAGGGTGCGAATCACGGCGCTCTCGAACCGCTCGGGCAGCCGATCCGCGTCCAGGGCTCGCCGCACCGCGGCGACACGGAGCGACGCGGGAAGGAACTGGTAGTACGGCCCCATCCCCAGCGCGCGGGCGAGCCGTCCTTCGTGGTGGGTGGCGAAGTGCTGCAAGGTCTCCTCGGTGAGCAACGGCACTTCCGCGAGCGACCGGGTGAGCCGCAACGTGAACGCGGTCGGACTCGAGACGACGCCACTGCCCAATTCCTGCGTGAGGACCGCGGAGAGCACCAGTCCACCGAGCGTGCCGAGTCCGTGCAGCAGTGACCAGCGGTCTCCGACCAATCGCTGCAACCACTCCCCCTCCTTCGCGCCCAGCGCGGCGGCGACGGCGCGCGCCAGGGGGAGCGACGTGCACGGCGCCTCGCTCGCGGCGTACCCCGCGCTCTCCCCACCGGCGGCCTCGTCGACCAGGAGCCGCCCTTCGACCTCGCGCGCCGCCCGCCAGCTCTTTCCACCCAGCTGCATCTTCGACGAGGCCAGCTGGTGCGGGTCGAGCTCGCCCAGCACGTCGCCGGTCAGCCGGTGGATGATCGAGAGACCCGGCGGCGTGGTGAAGTTCGAGTGGAGCTTGCCGAGGTCGTAGCGCTGCTCTGATCCCTCGGCGAGCACGTAGCGCCCGCCGCGCGGCCGCTCGAGCAGCTCTGCTTCGGCCATGGCCGGCAAGACGTCGCCGGCGAATCCGCGCGGCAGCTCGGCGCGGATTCCGGTGGGTACCGCACCCTCGAGTTGCGCTGCGGTGACGTAGCCGTGTCCACCCGCCAGCACCAGCGCCTGCTGTACCAGCACCCCCGGGCGGAACACGTACGGCGCTTCGCACAGCTCCCGCCGCTTCCCCGCGCGCAGCATCACGTCGAACAGGAGCTCCTGCGCCGCGTCCGCGAAGGCGTACCCCACTCGGGTCGAGTCGCCGCGCCGCCCGCCGCGGCCGATTCGCTGCAGCAGGCTCGAGACGCTCGGCGGCGGCTCGACCAGGAGCACGTAGTCGACGGTGCCGATGTCGATGCCCAGCTCGAGCGTCAGCGTCGCGAAGGCCACCGCCGCCGGCGCGTCGAGGAATTGACGTTCGGTGCGCTCCCGGGCCGGGCGTGAGAGCGAGCCGTGGTGGGCGAAGACCCGCTCGGCGAACGGTGTACGTCCCGCGAGTTCCGCGGCGAGGCGGTCGACGTCGCGACGTCGGTTGCAGAAGACGAGGATCTTGCGCGCCCCCGCGCGGGCCAATCGCGTCAGGTGGCGGCCGAGCCCCTCGGTCTCCGAACCGGGGAACGGCGTGGCCCGGATCGTCCGGTAACCCGCCACGTCGACGACCTGCGCCTCGGCGAGGTATCGCGCCGCGAGCCCCTCGGGGTCCCCCACCGTCGCGCTGGCGGCGATGCGCTGCGGCCGCTGCTCCGCCACCTGCTCCAGTCGCTCGAGCAAGACGCGCAGCTGATCCCCGCGCGGCGTGCCGTCGAGCACGTGGATCTCGTCGAGCACGATCGTCCGCACGTCGCGCAGCACCCGTGCTCGCCGCGCCAGCAGCGAGTCGAGCGCCTCGGGCGTCACCACCACCGCCTCGGGCCACTTCCCGCCGGCGCGCTCCTTGTGCTCGCCGGTATGACGCCCGAAGGCGACCCCCGCGCCGTCCATCGGCGCCTCCAGACGGCGCTTCAGGTCGTTGGCCAGCGCCCGCGTCGGGCTGACCGCGATCCAGGAGAGCGGCGCGCGCTCCGAACCCAGGAGCCGTTCGATCGTCGGCGCGGCGAATGCCTCCGTCTTCCCCGACGCGGTCGGCGCGCAGAGCAGCGTGTCGTTCCCCTCGAGGATCGGCGGGATCCCGCGCCGCTGTACCTCGGTCGGCGCGGTGAAGCGGCCGAGAAAGACGCCGTGGGTCCGCGGGAGCAGACGGCGCAGGCGACCGGGTCCGTCTCGCTCGCCCGCGTTCACGCCGGAGCCTCGACCCCGCGACGCAGCGCGGCGAGCCGCTCCCGGTCGAGCCGCTGACAGACCGCCTTGACGATCAACCGCGGGCTGTCCTCCCCTTCGGCGATGCGTCCCCACACGTGTTCGCGAATCTCCTCCTCCAGCCGCGGCGCCGGTTCGAATTCGGGGAACGCGGTCCGGTAGAGAGCGTGGACGTGGTGCACCAGGGTCAAGGCCTCCTCCGCCGCGAGGGGCTCCAGTACGATATCGCGTTCTTCGCGCTCGCCGATCATCGCGCGCAGCATCGTCTCGATCTCGGGCAGCGGCGTCAGCGCGAAGACCGCGGCCAGCGGCTGATCCTCGCGAAAGCGGAAGGGCAGGTTCTTGTGCACCTCGTGTCCGCCCTTGTACAGGTCGTCGGGATCGAAGTGGAGCTCGTCTCGCGGCAGGGTCGCGACCGCGTAGTGCGCGAGTACCTCCCTCGCGAAGTCGGTGAGAGTCGCGTCCATCGACTCGAGGAACTCGACCTCGTCGAAGAGCAGCAGCAGGCCGCGGAAGCCCGCATCCCGCGCCCACGACGCGATCGTCCCCACCAGGTAGGTGTAGACCTTGCCGTAGGTGCGGAAGTCGGACAGGGTCAGCGGCTTCTTCCCCGGCCAGCGCACCCAGCGCAGGAGATACCCGCCCTCGTCCGCGTTCATCCGACAGCCGTGCGCGTAGTCGTGCATCCAGTCGGTCGTCCGCGGGTGCTGCGCGCGCAGCGCGTGCAGGTACGGGGAGAGGAAGCGACTCGCCTCCTCGCCGCAGTGCGCGTAGTGACTCTCGCTGTCGATCAGCCGCCGCAGCAGGGGCTCCAGCCCCAGGCCGAGATCGTCGGGATAGCGCAGGCGTCGCACGATCGCGGTGTAGAGGCGCTGCGGGTGCGACGGCGGGATCTCGTGGCGATCGAGCGTGATCCGCGAGGTCAGATAGCCCTGGTCCAGAGCGATCTGCTCGGCGACGTCGAGCAGGTGGCTCTTGCCGGCGCCGTACTCTCCCCACACCACGCGCAGGCCGCGCTGCTTCTCCAGCAGCGCGCGCACCTGATCGAGCTGCCGATCGCGACCGACGGTGTACTCGATCACGTGCGCGGCGGGAAGGACGCCAGAACGCAGCGCCTCGATCGTCTGGCGGTAGTCGGCGAGCTGTTCCGCGCTCAAGCCTCGCGCGGTCTCGACGGCCACCTTCGAGGGCCGGACGGGAAGCGGCGGAGCAGGTGTCTTCGGCGGTGACTCGCGCTCCGGCTCGGGGCGCTCCGCCACCGACTCGACCTCATCCTCCATTCTCGCGGCGGCCGCTGCCTTCGTCGCCGCCGCCACCGCGGCGTGCGCTTCGGGCGGAATCACCAGCAGCTGCCGCGCCGCGACGGTGCGAGGCAAGCCGGGCTGCTCGTCGAAGCGCACGCGCACGTGGCGACCGGGCCGCAGGCCCAGGATCGTTCCGTACCCCCACTGGGGGTGGATCACCTCGTCCCCGACGCGGTAGCCGGTCACTAGTCGACCTCCACCTCGCCTTCGAGCTCGAACCCGCCGCCGCCGGTCGTGCCCAGCCCGCTCCGCTCGAGGCGGCGTTCCTCCTGAGCCTGCTCGTGCAGCACGTGGATCGCGCGCTTGACGAAGGTCCGGCGCGAGCCGCTCTCCAGCGCTTCCTCGGCCATCACCCGGGCCAGGAGTCCGAGGTTGTGCTCCTGGATCTCGGCATCGAAGGAGTAGTCGTGGGCCAGCTCGAACAGCTCCATCAACCGGGCGCCGATGCGCCGGAACAGCTCCTCAGGCTCGAGCGGTAGGTGGTCGAGATCGATCACCGGCTCGAGCGGGCTGCGCCGTGAAAACTCCGTCGCGCCGCGCAAGCGCTGTTCGAGCGCGGGGTACTCCGGCACGATCGTGGTCATGAACTCCGGCGGCACGGCGTAGACCCACAGGAGCGCCGGCAGAGTCGCCTGACCACAGTGGTCGATCATCTGTCGCAGGTTGTCGCCGATCGCCTTGCGCCGCTTGACGGTGAGGCTCATCACGCGATCGAGCTCGTCGAAGAGCAGGATCAGCCCGGGGATCTCCAGGGCGCGCAGGATCTGAACCAGGCTGCGCAGGAAGGCGAACGCGGTCTTTCCCTCGAGCTGCTCACGGATGCGCAGCGGATATAGGTCGTTCTTGTGCACGTCCTCTCCGAGCAGGAACGCCGCGGTGATGTCCTCGCGATCGTCGTCGAGGTCGAGCACCGCCAGCATGTACAGCTCGGCGGCGCGGCGCATCGCCCGGCTGTCGACACGCGCGCGGGCGAACTCCCGCCGCAGCCACTCCCGGACCGTCTTCTCGCCGTACTGCTCGGCCCGCTGCAGGACCAGCGTACGCAGGACGACGTCGACGCCGGGCTCGGGCTCCTCCTCTTCCTCTTCGGGGGGCAGCTCGAGGTTGCGCGCCACGGCGCGATAGATGCTGACCGAGTCGTCGAAGGGGCACTCCTGCGGCGAGATGCCGACCAGGCTGGTGGCGAAGCGCTCCTGCCAGCCGATCTCGCGCAGCGTGTGGAGGAAGTGCGTCTTCCCGCCGCCGAAGGGCGCCTGGACCAGCTTGAAGGAGGAGTTGCGCCCCGTCTCCCGGATCGGCTCGAGGTATTCGCTGCGCAAGAGATCGAGGGTCTCGTCGGTACCGACGTTGACGTGGAGAGAGCCGCGCTCCGGCGGCTGCCCCGTCTCGCCCATCCGCTGGACGATGCTGCGGGCGAGTCCTCTCGAGGGTGCCTGGGTGCTCATCGGTCGTTTCCTCCGGATCCGGTCTCCCGGAAGTACACGGTGAGGGTGTACTGGCCGCGTCCTTCCTCGTTCTCGAGGTAGACGACGCGTTTCTTGTCGGTCGCCGAGGTGCCGGTCGCCACCCCGAACTCGATCCGCCGGCCGTCGAGCTCCAGCGCGCGCGCCCGGCGGAGACGCAGCACGTCGAAGGCGAAGCGCGCTCTGCTGTAGCCGCGAAAGTTGCCCTCGACCGGATCGGTGCGGAAGCGCTTCGACTGCAGCTGCATCGCGAGATGCGGGAGGAAGAGCAGCAGCTCGACGCGCTCTCCGGGCTTCCCGCCCGTCTCGGCTAGGGCCGTGCGGTACGCCCGCCAGCAAGCCTGCAGGTACTTGCGTTCATCGAACGTCGTGTCCAGCGCGCGCATCGCGCTGGCGTGCCCCTTGACGATCTGAGCCGGGTCGGCGGCGCAGTGGTGCACCTCCTGGCGGGCGAAGCGAATCGAGGCCACTCCACTCTTCAGGTCGACCTCCACCGACAGGGGTGGGATCCGGATCTCGATCGGGTCCTCCAACTGGATCACCCGGAAGCCGAGCCCCGCGCTCTCGCAGGCTCCCTTCAGATCACGGCTCAGCCGCTGGCGCAGCCGGGTCGCGGCGTTTCGGGCGTGGTCGTCCAGTGCATCCATCAGCGAGGCCAGTCCGAACTCTTCGATGCTGGAGGGCGTCAGCTCGGCTCGCAGCTTCTCGAGTTTCTTGCGGTACTTGCCCAGATCCTCGAACGCGGCGTCCTTGGTGAGTGGGGAGAGCTTGTTCGCCGCCTCGGTCCAGGCCCGCGCTTCCGCCTTCAGCCGGGCGAACTCGAAGCGGACCAGGTCGGCGGGGCCGGCTGACTCGGCGTCTTCCTCGACGGGTGTTTCTTCCTGCAACGTATCGGGCTCCTGAGAGAGGCGTCCACTGCGGGTCTGGACGAGCCGCGCACCCGCCTGGGCGGAGCGCAGCGGCGATCGCCTCGGCGACCGGCTCGCGCAGTGTACGGTGACCGGGGGGCGCGGAGTAGGGTCTCGAACCCTGGGTCTCCCACCAGGGGGCCGGGTCCGCTCTACTCCGCCACGGGGCTCGTTTCGGTCGATGCACCTCCGGGAAACCGTGTCCCTCGTCGATCCTCACCAGGAGGATCTCGAGGGGCGGGAGAGGACCTTGCGGGGTACACTCCCGCGCCATGAGGGATGATCGAGCCCGTAGAGAACTGCTGCAGACGATTCGCGAGCACGAGGCGGCGCTGACGAAGGAGCACCTGCCCCGGGAGGGACGATTGCTGGAGATCGGGGCCGGCAGTGGGCACCAGGCCCTGTATTTCCAGGAAGCCGGTCTTCGCGTGGACGCGATCGACGTGAAGGAGAGCTCTCACCTGGACCACGCCGTCTTCCCCGTTCAGGTGTACGACGGGTCGCAGATCCCCTTTCCCGACGAGACGTTCGACGTCGTGTTCAGCTCGAACGCCCTGGAGCACATCCCCTCGTGCGAGGCTCTCCTGCAGGAGATGCGGCGCGTGATGAAAAAGGACGGGATCATGCTCCACATCGTCCCCACGTCTTGCTGGCGCATCTGGACCAGTCTCGCGCACTACGTGTGGGTGCTCCGGTGCGTGAAGTCTGCGCGTGGGGCGGAGTCCACCTCGGGAACAACGGCAGGAGCCCCGATCAGCGGGGACCCACCTGGGCGGCGGTCGTTCATGCACAGGCTGAGAAAGGGGTTGCTTCCGTTCCGCCACGGGGTTCGAGGGAACTGGCTCACGGAGACATTCTTCTTCTCCAGGATGCGCTGGAAGAGGACCTTCCGGAAGGCTCAGCTAGGCGTCGATGCCCGGGTGGACACGGGCATCTTCTACACGGGTTATGGAGTCCCGGGGGCGGGATTCTCGATGGAGAAGAGAGCAAAGCTGGCCAGGTGGTTGGGTTCGGCGACAGCACTCTACGTCCTGCGCAAATCGATGACCTGAAGGTGACCGCGTCCGGAGTCAGTTGGCTTGACACAATGGCGGCGCTCGCCAGAAAGGACCGGGCAAGCGCCGCAAGTATGTGAGAGCGAAAGTGAATCCCGTCGATCACGGAGCCCAGGTCACTGCGTATCCGTTGGAGGAGTTGAAGTCATTGACGCCAGGACCGCAGGGAGGGTTGCTGGTCGTGCGGTACCAGCACTGGTAGCGCTTGGTATCTCCGGCGACGATATTCCCCGCCTTGACGGATATCGGGGTCGCCCAGGCCGAGGTGGTAGATGCGCCGCTGCCGTCGGCGAAGCGCACACCCAGTCGCTTCAACTGCCCACCGGCACACTGGAGGCCGTCCCCCCAGATGTTTCCGGGGGATAGGTCGTTGTTTGCCTGGAAGTAGAGGCCGCTGTTGTTGGGTTCCAGACCGGTGCAGGAAAGGACCAGGGTGTCGGAAGAGAGGCTCGCGACGCCGCTGCCAACCAGTTTGGCTCCTGATGCAAATACTCCGTTATCACAACCGGAACCGGGGACACTCCCGTCGTTGTCGTTGCTGCAGGGGCAGGGCGTCCCGCTGCCGGGGTCTCCGAAGCAATAGCCGCTCCCCGGTTCCGCGGACGGATCCATCTCGCCGAGGATGCCCGCCGGAGGGCTCTGATTGGTCGTCGTCCCGCCATTCTCGTGGTAGATGGTGTTGTTGGCTCCGACGGTCCAGCCGGGCTGCGTATCGCTGTTGATCTCGTCGAGGTTGGAGAACCCGCCGGGATCGCCGTCGGAGTCGAACGTCTCGGCGGCGGTGATCGCCTGCCCGATGTTCATGCCACCATTCATCAGGTTCCGGAGCTTCCAGCCGTACCCGTTGAAGTCGTTGGTCGTGGCCGGGCCGTGGCAGAGCACGCAGGAACTGCCCATACCGGAAACGACGTTTGTTCCGGTGGACGATCCGGGATAAGCGCTTTGAAAGGCGTAGTAGTAGGAGCTCTTCGCCTGAGCCGAGGAGGACAGTGCAAGGGTGAGGATCGTGCCGCTGACGATGGTGGCCAGGGCCGAGAATATCCGGGGTCGCAACTCTCTGTTCGACATGCCAATTATGATCTATGAGAGGGAATGAATGCAGGGAGAGTGGTGAGAGAGAGATGTGTTCCAGCGCTGCGCTCGCAGCAACTATCATTCCCTCTTCAACACTCGGAGTTGCTCGCGCGGGAACTCGAGCCCCAGCAGGTGGTTATCGATGCATAGTCTTCGATTCCACAACCACTTGAGCGGAGTTCCAGTTCGGATGGCGAATGTAATCCGGACTCTTCAGGCGTGGGCGATCGCGCACAAGAACCGTGTGCTTCTGGACCGTGGGAAAACACTTCTCACGCCCGAGAACGCCTCCGAGAGCTGGCTTCTCTCGCTCGCCAGCCGGACGGCCTACGCCTGGCTGAGGTGGTGGCGAGGAGCCGGGCCGTCACTCCTCTGGGATCAGCTCGGTAACATCGGACCCACCTGCTGAGCGGGAGGACGCTACCAGCTCCGCGAAGAAGTCCGCAAACCGCTCCGCTCCATCGAGGGGCACCGCTCCCCTCGCCCGCCCCTGGACCAGTGGCGCCGGAGAGACGAGGCGGAGGCGTCGAACCTCTTCGAAAAGGCGAGAGGGAGTGAGGTCGTCAGGGTGGATGCACGTCGCCAGACCGAGCTCTTCCATGCGTCGTGCACGGATGAGCTGCTCGTGACGATGGAGTACTCGTGGCACCAGGATGGCACGAGCAGCGTGACTCAGAAGCTCCGCGGTCGTGTTGTATCCAGCCGTCGCAATGACCAGATGGGCTCTCCGGTACAGTTCCTTCGGATCTTGAACGAAAGTGCAAAGCTCGACCGGTAGTCCTTCGGAACGCTCACGGACATCGTTCACCATCTCCTTACCGATCAGCGGTCCCAGGATCACTTCGGCGTGAATGCCCAGACGGTCACCGAACTCCGCCATCATTTCGAGGAATGGAATCACCACCGTGTCGACACCGCCATCCCCCCCACCGATCGCGAGAACGATCAGAGTGGGATCACGCCCGTCCTCGGTGCCGTCAGGATCCTGACATATCGTGCCGTCGGTCACCTGGTGCATGAAACTCGCCTTCCGGGCGACTTCTGGAGGGAACCGATACTCCTGCACCGTGTCGTAGACCTCGGGGCTGCCGTAGATCAGGATTCGATCGTAGGTCCCCTGCAAGAGGTCGTAGGTTCCGTTCCTCTCCCACGTCGCGACGACGACCTCGGGCTCATCGATAATATCACGCAGCCCGAGGAGGCACGTGCAACCCCCTTCATGCCGCAGCCAATCGAGTGCGGGGAGGAGCTCTCCGTTCATGCCGGCCGGCGAGTGATCGACCAGCAACACATCGGGAGCGTAGTCGCGAATCGTCCGGAGCAGGAGATTGCTACGCAGGGCATGGATCCCTCGATCGGACATGGACAGGAAGCGTGGGGCGTACTCGTCTGGGGCAACCTTCCGCACCGCCGGGAGCTTGAGGTAGTCCGTGCCCTCGGGCAACTCGTACCGGTGCGCGACCGGAGAGCCCGTGACCAGCAACGTGGAGATGTCGGTGGCGCTCGAGGCCAGCGCCCGAAGGAGATTCAGGCACCGACGAAGATGGCCCAGGCCCAGAGTATCGTGCGAGTAGACCAACATCCTCGTCCCGGTGCCCCTCCTCATCTGGTCTGCCGGCGCGCGCGCTGTTGAGACAACCGTCGCCGGGGCGTGCTCCCGCAAGGCCAGGACCAGGCCTGTTGGAGCTTGCGCATCCTCCCGAACCGGGCTGACTCTGGCGTCCACAACGAGCTCGCTTCCTCTGCGCGTCCGGATGCGCAAGCGCGGAAGGCCATACGATTCCGAGCGCACCAGTACCCCCTTCATCGCTTTGCGCAACTTGCTCACCTCGCGCTCCGATGTGAGATGAACCACATCGAGAATGCTCCGGTCGTAGGCTTCGTGCGCGGGCCACCCTGTGATGTCCACGACCCAGGGACTGGCGAATCGGATCACCTCATGGTGATCGACCACCAGCACGGCCTCATTCATGCCCCCGAGAGCAGACGTCAGTGTCCGCTCTCGCTGCTGTGATTCGCGGAGGATCCCGTGGCTGGCCAAACCTGTGGAAACCGCCGCACCGACATCTGCCGCGGTGAAGGGCTTGATGATGTAGCCCGCTGCACCAACCGAGCTCGTGCGTGAGATCGTCTCTCGATCGGAGTAGGCGGTGATGAAGATGATTGCACAGTCGAAGCGCTGGCGCAGGTCCCCGGCCACCTCCACGCCATCCTCGTCCCCTTGGAGGCGGATGTCCATGAGGACCAGATCCGGGGGGGTCTGCTCCGCCATAGCCAGCGCATCTCGTGAATTCGCCGCCATGCCGATTACGTCGTGACCGATCCCGGTGACGATGCTCTGCAGGTGCATCTGGACAATCATGTCGTCCTCGACGATCAGAACCTGGGCAGCACTCATCAGCTCGCAGCTCTCTTCGTACAGGTTCTTGGGAATAAGACGCTGACCTGCGTCCCACTCTCACCCTGCACGTGCAGCTCTCCCCCGAGCTGTCGGACCAGCGTGTGGACCAGATTCAATCCGAGTGTCGTCGCTCGATCCGGCCGGAACGGGCTGGTCAAGCCTCGTCCATCGTCCGAGACCCGGAGCTCGACGAGATCGCCTGCCTGCCTGGTAAGCTCGACTCGGATCATGCCAGTGCAGTTCTCCCCGAACGCATGCCGATATGCATTCACGACCAGTTCATTCACGATCAGACCACAGGAGAGAGAGCGGTCGAGATCCAGGTCGAGATCCTCGAGACGAAGTTGCAGCTCCGTCGTTGCGGACATCCCGTAGGAGCGCTCGAGGTGCCTCGTCAGGATATCGAGATAGACTCGCACATCGATGTGGGCGAGATCGGAGGACTGGTAGAGGTGCTCGTGGATCAGCGCCATGGAGCGGATTCGGGTCTGACTCTGCTCGAGTCCATCTATGACGTGCGGATCACTCGAACAGCTCGACTGCATCGCCAGCATGCTGGAGATGACCTGCATGTTGCTCTTGACGCGGTGGTGTACTTCGCGGAGGAGTAGCTCCTTCTCCGCGAGCGAGTTGCGTACCTGCGCCTCGATTCGCTTCTGCTCGGTCAGATCCTGGGCCACACAGACGTAGCCTTGCATGGTTCCTTCCGCGTGGCGCAGGTCCGCGGCGGAGAAGGACACGGGGACCGTCGTTCCGTCCCTCCGCCGGAAACTCCGCTCGGACACTCGGTGTCCGGTCTCATCTCCCTCCGTGGGGAGCGGTGAATCCCCATCCTCCCGGGGACAGATCAGCTCGAAGGAACGGCCGATGAGGTCGTTCCGCTCGTAGCCGAGGAGGCTGAGGACGGCTCGGTTCATGTTCATCATTCGCCCCTCGGGAGTGAGCAGGATCAAGGCTCCCGTCATCGATCCGAAGATGTTTTCCAGGTTGCTGATCGATAACGTCGACGACGATAGATCCGCAGCCATCCGATTGAAAGCCCCGGCGAGATCACCCAACTCGTCCTTAGAGCTGATAGCGACTCGCGTGTCCAGGTGTCCGTGGCCGAGTCGAATGGCCGCCGCGTGGAGTTTCACGAGAGGGTTGTGAATCGACCGCCAAACGATGAACGCGAGGAGGAGTGCTACCAGCGCGGCAATCGCGCTGGTGGTCAAGGCCACCCGGGTCGTGGTGGCTGTCCTCGACTCGATGAGGCGTAGCTGGTCCCCCAGCTCTTCCTCTGACTGACCCAGGTAGGCGTGGATGTTGGGCTGCAGCTCCTGCTCCATGAAGGGACCGAAGACGTCGGTCAAATACTCTCGAGCCGCCGTTGGATCCGAGGCTGCGAGGTTGGTGAGCTCGACGATGTGCTCCTCCATGGTGGGAGCCAGCAAGAGGAGCCTATTTGCCCAGCGGTTCAGGGACTGGGTGGGAATCCCAGCCGTCGATGCCGGGTGGTTTCTGGTCGGCGAGAGGCAATCGAGGAAGTCCTGACAGGTACGGTCCAGTCGAACCTCGGCGGACACTGCGAGTCGCCCGTTGTTGCCTTCGTTCCGATGCCGAGTCGCAGCACGCTCCTGGAGCGGTTGGCTGACCAGCTCGTGCGCTGCGGTCCGACATTCCTGTAAGGTCAGCATGAGCTGGGTCGCCACGCTGACGTGCCGCAGGGCACTCTCCGGTGTGTATTGCGTGTCGAAAGGTACGGTGACCACGAGCCCGTGGAACTCGAGGGACTCAGGCGATGAACCGCTCATCTCCACGGCGGTGATGGTCCCCTTGATCTTGTCGTTCGGCTTGACGCCCCGAGTCCGGAGCTTTCGCGCGAGCCATCTCCCGTCCACCACCTCACAGGTGATCTCAATGCAGGGCTCCTGACATAGGTGCGTGGAGTGGCGGCATTGGCCGAATGCC
>CAZCAC010000107.1:0-29306 GCA_964496575.1 uncultured Planctomycetaceae bacterium | reverse complement strand
ACTGCAACTCCAACGGCACGCCGGATGACTGCGAGACCTTCACCGACTGCAACTCCAACTCGATCCCGGACGAATGCGAGCTGGATGGGAACGACTGCAACAGCAACGGCATTCCCGACGAATGCGACACGGACTGCAACGGCAACGGAACGCCCGATGACTGCGAGACGTTCGCCGACTGCAACGTGAACGGGGTTCCGGACGAGTGCGACATCTCGAGCGGCACCAGTACGGACCACGATGGCAACGGAGTGCCGGACGAGTGCACCGGCCCCGGTACCCCCTACTGCTTCGGTGACGGCACCGGGGCTGCCTGCCCCTGCGGGAACACCGGCGGCACCGGCGAGGGTTGCTCCAATTCGACCGGTGGCGGCGCTGTCCTTCTCTCGACGGGCACGGCCAGCGTGGCCGCCGAAGACCTGGGCTTCGACGGCCTCGGCCTGATCCCCGGCCAGTCCGCCCTGCTCTTCGCCGCGAAGAACCAGCTCAACGGCGGCCTGGGACTGACCTTCGGCGACGGCCTGCGCTGCGCCGGCGGAGCTCTTCAGCGCCTGGGCATCCGGGTTCCCGACGGCGCGGGAAGCGCCAGCTGGAGTACCGGGCTGATCGGCAGCGGCGGCTGGAGCGCCGGCGAGACCCACAACTTCCAGTGCTGGTACCGCGATCCGGGCGGCAGCCCTTGCAGCTCGGAGTTCAACCTGACCAACGCGCTCTCGGTGGTGTTCACACCGTAGGCCGACTGGACCGATCAGTTACCGTTGGGACCACGGTCCCGACCAGATACGAAGCGAGGGCGCGTGATACGCGCCCTCGCTCTGATTCGCTCGGGGTGTTCGTCCTAGAACTTGTCGCCGAGTCCTCGCATCTTGGCGCCGGTGACCATGTACTTCATCACCTGCACCAGGTGGCTCTTCTCCTCGGCGATCATCGAGTCGAGCAGATCGCTCTCGAGGACCTCCTTCATCGCCTTGTAGTAGAAGAGAGAGGCGCGCTCGAGCCGGAAGGAGCGCTCCAGGGCGTCCTCACGGGTGACGATTCCGTCCAGGTTCTGATCGATTCCATTCTCCGGCGAGAAGATCTCGGAGATCGACACGGCCCGCAGGTACACCTGCTGCTCCTCGGTCAGCGGTCCGCTGGCGGCGGCCTGGTCGCGAAGTGCGCTGAACTGCTGGGCGTGGTGCTCCTCGTCCTGCGCCAGGGTCGAAAAGAGCTCGTGCAGCTCCGCATCGCCGGAGAACTTCTCGGCCAGCTTCTGGTAGAGGCTCTGGCCCCTCGTCTCCACCTCCAGGGCGAAGTCGATGACCTTCTCCAGGGTGACTTCCACGGTCATGTCGCGATCTCCAATCACAGGATCAATAGAGGAAATGGGCCCGAAGCACGGATGTGCGGGGGCAAGAGTGTAGGGAGCGGCCCGCGGGTCCGCAAGAGCCGTGCCGCCCGGCGAAGATGGCCTGGGGATGGCCGAACAGCCCACTCGGGCGCCCCGTGCCCCGCTCCGGCCCCTGGCGAGTTGTTCCCTCCCGACCGCCGGCTGTATTCTCCCCCATCATGATCCGACGCGAATTCATCAAGGGGAGCGCCGCGGCGATCGCCGCCGCCTCCGGGGCATCGACTGTTCTCTCGCGGCCGACGACTCCTCCGGGAGCCCGCTTCAAGCTGAAGTACGCGCCGCACTTCGGCACGTTCCGGCACCACGCCGGAGAGGACCTGATCGATCAGCTGCGCTTCATGGCGGACGAGGGTTTCCGCGCCATCGAGGACAACGGCATGGCGGGACGGAGCCCCGAGACACAGGAGAAGATCCGGAAGGCGCTCGAGGAGCTGGGCCTGGAGATGGGAGTCTTCGTCGCCCACGGGGAGTTTCGAAAGGTCACCTTCGCATCGAACGACCAGGCGGCGAGGGAGCGGATCAGGAAGGACATGGAGCGGGCGGCCGAGGTGGCGAAACGAGTCGGCGCGCGCTGGTGCACCGTGGTACCGGGTACCTACCACCAGGGCGTCGAGTGGGACTACCAGACCGCCAACGTCGTCGAGAACATGCGCCGCGCCGTCGAGATCTGCGAACCGGCCGGCTTGACCATGGTGCTCGAGCCGCTGAATCCCTGGAAGGACCACGCAGGCTGCTTCCTGACCAGGGTGCCGCAGGCCTATCTGATCTGCAGGGCGGTCGACAGCCCACACTGCAAGATCCTCGACGACCTCTATCACCAGCAGATCACCGAAGGAAACCTGATCCCCAACCTCGAGCGCGCATGGGCTGAGATCGCCTACTTCCAGGTCGGTGACAATCCGGGCCGCAACGAGCCGGGCACGGGGGAGATCAACTACCGCAACGTCTTCCGCCGTATTTACGAGAAGGGCTTCGCCGGCATCGTCGGGATGGAGCACGGCAAGGCGGGCAAGGGAAAGGAAGGCGAGCGTGCTGTGATCGACGCCTACGTCGAGGCGGACGATTTCTAGCGCGCCAGGAGATCCGAGCTCCTCGTCAGATCGACAGCAGGTAGGCGATCAGGTCCGCGAGCTGCTCCTCGCTGAGGTCCGAGGTGAAGCCGTGGCGGTCACCGCGGTTGTCGTCGAGCAGGACCTCGCGCAGGGTCGCCGCTCGCCCGTCGTGCAGGTACGGGGCGGTGCGGTACAGCTCGATCAGGCTGGGCGTGTCGAAAGCGTCCTCGCGGTCGAGCGATCCACGCGTGCCGACGTCGTGGCGCCCGAGGTCGGTGAGCAGCGGTGCGGGGTGGCACGCCGCGCAGCCGGTGTCCTCGCCGTGGAAGAGCTCCTCACCGCGCCGCGCCGAAGGACTGAGGGCGCCGCCGGCGTCGAGGTGGGGGCTCGGCTGCGGAACGAGGGAGCGCAGGTAGGCCTCGACCGCCTCCAGCTCGCTCTCCTGCGGCTCGCGCAGGAGCATGTGGAAGCCCTTGCGCACGGCCAGCGGCATGTCCTCGCGCACACCGCGCCACATCATCGGCGGGGTCTGGTGGGACAGCAGCAGCGACTTCAGGTTCTTCGGGTTGCCGATCCCGTCGTTCAACAGGTCCCAGTTCATCCCGTCGATCCGCCCGTCGTTGGGATGGCAGGTCGCGCAGGAGAGCCAGTGCTGGAAGCAGAGCGTGGCGTCGTGGAAGTACTCGCGCCCCAGCGCCACCTCATCGGGTCGGCGCGGCCCACCGAGGGTCACGTTCCCGCGCTCCGCTCCGTCCTTCGCTTCGCACACGAGAGCCGTGCCACTGAAGTGAAGGGCGACCGCCATGGTGCCGCCGTCGGGGGAGATCGCCACTCCCCGCGGCCCCCGGCCCTCGAGCTTCTGCCGCTCGATCAGGTCGGCCGCGTGCAGCGCGGCGAGGTCGTTGACCAGCTCGGCGCGCTGGCTGGAGTCGTTCTTGATCCGCAGCCAGATGCTCTCCGTCCCCGCGCTGTAGGCTCCGCTGCTGGCGAGAGGATGGTCCTTCGGCAAGCCGCCGGCGAGGAAGCGATGCAGCTGCTCGAGGTCGATGCGCGCCAGCTGGTGAACGCCGCTCAGGGTGATCCAGAGCGTCGAACCGTCGGGAGTCGCGACCACGTCCCACGGATCCGCGGCTCCCTCGAAGGGGTGGTCGAGGAGCAAGGTCGCGAACACCTCGCCCCTCTCCAGGTCGACGACCGACACGGCGTTGGTGTTGACCCAGCCCCGCTCCAGCTGCGTGGTCGGCACGTTGGTGCGGGCGACGATGTGGACCGCGTAGGCCCAGCGTCCCTTCGGCCCGACGGTCACGCCGTGCACACCGGTCGATCCGGCGGGCAGGCGGACGTCGCGCCGCTTCCCGAGGGTCACGAGATCGAGCAGGCTCAGTACCGCCCCGCGTCGCGCCGAGGTCGCCGCTCCGCCGGGAAGCAGGTTGGCCACCACCGCGGCTTTTCCGTCGGGGGTCACCGCGACCGCCGCGGGTTCGCGCGCGACCGGCAGGCGGGCACGCTCCTCACCACTCTCGAGATCGATCACCGAGACGTCGCCGATCGCGGAGTTGGTGACCAGGGCCAGCTCACCTCCGGGGACGACCGCGACGCTCTTGGGATAACGCCCCACCGCGAAGCGCCGCACGACGCGAGTCTCCCGTGGATCGACCTCCGCGACGCTGCCCGCACCGTACTCGGCGACCAGGATCCGACCGCTGGGAGTCCACGCCACTCCGCGCGGCTCCCCGCGCAACTCGATCCGGCGTGCTTCGCCGGTGGCGGACTCGATCAGCCACACGGCACCTCCCGTCGGGTCGGAAGTCGCCAGGTGAGCACCGTCGCTCGAGAAGGCGATGTCTTCCGGCGAGGTCAGCGGGGTTACCGGCAGCGATTCGACCACCGGCGCGGGTCGGCCTCCAGCAGCCGTCACCCCGAGGGCGACGACCAGGCCGATGAGGGCGAGGAGCGGGATCCTGGACAGCGCGTTCATGTCTTCCTCCACGATTTGAACCAAGAAGATAGCAGAACCCCAAACAGCGCCATGCCCATCTCTGGTGGGAAATTGCATTTGACGCCGCGGAGGCGCCCGGATCACTCGCCAGGGACGAAATCGGCGGCGAAACGGATCAGGTCGTGGACCGCGCCCCGCGGCACGTCCTCGACGCGGGCGAACTCGACCTCTCGCTTGGACTTGCCGTCACCCGTGAGCAGCCCTTCCGGGTCGGGCAGGGAGCGGCCGTGGATGAAGCCGAGTTGCACCAGGTCTCCGTTGATCCCGATCCCGCAGACCGCCCCTTTCACCCGGCCGCCGATCCATGGCCGGTGATAGGAGATCCCGCCCCAGAGACAGGTCTCCGCCACCCCCGGGGCGGCGTCGAAGACGAGATCGCGCAGGAGCTCGATCAGCTCGCGCAGTTCCGGAGGAACCGATTCGAGGAAGTCCTCCACGTCGAGATCCAGCTCACGTTTCGACATCGCTTGCGTTCTCCTCCGGTTCAGGCCAGCACGCCGTACATCTGGTCGGGCTGAAGGGTCTCGGGGAAGCTGTTCCGCAGGGCGCGACGCGTCTCGTAGCAGAGGTGGCAGGCGTCGGCGTACTTCGCGGCCGGCTCGAAACCGTACCGCCGCGCCAGCTCGGCGGGCCCGCCCTCGAGCAAGGGACCGAGGATCGGATGCGCCCGGGGATCGTGCGCGGCCCATATCCTGGCCAGCGGAGTCTCCAGCAGGTTGCCCCCGACGCAGATCCCCTGGCAGACGTGCAGGTTCCCGAGGGGATCGACGTGCACCCGCCCCGGATCGTCGAGAGACTCGTGCTCGCACGCCGTGAAGGAATCCCACGGTCGGTGCTCGATCTTGTCGGCGAGCTTCTCCACGGCGCGCCCGCGACACATCACCGCCCCCGGCGCTGCGCGTCCTTCTTCCGGCTGGGCGATGCGGATCGAGCCGCAGGGCAGACCGAGTTGCTCCGCCGCCTCGCGCACCGCCTCGACCTGGGCGGAGGTCTCCTCCGAGGCGTGGTAGAGATCACAGCTGACCGAGAGGTCGGCGAGCTTGCCGGCCAGGGGACGCAACCACTCGAGCGCGTCCTCGACGCTGGTCGCCCAGTAGCCGTTCGAGACGATCCCGACGGCGAAGCCCCGCTGATGCGCCTCGTTCACTCCGGCGACCAGCACCGGATGGTAGAGGAAGGGCTCTCCACCCTCGAAGTAGATCTCCCGGACGGTGCCGAGTGCCTCCGCCTCGCTCAGGATCCGCCGAACGACCTCGAGGGTCATCGTTCCGCGTTGCCACGGGCTTCCCCAGGCGAAGCAGTGATCGCACTCGTACGTGCACTGGTAGGTCAGCAGCAGATGCAGGCCGGTGAGCTTCATGCGCCCCTCCGATGGTCGTTCGTGGTGGCACCATCGTACCCGGCCCATCGTACCCGTAGAGCCGCCCCGCCTGGCCGATCTGCGGCAGATCAGGAGTAGTGGACCTCCGGCGGCTCCGCCGACCACTTCTCCTCCTCCAGGAGGTCGACGTACGCGGGTTCGACCAGGTCCTGGCGATCGATCTCGAGCTGGGCCATCAGCTCCTCCGCGATCTCGACTCCGCGGGCGGGATCCTCGCCGGGTCTCAGCACCACCTCGAGCTCGAGAAAGTCGCCCAGCCCCTCCACCCGATCGAGATGGACCCGGGTCCGGCCGACCAGGTACACGGTGCGCTTCTTGCGAACCACGGCGCGCACGCCCAGCGCGCGCGACAGCGCTTCCTTGAGCATCGCGGGCTTTTCCGCCTGAGCGCAGACGTAGTGCGACTCGGACGGAGCCACGCTGTCGCTGCGCTCGTACTGAATCAGCTCTCCCGACCCATCGCCGAACTCGCGCAGCTTCAACCTGCCGGCGGGGACCAGGAAGAAGGTGTCCTCCTGGACGAGGCGCTGCACACCCCCGGTCTCGATCACCTCCGCGAGCCGGACCTGACGCTCGAAGTTCCTGGCCCGCGCCTTGATCTCCACGTTTCTTGCCATCGTTCTACCTCGACGCGTCCGCCGCGTTCGAAGAGGGACCGCCCGTCGCCCCTGGAGGTGTCTTCTTCGTCGGATAGGCCAGCTCCATCACCAGCCTCGAGCCCTTGAGCAGGTAGCCGCCGATGGTGCAGAGGACGAAGGAGAGGAAGATCCCGTAGCCACTCCGCGAAGCGATGCTCGGAATGAGAACCCAGATCCACGCGATCAGCAGGAGCAGGCCGATCGTCCGGACGATGATTCCAAACACGTCTCTGGGCGTCATGGTTCGATCCTGAGCGCGGTCGCACACGGGAGGTCACGAGCTGGGGGACTCGACTATTCGCCCTTTTGGGGCCGAGATCAAGGAGAACCCGGTTCGGTATCACGCTGCCGATCTTCCGCACCTGGCTGGTTCGTCAGCTGCTCCAGGCGCGGACCTTCCTTACTCGCCGCCCATCAATACCCAACCGGACCAGTCGACCAGCGGCGCGCCCTCCTCGCGCAGGCTGCGCTTGGCGGCCCAGAGCGCCTCCCGTGGGGGCTGGTCTTGCTCCCAGAGATTGGCGTAGAAGCGATCCATGAGCCGCGCCGTGGCGGCATCGTCCACCTTCCACAGAGAGGTGACCGTGGTCCGCACCCCGGCGCTGTGCAGGGCGGCCTGCAGGGACCGGATGCCCTGGCCCGAACGACGCAAACCCACGTTCGTCTCGCAAGCGCTGAGCACGGCGAGCTCGCAGCCCCACAGGTCCACTCCCGCCAGCTCTTCCGCGGTGAGGATGCCGGCGCCGCGGTCGGCACCGTTCGCTCCGGCCAGTGCCAGGCCGCAGAGAGCCATGGGCGCCATGGAGGAGACCAGGCCCGAGACGTCGGGGCGCCACCCACCTTCCCTCCCGTTCGATTCATCATCGTCCTCGACGACGGGGGCGAACCAGCCGTGAGTGGCGATATGGACGAAGCGCGCCGACGAGAGCTGCTCGAGCAAGGCGCGCTTGTCCGCCTGCCTCCCGCGCAGGAGCGACAGCGGCGGATCGTCACGCGTCATCTCGAAGCGCTCGGCGATCGCTCGTACCTCCCTGACGGTCCCGGGGAGCGGTGCGAAGTCGCCGTCCGACCAGGCGCTGCGAGCGAGTGCGTTGACCGCCCCCACCGCGCTGGGCAAGTCGGCGGCCGGTGCGATGCGGTTCTCGTCGGACGAAGCGTCGTAGTCGACACCCCCCACCAGCACCAGTCCCTGCTTGTCCGCGGTCGGCGAGCTCGCCTCGAGCAGCTCGGCCAGTGACAACAACGGGCGCACGTCGAGGTGATCGCCCACCACCCCCGGGCCCTCGCGGGTGGGCAGGGCCTCGAGCGGCAGCAGCAGCAGGACGTGGTCGAGCACCACGTACAGACGCCGGACATCGCCGACTTCATCGAGGACCGGATCCAGCACGAGCCGCCGCAACTCGTGAGAGGTCTCCGCCAGCAGGGCGTCGTCTTCGACGGTCGCCCCACCTTCTTCGGCGAGCGCCAGGCCACGGGTCTCGCAGGGACGACCGAGTCGGGCACGCCAATCACTCACGACCTCGCTCACCGCGGACGCGTCACCCAGGTCGAGCCACTTCAGCGGAGCCCGGGGACGAACGACGGCGGCCAGCAGGCGGTCAACCGGTGTCCGCCCTCGGCCGTTCACTCGGCGGTAGGACACCAACGCCTCGTCGCTCTTCAAGTGCTCGGCCACGACCCGCGGATCCGGTCTCGATATGGGTCGGCCGATGAGCGCCAGCCGCTCGGCGATCAGCGCCTCGACCCGGTCCCGCTCGGTCGTCAGGTCGACGATCCGACTCGAGCGCCGTGAAGCGCTGGCGGACCCCGCGCCGGTGGCCCGGCCGGGGCGCACCCAGCTCGTGAGCTCGGAGGAGAGCTCCAGGCGCTGCGCCCGCAGGTCGCTCAGCACCGCGTCCGGCCGCTCGCCACCGAGTGCGGTGTAGGAGACCATGCGCTGGGTCGCAAGGGTCTCGAACAGCTCCGCGCCGAGCTCCTCCAGCCAGCCCTGCTCCAGGATGAGCGCCACGGCGTTGCCCAGAAGGGTTTGCACGTCGCCCGCCCTTCGCCAGGCGCTCGAAGGCGGGTCCAGGAGACACGCGACGAAGTGCTTTCGCAGCAAGTCGAGGGCTGCGGCCAGGAGCGGCCGTGCTTCGGCCCGACGCTCGCCGGTGGTGAGCACTCCGGCGAACAGGATGAGCCACTTCGCTCGGCTCCTGAGCGCGACATCGGTACGCGTCCGGGCCCGCTCCACGACGGGCTCCCACAGTGCGATCGAGCTCTCGAGATCCCCGGCCTCGAACTCGTACCGAGCGAGCTCGGCTCGAAGCTCGTCGAACCAGCCGTAAGTGTCGAGGTGCGGAGCCTCCTGGGCCTGTTGCAGGACGACGCGCAGCGTGTCGCGTGCCCGCTCGGACTGGCCCAGCATCCCCTGGAATTGCCCGCGCTTGTAGGCCAGGTCCAGGCGCTCCTGGCTCTGCGGGAGGTAGTACCGCGCGTAGATGCTGTCGGCCTCCGCGAGCAGCTCCAGGGCCCGCTCGCCGAAATCGGGGTCGTTCCGCCCGGCGCGCAAGATCGAATAGGCGACGTCGCGGGCAGCCATCCCCAGCATCAGGCTGTCCGGCGGCAAGGCCTCGCGGCAGCGCTCGAGGTGATCCTCCATGAGGACTCGTCCCGCCGACAGGTCTCCGCCCGCATCCAGGACATCCCGCATGTAGCGGACGACCGTGGTGTATTCGGGAACGTCGGGGCGGAGGTGATCTCGGGCGAGCTGGTACGCCCTGCGCGCCTCGGTCCGGGCACGGGCCGGTTCGCTGTAGCGCAGCAGGGAGGCCAGCTCCCCGCGGGCCCTGATGCCCCTTCTGGTGGTCTCTTTCCCGGTCGTGACGAGCTCGTCGAGGAGCCGCTCGATGCGAGTCGCGGCCTCCTCGGCGTCGACGTCCAGCCAGCGCCGACCGTGCGCCAGGAGAACGAGTACCCGATTCGAGTCTCCCGGAGGCAGCTCGCCGGTGACGATCTCGACCGCCGCAGCGTCGGCCTCGTGGTAGGTCTCGAGGTCGCCAAGCTCACCGGCAGCCGTTGACAGCCGGCTCAGAACTCTCCCGCGGACACGCGGGTCGACGTCCGGAAGCCTCGGAACCAGTTCCAGGGCCCGCTCCGTCAGCTCGAGGATGCGTGGATAATCCTGGCGCTGCATCGAGAAGAAGCTCAGGAAGTCGATGACGCCGAGGAGCCGCCTCTCCGCGGGGAGCTCGCACCTCATGAGCAGCTCGTGGGCCTGCTCGTAGGCAGCCTCCGACTCCTCCATCCGTTTCAGTCGGAAGCACCGAGAGGCCAAGTGGATCAGCGAGTCGATGCGTACCAGGTCCCCGTCGTCGCGACCGGCGGCGATCGCTTCCTGGCGCTGTCGATAGACGTCGACCGCCTCGTCGACGCGGCCGACGGCGCCCAGGCAGTAGCCGAGGTACGCCAGGTAGTCGATCCGGTAACCGTCGGCGGCGTCGCTGAAGGACCCGATCAGGTCCACGCAGTGCCTCCAGACGCGAATCGATGTGTTCATGGCATCCGCCTCTCCGCCGTCATCGCTGCCGACGAGGTGGGCGACGGCCTCCATCACGCGAATGCTCCGGTCGCCGCCGGGGAGCTCCAGCAGCTCGTCGACGACCTCCCCCAGCAGCGCGACCGCCTCCTCGTGACGACCCGCGGCGCGCAGATCAGCGATCTCCTCGCTGGCCAGCGTTCCTATCTCGACCGCATCCCGGGTTTCGGGCCTCTCGGGGAAGTCGATCAGGCGCAGCTCGATCTCTCCCGTCACGCCGGGCGGTGCCGCCACGACTATTCGGAACTGTTCTCCTTCCTCCGCGAAGTGGTACAGGCACGGTGTGTTGAACTCCCTGTGATCATCGAGGTCGAGGAGGACCTCACCGGCGGGATCCTGGATCTGGAAGTGGGGTCGAAACCCATCGCCACGGGCCCAGACGTAGAGGGTCGACTCGAAGGGAGACGTGTGCTCGACGATCCGCGACGGGCCGTGGCCGGCGAGTTGTGGATCGTCGGTGTGAAGCGTCAAGACCCGAGCAGTTTCTCGACGGTCTGGATCCCCATCAGCATTCTCCTGGGTCGTGTGCCCGACCGCGAAGGCGCCCGGGATCATCAGCAGGAGCCAGAGGGTGTGGTGAAGCGTTCGGCGGATCATTCTGAGTCTGCGGAGATGGAGGTTGGCGCGCCATTCTATCAGCAGTGCTCAGGGAGCAGCTCGTGGCTCGAGCGCGCAGACACCGCCGGACCAGAACATCGGGGGCGCAACTCGAGCACAACAAGGGTGCTTTGTCCGAAGACCGGGTCGAGCTGCCTATCCCTCTCTACACGACGAAGCCGACCGCGGTCAGACCGCGGCCGGCTCGTGAACAACTCGAATCGTGACCCGTCACTCAGCTGGAGACTGGTCCATCCATATCACGGAATCCAGGTGACCTCGTAGCCGTTCGAGGTGTTGCTCTCGGTGCTGCAGGGTGAACCGTCGGAATCGCGGAACCACCACTGGTAGTACAGCGTCTCGCCAGCCGAGATCGTGTGACCGAAGCTCGCCGAGCGAGTGGTGATCACCGCCGGGCTCGAGTCGGCATTGCCGCTGGCGTCGGTCAGCTTGACCTTCAGGCGGATCAGGCCGCCGCCGGCGCAGCGGAGGCCGTCGCCGAGGAAATTGGCGCTGCCGTCCAGGTTGTTGTTGGCCTGGAAGAACAGGCTCGAGTTGCTGATCGGCCCGCGCACGCCTTCGAGGATCAGCGAGTCGCCGCTGATGCTGGCCACGCCGCTGCCTCCCAGGCGAGCCCCCGCCACGGAGTCGTCGTGCGCACAGCCCGCGCCGAGCGAGTCGGAGCCGTCGTTGTCGTTGCCGCAGGGGCAGAAGTTGCCCCCAGACGCGTTGCCGAAGCAGTACGGAGTGCCCGGCCCGCTACCGGCCGCCTGGTAGAGTCCCACGTCGTCGACGTGCCAGTACCAACCCCACGACTGCATGTCGTCGTAGTTGAAGCGGATCTGCACGTCGTCGGTGCCGGCGTAGGAGTCCAGGTCGAGCACGACGGGGCCGAAGGCGGCGTCGTTGTAGGTCGCCAGGTTCGTCCAGGGGCCGCCCGCGACGCTGATGTCGACCGTGCCTACTTCCGAGACGTACTGGTCGTTGAAGTTGTGGGTGTACAGGAACAGCTGGCCAGGGCCGGTCACGTCGAAGAGCGGCGTGATCAGCTCGGTATGGGTCCGGTTCCCATCACCGATCTCATCGTCGTCGATGCCGGCAGCCTCACCCGATCCCGTGGTCGTGTTGCCCTTGGTCCAGGTCGAGGTGACGTTCCAGACGTTGCCGTTACCGACGTTGTCGATGACCGTCCAGCCGACGGGCGGGAACGTGCCGCCGTCGAAGTCCTCTTCCCAGATCGGGACCGGAGGCGGCGGAGGCGGCTCGTAGGGTCCCCAGCTCCACGAGAGGATGTCGTGGTTCTCGGTACAGCCACCGCAGGCGGCGGTGAAGCCGACGTACGCGTCGGTGCCACTGATCAGCGAGGGGCCTCCGACGGCGCCGCCACCGATGAACGTGCCTCCGGTGGCGAAGTCGTACGTCGTGCTCACCACCAGGTAATCGTCGACGTAGACAGTCAACGTTCCCGGGGTGTAGTTGATCTCGCAGGTGTGCACCTGTTCGTCCCACATATTGACGAAGGAGCTCGAACTGCCGATCGAGAAGGCCTCGTCGGAGTCCAGGTCAGCCGTCCCATTGGTGTGCACGCTCACCTCGTTGGGGGAGAGGTCGGCACCGTTCAGGTAGCTGTCGAGCTCGATCACCAGTGCGTTGTAGGCCCCGTTGCCGCTGCCGACCAGACCGCCGTAACCGATCTGACCGCCGTTGACGCCGACGAAGGTGGTCGTCCGGGAGTCGTTGTGGATGATGAACGCTATTCCATCGGCCCCACTGCAGGTCTGGGCGTCGACCTTGAAGTCGAAGACCGTCGTGAATCCATCGGTGACGGTGACCGGCGTCGTGTAGTAGCAGGTACCCGTCGCGGAGGCTGCCGATGGAGTCAGCCTCAGGGTATTGCCGCCGAACTGGGCGGCGTCCTGGTTCAGGGCCAGCCCAGCCATGTTGCTGAAATCGGGGTAGTCGAAGCTCTGCGCCACGCTCGGGGGAGCGATCACGAAGGTCGCGAGGAACAGAAGAGGTAATCTCATGGTGTACTCCTGGCGCAATGGACGGGGCCCCGAAGACGGAGGGATCGCAGTCCCCCGACACGCCTGGTTTCAGTTGACAGATGGTGCTTTGGGATGCAATAGAGCCCGGCGACGGCCTACAACCGTGGCTGTACACGAGTATACCACATCGGTGGGATACGGCGTTCCGGCACCACACGCGACGTGCCCTGGCGTCAGCGAGCTGGAATCACCGGGATCCCCTGCCCGGACAGTCAGGAGAGATCCACCAGGTCGTGGCGAGCCCGGCTGGGTGCCCCTACTCCACCATGGAGTGCCCGGTGTGAGGAATGCAGTTCTCCACCGTGACCGTGACCTGGAGTTCACCCGTACTCGCGGGGGTGATGTTGAAGACGGCGAGGCCCGAGGTGGCAGGAGACTTCACCACGTGGAAGTCGCCGTCCTTCCAGAGGCAGACGGTGGCATCCGACGGCGATGAAGAGCCGGACGGGGAGACACAAACGGCAAAGGTGCTGGGCACGCCGGGCGGGATGGTAGCCGGATACGAAACGAACAGATCGCCGGGATCGTCAGTCCAGATGGGCAGCGCCGGATCGCCGAGCAGGGTCAGATGGTGCCAGCCGTAGGGTTCCTGGTTGTAGGCTTCCTTGTGCCGCGCGAAGAGCTCCCCCAGGCAGGTAATGTCGTTCTGAAACAGCAGGCGGAAGAAGTGACGGTCGAAGCCACACGCACCCAACAACGTGCTGTCGTGGAATGTGGAGTGGCCGCTGTAGCCGATGTAGGCCACGGCTCCGCCGCTGGGATTGCGCATGAAGTCCTCACCCACGCATGGCTCTCTCTTGAACCTGCATGATAGACTCGATGCCGAGTAGACGATGCTGAGGCGTGGGTGATTGGTCAATCCCGCGATCTCCCAGTTCATGAGCACGTCACCATGATTCAGTGCCCCGACGCCGATGGAGTTCCAGCTTCCCCCATCGATGTGGTTCACCAGGTGCGCCCCGGCGTTGAGGTATCCGATGGCGTCGTCTTTGTGACTTCCGGGTTCGCTGTCGTACTCCGTGACGAGCGTCACGGTCGTCGGCAGATACAGGCTGTCGATGTCCTCCTTGACGACCTCGGCCAGGCCGTCACCGGGATCCAGCATGTCGAAGGCCAGAAACGCAGCAGTGGTGGCATAGCCGGTGCGCGGTGGGTCCAGCTCGTAGCTCAAGGTCTTGTCGATGAAGACCGCGATGTGTCTGGAGTTTCGCACCGAGGCGCGACCCACGAAGACGTCGTAATCGCCATCGTCATCCAGGTCGCCGTAGCCGGTGTCATTGTCAATGATGGACGTCAGAGGGATTCCGGGACAGGGCGGTATCGTGGTCGAATCCCCGCCCAGCAGGATGAACCGGGTTCCCCAGGTCTGCCGAGCATGGTCGATGAACGCCTGGATCTTGGCGTGGTCATCAGGAATCGTCGCCCATGTCGCGTATATCCTCTCGAGGGGTACGACCTTGGCCTTGAGGCCCCTCCGCGTCTTCCAGTCGACCAGGGGCTGCCAGTCGCTCTGGAAGGCGGAATCAGTGATGACGATGTAGTCCCACTGTGCCGCAGGAGATGCCACGGGATTGCCGGGCGGCGAGGTCTGGGCGGACGTCGACACCGGTACGCAGAGCAGCATGGCCGTCGCTACCGCGCAGCTGAGGTTCCGACGAATGACGTAATCCTGGAAGGGACGTTTCATGGCATGATCCTCCCCGTGGGTGGTTGTCCGCTGGACCTGGGCGTCATCGGCCCACCTCCCTGATACGGCCTGAACCTCGATCGGACAACGACAAAACGAGAAGCAGCGATTCGCGCCGTGATGACGTCCCGCAGGGGGGTAAGGAGTACGGTGCCGGGACTGGATTCGCCACGTGACGAATCCTGCCCCGGCACCGTGCCTCTACTGCAAGTCGTCGCAGTACTGCGCGTACCTCAGCAGAGACCGCTGCAGGTGTCCCGGGTTGTTCGTGATGCCGAAGGTATGGAGGATCACGGGGCCGTCGTAGCTCGCGTCCTTCAGCGCTTGCAGGAAGGGAAGCAGGCTGAATTCGCCCTCGTCCAGGGGCTTGATGGCATCGCTCCAGGAGTGACCGCCGGCAGGGGGCGGGCCGTGGTAGGCCCGGTTGTCGGCACCGGCGATGGTGACGAGCGCGGAATCGCTGGCGTGTGCCGCGACGACGGTCGGCAGGTCGTACTGGTTGCCCCCTCGGATCTCGTGACAGGTGTGGAGCGAGCTCTTCAGGTTGGGGTGTGCGACCAGCGCCATGAGGGCCGCGGCATCCTCGGCCGTCTCGATGCTCGTGTTCCAATGAGGATAGATCACGGTCTGGATCCCGTAGTATCGGGTCCACCTCGCCATCTCCTGGAGGAGGTCGACCGTGGCGGTCGGCGAGGGAGCGTTCTTCACTATCACCCAGAGCGGCGCCTCCGTGAGCGCGAGGATGGGCAGGGCAGCGCGCCAGATTCCGGGGCTTCTCGGGTTGTCGAAGTCGAAGTAGATGAACGCGAAGAGGTCGAAGTCATCGAGCGACACGACGCTCTGCGTGTAGTCCTGAAGCGTGGACAGGTCCCCCTGCGTGCTGATCCCGGTCACGATCCCGTCGAAGCCGAGCGACTTCGCGTAATCGACGTTTCGCGACGGGTTGGGCCCCAGGTTGAAGTCGTAGACCATGAGCGAGACCTCGGCCCGCGAGATGGCGGGGAGGGTCTGCAGGCAGACCAGGATGGCCAGCAGCCGGAGCGCACTCTCGAGAACGTGTTTCATGGTATGTGGGTGGACATCGATGGGAGCGAGGCCTCGGCTCTTCCGCGCCCGAAGAGCACATCCCGGAGTCTACGCCCTGCCGGCTCGGTGTGGGGTCGCGCTGAGCTCGGAATGAACTGTCGCTCGAAAGGGTCAATCCAGACCGGGCGCTCCTGTTGGTCTCCCGACACGTTTCCTGAAGTCCGCTCACCGCGACCCGGCAGCCGTCTGCCACGAAGGAGTATTCCGCCTGTACTTCACCCTCTCCGAGCGGAGCGGGGATGACGGGTACTTCGACTTCACCGCGCACAGCCGCTCGCGTGACCTGCTCCACTGGAACTACCCAGAGATCATCACGCCGCGGATCTTCCTTCGGCGGAGCGACGACCTCGATGCCTGGCGATGGTCGGGGTGTTGAGCTGCCGACCAGATCCATCGTGCGGTGCATCTGAGCTGGATCGGCGTCCGTGAAGAGAGCGGATCGCGCCCCCCCTCTCCCCCCCGCTGTCGGATACCGAAGGAGTCGGCTAGGATGGTGATACTCAGTCCCCGGCCAGCAGAGGATCCCCACATGAACCCGGACCTGGAAGCCACGCATCGGAGCGGATCGCGATCCGCTTCACTGCTCACCGTCGGGCTCGTCCTGGCCACCTGGATCGCCACGCCGGGTCGAGCGCAGGCGCCGCCGCCCACCTCGCCCGGGCTTCCGCCCGCGGCGGCTCCCCTCTCCGGCAACTGGCGTCCCGCCGACCTGTGCTCGCGCGCGATGCCTTCGGGCGCTTCGGTCCACACTGGAGCCCCGGTTCCCTCCGCGGCCGACCTGGAGCGCCAGCGATCGGTAAGCGGCCGAGCCGGCGGCCCCGTCTCGACCACCGCCGTGGCGATCGCCCCGAGCCCGTGGGATCCCTGCTCGCCCTCGGAGCTCGCCAAGCTCTCCAGCCAGGCCCTGGTGCAGGCGATCGCGACGGGTGCGCCGTGTCTCGATCCGCTGTGGAGCTTCGACGCCGTCGTGGCCACGGTCGTCCGGCCGGAGAACGTCGAGGCCATCGGGAACGCGATGGTCACCGAGTCCCAGTCACTGAGCGCCAACGCGGACCGCCTGACGAACCTGGCGTACTTCTACCAGATCGCCTTCTACCACGAGTGGTACCAGAGCACGGTCTCCTACTCCGGGGCGGTCGTCGACGCGGCCCAGCAGGGCATGGCGGCGATGGCGGCCAATCCGGACTTCCTGCTGGAGACACCGCCCGTCAAGGAGCTGCGCTACCAGTGGATCACCAGCATCGACTCCGTCAACGGGACCCACCTGGTCCTGGGCGCCGTGGAGGCGTTGCTCGACCGCTACGTGAGCGATCCCGGGCTGAAGCTGCAGTACCAGGAACGACTCCTCGCCTTCCGGGTGTTCAGCACCATCGCACGACAGATCTGGAACAACAACATCGACCACGGCACGAACAGCCCCTGGTGGAACCTCGTGCCGCCGTCGCTGATGGCCTCGATCGAGCCGATCGCGCTCGACCTCGGATACAACGACGACACCGAGTACGTGACGCTCAACGCCATCTACGCCCTGGCGAACATGAGCGTCCTCGACGCCCCCACCGCGAGCGAGGCGCACCGCCAGGTCTCCGAGGCGTACTGGATCTTCCCTCTGTACTCGGCGCCGTGGCTGCGCGCGGTCATGGATCTCGACTACTTCTACAACGCCACGCTGTTCGGCGGCGAGGTGCTGGACATGGAGCAGATCCGGAGTGACGTCAAGGCCATCGCCTTGCCGGAGGTGCACACTTTCGACCAGGGGCGGCTCGTGTTCGAGACTGCCCTCTCCCTGGCGGACACCGAGGCGCTCTACGACGCCATCCAGGAGGTGGACAGCCACTTCTTCCGCAAGACAACCGTGCTGGATCCCGTCGCCGGCGACCAGAACGACGAGCTGACGCTGGTCATCTACGGGAGCCCCGCCGACTACGATCTCTACCAGCCGTTCCTCTACGGGCTGAGCACGAACAACGGAGGGATCTACATCGAGGGGTGGTCGACGCTGTTCACTTACGACCGGGAATCCTGGGAGAGCATCTTCACCCTCGAGGAGCTCCTGCGACACGAGTACACCCATTACCTCGACGGGCGGTTCATGGTCGAGGGCGGCTGGTACGGTTCCGGCACGCTCTACGAGGGCGGTCGCCTGGACACCTACGGCGAGGGCCTCGCCGAGTACATGGTCGGCGCGCGACGCACCGACGGCATCCTCCCGCGCGGCATCCTGCTGTACCAGATCGACGGCGACCCGGATCCGATGACGGTCGCTGAGATCCTGTACTCCACTTACAACACCGGCGGGTTCAAGTTCTACCCGTACGCCGGCCTCCTGATGAACTTCCTGGAGACGGAGCGAGCCGACCTGCAGGTCGCCCTGTTCGACGCCATCCGAGCCGACGACGCGGCGGCGGTCGACGCGCTCTACGCGCAGATGGCCGGCGATCCGATCCTGGAAGCCGACTACGCCGCGTTCCTCACGACCAGCCTCGCCAGCTGGAAGAACGGCACCGACGTCTTCGCCGAGGACGTCCCGACGGACCGCACGCCTCCCGGGCTCCCCACCGACAACGCCGAGGCGGTGCGACAGACGCTGCAGGCGCAGGCACCGACCGCTACGGGGGCCTTCCAGGTGTGGAAGGAGCGCTACCAGTACGTCGACCAGCTCGACCTGACCATCTCCGCCGGTTCCACACCGGGCGAGGTGCGAGAGGAGTTCGACGCGGCGATGGACGAGGCCCTGACGACCCTCGCGCCCTTCGGTCGGAACTTCCAGACCCCCGTCTCCTGGGCGGGTGAGCTCTCCTGGAACGGGACCCTGGCCACGGGTGCCTACGTGATCGAGGGGCCGTACCTGGCAACCTCCGGCGACACCGTAGCGCCGGCGGCCCCCACCTCGCTGGTCGCCACGGGGGGATTCGGCTCCATCGCCCTCACGTGGAACGCGAACACGGAGGCGGACCTCGCCGGCTACCGCGTCTACCGCTCCGACCAGACCGGCGGTCCGTACAGCCGGTTGAACACCACCACGGTGACCGAGCCGTCGTACAACGACACGACCGCGCCGATGGGCGAGCTCTTCTACGTGGTCACGGCCGTCGACGCCATCGAGAACGAGTCGCCGTATTCCAACGAGGCCGTCGGCGGCGCGCCGATCCGGATCCTCGTCGTCAACGGGTACTTCGAGAGCGGCAACCTGGGGTACGTCGACCACTACACGGACTCGCTCCTCGCACTGGGCATGGGGTACGACATCTGGGATCCCTTCGTCGACGGCGAGGTGACCTCCGCGGTGCTCGCTCCCTACGTCGACGGCATGGTGATCTGGGCGGTGGGCTACTACCACCCGAGCTACCCGGGCCAGTTCAACCAGACCCGCCGGGAGGCGATCAAGGACTACCTCGACCAGGGCGGGAGCTTCGTCTTCTCCGGGGCCTACAAGGCGGGCAACATCCAGGGCACGGAGCTCTTCCAGGACTACTTTCACGCCCAGTACGTCCAGCACTCGGTCCACCTCGAGGAGCTCGACGGGGTCGCCCAGAACCCGATCGGGAACGGCCTCGACCTCTCGTTGTCCTACGGAGGCTACGCCAGCGAGGTCGACGTGACGGCGCCGGCGGCGTCCGCCTTCCTGTACGTTCCCGGCTCAGGCTCGGGGCAGGTCCAGTCCAGCGGCACCGCAGTCTTCACCGTCGACGGCACTTACAAGGTGGTCTACCTGGCCTTCCCGTTCAGCTACCTGGTGGCCTCCGATCGCAATGCCCTGACGCAGCGGATGACCGACTGGATACTGCCGTAGGGCGTGCCCGGCCGGTTCAATTGTGCTCCAATCCCCCGTTACTGGTGTAGCGACGAGTTCCGGAACAGAGCCTCTGAGAAGTGCCTAACAGACCGAAGGAAACCGACCAGATCGTCGTCACCGGCGCCCACGAACACAATCTCGACATCGACGAGCTGGTCCTGCCGAAGCGCAAGCTCGTCGCCTTCACCGGCGTCTCCGGTTCTGGCAAGTCCTCGCTGGCGTTCGACACCCTCTACGCCGAGGGCCAACGCCGTTACATCGAGAGCCTCAGCACCTACGCACGGCAATTCCTCGGGCGCATGGAGCGACCCGCGGTCGAGCGGCTCCGCGGGCTCTCTCCGACGATCGCCATCGAGCAGAAGAGCGCGTCGAGCAACCCTCGATCGACCGTCGGTACCATCACCGAGGTCTACGACTACCTACGCGTGCTCTACGCGCGCGCCGGCCGCCAGCACTGCCACGAGTGCGGCCGACCCGTCGAGAGTCTCAGCTCGGAGGAGATCGTCGATGCCATCCGCGCGCTCCCGGAGGGCTCTCGGTTGATGGTTCTCGCGCCGCTCGTGCAGCATCGCAAGGGCGAGTTCCGCGAGCTGTTCCAGAGCCTCATCGGCCGCGGGTACGTCCGCGTCCGCGTGAACGGCGAGCTTCACCGGCTCGAGCAGGCTCCGCCCCTCGACAAGAAACGCAAGCACCGAATCGACCTCGTGGTCGATCGCCTCATCCTCGACGAGCAGGACCACCAGCGTCTTTCCGAGAGCGTCGAGCTCGCCCTCCACGAGGCTTCCGGTGAAGTCGTCGTCGAGGCCGTGGACTCCGAGCACGAGCCGCTGCGCTTCAGCGAGACGAGCTCGTGCTGCGGCCATGCCTTTCCGGAGCTCTCGCCTCAGAGCTTCTCCTTCAACAGCCCCATCGGGATGTGCCCGGAGTGCAACGGCCTCGGCCTGCGGATGGAGATCGATCCGGACCTGATCGTGCCGGACCCGGAGCTCTCGATCCGCGCCGGAGCCATCGCGCCCTGGGCCGCCACCATGGAGCGCGAGTCTGGCTGGACGTTTCGGATCATCCAGTCGATGGCGGAGGCCTGCCAGGTCGATCTCGACAAACCCTGGAAGAGGCTCGGCGCGAGGAAGCGGCGGCAGGTGCTCTACGGGCTCGGCGGCAGGCGCATCAAGGTGACCTGGGGCGAGGAGGGCACTGATCGGCACGGAACCTGGGCTCACGACTTCGAGGGGATCATTCCCGCCCTCACGCGCCGCCACAAGCAGACGACCTCCGACACGATGCGCGAGCACTACCAGTCGTACATGTCGCAGCTACCCTGTGACACGTGCGGCGGCAAACGCCTCCGACCCGAGAGTCTGGCGGTACGCCTGGCCGATCGCGGAATCGCCGCCATCACGGAGATGACCGTGGCCGAGGGGCTCGAACACTTCGAGACCATGGAGCTCGACGGTGCCCGGCGTGAGATCGCGGAAGGCGTGCTCCGCGAGGTGCGGGGCCGACTCGAGTTTCTTCGAAACGTCGGGCTCGACTACCTCACGCTCGATCGCTCGGGTCCATCTCGACATGACGCTGGACGACGCACTGGAGCTGTTCTCGGCGCACCCGCGGCTGTCGCGAATCCTCCAGACCCTGATCGACGTCGGTCTCGGCTACCTGAAGCTCGGCCAGGCTGCGACCACCCTCAGTGGAGGAGAAGCTCAGCGTGTCAAACTCAGCCGCGAGCTCGGCAAGGCCCAGACCGGCCGCACCCTCTACGTTCTCGACGAACCCACCACCGGTCTCCACTTCGACGACATCGTGAAGCTGCTCGAGGTGCTGCAGAGGCTGGTCGATGCCGGCAACACGGTGGTGGTGATAGAGCACAACCTCGACGTGATCAAGTGCGCCGACTGGATCCTCGATCTCGGCCCCGAGGGAGGGGAAGCTGGTGGGCGCATAGTCGTCGAGGGCACGCCGGAGAGAGTCGCCCGTTCGAAGACTTCCTACACCGGTCACTACCTGGCCCCGGTACTATGATCACCCAGCTCGCCTCGGTTCATTCACTGCTGGCCCACCAGCAGGTCCTCGATCGCGTCGTAGCCCGCGGTGGTGAGCTCGTTCCCCGACAGGAGTGGATCGAGCGTTCCCTCGTCGGCGAGCCGCTCGAGTGCCCGGCCCAGCGCCGCCTTGCTCCAGACCCAGATACGCAAGGTCCGGGGGAACTCGCGCAGGAGCTCGGTCGCGATCCGCTCCAGGCACTCGCGCCGTTCGGGCGCGAGTAACTCGATCTCGACCTCGCGGTGATCGACGCGACGACCGCGGGCATCGAAGCAGACGTGATCGAGGGCCAGCTCGGCGACGGCGCTCGCTCCGTCGCGCAGCTCGGCCACCAGCCGCCGGGTCCGGCGATCCTGGACCAGCTCCAGTCCCGCGGCGGCCAGGGCCTGCTCGGGGTCCGAGGCGTCGTCCAGGGACTCCGGCGGGGATTCGACGCCGAGCCCGGGGACTTCCGCGAGGATCTCCCGCAGGACCGATGGGGACCACTCCTTCTCCAGCTCCAACCGGGTCAGGCTAACTCCTTGCGGATCGCGTTCGGCTGGGCCCTTCAGCGCCATCAGGTTGGTGGTCCGCCCCACGGTCTCCAAACGCCGCCACCGCAGCGCCGCTCCGACTCTCGTGAGTTCTCCGTCGGGCAGGTCGTAGTATCGATCGTGCAGGAAGAGGCGTCGAAAGGAGGTCCGCCAGTACTCCAGGAACTCCTGGCGCGAGGCGATCGCCTGCAGCGCGGTGATCCGGTTCTCGCCGACGAAGGCCAGGGTCGCCTCGATCTCGACCGGGCTCTCTTGGGTCAAGGTCTCCTCCTCCGGAGGTTCATCCCGTCGTCTCCTCCAGGGCCGAGAGTACCGCGAAAGCGTGCGCCTTGATCACCAGGAACACGTTCTTCCCGCGCGCGAGGTCGAGCTCCCGCGCCGCGTTGATGGTCAGCTCGACCTGCATCACCTCGCTGGCACCGCCATTCCCCAGCAGACGCATCGAGAGCTGCACGTCGTCGCCACGTTCGGCCATCCCCTCGACGCGGGCGGCCAGCACGTTGCGAGCGGAGAGCCCCGAGGGCCGGGTGGTCGAGATCAGGATGTCCTTGGCACGCACGCCGAAGAGCACGCGCTCCTGCTCGTTCAGCCCGGCGCTGGGCAGCCGGATCTCGACGCGGCCGGCCAGCTCCACGCGCGCGACGCCGCCTTCACAGGAGGTGACCACCCCGCCGAGCACGTTCTCGAGTCGGGCCAGCGGATCGACGCCGCCCCCCTCCCCGGACAGCACCGACGAGGGACGTCCCAGCTCGGCGATGGAACCGCGTTCGATCACGCCGACCTCCCCGCACAGTGCCTTGATCTCGGTCGGATCGTGCGAGACGACGATCATCGGCACCTCGAACGCGTCGCGGACGCGGATCAGGTAGGGCAGGATGCGACGGCGCAGCGGCAGATCGAGCGCGCCGAGCGGTTCGTCGAGCAAGAGAAGATCGGGCGCCGAGCACAGCGCACGCGCCAGGGCCACCCGCTGCCGCTCGCCGCCGGAGAGCGACGTCACCGAACGATCGAGGAGCGGGTCGATGTCGAGCACCGCGCAGGCACGCTCGACCAGGCCATCCTCACGCCGAGCCGCATTCCTCCGCACGCCGGCGGTGACGTTCTCCATCACCGTCCAGTGCGGGAAGAGCAGGACGTCCTGAGGCAGGTAGCCGACACCCCGGCGCCGCTTGTGCAGCCAGCGTCCGCCGGCGAGGTCGAACAGTTCCCGCTGGCGAACTCGCGCGTGACCCTGTCGGGGACGGCGCCACCCCGCGAGACACTCCAGCACGCTGGTCTTCCCCGCGCCGGAGGGACCGAAGAGCCCCAGCCGCCTCGTATTGGTCTGCACCTCCACGTTCAGCTCGAACGTGTCGAGCGGCATCCGCACGTGGAAGTCGAGGAGCGCGCTCATCGGGTCCTCCTCGCGAGGGTGTCGCGACGCAGGAGGATCTCGACGAACCAGATCGAGGCGAAGGCCAGCACCACCGAGATCAGGAGCAGTCCCACGGCGCGCTCGTCGCGCCCGAGCTGGATGTCCTGGAAGATCGCCAGGGCCAGGGTCTGCGTCCGACCGGGGATGTTGCCGGCGATGATCACCGTCGCGCCGAACTCGCCGAGCGCGCGACTGAAGCCCATCACCGCGGCGGCGAGGAGTCCGGTGCGCGCGAGCGGCAGGGTGACGCGCAGGAGGACCGCGCGCCGGCTGAGACCGAGCGACGCGGCCATCGCCTCGAGCCGCGGGTCGACCGCCTCGAAGGCGACGCGGGCGGTGCGGGCGACCAGCGGCAGGGACATCGCCGCCGCGGCGATCACCGCGCCTTTCCAGGTGAGCAAGAGGTCGAGATCGAAGCCGAGAGTCGTCTCGCCGAGCGGACCGTTGCGGGCCAGCGCCTGCAGGAGCACGAAGCCGACGGCGGTCGGCGGCAGCACCAGCGGCAGGGCGACCAGCGTCTCGACCAGGCTCCGGCCTCGCCACCGCCACCGCGCCAGGAGCCAGCCGAGCGCCGCGCCGGGCAGGAGGACGATCAAGGTCGCCACACCCGCGATCTTCAGGCTGATCCAGAGGGCGTTCCACGCTCCGGGGGGCGCACCGGTGATGTCGAGCTCGGTTTCTCCGGCGGGAATCTCGGGGAGGAAGCCGTGGCGCTCCAGCACCACTCGTCCCGTCGCACCGCGCAGCGTGCGCAGGAAGCGGCGCGCCGCATCCCGGTCCGCGCAGCCGGCGACGACGGCGGCGACGTAGTGGATCGGCGGGTTCTCCTCGGCGGCGACGGGAAAGGCGATGCGGACTCGCGGAGAGATGCGGGCGTCGGTTCCGTAGACGATCCCCGCGCGGCAGACCCCCGACTCGACCATGGCCAGGGCAGCGCGCACGTTGATGCCGGCGACGACGCGGCTCTCCAGCGGCCCCCACAGCTCTCTCGTCTCCAGCCAGTGCCGCGCGTAGACGCCGGCGGGGCAGCCGTCGGGGTCGGCCAGCGAGAGGGACTCGAGCCGAGCCAGGTCCGCCGGCTCGAGCAGCTCCAGCTCGCCGCGCAATCCCGGATCGGCCGGCTCGATCACCACCAGCGCGTTGCTACAGAACACCTCGCGCGTCCCCGGCTCGACCAGCCCCGCCTCCTCGACGGCACCCATCTGCCGCTCGTCGGCAGCGAGGAAGAGGTCGGCGGCGGCACCGGCGACGATCTGCCGGGCGAGGTCATTGGAGCCGGCGAAGTTGAAGTGCAGGCGGGTCTCCGGCTCCAGCTCGGCGTAGATCTCCTCGAACGTCTCGCACACCTCGCGCAGGCTGGCGGCAGCGTGGATCAGGAGCTCGCCTTCCTGGGCTTCCTGGGCGATGGCGGGAGCGGCGAGCCCGAGCGTCGCCGCCAGCCAGACCGCGCGCCCGAGGTGGCGTACGATCGCCGCGGCGGGGACGGGCGCGTGGAGAGGACGGGGGACGGCCATGCGGGGCGGGAGTATACCCGGGAGATCCGCCCTGCCCCTCGGTTCGGGCCGCGCCGCCGGGCGATTGGCCGCCGAATCTCTCGCCCGTGGGCGGGACCGGGGCTCGGTGGCTCGGAGAGCTCGGTCACCGCCACGGCCGCGGAGCACCCACGGCCGGCAGGGTCGGAACCCTGGGGGCGCTCGCCGAGCGGCGCCAGGTGCGTCCGGGGTGTTTCCGGCCCGGTGCTCAGTCGTAGAACCCGAACGGGTCGTACCCCTCGATCTCGAACAGCGGCACGTCCCACATCCCCGTCTCGGTGTTGTACATCGCCGAGGTGATCGCCATCTTGACCTTCTCCTCGTCGGCTTCGTCGGGGTCGAAGTAGACCTTCACCCTCGCGTGGCCGGGGCTCGGCCAGACCTCGAGGCGGACGTAGTCGCCGAGGCCGAGCTCGTCTTGCCGCTGGACGTAGTGCCAGAGAAGCCCCGACGAACCGCGGCAGGTGACGCCCTGGACCCGGAGCTCGACCTCGCCCACCTGTTGCGCGACCTCGCCCTTCACCTGGACGTACGAGGGCAACGGCCAGACGTAGCTCGCGCCGACCGAACCGCCGAGCAGGACGAGCACCACGAAGATCACCTTCCACTGCTTCCACGGTCGGCCGGAACGGAACGGCGACTCGAGGGTGAGCGACCCCTTGGCGTTGGGCGGGCACGACTCGATGCAGTCGTAGCAGCTGTAGCAGCGGGCGTGGGTCACTTCCTTCACGTCGTCGACGGGGATCGCCATCAGGCACGCCTTGGTGCAGAGGCCGCAGCTGGTGCAGACCTCTTCGTGCCGCTTGATGCGCGTCCAGCCGAAGCGCGAGAAGGGGTTCAGCACCGCGGCGAGCGGGCAGAGCCAGCGGCAGAAGGGCACCAGGACGAAGATCGAGCCGAGCACGATCCCCCCGGCGACCACGTAGGCCCAGAAGGTGATGTCCTTGCCGTGGCGGCTGATCAGCGCGTAGCAGGGGTCGAACGCGCGAAAGAGCAGCTCGGCGGCCTGCCAGGTGATGTACAGGATCACGACCAGGACCGGGTACTTCAGCAGCGACAGGAAGGCGTCGAGCCTGCGAGGGACCTGAACCGGCTTGACCCCCACCCGCCGTGCTCCCGCCTGCAGGAGCTCGGAGATCGCGCCGATCGGACAGACGTAGCCGCAGAAGACGCGGCGCAGGAGCAAGGCCATGACCAGCAGCGCCCCCATGATGAAGAAGTTGCTCACCCCCAGCGAGCACGGCATGGTGCCGTCGGTGACGTAGGTGTAGATCGCCTCGACGCCGCCGAAGGGGCACCAGACCTCCGCGTTGGCGCCGAGCGTGAATACGGCGACCACGGTCAGGGCCAGAAAACCGAGCTGGACGAGCCGTCGCGTCGTACGCAGCGGGCTGCGTTGCTTCTTCTTCGTCTTCTTCGTCATCGAACCGCGAGAGGGAGGATCGGGGGGAAATGGAGATCCCCCACGCTCGCTCGCCGTCGACCGCGTGGGCGGATCGCTCCGGCGAGTGGGCGTGGGGGAATCAGAGAGCGCGCGGACGCGCGGGACCGCCTACTTCTTGTCCTTGTCGCAGCAGTCGCCGCCAGCCTCTTTCTCGTCGCTGCAGCCGTCCTCCTTGTCCTTGTCGCTGCAACCGCCTGCGGCGCCAGCGCCGCTGCTGCAGGCTCCGGTCCCCTCCTTGCTGCAGCCGCCACAGCCGGCGGCCTTGACCTTGGAGGCGACCAGCCAGACCTTCTCGTACTGGGCGCCCTTCAACCCGGCGAGGTCCGGACGGCGCTTCGCGTAGTTCTTGACGCGCTCCAGCTTGCCGGGGGGCGTCTTCTCGAAGACCAGGGTCAGCTGATTGGCGGCCATGGCGGTGTTGCCGACGAGCGCGTTGAGGCAGGCGGCGTCGAAGATCTGCTTGGGATCGTCAGTCACCGGGATGCCGTTCGTCTTGGCGATCTTCCTGGCGCCGTCCAGGTCACCGGTCCGCGCCAGGGCGATGCCGAGCATCAGCTTGCCGCGCGGCGGGGTCTTCTTCCCCAGCGAGGAGAGCACCTTCACCGCCTCGGCGTTCTTGCTCAGCTCCAGCTGGCTCTCGGCCAGGTCGACCGCGGTGCCCGGCGTGCACAGCTTGGCGTGGCGCTTGGTGTCGAGGGCCAGCGCTTCGCCATAGACGTCGAAGTTGGTGTAGAAGGAGCGCAGCGACTGGGCGAGCTGCGCCCACTCCTTCGGATCCTTCTTCTTCTCCAGCTGCCCCCGCAACTGCATGACGCGGCGCACCAGGATGACGTGCTGCCGGTAGTTCTCATTCGCGGGGTCGCTCTTCGCCGCGCCGGTGAATGCCTCGAGGGCGCCGTCGAAGTTCCCCTTGGCCAGCACGACGAGGCCGCTGTCGAAGAGGGCGGCGGCCTCCTCGCCCGTCTCGGAGGCGAACGAGGTGAGGGGCAGGGCGAGGCACAGGGCCAGCGGGGCGATGAATCTCTTGAAACTCATGTCGTCGATCAGGGTTCGGGTCTTGCCCGGGAGTGGCGAAGGGGCCCACCGGAATCGGTGGGGTCTGCGAGGGGCCGGTGCCGGAACGGGGTTCGAGGCGCCGCGATCGGCGCACAGTCCAGCAGTATCCCCTCTGATCTCGACCACCGATAGCGGAATTGTGGGGGGTAACCCTTCTCTCGGAGGCTCTGCGGCGATTCTGGCACTGATTCTGCCCCCTTCGACCCAGGAGAGGGCGTCTCGGCAAAATGCAACTTCCTACCATCTCACCCCGGGGAGTTCTCGAACCCCTTCCGGCGAGTCGTGGTAGGCTCGGTGGAGGCCGGTGGCTCCGCCGGCCGTCCGCTCTCGACTCGCCCGAGACCGATGTGATGAGGGAACCCATGAGCACCATTCGGCGGATCCTCTCCCGGGCCTCGCTGCTCCTCCTGGCCACCGCCCTGCCGGCGACGTCCGGCGGCGCGCAGGCTCTCCACGAGCTCAAGCTCCTGGCCCAGGACGGCGCGGCTGATGACTCGCTCGGATTCAGCGCCTCGGTCGACGGCGGCCTGGCGCTGGTCGCGGCGTACAGGGACGGCAACCAGGCCGGAGCTGCGTACCTGTTCGACGCCTACACCGGACAGCAGCTCTTCAAGCTGACACCGCAGGATCCGGAGTCGTACGACTACTTCGGCTGGAGCGTCTCCCTCTCCGGCGACCGGGTACTCGTCGGGGCGCCTTACGACGACGGCCTCGCCACGCAATCGGGGTCCGCCTACATCTTCTCCGTGCTCACGGGGCAGCAGCTCTTCAAGCTCCTCCCACAGGTCGGCGCGTACCAGGATAGGTTCGGTCGCTCGGTCTCGGTCTCCGGCGATCGGGCGTTGGTGGGATCCCAAGGGGACGACGAGGTCGCCCAGGAAGCCGGCGCCGCCTTCGTCTTCGACGTGAACACCGGCCAGGAGCTGATCAAGCTGACCGCCTCGGACGCCGTCATCTGGGACCACCTCGGCAATAGCGTCTCTCTCCGTGGCGACCTGGCGCTTGTCGGCGCGGTCGGGGTCGCCGGTGGACGCGGCGCCGCCTACCTCTTCGACGTGACCACCGGGCAACAGCTCCACAAGTTGACCGCGTCGGACGGGCTCCCTTTCGACGAGTTCGGCTGTAGCGTCTCGCTCGGGGAGAGCCTGGCCCTGGTGGGAGCCCAGTACGACGACGAGAGCTACGACGACGTCGGCTCCGCGTACGTGTTCGACATCGCGACGGGGCAAGAGCTCCACAAGCTGACTGCACCGGACGCCCAGGAGGACGATCACTTCGGCGTCCGCGTCTCGCTCGCCGGCGGCCGGGCGCTGATCGGAGCCCCGCGCGACGACGACCGCGGCCCAATCTCGGGTTCCAGCTACCTCTTCGACGCGGCCTCGGGGCAGCTGCTCGACAAGTGGATCGCTCAGGGTGTGGCCACCGGCGACTTCTTCGGCTGGGGGCTGGCGATCTCCGACGAGCTGGCGCTGGTGGGCGCCATCGGCGACGACGACATGGCGGACGGGGCGGGCTGCGCCTACGTCCTCCGGTTGAACTGGCCCGGCACGGGCTACTGCTTCGGTGACGCGGGCAGCGGTACGCCCTGTCCATGCAGCAACGACAACGACGGGAGCGTCCCCGGTTCCGGCTGCGCCAACGGGGTGCACGCCTCCGGAGCGCTCTTGATCGGCGACGGCGCGGCCAGCCTCGCCGGGGACACGCTCGTGCTCTCCTGCACCGGCCTCGAGACCGGCAACGCGGGCCTCTACTTCCAGGCGAACAACGACCGCTCACCGGGAGTCGTGTGGGGCGACGGGCTGAGCTGCGCGGGGGGCAGCCTGAAGCGCCTGCAGCTGCGCGTCGCCGACTCCTCCGGAGCCTCCTTCACCACCATCGGCATCAGCGCCAAGGCGGGCAACATCGCCCCCGGCGACACCAGGTACTACCAGTGCTGGTACCGGAACCCGACGGGATCGCCTTGCGGCGCCGAGTTCAACGCGTCCAATGCAGGGCTCCTGACATAGGTGCGTGGAGTGGCGGCATTGGCCGAATGC
>CAZCAC010000106.1:0-29776 GCA_964496575.1 uncultured Planctomycetaceae bacterium | reverse complement strand
CCTTCTGGAGCATCATAGCTCCAATCTGGGTGTCCACCAAATCGGGGGAAGATCAAACTCCAGGCTCTCCAGGAAGCGCCAGCCGGAAACACCGACCAGGTACGCCACCGGAATCGCCAAACAGATCGTCCGCAACCTCATGGCTCAGTTCCTCACCCGAATCTTGTGGGTCCCGATCACGAACGTCTCACCGTCGACCGTGGCCTTGATGGTGAGCTCCACCTTGCCGTTGGTGATGCACGCCGCACGCAGCACGCCGATGAGGAGCTTGCGGTCGAACTTGACGCGCACACGCGACTCGGAGCCGTGGTGCCCGTGGCGGTGCCAGCGACGGTGGCCACGGTGCCAGCCCTGGTGCTCGTCGTTACAGCGCCAGCCCTCGTGGAAGCCGTAGATCAGCGTGGCGGGGATCGGCGAGCCACCGGGGACGCAGAGCGTGATGTCCGCCGGGTCGAGTCCGGCGAGCAGGTTGGCGCTCTGACCCGAGATCATCGCCCTCACCGAGCTGGAGCACCAGCGCGAGCGCAGCTTCAGCCGGCGCGGGTACATCCGCACCTTCAGGTTGTCGACCGTCACGTGGATCGTGCAGGTCGAGATGTTGCCGGCCAGGTCGGTCGCGATGAGCGTGATCGGCATCTCACCGTCCAGCCGCTCGCGCGAGTCGAAGGTCGTCTCGAAGGGAGCCGCCGTGATGACCGGCTGGGCAACCCCGTCGATCACGAACTGGACGCTGGCCAGGTTCGCGTCGTCGGCGTCGGCCTTGACGGTCACGTCGCAACGCACAACCGAGCCTGCACCGCGAGCTCGCGGGCGTGCAGGAAGAGGCGCCCGCGAGCTGGCTGCCCGAGAAGATCGGCGCCTACACCATCCTGGGCCAGATTGGCCAGGGCGGCATGGGGGTCGTCTACGAAGCCGAGCAGGAGTCGCCGCGTCGCAGGGTCGCAATCAAGCTCCTGCACCCGATGCACGCGACGCCCGAGTCCTTGCGTCGCTTTCGCCGCGAGGCCCAGCTGCTCGGCCTCCTCCGGCATCCGGGCATCGCCCAGATCATCGAGGCGTCGACGTACGACCTCGGCAGCGGCTCGCAGCCCTTCTTCGCGATGGAGCTCGTCGATGGCCTGCCGCTCACCGACTACGCCGGGGCGAACGCGCTCGGCGTCCGCGCTCGCCTCGGGCTGATCGCGCAGCTGTGTGACGTGCTCGAGTACGCGCATGCCAAGGGCGTGGTCCATCGCGACCTCAAGCCGGCGAACATCCTGGTGACGACCCAGGAGAGCTCTGGGCGAGACGGTCGGGTCGACACCCGCGACACCTCGCAGGGGCGCCTCCGAATCCTGGATTTCGGGATCGCGCGCGCGACGGACTCGGACCTGACGGCCGCCACGCTGCAGACGAGCGAAGGCCAGCTCGTCGGGACGATCTCGTACATGAGCCCAGAGCAGGCCTCGGGTGAGCCGGAGACGATCGACGGCCGCAGCGACGTGTACGCCGTGGGTGTCCTGGCGTACGAGCTGCTCGCGGGGCACCTGCCACTGCGCACACAGGATAAGCTCCTGCACGAAGCAGTGCGCGTCGTCCGGGAGGACGAGCCTTCGGCCCTCGGAACGCTGGAACGCGCGTTGCGCGGCGACGTCGAGACGATCGTCGCCAAGGCGCTCGAGAAGGAGAAGGAGCGGCGCTACCCGTCCGCGGCCGACATGGCGGCCGACATCCGGCGCCACCTCGCGGATCAGCCGATCGAGGCGCGTTCTCCGTCGACGATCTACCAGTTGAAGAAGTTCACGCGGCGCAACAAGGCCCTGGTAGGTGGCGTCGCGGCGACGCTCCTTGTCGCGGTGACGGGGGCGATCGTCGCCGCAGGCTTCGCACTGGAGGCCACCGCGCGTGCGGCCGAGCTGGAACGGTCCAGCTACGTCTCCGGACTCGCCGCCGCCGCGAGCGCGCTCGAGCAGGGCGACCACGTCGTCGCATCCCTCCACCTCGACAAGCTGCCGCTCGAGCTGCGGGGCTGGGAGTACGACCACCTGCGCGCGCGGCTCGAAGGGCAGCTCGACGAGTGGAGCTTACCCTCGCCGATCATTACGCCCCCTGTATTCGATTCGACCGGGCGCCGCATGTTCGCAGTGATGCTGAACAAGGAGCTCGGAACCTGGGACCTGTCCGACGGGCGGCTACTCGACACACGGACGCTCGACGTGCCGAGGGTGAGCGAACACGCCGTTGTTCTTCACGGGCCGACGCAGAAAGTCGCGTTGGCACCCGACCACCGCGGCATCGTCGTCAGCAGCATCACCGGAGGCGAGGAGCAGCTTCTCGGCTCGAGTCCGGACAAGCGCCTAGCCTATGTCCTGGCCTGGGATGAGCCCGGACAACAGCTCTTGTGGGCCTTGGGGTCGCGCGAGGACCCCGCAGAGGTCTTCCTCTGGGACGGCGCGCGCTCCCGGGCCCTTGGCAACGGAGGCCTGGTGACCCGCGCGGGCAATCCCCTCGGCAACCTCTCGGACGCCGTGTTCAACCACTCCGGCGATCGTATCGCGCTCGTGGGGTACGCACGCTCGCAGGAACCCGACAGGAGAAACGTCTGGCTCCTGGATTCGGCCAGCGGGGACGTGGTCGCCCGTCAGGCGATCGATGACACCGGCGCAGGCCTCGCCTTCTCACCGGACGATCGGACGCTGGCCGTGATGTTCGCCTTCAGCGACGTCTATCTGCTCGACGGCCGGACCCTGGAGATCCATGCGCGTCTAGAGGAGCATCGCGACGCCGTGGAGGGCATGGCCTGGAACAGGAGTGGCTCGCGGTTGGTCACGACCTCCATGGATGGCACGTTGCGGATCCGCAACGCCAAGATGATCGGCAAGTCGTCCGTTGTGACCCTGGACGTGGTTCCCGAAACGCGAGATTCGGATCGTGCCCTGGAGGCCAATCAGGGAAGCGACCAGCTCGTTTCGGTCGCCCCCGATGACGAGCACGTGCTGGTCGTAGGACCGCGCGTTCAGCGCTTCCCCCTCGAGGACTCGCACGTACTCACAGGTCATGACTCCTACGTGTACTACCTGGCGTTTTCCACGGACGGGTCGCTCCTGGCGTCGGTGGGATACAAGGAGGCTGAGGTACTCCTCTGGGACGTCGAGGGGGCGCGGCTACGTTCGCGCCATGCGGCACCGGGGCCCGGGGGTTGGGATTCGATTGCACCGCTGCTCGCCTTCTCGGAGGATGATCGTCGGCTGGTCGCGGCTTCGTCTTCCGTGATGACGCACTGGGACCTTCCCACCGGTGGCTCGCTACCCGTGTCGTCGCAGGCCGACCTGAGAGATCGGTGGCTCGAGACCCTGGACCGGCGTAGCACGGTCCGACTGACCAGCCCGGCACTCGCCGTCAGCCACGACGGCGAGTGGGTGGCGGTGTGTCGGGAGAGCGGAGTGGTCGAGCTGTTCGAGACCATCAGACCCCTGGTCGACTGGTGGCCGGAACGCCCCGGTACGGAGGTCTTCGATGCTGTGGAAGGCCTGGTCGCCGACAGCCCGACCGGCCTTCTCGAAGGGCACATCGGCCAGGTCTACTGCGCCGCCTTCAGTCCGGACGGCACGCGTATCGCCACCGGTGGGCGCGACGCTTCGGTGCGTATCTGGGACGCAAGGACCTTCGAGCAGCTGCTCGTGCTCCGTGGCCACAAGCAGTACGTGAAGGATATCGCGTTCAGTCCTGACGGGACATTGCTGGCCTCCGCCTCGGGCGACAAGACGATCCGGTTGTGGGACACGAGGCCGCTGCACGAACGGCGCGCGTTGAACGGGGCGAAGCGTTAGGGAGCACTCTGCTGCGATGGGGCTCGCTGGCCCGGCGTGCCCACCCGCTCTCGTTAGCATGCAGCCCTATGGAGCCTGAGTTTCGGAGGACGCAATGGAGCGCCGCCCTTGCGGCGGGGAGTGGGTCGTCTCCCGAGGCGCGGCGGGCGCTGGCGTCGTTGTGCGAAGCGTATTGGTACCCGCTCTATGTGTACGCCCGACGTCGTGCTCAGAACGTTCATGAAGCGCAGGATTTGACGCAAGCGTTCTTCGCCGAACTGCTGGAAAAGAACTATGCGGCCATACCGAGTCAGGACTGAATCCGCCTCCTCTCGACAGCCATGGGCGGCCTACGTAGCGACGCGCTTGCCGGACGGATAGAAGGCGTGGAAGTTTCCACGCTTTGGGTGCGACCACCTGCAACTGAGCGCTACCAGGCGCGACTCGGTGCAACACTTGATGCGTCTGGTCGCACTCGCTACTCTGGCGCAAGCTCTTACTCAAACCGGGCTTAGCGCGGCGACTCGAATGGCATCGGTGCCCGTATGGGGTTGCAGAGGTCGGAGGTTCGAATCCTCTCGCCCGACCATTCAGAACACGACGCCGATTGACGGTCTGACAAACCGGCCACAGTAAGTGCAGCGCGGCCCGCGCGCACCTGGCGCCGGCTTGCACCATCCGGGGCCGTGATCCGGTGAAAACGCGCTGCGGCTCGGTGTCGCCTACGCCTTCAGGTACTCCGCGGGGAATTCCCACGAGCCGTGGTACTCGGGAATCGCCAGCTTGGCCGCCACGGGGTCGTCGACGATCTCGAGGGTTTCGGGATCGAAGTGGATGGTGCGCCCGAGGACGTAGCTGAGATTGCCCAGGACGATCGGAAGGTCGACCTTGACGTGGTACTCCATGTTGCAGCTGGGCTGGGTCCCCTCCCGGATGCACTGGAGCCACTCGTGCTCGTGGGTCATGCCGTCGGGAATCACCTGCGGCGGCTCCTCCTGGGGATCGAGGGAGTCGTTCTGGGGAATGACCTCCCGACTGCCGTAGTCGGCACGGAGGGTGCCGTTCAGGCCGTGGAAGTACGTGCCCAGGGCGCGGGCGTGCGAGCCGAACTCGTAGCCGTGGTGGTTGATCCGGTTGAAGTGCCAGCGCAGCGTCAACTGGCCGTAGTCGAACATCATGTCCTGCGAGTCGGGAGCGTCGCCCTCGTTGTCGAGCACGTGGCGACCACCGAAGGCGCTGATCCTCCTCGGGAAGCCCAGCTCGAGCGCCCACACGGCCAGATCGATGATGTGCGGAGCCATGCCCGGTGACCAGCCTCCGGAGATGCGCCAGAAACCGCAGTGCGCCGCGGCGTCCGAGATCATCGCGGGGTGGTAGTCCATCGGGCCGGCCGGTCCGCAGAACATCTCCCAGTCCACTCCGTCGGGCACGGGCTGGCCGGCTCTTCCCTTGCCAACGACTCCGCCCGGACCGGAGTTCCAGCCCCAGAAGCACTCGACCCGGTTGATCGGTCCGAGCTGCCCGGAACGCACCCAGTCGACCGCCCGCCGGTAGTTCGCGGCCTGGTGGATCTGCGTGCCGACCTGGCTGATCACGCCGTGCTTCGCGATCGCGTTGCGCACCGCGATCGACTCTGCGGGATAGAGTGTCGCCGGCTTCTGCAGGAAGACGTGCTTCTTCGCCTTGGCCGCCTCGACCGCCATCAGGCAGTGCCAGTGGGGAGTGGTGCCGATGATCACCGCGTCGACGCCGGGATCGGCCACCAGGTCGCGCCAGTCGCCATAGGCCTTGGCGTCGGGGTACTTGCTCGTCCAGGCATCCATGCGAGGCGGCTGCACGTCGCACACCGCGACCAGTCTCGTGTCCGGATCCTGCAGGCACGTCCGCAGGTTGGCCGAACCCATCCCACCGGCGCCGATGAGCCCCAGCCCGATCTTCTCGCGTGGAGCGCCGGCCTTCTGCGCCAGGCCGGGAAAGGAGGCGAACAGCGGGGCCGCGGCGACTGCGGCTCCGCGAACGAGGGCATCGCGGCGGGTGAGGTGGTGAGTCATGGGAGGAGCTCCTCGGCGTGAGGGTCAGCGATCGGCGGGGGAGTTGGTCTCGACGTAGGCGTCCCAGGCGGCGTGAAGCATCTCGGACGAGGCGCTTCCGGGTATCACGAGAAAACGGTAGCGAAGCGAGAGCGGCTCGCCGCGCCGGAGCGCGAAGCGCGAACCGGCCCGGGGAAAGGCGGGCTGGAACCAAGGCAGCTCCGGGTACTCGATCCAGTCGCCGGGGTAGTCGGGGTTCCTCGGATCGTCGAGGATGGCGAGGGTCGTCCGGTGTCGGCCCGCGGACCACGTACCGCGCGCACAGCTCCACGCGCGACGAGGTTCGGCGCCCTCGGGGTCCGCGTGGTACTCCAGCTCCTGGTCGGCGATCCCGGCGAGCCGCGTGTTGAGGCCGCCGTACAGGTTCGTGCCGCGCCGGGCCAGGGTCACGCCCTCGCGCAGGGCCTCGAACCAGAGCTCCAGATCGATCGCGCGCACGCCGGCGTCGCCCAGAGCATGGGCGGTGATCCGCGCTCGCTCGAAGACGACGGGCTCCTCGTCCTGCCACAGCCAGAGGTTCTGCATCGTCACGCTCGCCCTGGTCTCGTCGTTCTCGAGAACCGGCTGGCCCACGGGGCGCGCGAAGATGCCGACCAAGGCGTGCAGATCGCCCGTCACCTTCTTTCCGGACGAGTCCACGAGCTCGGCCTCCGGCCAGGCCCAGTAGATGCCGCGATGGTGCGGATGATCGGGGCTCCAGTCGTGGGTCAGGGATTCTCCGTCGAGACCGTAGAGCGGATGGATGTAGTCGCTTCGCGGCTGGGCGTAGCGCCGGCGGTAGGCCAGGGTCTGGGGATCCTCGACGTCGAACATGCCTTCCGGCACCCCGACGCGGCGGGCGTTGTAGCGCAGGATCGGCGTCTCTCCCTCACGCAGCACGACCTGTCCAGTGACGTCTTCGATGGTCGCCCTCATCCTCGTTCGAGTCGAAGACCCGGACGTCGGCGCGTCGGTGTCGGCCGGGCCGATCAGGAGGGCGAAGAGCGCGACGCTGGCGGTGAGCTCGGGGAGGATCATGGGGATGTCGGGTGTGGGGCAGGCGACGGGTCGACCTGCGTCGGGGATCAGCCCTCCAGCGGCCACTGCACCGGTTGGCCGGTCCGGCGGCATTGCTCGGCGGCGAACACGATCTCGTGGCTGATCGCGGCCTGGGTGAGGTTGCAGTGCGATTCGACGTCCTGCTCGATGCAGTCGAGGAAGTGCGCCATCTGGCTCTGGAACGGGTGATGGTCGACGTCGCTCGAGTCGGGGGTGATGACCGGGAGCTCGACCCAGTCCTGCTGCCCGGGAAACCAGTGGGAGTAGATCCGGTTGCCCTTGACCGTGCCCCGGTCGCCGAACACCTCGATCGGGAAGGCGTACGGCTGCACGCACTCGAAGTTGCAGCCGACCTTGCCCAGGACGCCGTTGTCGAAGCGGACGAGGATCATCTCGAGGCCGTCGTACTCGAGGGAAGTCCCCGTGCCGAAGCCGTGGGTCGGTGGGTGGTACATCTCGGTCCGGCCCTTGCGCTTGCCACCGGTCCAGGCGAACACCTCGACCGGATTGGCAGCCTCGAACTCCCCGCCTCCGGCGAACCAGCGCAGCGCGTCCACCGCATGGCAGCCTGCGACCAGCATCGCCGATCCACCCTCGGCCAGGGTGCGACCCTGCTCCCATCCCGGCCACCAGTCGCCCTGGTAGCTCTGGTAGTCGGTCTCGACGCAGTAGATCTCGCCGAGCGCCCCTTGCGAGCTCATCCGCTTGATGGCCTGGAAGAGCGGGTTCCAGCGCAACACGAAGCTGACGATGCTCTTGACCCCTGCGGAGTCGACCGCGGTCTGGACCCGTCGCATCCCGGCGAGGTTCATGGCCACGGGTTTTTCGATCACGAGGTGTTTCTTCGCGGCCGCGATCTCCAGCGCGTTCTCGACGTGAACGTGCTGTGGCGTGCAGATCGACACCACGTCGACGCCGTCGTGCCGCAGCCCCTTTTCGAGGCTGTCGTAGCAGGCCACGTCGAGTCCGTACTTATCGGCGAGGCGACGAGCGCTGGCCGAGCTGCGGCTGGAGACGGCGACGATCTCCGCCCGCTGGTCGTTCTGGAAGGCCTCGACGTGCTGGGTCGCAACCCAGCCGGCGCCGTGGATCAGGACGCCTTGCCTGGAATCGTTCATCGCGCGGTTGGTTCGGGTCGTCGACTCGGGGGTCAGGATCCAGCCGGGGGCGGTGACATCGCCGATCGATCCTACCCCAGCTTGACGATTGTGCGCGTACGTTGCGTCTGAATGGGTACGGCAGTACGATCTCGAACATGAGCAGGCCCGCGCAGGCTCGATCTCCCGTCCTCATCGATCCCAGCAGTGAGCGCCTGCTGGTGGATCTTCGCGAGTGGCGGGTCGAGGGCGCGGTCCTCCTGGGCCGGTACGGCTACACGACGCCTCACGCCCCTCTGGAGGCCCATCACCACGGCGATCTGATCGAGGTCTGCTACCTGGACCGCGGCCACCAGAGCTACGAGATGGACGGACGCCGCTACGAGCTCAAGGGCGGCGACGTCCTGGTGGTCCCCCCCGGCACGGAGCACGGCACGGGAGGAGAGCCCGAGGACCGAGGTGTCCTGTACTGGCTGATCCTGCGGCCCCCCGCCGGCCGCGGCCGCTTCCTCGGCCTCCCCGCGGAGGATGCCCGCAAGCTCCTGCGCTGCCTCTCCGAGCTGCCCTGGCCGCACTTTCGCGGTCGGGTGTCGCTGCGCGAGAGCCTGGAGGCCGTGTTCAAGGCCGCTGCCTCCGAGCCGGCCGCCCTGAGCCGTACCGAGATCCGCAACCGCCTGGTTCGCTTCCTGCTCGACCTGGTCGACTGTGCGGCCCAGGCTCCATCCGTGGGCCCCAGCCCTCCCATCCAGGCCGTTCTCGACGCGATGGACCGCACCCTCGACCGGAACCTCCCCCTGGTCGACTACGCCCACCTCGCGGGGCTGTCGCTGTCGCGATTCAAGGTTCGCTTCAAGCAGGAGGTCGGCACCAGCCCCCGCGATCATCTGCTGCAGCGCCGCATCGAGAAGGCCCGCCAACGACTCGCCGATCCCGGCGCCAAGGTCACCGCTGTGGCGATGCAGCTCGGCTTCTCCAGCAGTCAGTACTTCGCGACGGTGTTCAAGCGCTACACGGGCCGGTGTCCGAGCTCGGTGCGGCGTGGGGCGGATGCCTCCGGCTGATTCGGGCTGGAGGAGGTCGCCCCTCGCGGCGCTCGATCGGATTCGTCGGCAGCATGAGCACAGTTGCGTAGGGAGCGGCGCGATCGACGGGCGACTGGACTCGCGCACGCTTGCGCCGATCGGCCGCCGGCGCATAGAGTTGCGCCACCCCATCGGATCCCCAAGTGGGTACGGAGTCAGGGCAACCTCCTCCCGATTCCCGCCGCCGCGACGGGAATCGGGAGGCAGTTGCCCTGTCTCCGTACCTCCAGTCCTCCCCAACTCCAGGAGCCGTCCATGGCTGAGTCTTCGCCCGTCGAGAAGCCGTCCTTCCTAGAGCAGATTCGCGGGTTGTCCGCGAACTTCTGGTACGCCAACTTCATGGAGGTCTTCGAGCGGCTCGCCTTCTTCGGCGTACGAGCCATCGCTCCGCTCTTCCTGGTCGCCACCGCGGAAGAGAACGGACTCGGTCTCAGCTTCCAGGAGAAGGGAGACATCTACATGTACTGGGCGCTGATCCAGTGCCTGGTGCCGATGGTTTCGGGCGGCTTCACCGAGCGCTACGGCTATCGCAAGAGTCTCGCCGTCGCTTTCGTGCTGAACATCGCTGGCTACATCTGTATGGCCCGCTCGGTTCCGATCACCCAGAACCTCGTCGAAGGCGGATGGGAGGGCGCCGGGTACTGGGTTTTCCTGGGCTCCGCCTGCCTGGTAGCGATGGGGACGGCGATCTTCAAGCCCGCCGTGCACGGCACGATCGCCAAGACCACCACCGAGGCGACCTCCTCGATGGGTTGGGGGATATTCTACTGGGTGGTGAACATCGGCGGCGCGCTCGCCCCGATGATCGCGGCTCCACTGCGTGGCGAGATCGACTGGGATCTCGTCTTCTACGGCGCCGCGATCGTGACTGCGCTGAACTTCATCCCCGCCTTCACCCTCTACAAGGAACCGGAGAAGGAACCGGCGAAGGAAGGCGAGGAGGAGAAGGGGCCGGTGGGCGTGTTCCTCTCGTCGATCGCAACCGTCTTCAAGGACCTCCGGCTGGTGATATTCCTCTTGATCTTCTCCTGCTTCTGGCTGATGTTCATGCAGCTGTGGGATCTCTTGCCGAATTTCGTCGACGAGTGGGTGGACACCTCCGACGTGGCTGGCGCCTACGGTTTCTTCAGTGGCAGCTGGCTGCTCGAGAACGGCCAGGTGAAACCGGAGATGATCATCAACATCAACCCGTGGTCGATCATCTTGCTGGTGATTCCGATCTCCGCGCTCGTCGGCCGCGTGAGCAAGGTCGGCGCCATGGTGGTCGGCATGCTCATCTCCCTGATCGGCTTTGTGCTCACCGGTTCGACGATGATCGGCTGGGTCTGCGTCCTGATGATCCTCATCTTCTCCATCGGTGAGATGACCTGCAGCCCGACCTTCAGTGCCTACGTCGGATTGATCGCACCCAAGGACAAGAAGGCGTTGTACATGGGCTACTCGAACATCCCCTTCGCCATCGGGTGGGCCGCCGGCAACGGGATCGGGGGCAGGCTCTACGACCAGATGTCGAGCAAGGTGGCCCTCGCCCGGGACTACCTGGTCGGGCATCTGGGCATGGATGCCACTGCCGTGGAGGAACTGGCGAACGAGGACGTGATGACGACCCTCACCGCGGCGCTCAACGACGTTTCGGAGAGGGAGGCGACCAAGGTGCTGTGGGATACCTACGACCCCTGGATGGTCTGGTACTACCTCGGCGCGTTCGGTCTCGCCGGCACGATCGGCATGATCGTCTTCTACTTCGCCACGCGGAAGAGCGTGCTGGCCGAGGCGGCCGAGGATTGATGGGGTAGTCCGATACCTGGTCGGAATCCGCCGCTATCGACGAACGGCTCGGCAACGCCGAGCCGTTCGTCGATAGCGGCGGATTCTGACCAGGTACCGTACTACCGCAGCTTGCCGATCACCGTCTTGGCGATCGCGTTCTTCTGGATCTCCTTCGTGCCCTCGTAGATCTCGGTGATCTTGGCGTCCCGGTAGAAACGCTCCACCTCGAAGTCGGTGTAGTAGCCGTACCCGCCGAGGAGCTGGACCGCCTCGTCGCAGACCTCGACCGCCGCGCGGCCCGCGTAGTACTTGGCCATGCTGCTGGTCATGATGTCCGGCGAGCCCTGATCGTAGACCCAAGCGGCCTTGTAGGTGATCAGCCGGGCCAGCTCGATCTTGGTGGCCATGTCCGCCAGCTTGTGCTGGTTCACCTGGAACTGAGCGATCTTCCTGCCGAACTGCTCGCGCTTCTTGACGTACTTGAGGCAGCGGTCGAACGCGCCCTGCGCGATCCCCAGCGCCTGGGCGGCGATCTCGATGCGGCTTTCGTCGAAGAACTCGAGGACCTGGTAGAAGCCGCGTCCCTCCTCGCCGAGCAGCGCATCGGCGGGCACGCGAACGTCCTTGAAGGTCAGGTCACCGGTGGGGGAGAGCTGGATGCCCATCTTGTGCCCGAGGTCCGAGACCTCGATCCCCGGAGTGTCCACGTCGACGACGAACATCGACTGGCCCTTGTGTCCCGCCTCGGGGTCGGTCTGGGCCAGCACCGTGTAGTACTTGCCGAGACCCGCATTGGAGATGAACGTCTTGGCGCCGTTGATCACCCACTCGTCGCCGTCGCGCACCGCGGTGGTGGCCATCGCGGTGATGTCGCTGCCGTGGTCGGGCTCGGTGAAGGCGCCGCCGTAGAGCGCCTCGCCCTCTGCGACGGGGATCAGGTACTTCTTCTTCTGCTCGTCGGTGCCGTAATGCAGCACCGTCTCGGTGGCGAAGTCGCACAGGAGCACGGCGGAACCGAGGGTGGAGTCCGCGCGGCAGAACTCCTCGACCACCAGCACGTTCTCGAGGCAGCCGTAGTCCGCGCCGCCGTACTCCTCGGGGAAGTGCATCCCGACGAAGCCCAGCTCCGCGGCCTTGCGGCAGATCTCGGTGGGGAACTCGTGCTTCTCGATCAGCTCCTCGACGAGATCCTTGTCGAATTCGCCCTTGGCGAACTTGCGGGCGGCCTTCTGGATGTCCTTCTGGGGTTTGGTCAGCTCGAAATCCATTGTCCTTGCTCCATGGTGCGCGCGAGGCGCTCAGTTCTTCGCCTTCTCGATAGCCTCTTCGAGCGCCGGCAGCACTTCGAGGAGGTCGCCCACGATGCCCACGTCGGCCACGCCGAAGATCGGCGCCGCCGCGTCCTTGTTGATCGCCACCACGTACGGCGCGCCCTTCAGGCCGCCGATGTGCTGGAAGGAGCCGCTGATCCCGGCGGCGATGTACACCTTCGGACTGACCGTCAGCCCCGAGGTGCCGACCTGCCGGCTCTTCGGCAGCCAGCCCTTGTCGACCACCGGCCGCGAGCAGCACACCTCGCCGCCCATCGCCTCGGCCAGGGACTGCACGATCTCCAGGTTCTCCTCGTCCTCGATGCCGCGACCGATGCTGATCAGGATCTCCGTGGCGGTGATGTCCACCTCGCCCACCTCCGGCTCGAGGGTGCGCAGCACCTTGCGGCGTGGCTTGAGGCCGTCGGGCAGGCTCTCGGCGTGAATCGTGCCGCCCGCGTCCGCGGATGTCGCCGCGGGGAAGGCGCCGCCGCGCACGGTGGCCGCGATGCCGCCCGAGGCGGGGGGCGCGGTGACCGTCGCGTGGACCTTGCCGCCGTAGATGGTGCGGACGGCGGAGAGCTCCTCGCCCTTCCACTCCAGCGCGAAGCAGTCGGCGAGGAGTGGGGCGCCCCACTTCACCGACAACCCCGGCATCAGGTCGATGCTGCGGTTGGTGTGCGGCGCGAGGACCACGTCGAAGCTCTCGCGCTCGAGGAGCGGCAGCAGCGCCGCGCCGTCGGCTTCGCCGTTCGGGTCGGCGAGCTGCGCGTCGTCGAAGACGTGCACGGCGTCGAAGCCCTTCGCCAGCTCGGCGCCGAGCTCCGCCACCTCGTGGCCACAGAGCGCCGCCGCCACGCTGCCGCCGTCCCCGGCCAGGGCGCGCCCCGCGGTCAGGAGCTCCCACGCGCTCTCGTCGAGTCCGCCGCCGGCGCGATCGATGATCACCAGGATCTTGTTGCTCATCTCTACAGCCCTCCTTTCTCGTGCAGGCGCTCCACCAGGGCCGCCACCGCTTCGTCGACGTCCCCTTCGAGGATCTCCGCGCGGTCTCCGGTGGGGGGCAGGGCGATCTTCTCGAGGCGCACGCGGTTTTCCGCGCCGCCCACCTCACCGGCGTCCCTGGTCGCGATCTCGACGCTCGCCACCTTGCGGATGCCGCGGATCGAGACGTAACGCGGCTCGTTGATCCCCGACTGCACGGTGACCAGCGCGGGGAGCGAGAGCTCCACCTCGCGCTCGAGGCCACCCTCGACCTCGTGGCGGGCGAGCGCCACACCGCCCTCGACCTCCAGCGAGGTCGCCAGCGCGACCTGCGGCACGTCGAGCAACGCGGCGAGCATGCCGCCGGTGTGCGCGCTGGTGCCGTCGCTGGACATCGCGCCGCAGAGCACGAGGTCGAAGCTCCGACCCTCGAGTGCCCGGTGCAACGCGCTCGCCACCACCCAGGGATCGGCGCCGACGAAGTCGTCGTCGCAGAGGTGCAGCGCCTCGTCGACCCCCATCGCGAGCGCGCGGCGCAGGACCTCCTCCGCCTCCTCGTCGCCGACGGTGATCGCCAGGACCGAGCCGCCGTGCTTCTCCTTGAGCTGCACCGCCGCTTCGATGGCGAAGTCGTCCCACTCGTTGATGTCGTAGTCGAGATCGGAGTCGTCGAGCGCGAGACCGTCCGATTCGATCTCCAGCTCCGCCTCCGTGAGATCCGGCACGCGCCGGACGCAAACGACGATGTCCATAGGTCTTGTCGACGCCCGAGGTCAGCTCGAGGCGGTTTCTGGTTCAGGGTTCGGGGATTCCGATCGCGGCAGCGCGCGATCGATGAGCTCGGCGAGGTCGATCACCTCCATCCGGCCCTCGCGGCCGGTGGTCTTGATCGCGTCCTCGAAGTTGACGAGGCAGAAGGGGCAGGCGGTGACGACGACCTGGGCACCGGCCGCATCCGCCAGGTCGAGTCGCACCTCGCCCATCCGGCGCTCGCACTCGCCCTCGTGGAAGAGGTAGAGGGAGCCGCCGCCGCAGCAGAAGCTCTTGTGGCGCGAGGCTTCCATCTCCACGCGGCGCAGGCCGGGGATCGCGTCGAGGACGCGGCGCGGCGCGTCGTAGATCTCGTTGTGGCGGCCGAGGTAGCAGGGGTCGTGGAAGACGTAGGTGCGGTCGTCGTCCAGCGCCTTCGGCTTCAGCTTCCCGGCGGTCAAGAGCTCGTCGAAGAGCTGGCTGTGATGCAGCACCGGTATCCCGATACCACCGTAGTCGTTCACCAGCGCGTTGAACGCGTGCGGATCGGTGGTCACCACCCGCCCGATCTCGCGCTCGGCCAGCGCCTCCAGGTTCTGCTCGCGCAAGACCTCGAAGAGCCCCTCCTCGCCGACACGCCGCGCCTCGTGCCCCGAGTCGACCTCGTCGCGACCCAGCGTGCCGCACTCCTGCCCGGCGCTCTTCAGCACGCGACCGAACGCGCGCCCGATCTCACCGAGGCGAGGATCGAAGGCGGTGGCGCTGTCGGTGAAGTAGCAGAGCGGCGCGGCGTCACCGGCGGCGAGGACCTCGACGCCGCACGACTCGCCGTCGTCACCCTTGATCCAGTCCCCCCGCTTCTTGCCGATCTTTCCGTAGGGATTGCCGCGCTTCTCGATCTTTCCGAGCGCCTTCTGCATCCCGCTCGGCACGCGCCCCTCGTCGACCAGGAAGCGCCGCATGTCGACGATCTTGTCGACGTACTCGATCATCACCGGGCAGGTCGCCTCGCAGGAGCGGCAGGTGGTACACGCCCACAGCTCCTCGTCCTTGACGATCTCGCCGACCAGCTCCGGCCGCTGCGCGCCCGGATCGCGTTTCTCGAAGACCGGCCATGCCTCGTACGCCTCGTCGCGGCACTTGACGCTGATCATCCGCGGCGAGAGCGGCGTGCCCGTGTTGTACGCGGGGCAGACGTCGGAGCAGCGGCCGCAGTCGGTGCAGCTGTAGAAGTCGAGGAGGTGCTTCCAGGTGAAGTCCTCCAGGCGCCGCACGCCGATCTCCTCGAGCTCCTCGCCTTCTTTCGCGTCGTGCCGCGGCGGCTTCACCCGCCCCGCGGGGGCGAGCTTGCCGAGGAACACGTTGGGCAGTGCGGTGATGACGTGGAAGTGCTTGGCCAGGGGCAGGTAGCAGCCGAAGAAGCAGAGCGCGACGTTGTGGATCCAGAACGCGGCGAGGCCGAGCCCCTCGAGGGCCTCCGCCGAGAGTCCGCCCAGCGCACTCGCCGCCAGCGAAGCCAGCGGGGTCCCGAGACCGCCGCCTCCGATCGTGGCGAGGTGGCTCCCCTCGTACACCGCGTCGGAGATCATCAGGAGCGAGATCAGGGCGAGGATGAGGATCGCCTCGGGCCCGTGGGAGTGAACCGCGTACCGATCGTGGTAGCGCGCGGGCTTGACCACCAGCCGCCGCCACGCGGCGACGAGGCAGCAGCAGAGGACGACGAGCGCCGTCCAGTCCTTGATCGCGAGGTAGACCTCCCCGGCACCGCCGCCGAGCCCGGGCAGGGTGAAGCCGCTCCAGAACCCCTCGCCGAGCAGCGTCAGCGAGCGGAAGAGCAGGACCAGGAAGCCGAAGAAGATCAGGATGTGCAGGATTCCCGCCGCCGGGTAGCGCGGCTGGCGCGCCTGGCCGAAGCCGACGACGAGGAGATCGCGCAGCCGCTCGCCGAAGCGGTCGAGCCGCGGGTCGGGCGCGGCCTTCCGCAAGAGCTCGCTTCGCCGAAGGATGATCCAGGCGAACACGGCCAGCGCGGCGACGAGGAGCAGCCCGTGGAGAACGGGGCCGGGAACTCCGAACAGGCTCGCTTCCGCGGGCCCGGCGAGGGGGTTGGTGATGGCGATCATTGGGAGGTCGCCGCAGGGGCCGGACCGAACACCCGTCGTCCCCCCATCAACGCGGGAAGAAGCCCCGAGGCGGCGGTACATGATACCTCAACCAACGGGCGTCGCAGAGTCCAGCCCGGAATCACACGCCTCGGATAGAAACTCGATCTGCTCCGTCGATAGGGGTTGATCTACGCAGTTTCGCCACCTGATCCACTCGTGGTCGGTCTCTTCACGTTGGGCTCAGAAGGCATGCATGGGCAGGCCACGGAGGGCATCGAAGCTCCCGGGAATCGTGACACGACCCGGAGGATCCTCTCGCAGAACATCGAAGTGCAGCACCGCGTGAGCCGCGCGCGAGGTCGGGCCGTCGTCACTCCGCCGATCCGACCGCTGCTTCGCTCTCGCTCTCGCTCACCGGTCGCTCCCGGACCGCGCGCCGGGCGACCCGCTTGCACACCAGGACCGTCTGATCGTCCTCCCGGACCACGTCGCCGGTGAACTCCTCGACCGCCTTGCCCAGTTGGTCGACGATGCAGTCCGCGGATTCGTCGCGGTGGTGGCGGAGCACGGAGAGTGCTCGCTCCGTCCCGAAGAAATCGCGATCGCGCGATCGCGCCTCGACGATCCCGTCGGTGAGCAGCAGCAGGGTGTCGTCCGGCTCGAGATAGAGCGGGTCGGGGCAATCGTACTTGCTGTCGGGGGTGATCCCCAGGGCGACGCCCGAGCAGGTCATCTCCCCCTTGACCGCGCCCTGGCGGTCGACCAGGTAGCCGTTGGTGTGGCCGGCGTTGACGTAACGCAGCCGCTCGCCGTCGCGATCGATTTCGACCAGGAGCAGGGTCACGAAGTAGTTGTCGGCCAGGTCAGGCTCCAGCAGGGCGTTCAGTCGTTCGACGATCCAGTGGATCTCGCCGCCGGCCTCGATCAGGCTCCGCAGGTACGCCCGGGTCTCGGCCATCAGGAGGGCCGGGCCGAGGCCGTGACCGCAGATGTCACCGATGGCCAGGTAGATCCGGCCGTCGTGGGCGAGGATGAAGTCGTAGTAATCGCCGCACGTCTCCACGGCGGGGCGGCTCGTCCCGGCGACGTCGAGTTCTCGGAAGCGCGGCCGCGTCTGAGGGTAGAGGCGCTCCTGCACCAATGCAGGGCTCCTGACACATGCGCCCCGATTCATGCAACCATCCGCTCATGGCTCAGCAGGGAAACGGCGTGTCGGGCTCGCTCCCTGGTCGGTGTCGATCGCGGCCCCCGTCAAAGCGTTGCATACCTTATGACGCACCCCCTCATCGTGAATGAACGGCATTCGGCCAATGCCGCCACTCCACGCACCTATGTCAGGAGCCCTGCAATGAGGCCATGCGCATCTCCATCGCCTGCTCCTCCCACCTCAAGCGGTCGGTCATGTCACGACCGACGGTCACGAAGTGAGTCACCTCCCCGTGGTCATTGGCGATGGGAGTGATGACCTGGTCGACCTTGTACTCGCTGCCGTTCTTCTTGCGGTTGGTGATGATCGACCGGAACACCTTGCCCGAGAGCAGCGTCGTCCACAGCTCGTCGTAGAAGGTGGTGTCGTGCGTGCCGGAGCGGAGGATGCGCGGCGTATTGCCCAGCGCATCCTCGACGGAGTAGCCGGTCTGCTTGCTGAAGGCGGGATTGACGTAGATGATCTTCCCGCCGCGATCGGTGATCACCACCATGTCCGCGGTCTGATCGAGCGCATTGGAGAGGCGCTGGAGGTGGGCCTGCTTCTCCCGGCTCTCGGTGATGTCCCGGACCAGCACCACGCCTCCGCGGGGTTCGCCCGCCTCGCCGAGCAGGGGAGTTCCGCTGACACTCAGCCACAGACCGTCGGGATTGTGGTCGTTCAGGACGTAGATGTCCTCCGGGTCGACGATCTCCCCACGAATCGCTCGCACCAGCGGCAGCTCTCCGGCTGGATAGGGTGTCTGGCCATCGCTCATGTAGCAGCCGCAGGCCTTCGACCACTCGGCCGGAGAGTCCGGGATCGTCGGGCCCATGATGCGCCGGATGGGGTCGTTGACGAACCGGATCCTCCCGCGCTGGTCTCCGACGATGACGCCCTCCTGGACGTTGCTGAGCACCCGGCTCATCAACCGATCGCGCCGGCGCCGGGCGCCTCGACGCGAACGCTTCCACAGGACGAGAAAGGTACCGTACAGGAGTCCGGTGATCAGGAAGACGGTGAGCCCCAGGAAGAGGGGCTGGGTGCTGCGGTGTTCGTCGAGGAAGAGCTCGGTGGGAGCCCCCCGGGCGACCCAGTGGCGTCCTCCGATCGAGATGCGGGAAGTGGACGTCCAGGGAGCCCGGGCCAGGGCCTCGTCGTCGGACGTGTTGGAGAAGAGGATGGGCAGCGGCTTTCCCGAGTCCTCGTCGAAGAGGCGGAGGTACATCCGATCAGGGGTCCGGCCGTGGTCTCGACAGATCGCCACCTCGACGACGTCCCGATGGCGGATCGCGAGAAGCACGAGCCCTCGGGTCGCCGCTCGACCGGTCGTGCCGGGAGTCTGCCGTTCGTCACGGACGGCCAGGAGGATGAGAGCTCCTCCCGGGTTGCCGGGATCCTGGATCAACTCGATGGGCTCGGTCAGGGTGGGTTCGCCGGTGTCGATGGCGCGGTACAGCGCATCACGTCGGGCCGCCTCGGAGGCGAGGTCGAGCCCCAGCGCCGGCAAGTTCTCGACGCGAGGCTCCAGATAGAGGACGGGGTAGTGTTCCTCGGCGAGCGGAGCCGCCTCCGAGGAGCCATCCGGCCGGCGGGCCGAGATCCGGTAGCGGGTGGGACCTTCTAGGCGGACCGCGCGTTCGTGGCTCGCGCGCTCTTCCGCGGTCACCCTCGGCGCCCACTCTATGGCCTGGATCTCCGGGTGCCGATCGAGGATGTCGCGAGTGAATACACCGAACTCCTCACGGGTCACCTTCTCCGACGAGCGAAAGAGCGCACCGATCGAGTGCAGTCCCTCGATGAGACCGACCACTTCCTGCTCCACCTCTGCCGTCTGCCTGGCGAGGAGCTCGCCGAACACGGCCACGGAGCGGTCCTCTTCGTACTCGCGGGCGGCCAGGTACGCGGCGATCCCGAAGAGGGGGGTCACGACGCCGAGCAGGACCGATGCGAGAAGGCTACTCTCGATTGTGGGTATCCTCATGGCGTCTCTCGAACGAATCAGGGTGCCGGCGGTGGAGCCCTGACCTGAGAGCGTCAAGAGGGAACGGAGATGTGAGTCCGTACAGTCCTCACGCTTCTCCCATTCGAAGTAAAGCCACTCCTTCACGTCTGTCATACACAGTACGCGGGAGCGAATACTCAGGTCGGGTCTTGAATCGGGATGTTAGCGCCGCCCAGAGATACGCCACACGGGGTTCTACTACACTCAGAGTCTATCGGTGTGTAGATGGAACCATGAATCGATGGTTTTTCTTGATTGGTTCTGCAAACTATCCTCGGGTCGGGCAAAGTTCCTGACCGGACCCTGAAATCGGCATCGCCGTGGAGCGGCTCCAGGGGGCGATCGAACGAGGGGAGGCACGCAAGATCCCGGTTGCGGCTCGGCCGTCCATCCCTTTCTGGAATCGGGGGAATCCCGCGTCCGGGACCCCCGATCGGCGAGCGCGGACGGCCCCGGCCGAGGGGATGGGCGCCGTCTGGGGGGCGGGGGGCACCTCCGCAGCCCCCCCATGGGCCCCGCTCCGTGGTCCCGCGAGCGAGACCGGCCTTTGGCGCAGGGTAAATACCTACTGATCCCCGGGGATTCGGGGCACCCCCGCCATTGAAGGTGGGCCGACGGAGCCTGACAATCGGCGCGATCCGGAGATCGACCGCCGCCGCTCCCTCCCCGAGGGGGGAGCCGGGTGGAGAGCTCCGGAATCGACGCGGTTCCGAAACCGGGGTCGCACGGTCCGCTCTCCGGCGCCCGCTTCGGGGGTCAACCTCCCCCGAGGCCATCTGAAAGGCCTGGAACAGCGGTTTCTCAGGCACATGGCACGATGTCGCAATCAATCGCTTCCGCAGCCCGGACCCTCTTCGGAGGATGCGGTTTGACCGGCATCGCTGTTGACTCCTGTATTCCTATAGGCATTATAGGAGAACCGAGTTCGGTCCCATGAAAATCTCAACCAAGGGTCGCTACGGAACGCGAGCCATGCTGGCGTTGGCCGGCAAGTACGGGGTTCGCCTGGTGCGTGCCAGCGAGATCTCTGAAGGTCAGAAGATCTCGCTGAAGTACCTGGAGAACATCCTGTCCACCCTCAAGGGCGCCGGACTCATCGTCTCCGAGAGGGGCAAGAACGGGGGCTACGCCCTCGCCCGAGACCCCGCCGAGATCAGCCTCTACTCCGTCCTGGCCCCCCTGGAGGGGTCGATGGGATTCGTGCACTGCACCAGCGACGAGCCCGAGTGCGAAAACGTCTCGGAGTGCGTGACGCGCGGAGTGTGGGCCGAGCTCAAGGAGGCGACCGACGGGATTCTGCGAGGTACCTCCCTCGCGGACCTGCTCGAGCGACGAAACTGCATGGGAGTAGCGGACACGTTCCAGGAGGGCTCCGGTTGATCAGGGAGCTTCCACGACGAGTCCGCGCCGCGGCGTCCCGCTGCTCGGCGACCTGGTGGATGGCTGAACCGCACCTCGCGGGCCTCTGCTCCAGGCGGCGACCGGGACGAAGACTCCAGCAGCTAGACGCGATGCCTATCTCCGCCCAAGCCATCGACTGGAGCAACTCGCCATGGAACTGTTTGCGCTACTGGTGGGCAAGGTCCTGCCATACATCACCCTCCTCGTCTTCTTCTTCGGTCTGATCTACCGACTGAACCGCTGGAGGAAAGCCGGCGTAGCCAATATGGCCCTGTTCCCCAAAGCGTCGGGGAACAAGGGCGAGATGCGGCGGAAGGTCTGGGGTGAGATAATCCTCTTCAGTACATTCCGGAAGGAGAACCGTCAGCTGTGGTGGAGCACCTGGCTGCTGCACGCCTCCCTGGTATTGATCGTCCTCGGGCATTCGAGGTTGATCACCGACTGGCCGCTGCGAGGTCTCCTCGGCATGTCCGAGGGCGCGGTGGGCAACCTGTCCGCCTGGAGCGGAGGCGCGGTGGGGATCATCGCGCTGATCACGCTGGTCGTCCTGGGCTTCCGGAGGGTCACGGTGCGCCGGGCGCGCGAGATCTCTTCCGGCGAGGACTATCTACTCCTGTTGCTCCTCCTGGCCATCGTCGTCACGGGCAACTCGCTGCGGTTCCAGCTGCACTTCGACGTCACCGTCGCGCAGGCGTACTTCGCATCGCTGCTCACCCCGACGGCAATCGCGGTGCCCATGATCCCGATGTTCCTCGTTCACTTCCTGCTGGTGCAGATCATGTTGATGTACTTGCCTTTCGGCAAGCTGCTCCACGTACCCGGCATCTTCTATAGCAAGCCGCTTCTGGCGAGGGACTTCTAATATGGTATCCAGCGACGAAAACAAGCCGCACCTGCACAAGATGGTCGAGCAGGTGAGTGCAATCAAGAACGGGCCGCGCGTGCTCCAGCTCTACATGGACATCTGCGCGAAGTGTGGCATCTGCGCCGAGCAGTGCCACGTGGCCCAGACCATGCCCGAGAAGCGCACCAACCCCGCCGCGAGATCGGACCTGGTCCGGAAGCTCTACAAGCGCTACGTCTCGCCCGTGGGCGGCATGCTCAAGGCGTTGAAGATGGCCCGGGACATCGATCCCGAAGAGCTCGAGACCTGGGCACGGGACTTCTACGAGTGCTCGGGCTGCCGCCGCTGCGCGGTGTTCTGCCCCTTCGGGATCGACAACTCGGTGATCACCCGCAAGGGGCGAGCGATCGTCCACGCGCTGGGCAAGTCGCCGTACATGATGTCCGAGACGCAGCGGATCTCCGACGAGACCGGCAACGACGAGGGGCAGACCTACGCCTCCTTCGTCGACGCCTGCCAGTTCCTCGAAGAGGAGGTACTCGACGAGTTTGGCTTCGAGGTGAAGATCCCCATCGACCAGGAGGGCGCGGACATCCTCTTCATTCCGGCGTCCGCCGACCTGATCTCCTTCCCGGAGACGCAGATGGGCGTGGCCGTCTTCTTCAAGGCCCTGGAGTTGTACGACGGGACCACCTGGACGATGTCCTCCAAGGCCTTCGACGGGGCGAACTTCGGGCTGTTCACCGGAGACGACCCCCACATGATGCGCAAGAACCAGGCCGCGTACGACGCCTGCGTCGAGCTCGGCGTGAAGAAGCTGGTGATCGGCGAGTGCGGTCACGCGTATCGGATCGCGAAGCGCATGGGACCGACCGCCTCGAAGAACAACAACCCCTTCGAGACGATCAACATCTTCAACCTGGCGGACGAGTACCTGCAGAAGGGGGTCTTCAAGTTCGACCGGGAGAAGATCACGAAGAAGGTCACCTACCACGACCCGTGCAACTTCGCCCGCTCCACCGGCATCTTCGAGGAGCCGCGGCGGCTGCTCGACGCGATGACCAAGAACTTCAACGAGATGACCCCGAACCGCTCCGAGAACTGGTGCTGTGGCGGGGGCGGCGGCCTGGCCGTGATGGATGGGCCCGAGAAGGTCGAGAAGCTCGAAGGGACCTTCCTCGACTACCGCATGAAGGTGGGGAAGGTCAAGGTCGACCAGATCCAGAACGCCGATGCGACGTACGTGGCGGCTCCCTGCGCGAACTGCAAGCGGCAGATCATGCAGCTGATGGACCACTACGAGACGGGAGTCAAGACCGGGGGTGTTTTCGACCTCTTCATGGAGGCTATAATCCTCGACGAGGCGAAACCGAAGGCTGCCCCTCAGCAGGAAAACCTTGCCGAGGCACCCGTCAGCAAGGGAGCTGAATGATGAGTACCAAGACCGCAGTCGTCATCGACGACGAGGAAGACATCACGACCTACCTGAGCACCATTCTCGAGGAGAACGGGTTCTCGGTTCGTGTCGCGTACGAAGCCGCGGGCGGCGAGGAGCTGATCCGCGCCGAACCACCCGACGTCATCCTCATGGACATCATGATGCCCGGTCGCTCGGGCGTTCAGCTGTTCTCCCGTCTCCGGAAGGACGACGCCACCAAGGGAATCCCCCTCATCATGGTGACCGGGATCAAGGACCAGCTCGGGATCGACATGGGCGATGTCGGCGACCGCATGCAGACGCGCAAGCCCGACGGGGTCGTCGAGAAACCCATCGATCCCGATCGCCTGATGGAGGTGGTGAACAAGGTCCTGTCCGGGACCCCCAGCGGTGACGAGATCCTGCGCGGCTGAATCATGATGCGGAGGGGGCGAGACGTACGCTCTCGCCCGCTTCCAGCCTTCACCACGGGCCGAGCGTGGCCGATCCGCCGGCGACCTCCGGGGCGCCGGCCCCGCCCGGGCTCTCGAGTCCTCGAGCCATGATCCAATCCCACGCCAGACAAGCGATCCTGCCCGTTCTCCGGGGCCGGCGCGGATCGCGGGGATACCGGGGTCTCTTGCTGGACGGCAAGGTGGCGATCCTGGTCGCGGGGATGGCCCTGCTCATGGGGGCCGCGTTGCTCCTCGCCCAGTACTTCTTCCTCGAGGGGTGGCTCGAGTCCGCCGTCGGGGGTCCGGTGGACCCGGAGACCGGGACGCGGACCCTCGAATGGACGGCGGAATCGCCGGGAGCGGTGGCGAGGCAGGCAGCGCTGCAGCTGGGAGGCACCGTCCTCCTGATCTCGGCGATCTGCCTGCTGGGGATGCACTGGATCGTGCGCCGGGCGACGAGGCCGCTCCGGGAGCTGATCCGCGCGGCCGAGGAGGTCGCCGCGGGGAATCTCGATCCGGTGATCGAGGGCGCCCGCCGGGTCAACTGCTGGGAGATCACGAGCTGCCGGGAGACCCAGTGCAAGGCCTATCTGAATCTCGATCAACCCTGCTGGTACATCGACGGGACTCCATGTGAGGGGTACGAGCCGAGATTCCCCGAGAAGTTGCAGGGCTGCCACAGTTGCGAGGTGTACCGGCATCACCGCGGCGACGAGATCCGGCAGCTGGTGGACGCTTTCAAGCACATGCTGGGGAGGATGCACGGCTCACAGGAAGAGCTGCTCAAGTCTCACGATCTACAGACGAGGCTGATCCGCAACTCCTACAACGGAGTGATGGCGACCGACGAGTCGGGCCAGATCACCATCTTCAACATCGCCGCGGAGAAGATCCTGGGGGTCGACCGGAGCGAGGTGATCGGGGTGAAGCACTGGAACCAGTTCGTCGACCGCTCACTCGAGCGGGATCTCGACCGCCCGCTCTCCTACGAGCGCATCCGGCGCGTCCGCGGCTTCCGGTACAAGAGCGCGGTGATGCGCACCATCGAGGATGAGCCGGTCGCGGTCCTGCTCTCGGGGATCAGCCTCTTCGATCGCGGTCTGCACGTCGGCCGCGTGTTCTTCTTCCAGGACATGCGTGAGATCCAGGGGCTGCGGGACGAGCTGATCCGCTCGGAGCGCCTCGCGGCAACCGGCCAGGCAGCGGCCGGAATCAGCCACTCGATCAAGAACATCCTCGACGGCTTTCGGGGCGGCGCCTACGTCTACAACGTCGGGAAGAAGAAGGGCGACGCGGAGAAGATGGACAAGGGGTGGGGGATGGTCGAGCGAAACATGGAGATCATCTCCCACCTGGTGATGGATCTCCTGAACTTCGCCAAGGACCGCGAGCCTCAGCTGGCAGAGATCGAGGCTCGGCGGTTGATCGAGGAGACGATCGCCAGCATCGGGTTGGAGGATCACGAGACGATCGAGATGATCGTCGAGATCGACTCCGAGGAGAGCGTGGTCGTGCTCGATTCGGCCGCCTTCCAGCAGTGCCTGGGCAACCTGATCCGCAACGCGGCCGAGGCGATCCCGATCGATCGTTCGGGGAAGGTCACGGTGAGCTTCCGGCGCGATGATGATCGGGCCGTCTTCGTCGTCCGCGACGACGGGATCGGCATGAGCGCGGAGACGATGAAGAAGATCAGGGGGGGGATGTACTCCACCAAGGGATCGAAGGGAACCGGCCTGGGCCTCCTGGTGATCCAGAAGGTCGTCGAGGAGCACTGCGGCACCCTCGCCATGGAGTCGGAAGTGGGGGCGGGGTCCTCCTTCCGGATCGAGATTCCCCAGGGACCTTCGAGCGATCCGGTCTAGGGTCAGCTCCTCGCGCGCCGCGGCCGGTAGCTTCGCTGCCAGACGAAGCCGAAGGCCCAGGTGGACCAGACCGTTCGGCCCATCCAGGCCATCGGCTCGATCCTCCTGAACAGCGCTCCGGGCAGGAAGCAGAAGAAGACGGGCCGGGTGCACTCCGCCAGCTCGTTCGGATCGGGCAGCGTCCAGGGGGAGGCCACGACGCCGTTCTGGTCGGCGAGCACCGGCAGCTCCTCCGCCGAAAGGGCGCTGTTTGGCAGCACCTCCCCCGCGCAGCCGGGGCGGAAGCGCAGTGGAGGAGAGATCCGGTCGGCGGAGACGACCGTCCAGGGAGCCTGCGAGTTCAGCGAGAGGAGAACGAGGAACTGCCAGGCGAGCGGACCGCTCGCCGCCTCGGGATCGTCGAGCACTCTGGCGATCAACTGCTCCGACGCCGGTGCCGGGTGCGCCGCGTCGAAACCCATCTCGACGAGCCGTTCCCGGATCGACGCCGCGGTCTCTCCCCGGTCGACTCGACCATCCGGGGCGTTCCGTCGCGCGTTGGCGATCGCGCCGCGCAGCGCGACTTCCATAACGTTGCCGAGATCACGCTCCTCGCGTCGTGCGAGGAACGCGGCGTGGAGCTGCCAGTCGGGGAGGTCCACGACGCAACCGTAGGGATCCTCCATCGAGGCCTGCATCGCTGGTGAATAGGTCAGTTGAACGAGGTCGAGATTCGAGCGCCGGAGTGTCCGATGCGTCGGTCGAATACCCTACCCGTCCCACTCGAAAACCGGACGGATAATTCGCACAGAACAGGTAGGGAATTGAAAGTGCTACACACCGAGAGTTGATTCACGACATCGTCGAACAGCACTCCGGAATAGGCGATTCTCCCCCCCGAAAGAACGCTCTCCCAATACGCACTATTCCTGTGCAATTGACATTGAGGGGACGTCCGACGAGCAATAGGTTTGGGCGTGTGAACTGGTGTGGTGAGTCTCGCACCTCTTGCGGCCGAGCCCCGCGGGAGGGCGAGGAATACCCCTGGTTCGACCGTGGCAGCCGTATTTCCCAGGCAAGCGAAGGGCAAGGTCCGACCCTATGAGCATCCTCCCCTATCTCGTCGCCTACGCGTCGATACTCGTGTTCGTCGTGGCGTGCATCACCCGGGTCATCAAGTGGTCCAGGATGCCGATCCACATGCGTTGGGAGCTCTACCCCGTCGCCCACGAGGCGGGTAAGGCTCACTACGGCGGCTCCTACCTCGAGGAGTTCGAGTGGTGGAAGAAGGACCGTGAGGTCTCGCTGGCGGGCGAGCTGAAAGTGATGCTCCCGGAGATCTTCTTCCTGGTCGCGCTGAAGGAGCACAACACCAAACTCTGGACGCGCTCGTTCCCCTTCCACTTCGGCCTGTACCTGGTGACCGGCTGCATCGCACTGTCGATCCTGGCCGGGGCCTTGACCGGGTTCGCGCCCTCGACGATGGAGGGTGGCTTCGGCGGCATCTTCCGCACTCTCATTCCCGTCCTCGGCTGGGCGGGCGCCGGACTCGGGCTCTTCGGAGCCCTGGGCCTCTTGCAGCGTCGGCTCGCCACTCCGGCCTTGCGCAACTATGCCGGGCCGGCCGATATCTTCAACCTGCTCTTCTTCGTTGTCGCGTTCGGCGTCGCCTTGCTGAGCTACGCCCTCGTCGACCCGGGGATGACCACCAACATGACCTTCGCCGCGGGGCTCTTCACCTTCGAATTCACGGCGCTGGGCGTCATGCCGGCGCTTTCGATGGTTCTCCTGAGCATGCTGCTGGCCTATATACCGCTGACCCACATGTCGCACTTCATCGGCAAGTACTTCGCCTATCACTCGATCCGCTGGAACGACGAGCCGAACATGCCGGGCGGCAGTCAGGAGAAGAAGATCGGCGCGATGCTGGGCAAGCCGGTCACCTGGGCCGCGCCACACATCCAGGGAGACGGGAAGACCACCTGGGCCGACGTTTGCACCAAGGAAACTGCTGAGACCGAGTAATGAAGGAACCCAAGAGCTTCAAGGACTTCTGCAACACGGAAGGCTTCATCGCCTGCGTTTCGCCCGAGGACCAGATCCCGCTGCCGCCCCCGTACGACAAGCTCGACGAGGAGCCCCTGATGGGGGAGCTCTCCGAGGACGCCAAGGAGAAGTACTGCACCCTCGACGACACGCTCGCGGTCAACATCCCCAGGCCGGAGACCAAGGAAGAGGAGGAGAGGCTGGTCAACGGATTCCTCTCGGGACTGCGCAAGTGCTTCGAGGAGTCGAACAACTGGACCTTCCTGCAGCAGCTCGAGATGTCGATGGAGCACTGCGCGAAGTGTCAGACTTGCAACGAGGCGTGCCCGATCTACACGGAGAGTGGTGAGAACGAGCTCTACCGGCCCACCTTCCGCTCGGAGATCTTCCGCCGCATCTACTGGAAGTACATCAAGGGCGGCTCGACCTGGATCCACGGCGACATCGACCTGACCTGGCTGACCGTCACCCGTCTGATCGAGCTCTCCTACCGCTGCAACCTCTGCCGCCGCTGCGCGCAGACCTGCCCGATCGGCGTCGACAACGCGCTGATGGCGCGCGAGATCCGCAAGATCGCCAGCCAGGAGCTGGGCATCGCTCCGCGCGAGATCCACGACGACGGCTCGGTGCTGCAGCTGAAGGTCGGCTCCTCGACGGGGATGAACGACCTGGTGGTCAAGGACAACATGGAGTTCATCGACGAAGACACCTCGGAGATGACCGGTGTCGACATCGAGACGCCCTGGGACAAGGAGGGCGCCGACATCCTCCTGATCCACAACGCCGGCGAGATCATGGCCTGGCCGGAGAACCCCGGCGCGTTCACCCACCTCTTCAACGCCGCAGGCCTGAGCTGGACGATGTCCAGTGACCTCGCCGCGTACGACGCGATCAACTACGGCGTCTGGTACGACGACGTCCAGTTCGCGCGCGTCGCCCTGAAGCACGCCGAAGCCGCGAAGAAGCTCGGCGTCAAGAAGATCGTGCTCGGCGAGTGCGGCCACGCGCACAAGGCGTTGACGGTGATCGCGGACAAGGTGCTGACCGGTGACCTGAACATCCCGCGCGAGAGCTGCTTCGTGACCCTGCTCGATCTGGTCAAGAAGGGCGTCTTCAAGTTCGACAAGAGCCGCAACGACTTCCCCGTCACCCTGCACGACCCCTGCAACCTGGTGCGCCTGATGGGCGTCGTCTCGCCGCAGCGCGAGATCCTCAAGGAGGTGCTCCCCGAGGGCCGCTTCCGCGAGATGGCGCCGCACGGCGTCGAGAACTACTGCTGCGGCGGCGGCTCCGGGTTCGCCATCATGTCCGGTCACAACTTCTCCGGCTGGCGCCACCACCTGACCGGCCGCCGCAAGTTCCGCCAGATCCTCGAGGCCTTCCAGGACGAGGAGATGACCAGGGACAACCCGAAGTACGTCTGCGCGCCGTGCAGCAACTGCAAGGGTCAGATCCGCGACATCATCGCCTACTACGACGCCTGGGAGAAGGCGGGCATCTACTACAGCGGCCTGGTCGAGTTGATGGTCAACGCGCTGGAAGACGTCAAGCCCGGCTTCATCGACTGGGAGTGGCACTGATTCGCACCGTCGTGCAGGACTCGAGCTGAAGGCCCCCGATAGGGGGGCTTCGCCTTGGGAACGGTTGCTTTCCGTCGGATGTCACGTCGGTGTGGTGGGGCAGGAGTTCGACACGGAGGGAACGGAGAGCACGGCGTCTTCACGCGGAGATCACGGAGACGCGGAGCGACACTGAGGAGACGGAGATCACCGTGAGCTGGAGGAGGGAACAGAGATCACGGAGGTTTCAGATTGGGTTCGACACGGAGGAAACCGAGCTCACGGAGTCCATGGTGCCATTCCAGCGAGGAGGCTCGTCCGACGGCTCGCGAGGGGCCAACTGTCTGTAGGGGTCCGGCCAACCCATGGTCAGCGGCGCTTGATCGGCGCGCCGGGTCATCGACGATGGTCATCTTACAAGGAGGTGATCATGAGCGACGCGATTGCGATGGAAGCGATGCTGAAGCGGTGGGAGGAGTCGGGCCTGAGCTTGCGTGCCTTCGGGCAGAAGGAGGAGATCCCGTATAGTCGGCTGGTGTACTGGCGAAGGAAGCTACGTCCTGGTTCGACGCGGTCGAAGAAGCCGAAGAAGAAGAGCGCGGCCAAGCCCGAGTTTGTGCCGGTCAAGGTCGTGCCTGACGAAGCGGAGTCCGCGCCACCCGTTGTACAGGTCATCGCCTGGTTGCCGAACGGTGTTTCCCTCGACATCCCGCCGGGTGTCGATCAGCAAGAGCTTCAACGACTGGTGGACGTTCTCGCTTCATGCTGAATCTGCCCCCGTCCGTGAAGATCTTCGTCGCGCGAGGAGCGACCGATCTACGGAAGTCCTTCGACACTCTCGCCGCTGTCGTTTGCGAAGTGATCGACGAGGATCCACAGTCCGGCCATCTCTTCGTCTTCATCAACCGCCGGAAGAACCGCACGAAGATCCTGTGGTGGGATCGATCGGGCTACTGTCTGCTGGCGAAGAGACTCGAGCACGGCCGGTTTCGATTCTATGACCGTGCC
>CAZCAC010000105.1:0-30314 GCA_964496575.1 uncultured Planctomycetaceae bacterium | reverse complement strand
GTTGCCGCCCGGCACGAGCAGCTTCTTGCCGTCGGCGGCGATGGTGAAGCCGCCACCGGCCGCCGTGACCGTCTTCTCGGCCTTCGCGTCGTCATCGATGTCGAAGAGCTTGATCCCCTCGCCGGCGCGGACGTACAGCAGCTGGTTCTTGTCGTTGACCGCCAGCGAGTAGAAACGTCCGCGCGCCGCTCGAAGCCCTCGATGTCGATCTCGACCTTCTCCCGGGCCTTGCCCTTCTTCTTCTCGTCGCCGTCCTCGCCCTCGTCCTCCGAGGAGGTCGAGGTTCGCGTCGCCTCGATCGGCACGCTCTCGCCTTCGGCGGTCCCGGTCCCGGACATCGACTCACCGTCGATCGTGAGCTCGAGCACCACGGTCACCTCGCCGGTGATGTTGAGCACGGCATTCAGCGTCTTCGAGCCCGGGTCCCACATGCCGGTGATGTCCCCGGAGTACGCGATCGAGCTGAGCGACCCCGTCACGTCGTTGCCGGCGCCGAGTTTCAGGACGAGCACGAAGGATACCTCGCCGTCGGGAGTGCTGGCAGTGCCTTCCCAGGTGCCCGAGACGGCGTCGGGCTCGGCGGTGGTCTTCTCGTCCTCCGCTTCCTCATCGTCGCCGGCTTCTTCGTCCTCCTCCGCTTCGTCTTCCTCCTCCCCGTTCTCTTCTTCTTCCTCGTCCCAGCTCTCTTCGTCACTCTCGGGGAGCCAAGGCGACTCGATCTCCTCGAGCAACGGCACCGCGAGCAGCTGCTGTGTGTCCTCGTAGATGAAGTTGTCGTCCATGAAGAGGTTCGAGCCCGTCGGCGAGAAGGCCCGCCCGCTGACGAAGTACAGGTAGTCCCCGTGGCGGTCGAAGATCGGCGAGGAGTCGGGGAACGCCCCGGCCGTCACCGCGTGCTTCGCCCCCGTCTCCACCTCGTACAGCCAGATGCGCGGGACGGGTTCCTCCTCGGTGCCCATCGAGTACGCGATCCAGCGGCTGTCGTGCGACCAGCTGGCGCCCGTGCCCAGCGCCCAGGGATCCTGGGCGACGAGCTTCACCTCGCCCGACTCGACGGTCACGAGGTGCAACCGCCACGACTTGTCGGTGAGCAGAATGTGCTTCGAGTCCGGCGACCAGGAGGCGCCGTAGTAGAAGGGTGCCAACCCGCTCGTCAGCTTCCGCGTCCCCCCCTTGCCGTCGGACTGGGTGATGTACACCTCGTACTCGCCCGTCTCGTCGGAGAAGTAGGCGATCCAGCGCCCGTCGGGGCTCCAGCTCGGCCTGCGCTCGGCGACGCCGCTGGTGCGCGTCAGGTTACGCGGCGAGCCCTTCTCCGCGGGCAGCGTCCAGATGTCCCCGCGCGCCTGCACCGCCGCTCGCTTCGCGGAGGGCGAGACGTTCCAGCTCTGGATGAACTTCGAAGCATCGACCTGTTTCGTGCGTAGTGTCGGCATCGCGCCCGGAATGCTGATCGCCACCGCGCGCGATGCCTTCGTCGCGAGGTCGAGCAGGTGCAGCTCGGCCCCCTTCTGGAAGACGATCTCCCCCTGTCCGCGTTCTCCGGGCCCGATCGAGGGCCACTTGACGTCGTAGTCGGTGAATCGCGTGACCTGCTCCCGCTGCCCCGAAGCCGTGTCGTAGGCCCAGAGGTTGGTCTTGTTTCCCTCGCCCTGGTCGGACAGGTAGTAGATCGTGGTGCCGTGCCACATCGGCAGGCTGTCCGTCCCTTCCCAGTCGGTGATGACGCGACTCTCGTACGTCTCCAGGTTGAACAGCCGGATGTCGGTCGCCATGCCCCCGCGATAACGCTTCCAGGTCCGCGCGTCGCGCGTGTACGGCGTGTACGCGAGCCACTTGCCGTCGGGCGCGATCGCTCCTACGGTCGCGTAGGGCAGCGGCAGCGCCTCGGGCAGCCCGCCGCCAGCGCCGACGGTGAAGAGCTTCTGCTGGCGACCGAGCCCCGACATGCCGCCTGCGTAGAAGAGCAGCTCACCGTCGGGGGTCCAGTCGTTCAGCGTCTCGCGCGCGGGGTGGTGCGTGACGCGGACGGGCACGCCCCCGATCGAGGGAATCGTGTAGAGGTCACGCCCACCTTCGTAGTTGCCCATGAACGCGATCGTCGAGCCGTCCGCGCTGAACTTGGGAAACTGCTCGGTCCCCGGCGGGCTCGCCAGCGGCGACGCCTGCCCCCCGGCGCGATCGACCGTCCACAGGTCGTTGGCGTAGACGAAGACGATTCGCTCGGGCCCGACGTCGGGGTAGCGCAGCATCGTCGCGTCGGGCGCGGTCGCCTGCGGGGTGGCCGTCGCGCCCTGAGGGGTAGACGGCTGAACGGGGCCGGCGGCGGAACAGGCGAAAGACAGGATCACCAGTGCGGAACGCAGCATCGGACTCTCCACGGGCAGGGGATTCTCGGGGCGAAGGAGCGGGCGCATTCTACGCGCAATGCCCGACCAGGGGATCGAAAGCCGGTCTGGCTCGGCCTCGCTGGGACTTTTCTCGCGGATCGTCGTCTTGATCGTGTAAGGGGAACATCAAATCAAGCGGGTGTTCCTCTTCACCGTGTCGACGGAACTTCCCCGAGCGCACACGTCGATGCGTCATCTACCCGCGGGACCGCCTTCCACTCCGGGTCCGGTTCAGGGAAGCACGGTGACCATCAACCCATCGGTCAGCGAGATCGCGTCGGGAGGGGCGAAGCCCGGATCGCGGCCCCAGTACTGGGCGAAGAAGATGTCTCCCACCTGCAACCCGGCGCCGGTGAGGTAGGTCTTCGAGAGGTGGTAGCTGTACAGCCCACCCAGCGGGCCGGCGGGCACGGAAACCTGGACGGCGGTCCGCATCAGCGGCGGCTGGACGCAGCGAAACCCACCGTGGAACGGGACCTTCGCAGGCTGAGCCCCCCAGAAGAGGAAGCCCGGTTCGCCGACCGGCACGCCGAGGGCGATGATCCGGAAGTCGTCCGGTCCCCCCAGCGTCGGCGAGCCGGTGAAGTCGATGGCGGGAGTGAGACCGCTCGAGGTGATCTTCGCCGAGCAGTAGGTCGTGGGCGGCGCCAGGCGACCCTCGAGGTCGGCGTACCAGACCTCGTCCACCGTCTGATCGGTCTGCCCGCCGATGAGGTACAGGATCGAGCCGTGCACGATCGCCGCCGATCCGCTGTCCAATCCGCCGGGGAGTGAGCCGAGGTCGACCCAGATTCCCTCGAGAGCCCCCGGCGTCGCGGCGATCGGCTGGTGCATCCAGACCTCGCCGTCGCCGACCAGCAGCATCCGGTCTTGCCAGGTGAGCACGTTGAAGTAGCCGTTCCCTCCGGGGCAGCCCCCTGCCACGACCCAGGGATCGAGGGTTCCGTCGGGGAGGATCCGGCTGGACCAGATTTCTCCCGCCTGAATGCTGAATCCACCGGCCAGGAAGACATGGCCATCCAGGATCACGGCTCGCGGGGACACCCGAGAACCGGGGAGTGTCGTTTCGGGTCGGCTCGCCCCGACCGATCCATCGGAGAGGATCGGCGCGCTCTCGACCGAAACGTCACCATTGCCGCCGGCGACGTAGAGCCTTCCGCCGTGAAGCCAGCTGGCGTGTCCGAGGCGATCCAGGAAGAGTCCGCTCTGCAATTGCCAGTGCAGCACCCCCGTGGGATCGGGGCGGGCCCACTCGACACTGGTGACCGGTTGATCCGAAACCCCCAGCACCGAGTAGAGCAGTCCCCCATTCTCGTGGGCGGTCGGGATGGTGCGTGGGAGGTTCAGATCTCCCGCGGGATTCCAGGCACTCAACGTCCCCAGGGTGCCGACGTCGGATTCCCAGCAGGCGCTCTCCTCCGTACCGTCACTCGCTGATCCACCGATCACGAAGAGTCGATCATCGGTTTTCGTCACGGCGGCATTGCTGATCGGCTCCGGAAGGGCAGGCCCGACCTTCCAGTCGAGGGCCTGTGCCCCAGCCTCCGCGGGGAGCACGGGAAGCGCGAGGAGACCGATCCAGGTGGAGAGCTTCATCTTCTTGTCCTCCGATCGATTCAAGGCTGGATGGTGAATCGAATGGCGTCGGTCAGACCGACGTCGCCGGGGGGAACGAATCCCGGGTCACGACTCCAGTACTGGGCGTAGACGCTGTCCCCGGCGCCCAGCCCCTGCGAGGTGAGGTACGCTCCCGACAGATGGGTGCTGAAGACCCCGCCACAAGGACCCGCGCCCCCGGGGAGCTGCGGCGCGGTGCGCGCCACGGAGCCGCCGACACACAGGGTCCCGCCCAGGAAGGGCGCGTTGTTCGGCGCTCTTCCCCAGAGCAGCACGCCGGGTTGTCCTTCCAGCACGTAATCGGCGAGGACGTGGAAGTCATCGCTCCCCGATAGCGCAGGCGAACCGGCGAACCAGACCGAGGGGAGGCAGCCGGCGGAGCTGGTCTTCGCCGTGCAGTAGACGAGCGGCGGCGGGTACATCTCGGTCAGGTCGGTCCTCAACACGTCGTAGCCGGCGATCACGTAGAGAAACGAGCCCGCGAGCGCCGCCGAGAACCTGGCCCCGAGGAGAGGGGGTCCGGGGCCGAGGTCGCTCCACAGCTCCAGCGTTGGCTCCCCCGATGGGGCTCCCCGTTCCCCGAGCCAGATCTCGCCGTCGCCGAGGATCACCGCGCGATCCTCGAACGCGAATCCCCGCCCGAAGGTGACAGTCACCGGCAGCTCTCCAGCGTCCTCCCACGCTCCCAGGACTCCGTCGGTCCCGATCCGACTCCGCAGGATGCTGGTGAACAGGACGTTCGGGCTCGTCTTGTAGCCACCGATGAGGTAGACGTAGTCGTCGATCACCACCGCATTCGCGGTGTAGCGCCACTGCGGGAGGATCGTCTCGGGGCGGCGGGGACCGAGCGAGCGGTCGGGCAAGATCGGCGCGCTCTCGACTCCCCTCACGCCCCAGCCACCGGCCACGTAGAGGCGCCCGCGGTACACCCAGGAGCAGTGCCCGTACCGGGGATTGAACACGTTGTTCTGTCTCACCCAGTTCATCGAGCCGTCCGGCCCGGGCGTGGCGTATTCCACGCTTCTCCTCGCGCCGATGGCCGAGAGGCCGAGGCAGACGTAGGCGGTATCGCCGTACACCTCGCCGGTCGCCAGGGTCCGCGCCACGTTCAGGTCGCCCGCGGTCCACCACGGACCCAGTGATCCGTCGCCGTGGATGTCGGCCATCCAGGTCGTCGAGTACTCGTCCCCGGTGACAAACGTGAAGGACCCCCCGCAGACGTAGAGGCGCCCCTGTAGGGAGAGCGTCGCGGCCTGCAGGTTGGGCCGCGGAAAGTCCGCGCTCGAGGTCCACTCGAGCGCCTGGGCCTCGGCGGAGCCGAGGAGCAGAGCCACGGCGACAACGCCGAGCACGGCACGATGGCCGGAACGGTACGGAGATCGGGAGGTCTCTCCCGAGGCGGTGCGTTCGTCTTGCATGATCCTGAACTCGAAGCTCGATTCCACCTGGCCGTGGCTCACCCTCCTGGGGGGAGCTCACCATCAAGGCGGAAACGGCGAGCTCGCCACTTCAGGAAACCCGAAAAAGCGTAGCTCGCGGCCAGCAGCGGGTCAATGCAGCCGCGTGATCCGTACCGTCTGCGGTCCGCTCGGGTTGTAACGCCAGCCCGCGCTGAAGGCACCAACAGCGAACGGCAGAGATACCGGATGGAGATTCGGTTACACTCCATCCTCCATCGTGCACGCACTCGCCACTTCGGAGACCCGAACGCTCGCCAGTGCATGGTGTCGGTCCTTCTTCGTCACTTCGATCCCCCGGTTCGCCGTCCCTGATGGTCTTCGCCAGCGGCATCTTCCTCTACTTCTTCCTGCCCATCTTCCTGGGGCTCTACTATCTGGCCCCCAAGCGCGGGAAGTCATTCGTCATCGCAATCGCCAGCTATGTCTTCTACGGCTGGTGGCGCCCCGACTTCGTCATCCTCATGTGGATCTCGACCGTGGTCGACTTCTTCTGCGGGAAGGCCATCTTGAAAGGGCGAGAGACCGGCCTCCGGGGTAGGAAGTGGGTTCTGCTGTCGTGCACGGTCAACCTGGGATTGCTGGGGTACTTCAAGTACTTCAACTTCGGCGTCGACACGCTGAACGCCATCTTCGTGAGCTTCGATATGGAGCCGTGGAAGGCGATGGAGGTCATCCTGCCCGTCGGGATCTCCTTCTATACCTTCCAGACCCTCAGCTACACGATCGACGTCTACCGTGGAAGCGCCAAGCCCGTGCGCAGTTTTCGTGACTTCATGTGCTACGTGGCGCTGTTCCCGCAGCTCGTCGCGGGGCCGATCGTGCGCTACAATACGATCGAGAATCAGCTGCATTCGCGGACGCACACGCCCGGCAAGTTCTACCGTGGCGTCCTCTCCTTCCAGTCGGGTCTCGTCAAGAAGATCCTCATCGCCGACGTCCTGGGCGAGCTGGCCGATGGCGCTTTCGACGGCAGCGGTCTCACCACGGTGCACTCGTGGGTGGGATCCCTGGCCTACACGTTTCAGATCTATTTCGACTTCTCGGGCTACTCCGACATGGCGATCGGCCTCGGCCTGATGATGGGCTTCCAGTTCCCGATCAACTTCAATCAGCCTTACCGGTCGATCTCGATCACCGACTTCTGGCGTCGCTGGCACGTATCGTTGTCGAGCTTCCTTCGCGACTACCTGTACATTCCGCTGGGGGGAAACAAGAGGGGGCCCGTTCGCACCTACGTCAATCTGTCGCTGACCATGCTTCTGGGTGGGCTCTGGCACGGCGCGAACTGGACGTTCATCGCCTGGGGCGCCTATCAGGGCTTCTGGCTCGTCTGCGAACGCCTCACCGGCAAGCGGCCGATCTACGCGAGGACGCCCGTCTTCGTGCGAGTCCTCCTGACCTTCATCCTGGTCATCTTCGGCTGGGTGCTGTTCCGGGCGGAGACCCTCCCCGAGGCCTGGGACTACCTGTGCGCGATGCTCGGGGCCGATGGAGGTGGAGGAGGCCTCCTCGACATCAGACGTATCCACGTCGTGTCGGCGATCGCCGGCGCGATCGTCGTCTGGGGTCTTCCGACGACCCAGGAGCTGATCCATGGCGCCAGGGCGCGCTGGGCGATCCCGCTTCAGGTGGCCTTCTGGATCGCGGTGCTGCAACTCCACCACTCCGACCATGTGCCCTTCCTCTACTTCCAGTTCTGATCTGGCTCCCGAGAGGGACTGCGGGCCCTCCGCGTCGGGCACCCGACGGCAGGGACTCGTCTCCGTTCCGGAGGAGCTGAAGCAGGGCCTGCTCGGGCACTGGGTCGCGGCTTTCGTGCTGATCTCCGGTCTGCTGCTGATCCTCGGGACGCCGCTGGTCGACCTGATCCATCCGAATCCGGTCCCGAAGCCGATCGGCGCGGAGAAGGTTGCGGACGACCTGATGCGCGCCGAAGCGAACCTCTGGGACAGGTCGTGGGCGCGCCTCGTCGAGCACGACTACCGGCTGCGCTCCCGAGTGCGCGCCTTCACCTCGAAGTACTACACCAAGGCGCTGTTCTTGTACCTGCGCGAGGCGAGCGAGCAGGTCGTCCTGGGTGAGGACTACTGGGTCTTCGTCGAGAACCGCACGGAGCCACCGCAAGACGATCACGAGATGACGACCGGGGCGGCGGCGGCCATCCTCTGCGCCATCGATCGACGCCTGCACTCGCTGGGAACAAAGCACTTCCTCGTGCCCGTTCCGCGCAAGGCCGCGCTCTACCCGGAGCGGCTGCCCGATCACATCGCTCCGGACCCCGATTTCGACTGGGCGTTGCTCCAGTCGCTCCGTGAGCGAGGGCTGTCACCGATCGACATCTGCGAGGCCTACCGGCGGCACGAGGGAGAGCCACTCTATGTCCCCTACGGCTCGCACTGGAGTCCGCTGGCGGAGAAGATCGCGGCCGAGGAGATCGCGCGACAGAGCGGGCTCCTCGTGCCGGAAGACGAGCGGCAAACGCGTCTCGTCTCGACCGGCCGACGCCACAACCCCCGGGAGCTGAGCCTGCTGGGGACGATAGGGGTCACCCTCGAGGGAGAGGAGCTGGATCGGGTCCGGGGTGAGGCACCGTCGACCTTCTTCGTCGTCGGGAGGGGCGATGGTGGAGCGCGGCAGATCCTCTCGCGCGACTCGAACGCCGAGGCGAACTTCGCCTTGTGCGGCACGAGCTTCAGCGCTCGGCGCGATCTGCCGAGGTTTCTCGCGCACTACCTGGATGCCCGCGTGTCCAACCAGGCGCTCCCCGGCGGGGTCTTCCAGGAGTCGATCCGCAACCTCCTGCGGAAGTGCTCGAGGGAGTCTCTCCCCGAGGTCCTGATTCAGGAACTGCCTGTACACCACGTCTTCGACCCGGCGCGGACACGCGTTCTGAGTGAGGTGCTGGCGGAGGTCTTTCTCGAGAACCCACCCGAGGAGACCCTGGTCCTGGCGCGTGGCACCCACTTCCTGCGCGACCCGGAGAAAGTCAACGCAAAGGGGCTAGCCAGCGGCAGGAGGCTGCTGGCGTCGGTACCGAGCGGGCGGATCGGGCACACGGGCACTGGCGTGGTCTCATTGCGACTGCGGTCACGGCATCCGGAGCGCCCCGGCGCACTGATCATCTCGAGTGGAGGATTCACGGCCCCGATCACCTGGAAGGCGGGTACCCACGAGCTCGTCTTTCCGCTCCTGGACTCTCGAGTCGCAGCGGGTCCAATCAGCGTCCTCTCGGAGAGCGGGCCAGATGCGCGCTTCGAGCTGGAGTCGCTGGACTTCGTTGGTGAGTTCTCGACGGCCGGCGCCGTGTCGTGCACACCAGGAGCGATGGAGGAGCTCGACGCGCCCGACGGGGGTTGGGTTCAATCCCTCGAGTCGCCGGAGAGCCAGGTGCTGCCACGCCTCGGTGCCATCGTCATCCGGTGCTCGTCGGAGGCGATTCCCTCACGCCTGCGTGTGACCCTCGAATGTGAAGACGATCAGGAGCGTGTCCTCACGTTCGCGGACTTGTGCCCCGGCGCCGTGCTCGTCATCGATCCCGGGTACCTCGCCGGCAAGGTGCTCGAGCAGGTACACGTCCGTGGTGAAGGTCCGGTGCCCGGGCCCGTGGTGAGGTCGGCAAGGCTGGTCAGGCCGCTCCACGAGTGAGTACGGGGGTACGGTGCCCGGGTGATACCGAACCTGATTCGGTATCACGGTATCAGAATGGCCGTCGTTCACCCTCACGTGGGGAGGCTCGCCATCAGGGCGGTGGCGGCGAGCTCGTCCCTTCAGGGAATCCGGAAGAACGGCTCTCCTGCCTTCCTGGTGGGCCTCCAGGCCCCGGACATGGCGTGCCGACGCGGGTACTCGAGTGATACCCTCTCCCTCGACGTGCTACCGGCATTCGACAGGAGGAGGAGCTGATGCGACGAACGGACAGGGAGATCACCGACCGCGCCGCCATCGATGAGATCGTGGAGACCTGCCAGGTGTGCCACCTCGGGCTGGCGGTCGATTCGGAGCCGTACGTCGTTCCGGTGTCCTACGGCTACGACGGCAGCGCGATCTTCTTCCACACGGCGAAGGCCGGCAAGAAGATCGACATGATGACGGCGAGCTCGCGGGTGTGCGTCCAGTTCGAGCGCGACGTCGAGCTCGTGACCGACGCCGAGGACGCCTGCGCCTGGACCTTCACCTTCGAGAGCGTCATCGGGTACGGGACCGTGAAGGAGCTCGTAGAACCGGAAGTCAAGGCTCACGGCCTGAACCAGATCATGCGCCACTACTCCGGTCGCGACTGGGAGTACCCCGGGCCCGCGTTCGGCGCCACGCGAGTGTGGCGCGTCGACATCGAGGAGGTCACCGGCAAGCGGTCCGCCGTGAATGCCGGTCAGCGCAAGGGTGAGATCAGCACCACGACCGAGTCATGAACGGGCACGTCGACCCAGAAGCTCCCGGTGTGGACGCCCAGCTTGACCGAGTTGCTCCCCGCCGAGAGTGCGAAAGATAGCCCGAATAGGTGAGGCAGCGTCTGGTCGCACCCGGATACGGAACCTCCCAGCTACCTATGGAGCGATGACGATCGGCCGATAGGCTCCGAGCTCCGTTTCGCCGTTCCGGTTGCGGATCCGGAGCCGCAAACGATGATCACCGGGCGCCATCGAGTCGGTGTCGAATGTGCACTGGAATCCACTCAGCGCACCGTCGGGAAACCCCGGATGAACCTCGGCGACGTCGGGTCGCGAGTGACCGTACTCAGCGTCAGCCAGCTTCTTCCCATCCAGCAGGATCTCGACGGTCTCGACCCCGCTTCGATCGAGCGCCCATCCAACCACGGTGCACATCCCATTCACCGGCGAGTGCACGGATGGGGCATCGATATTGGAGATCCCGGACCTCACCGTCTTCTGCACCAGGACGTCCTCGCGATCCCGGTACTTCGCGAAGATGAAGCAACTCCGACAGCTTTCCGGCGGATCACTCTCGAGGAAGGACCTGCGCAGGTCGCGAGCCAGCAGACCATTCCAGATCTCCGGCAGTGACTGCTCGTCGAGGTTGCCGATCAACGGGCTGTCGAAACAGCAGACCCGAACCGAGCCATCGTTCTCGACGAAGAGCCCGGTCCAGGGCCGCTGACATGCCCTGACGATCGCCGGCAGATCGGCAGGCAGGGGCAGGGTCGGGATGATCGACTGTGCCTCGTCGTCGGGGTAGCCCGGAACCTCCAGATCATCCGGCGGTTCGACCTGTTGCGCGAGCTGCGGGTCGATCCGAGCACCGGGCTGGACTACCGCCACCACGTCCTCCTCCACCGTGGTGCCTTCCGTGAGTTCGGGTTCGGCCGACCCGCCAGGAGCAGCCTCGACATCGCTCTCCGCGAGTCGTGCCGCTCCGCTGGCGACATCGGCCAGGATGAACCTGTCGATCGGTGGAGCCTCTCGGGCGAGCACACGCTCCCGGACCGCCACCTGCTCCTCGTCCTCCTCCGACAGGTCGATCACGTAGTTCCAGAGCGTCACCCCCGCGGCCCTGGCGCGCGCCATCGCCTCGATGACCATCCGGCGGGCCAACGGGCGGTGATTGGCCAGGGCCTCGTCGGCCATGGAGGGATCGGGGACCGCGGTGTTGTGCGCGTTTACCTGGGGCACGTCCATTGCGGCCGCCAGATCGACGATCCGCGGCAGGTCTTCGATGTTCTGACGCATGAAGTTGCCCGAAAACACCAGCTTCGGTTGGCGTGCACCTAGCTCCCGCTTGACCGTCGCGAGAGTACGGATGTTTCGCAGGACCTTCTCCCAGCGAGCTTTCACCCGTACCCGCTCGAAGGTCTCCTTGCAGCCACCGTCGATGGAGAAGTGGACTTCGTCGATCTCGCTCGTCACCAGCATCTCTGCGAGCCGGCGATTCATGATCGTGCCGTTGGTGTTGAACAACACGTGGCAGTCGTGCCCTCGCGTCATCCCCGCGATCGCCGGAAAGTCGGGGCTCAGTAGTGGCTCACCGCCTCCGGTCAGCGACAACCACTCCCACAGCGACAGATTCGGCGCGATCTTGCGGAACCGCTCCAGGGCCCGCTGCGGCAGCCTGCGGTCCATCAGGGGGATCTCGCCGTGATTGCGCTGGATGGTGGCGATGCACTGCACACACTCCAGATTGCAGCGGTGCTCGGGGCTGAACTGGATCTCGAACGGCTGGGTCGCGACGCGCGTTCGGCCGGCGACGATCTCGTCGGTGATCGCCGCCTTGTTGCGCGCCCGAGGTGAAGGTTCGGAAGCCATGGTGGGTCGAGACGGTACGGTAGCGCATTCTACGGCCATCGCACGGAAATGGCGTGGAGCTGTTGATGCGCGCGTGGCAAGGCAGCTGAGGGAAACCAGGTCAGTCTCGGGAATCCCGCCAGGTATGCATGAGCGGCCTGAGAACGGGCGAAGCACTGCCCCTAAACTCACGAGAGGCATCGGTCCGAAAGGGCGACATGAATCTCGGCGGGTGAGGGGTCTTCGTTCGCCAGGGACGCTCGATTCACACCGGGAGTACGGTGCCAGGACAGAATCCGCCACGTCGTGGCGGATCCTGTCCTGGCACCGCACCTCGATTCCGGAGGCGGGGGCTTGCGCCCGGGACGATCCCGGCGCGAACTGAAGGCATGCCGAGTCGCAGACCCGACGCGGGGCCGGGATGGCTCCTGCTCCTCGCCCTGGCGCTCACCGCTCCCGCGTTCGCGCAGGAGGCTCGCGCGCCCGGCGGCACCAGCCGCGTGCTGCACGTCGATTGCGGCTACTACAGTCCCGCGAATCCTCCGTGGCATCCCGACCACGACGACGCGGTCATCGCCGCGGGCTACTGGTACACGGTCCGCGGCCGCAGCTACCGCGGCGCGACCGGAGGGCACTGCTGGTTCTTCGACCGCGGCGGTTTCACTATCCGCTGCCCGCGGGGCGTCGAGGGGGAGCTGTTCCTCCACTTCGTCGACCTCTCCAGCGACCAGCGACGGCAGTCGGTCACGATCGCCGGGGAGTACCGCGACGTCGTCGAGGACTTCGACGAGCCCGCCGGCTCGTGGCGGGTCTACGAGATCCGGAAGGAGCACACGACGGACGGGGAGATCGAGGTCGAGCTCGCGCGGCTCGCCGGCGCGAACGCCGTGGTCTCGCGGATCGACTTCGTCCCGGCCGGGGTGCCGGACGCGCTCGCTCCGGAAGTCGTCCCCGACCACGACGACCCCCGGTGGCAGATCGAGGAGGACTGGCGCCGTCAGGAGAGGAGCCGGAGGCGACGAACCGGCTCGCGCGCGGCCGTCGCCGACGTGCTCGCCCGCGGTCGGGCCCTGGTGGACGATCTCGCCGAGCTCGGTGCGCGCGAGGTGGCCGAGACGGCCTCGGCCGAGCTCGCGGAGCACCGACGCCGGTTCGACGCGCTCCACGAGCGGGAGGACGCCGGCGCCCTCGTCTCGGGGGAGTGGGAGCGCCTCTACCGCGACGCCCGGTACGCGGTCCGCGAGGCGGCCTTCGCGAACCCGCTCCTCGGCTTCGAGGAGCTCCTGTTCGTCAAGCGCTACACACCGCCCATCGGTCACCAGTGCTCGTTCCACGTCGGTTCCGCCCAGCAGGTCGGCGGCGACCTCTGCATCCTGCGCGGCTTGCGGCCGGACGGCGAGGTCCGGAGCGTGCTGGGCGACCGGCTCCCCGCCGGGGCCGTCGGTCGGCCGGACCTCTCGTACGACGCGCGCCGCGTCGCCTTTCCGTACGCCGCGCCGCGACCCGAGCCCACGGCGTACCCGTACGGCAAGCCCGGCCTCGTCGGCGGGGCCTGCCTGGACTACCAGGTGTACGAGATCGGAGTCGACGGATCCGGCCTGCGGCGGCTGACGAGCGGGCCCTCGGAGAACACCGAGCCGTGCTACCTGCCGAGCGGGAGGATCTGCTTCACGTCTTCGCGCTGCGAGAAGCTCGTGCAGTGCGGCGACTGGGCGATCGTGTTCTCGATATTCTCGATGGCCGCGGACGGCTCCGACGTGCAGCCGATCACGCTCGCCAAGGAGGGCGAGTGGTTCCCCAGCATCCTGGAGGACGGACGGATCCTGTACATGCGCTGGGAGTACGTGATGAAGCCGTTCAACACGATCCAGTACCTCTGGACCGTGCACCCCGACGGCAGCCGCGCCGCCCTCGCGTACGGCGACCACTTCTCGTTCAGCCCGGGCCCGCTGACGTTCATCGAGGCGCGGCAGATCCCGGGCACCTCTCGGGTCATCGCGACCGGCGCCGCGCACCACAACAGCGGTGCCGGCCCGATCGTGATCGTCGATCTCGGCAGCGGACGGGCGACGCCGGGCAGCCTCGTTCGCGTCACTCCCGCGGTCCTCTACCCCGAGACGTCCGAGATGGGCGGCCGGGGTCCATCCTCCGGCGGCTGGTACAACTCGCCGTACCCGCTCTCGGAGAAGCACTTCCTGGCCTGCTACTCCTTCGAGCCGTACGACGGATCCCCCGCCGGCTACGGCATCTACCTGGTGGACGTTCACGGCAACCAGGAGCTGATCTACCGCGATCGCGAGCGCTCCTCGTACGGCCCGATCCCGCTCCGGGCGCGCGCCCGACCGCGAGTCCTGGCCGAAGCTCCCCGCACGAGCGAAGGCGGTGACACCGGCACGATGGTGATGTTGAACGTCTACGAGGGCCTGGAGGGGGTCGAGCGCGGCCGGATCGAGTACCTGCGCGTCCTCGAGACGATCGTGAAGCGCGAGCACTCGATCCCGCAGCGCCTCGACGTCGGCATCGGCTCCGGATGGGAGCCACGCCGCATCCTGGGCACGGTCCCGGTGGAAGAGGACGGCTCGGCGATCTTCGAGGTCCCCGCGGACACGGCGCTCTTCTTCGAGGCGCTCGACGAGGACTTCCAGGACGTCCGGCGCATGCGCAGCTTCACGAGCGTGCGGTCGGGCGAGATCGTCAGCTGCATCGGCTGTCACGAGGACTACCACGCCGCTCCCGGAAACCGGAGGCCCAGCGCGATCTCCAGGGCGCCGTCGAGGATCACTCCGCCGCCGTGGGGCGCGATCCCGATGAGCTTCCCCGAGGTCGTCCAGCCGGTGCTCGACCGGCGGTGCATCTCGTGTCACGACGGGACGGAGGGGGAGGGCCGGAGCTTCGACCTGACGTCCCGCCACCTCGTGCTTGCCGAGGGCGCCGACAACCAGTCGCCGGGGCCACCCTGGCCGAACACGCCGCACCTCGTCAGCCGGTCGTTCGTGAACCTGCTGCCGTACGTCGACTTCACCCGGTTGAGCGGGTACGGGGGCGGCAACCTCCCGCTCGCGCCGTACGCGGTCGGTTCCCACCGCAGTCCGCTCGTCGAGCTACTCGACGCCGGTCACCACGGTGTGCAGCTCGAGCCCGACGAGCGCCGGGCGATCGTCGCCTGGATCGACTGCAACGCGCCGTACCTGGGCGGGTGGGACGAGTACGTCGTCGGCGCGAGGTGATCGAAGAGCACGGCGCGGCGGTTCAACGCAGCGGCGTGATCCGCACCACGACCGAGTCGTGAACGGGCACGTCGACGCAAAAACTCCCGGTGTGGACGCCCAGGTCCACGTGGCGCCACAGGTCGCGAACGCTGCAAGCGCGGCCGGGGTGGAGGCCGATCGCCTCCCAGCCGACGTTCATCAGCGGCCGGTCCAGCTCGGATAGGTTGAAGAGTCCCACGGCGATCGAACCGTCGGCGAGGGGTTTGGCCCATACCTCGTGGCGCCCGTAGTGCTGCCGCCCGATGCGCCAGGCCTGGCGCCCGAGCTCGTCCTGGTTGACCGCGATCAGCTCGTGGTTCAGCAGGATCTCCTTCGTCGCCTCGTTCATCGAGCGCACGTCGCAGCCGATCATCAGCGGCGCGGCGAGCAGGCACCACTGCCCGAAGTGCGTGCGGTACTCGACATCGCTGCAGCCCCCGCGGGCGACGTTGCCCTTCCCGTACATCCCGACGACGAGCATGCCCGGATCGTTCCAGCTCCCGGGTCCGGCGTGCGAGTAGAGCTCGGCCTGCCGGTCGAAGCCGATGTCGCGGATCGACTCCCAGCTGTCGAAGATGTCGGGCGTGGTCCGCCACATGTGCCCGCCCGCGCTCGCTCCCCAGCGCCACGGATCGTTGGCGCCCCACTCGCAGATGCTGTAGAGGATCGGCCGGCCGGTCGCACGCAGCGCCTGCCCCATCCGCCGGAAGAGTGACGGACCGTCGACGCCGGCGGGCACGTAGCAGTAGTCGTACTTGAGGAAGTCGACGCCCCACTCGGCGAAGATCTCCGCGTCGACCTCCTCGTAACCGTAGCTGCTCGGCTTGCGGGCGCAGGTGTGCGTCCCCGCGCAGGAGTAGATGCCGAGCTTCAGCCCGAGCTCGTGGACCATCTCGGCCAGGAAGGGAATCCCGTGCGGGAACTTCTCCACGTCCCAGGTGAGCCGCCCATTCACCCGCTCGTCCGCCTCCCAGAGGTCGTCGATGACCACGTACTCGTAGCCGGCGTCGCGCAGCCCCTCGTCGACCATGGCCCGCGCGGTCTCGAGGAGGAGGTTCTCGTCGATGTCGGCGCCGAAGGTGTTCCAGCTGTTGAAGCCCATGGGGGGCGTGGCGGCGAGCATGTGGAGCTCCTCGGTCGGGGTTCGAAAAATGGTCCGGCGCCATTCTGTCACGATTCCCGAGCTCACCGCACCATTGAAGTGCGCCATGCAACCCGATCGAAGCCCGCTCGACCCCGAGACGCTCCTCGCCGAGTCCGCCTGGATTCGCCGGCTGGCGCGGAGTCTCCTGCGCGACGCCCACGCGGCCGAGGATCTCTCGCAGGACGTCCTCGCGGCCGCGCTCGCCAGCCAGCCGGCCTTTTCCGGGGCGCGCCTGCGCGGCTGGCTCGCCGGAGTGACGCGTCACCTGGCCGCAGGAAGGCGCGCGCGGGAGCGGCGGCGGGGCGAGGTGGAGCGGCGCGCAGCGAGGCCCGAGGGAACGAGGAGTGATGCGCACGAGCGGCTCGTCCTGCACCAGCGGCTCGCCGAGGCGATCGATGCATTGCCCGAGCCGTACCGCGAGACCCTGGTGCAGCGCTACCTCGACGACCGGCCTCCGCGGGTCATCGCCCGGCGGCAGTGTCTGCCGGTGACCACGGTGCGCAAGCGGGTCTCCCGCGGTCTCGCCATGCTGCGCGCACGCCTCGACGAGGAGTTCGCCGGCGACGACGGGCAGGGCGGGCGCGCGGCGTGGTGTCTCGCCTGTGCTGGTCTCTTGCGTCGACCGGAGGGGCTCGCGGCCCTTCCCCTGATCGGAGTCGTGAGTATGAGCTCCCTGGTCAAGCTCGCCGCCGCGTCCGCCGCCGTGCTCGTGGTGGCGCTCGTGTTCACCCGGCCCTGGGAGGCGGCGGAGCCGAGCACGTCGCCGCCACGCGAGGAGGCCGTGCCCGTCGCGGCCGCCGGGGAGGATGTCCAGCGAACGACACCAGCGCCTCCACCGGAGGCCGCCGAGGAGCGCCTCCCTCTCGCCGCTTCTCCCACCGAGACCCCGGTCGCCGCGCCACGCCTGCGCGTCGTCGACGAGGCGGGGAACCCGCTGCCCGAAGCGCGCGTGGCCTGGTTCGACACTCGCGAGCGCATCATCCCGGTCGAGCTCGACGAGCTCGGCAGCGCACCGCTGCTCGAGAACGGTCGGGGCGCGCGGGTCCTCGCCACCCACGAGGGTCTCGCGCCCGGTCACGCCGTGCTCGAGAGTGGGGAGCACGACCTGCTGCTCACGCTGGCCCTGGGGCTCGAGGTGCGCGGAAGGGTGATCGAGAACGGCGGCTTCCCGAGGCGGCCGATCCGGCTCTTTCTGTCCTGGGGCGACGAGGCCATCGGGCTCGATTCGGTCGACTGGAAGATCGAACGAGAGTTGCAGGAGCGAGGTTTCCTGGTACACGACGAAACCCGCTGGACCGAGCCCGACGGGTCGTTCGTCTTCTCCCGCCAGCGGCGCGATGCGCGAGGCAGCTTGAGGTTGCACTGCACGCACGTGGTCGCCGACAAGCCGATAACCCGAAATGCCGCCGAGTCGGTCGTCGCGGTGCGGGTCGACGGAGAGCCATTGCGGATCGAGACGATCACCCTGCCCATCGTCGAAGGGCGCCTCGTCTGGAGCGACGACGGATCCCCCATCGAGGATGGGGAGCTCTCGTATCAGACCTCCGACCAGGATGGCTCGCCTGGTCCCGGAATGACCGTGCTGGCGGACCCGGATGGGTACTTCGCGGTCGGCCTGCACGTCGAGAGCTGGCGAGCCCTGTCACCGGAGCTGCGGGTGGCGGCACGGGCACAGCTCGGCACGTTGCACCTGCGGAGCATCGAGACGGTCTCGAAGAGCGCGCGGTGGGTCTCCCGCGATCTGCCCCTCGAAGGGCTGAGCTACCCGCACGACATGGGCACGATCGCGCTCGAGCGCACGCGTGGCCTCGAGGTCCGGGTGCTCGACGCCGAGGGTCATCCGCTGGCCGGGGCGGCGATCGCCAGTGCGATCAGCCGGATCCTCACCGACGAGCGCGGGGAGGCCACGCTCGCCTGCTGGGGACACGCGGAGGAGGAGATCGTCGTGCTCGCCGAGGGCCACGCCCTGGGGCTCTTCACCCTCGGGGACGCGCCGAGCACGGAGGACGAGCCGTGGGAGCTGCGATTGCGCCCCGGCATCGAGCTCGTCTTCGAGCTGAAGAGACCCGACGGCGGCCCGCCCCGGAACGTCGAGCTCGAGGTCTCCTGGGACGAGACGCCCTACCAGCGCAGTGAGCGGTGCGACGCTCCTTTCGATCACCTGCACAGAATGCTCGCGCGAGGAGGCTTCGAAGGCGGCAGCTGGAGGACGGTCGCCCCACACCTGGCGAGCGACGTGACCTTCGAGCCGGACCTCGACGGCGAGGCCCGGATGATCGCGCTCTTGCCCGACAAGCGACTGCGACTGCGACTGCTCCACGCCCGGGGACACACCCTGCTGGAGCGGGAGATCACGACCCCCTCGCGAGCGGGCGTGGAAACGGTCGAGATCGTCGTCCCTCCGGAAGAGACCCCGGCCAGCGGGCGCGTCATCCTCCGGGGAAGGATCGTCGACGAGAGCGGGCGTCCCCCCCGCCGCGCGTCGGTCTCGATCGACCTGGGCCTGCGCTGGGTGCGGCTCAGCTGCGACGAGACGGGAGCTTTCGAGAGCGGCCCGCTCGAACCGGGCGTCGTTTCCTACCGGGCGCGGGCTTCGGGGCACGTGGAAACGGGGTACAGGGAGCTGGAGCTTTGGCCCGGAATGCCTCCGCTGACCATCGTCCTTCCCACCGCACGCAAGGTCGACCTGCACGTCCACGACGAGGCGGGACGCATGCTACGCCTGCAGGAGATCAGGACGACCGGCAGCACGGGGCGAAGCTACCGCGGCTGGTCCGCCGCGCCGGGGCTCGCCGTCTTCGAGCAGCTGCCGCGGGAACCGCTGGTGATCGAGGTCATCGTCGGGCTGTGCCGCTGGACGCGACCGATCGGCGCCGACGACCTCGAAGCGACCCTCGTCCTGCCCGTGCACGGCACGCTCGTCACCAGCTTCACGCCCGAGGAGCTCCCGGCGGAAGCCGATTCACTGGTGCTGCTCGTGGACGCCCGCGACGGCTCCGAGCCGCTGCGCGTCGACGACTGGTTCCCCTTCCGCGAGGACGCGCCCGGCCCCTTCACCGTCGAGACCGACCTCCTGCCAGGCCTCTACCGGGCCGTGGTCCTCTGGAGCGGGGAGCCGGAGATCGAGGACGGGGAACCGATCGAGACGGTCCTCTTGCCGGCCCGGGACGTGGCCGTCGAGGCGGGACGGACGACCACGCTGTCCCCGAGACGATAGAGATCGATCCGCTGGCTCCCGGTGAACAGCTCCAGTGGCCACGATCGGGTACCGCCGGCGCCACCCTCGACCACCAGCAGGTAGCTGCCCGCGGGCAGGCTCACCGGAAACGGCGCGCTGTCGGTGAGTCGGCCCTGGCGGATCCAGTGACCGGCGGAATCCTCGATGTGCCAGGTGAGGGTCTCGGTCTCCAGCGGGGAGCGGGCGAGCACGAGCGTGGCGACCGGCAAGAGCTCGATGCGCATCCCCTTCGTGTTCCCGGTCACCTCGACCTCGACGAAGCTCGAAGCATCGGGCCGCACTCGCGAGTCGCCGTCGCGAAACGGTTCGTCGGCGTCGATGCTGCGGATCAGGTATCGACCGGTTCGCATCGAGGTGAACTGGAAGTGTCCATCCCGACCCGCCTTGGCGAAGCGGCCCGATCGGTTGTCGGCCGCGCCCGACTCGGGATCGATCCGCCACGCGATGAGCGTCGCCGGGGCGGGCCGACCGTCGGGTCCGATGACCGTTCCTTCGATGGTGACGCCGGGGTGGAGCCGGATCTCCACCTCGGCCGCCTCACCCGGCCGGATCCAGATCGGCCGTCGCACTCGCTCGTAGACACCGCCGCCGACCACGAGCTCGGCCGACCCCGGCGGGACGGAGTCGAAGACGGTGACCCCCGGTTCGGGGCGCTCCTGTCGGACGCCCCACCAGTCGTGCCTCAAGGCGACGTCGGTGAGGGGCGCGCCGCTCTCGGCGTCGACCACCGTCACCTTCAGCCGGCCGTTCGCCGGCGGCCAGGCTTCCGGGCCGAGGGTCCACTCGATTCGCCCTTCCGCGCGCTCGCGCACGCGGCTCTCGATCAAGAGCTCATCCACGAAGAGGTTCAGCAGGAGCTTCTCGGTGGCTTCGGGCCCGCGGAGCTCTTCGCGGCTGGCAATGCCCACCGCCGCCGCGACGGGGGCGGCGAGCTCACCGCGAGTGGAATCCTCGGCGGAATCGACCGTCGCCGCCACACCCTCCGCGCCACTCCGCTCACCGCGAGACCCCCGGATGAGCAGCTGGACCAGGCCGGCGGCCAGCACGGCGAGGACGAGCAGCAGAGCGCGGTGAGCCGGGTGGGACTCCCTCATGACCAGGTTAGCAGAGCTACCCGCGGGGGTAACCGGGTGGTCACTTCACGCGGTAGAGGCGGAAGTTGTCCATCTTCATCCTCCGGAGCTCCAGCGGCGTCCGGTAGATCAGCTCGAAGCCGGGCACGCTGGTCAGCACCTCGTGCTTCGGGTGGAGAAAACTCCACGCTGGCGTCCCCTGATCGGGGTTCAGCTGACTCAGCGGGACGCCGGCGATGTAGCGCGCGCCGAGCCACAGTTTCAGCCGGTCGATCAGGATGTACTGACAGTCGTAGCGGTGGGCGAGCTGCCGGAACTCCTCGATCGTGCCGTGCGCGAAGGTGGTGTAGAGCTCCTCGATCCGATCGCGGCTGCTCTTCGTCTCGTACTTCGGCTGACAGACGATGGGGTGCTGCGAGTGCGCCAGAACCGAGGTTCCGATCATGAAGTCACCGAGGATCGCCTCACCCTCTGGCACGTTGTTCCCGATCCAGCGGGTCAACTCGCGGATCTCGTACGTGCGCGCCGGAGGCATGTACCACGCGTTGGTGACCTTCCCCGACGTGCCGAGGAAGAACGCCCCCTGCCCCACGATCGCGAGCCCCATCGCGACCCGCCCCATCAGCACCCACCGGTAGTGCGCGAAGACCAGCACGGCGAGGACCGGCGCCTGCAAGGTGAGCAGGATTATCGTGCGCTGGACCATCCACGCGCCGAGGATGCAGATCAGCGCGGAGGCCGCCAGGATCGTCAGCCCGGTGCCGCCCGTGCCGCGCCGCCAGTCGGGGAAGCCGGCGACGAGTCCCAGTGCCAGGGCGATGAGCCCCGGATATCCCAGCCCGATCTTGAAGACGAACGGCGTCGCGGTATCGAACGGTCCTTGCCACAGGAGGCGCGCGCCGAATCCCAGCTCGCCCGGATCGTCGGGGCGCACACCCAGGTTGGTGAGCTTGGCGGTGACCAGCTCGATCACGTGGCTGTAGTCCCCGCCGCCCGCGAGCACCCGAGAGAGCCCTAGTCCCAGCAGGAAGGCCACCGCCCAGCCGCCGAGCGCAACGGCGATCCGACGCGGCGACGTCCACGCCGCACTCTTCTCCCACCGCGCCAGGATCAGGAGCACCGCCGCGATCTGCATCGGGAAGGAGAAGATCAGGAGCTTCGACCACAGCACCGGCACGACCAGGCTCGCCAGCGCCAGCGCCGCGGGCAGGATCCACGCCCCGCGCACACGCATCGGATTCTCGCCGCTGCGCAGGAACCAGGCGAGGAACGCGACCGCCTCGATGGTGACGATGAAGCCCATCATGTGCCACGTCGCCAGCGCGCCGACCAGGGGCAGCGCCGCCCAGACGAAGCTCCACCGCGTCCGCACTCGCGCCGCGCGCGCCAGCAGCCAGAGGTGCAGCGCGAACAGCGGCAGCGAGAGCTCCTCGCGGATCAACATCATTCCGACCGTTCGATAGGTGAACGGCAGGAACACGTACAGCCACGCCGCCAGCACCGCCCACTCGACCTTGCGCGTGAGCTCCCAGGAGAGACCGTAGACGCCGATCACCGCCAGGCTGGCGACGATCCCCATCAGGTAGACGGCGAAGAGGTGCAGTGGCATGTCGCCGCCGAACAGCAGGTAGCCCCAGGCGACGAGAAACTCCTGCCCGACGGTGAACATCGCCGGGATGTCGACGAGGTCGGGGTGCTGGATCCGCGGGTCGGCGCGGAAGTCGTCGGGGGGCAGCCCGCCGCCCTCCACGATCCGCTCGGTGATGTAATAGAGGAGGCCGGGGTCGCTCTTCAGAAGCCCCTCGGGCTGCTCGACACCGAGCCGCTTCAGGTTCGGATCGTCGAAGAACCCCTTGATCCGCACCCGGGCGCTGAGCGCGACCGCGGCGAGCAGCAGCAGGAGGCCGATCCACTTCACGATCGGCTTTGGCGTCGCCACGACGGCCTGTTCGGTTTCCGGAGGAGCTCCCATGAGCGGGAGGATACGGTGCCGGGCAAACGGTGCCCAGGTCGAGTCCGGGGATTCGAACGGGCCGGGCGTCCCGTTCGTCGAGAGGCGGAATCAAGCCATTCGACAGACCCTGGATGGCCCGGTCCAGCGGGTACCGTACCCTTGGGAGGCTCCACGGTTGCCAAAACGAAGCAACGCGGGTACCAAGGAGTTGGATGGATCGCGGAACGCACGGCCTGAACAGCTGCCGATGCGGGGAGAATCCCCTCCAGATCGAGACTGCGATTCGAGCTTCCCTGGTCCGGCTTCGCCAAAGGAGAGAACACATGAACGCAAGTAGTCGTCTGCTCGGTCTCGCCGCCTTGAGCGTGCTGGTCGGTCCCGCGTCGGCCGACGTGGTCGTCATGGGCGAGAATTCGGACGATTCGAGCACCGGCAACAGTCACAGCAAGGGCAACGTGGTCAGCGTGGATTCACCCGTGGCCTGCGCGGGGATAGGTCTGTATCTGGAGAACGTGCCCGCCAACACGAACTTGCTCTGGGCCGTCTACGAGAGCGACGCCTTCGACGGGACCTTCGACAAGGTCTTCGAGATCACGCAGCAAGTCGCTGGTGGTACCGGCTACTTCGACAGCCCGGTGATGGACGTCCCGCTGAGTGTCGGCAAGTTCTACTGGCTGGGCGGGTTCTGGGATCAGCCGGTCACGTACTTCTACTCGAACACGATGCCCGGTGGCCCCCTGTACTTTGACTACGGCTCCGGGACGATGACCTACCACGCTCGAAAGGGCGCCTTCAGCACCTTCCCGGGTCCCCCGCAGTTTTCCGGGAGTCCGTCCACCAATGCACCCTACTGGCAGCGCTACGACCTCGGCGGAGAACCCGGCGTGCCCTACTGCTTCGGCAATCCGGTCTCCGGCAACCCCTGCCCCTGCGGCAACGACAACGACGGCACCGTCCCGCTGGGCGGCTGCCAGCACGATGACTCCGCGGCGGGCGCGGTGCTCTCCGGCAGTGGTACGGCCAGCGTGACCGAGGATACGCTGGCCTTGCTGGGCGACCGGGGCCCGATCTCCAACTCCACCCTGTTCTTCCAGGCCAACAACAACCTGGAGGGTGGCAGCGCCTTCCTCGGCGACGGGATTCGCTGTGCCGGTGGAGGCCTGATTCGCCTCAAGGTCAAGGCGACCGACGCCACCGGCCACGCCGACTCGAGTCCGGCGGTGATCAGCGCTCGCTCGGCGGCCTTCGGTCACCCGATCTCGGCCGGCGAGACTCTCTATTACCAGTGGTGGTTCCGCGACGTGGGCGGCTCGCCCTGCAGCACGGAGAGCAACACCTCGAACGGGTACATGATCACCTGGGCGCCGTGATTGCGGAACCGCGACCATCTCCATCACTCTCGCTCTCCCCGCCCCAGGCCGGTGACGTGGGGCGGGGAGAGCGAGAGTGGTGGAGATGATCGCGGTTCCGTATCCTTCCGCGATGCGCCGTTCCCGTCTCCTGCCCGCCCTTCTCCTGGCGTTCCTCATTCTCGCGATCGCCGGCTTCTTCGTCTGCACCGGCGGCGACTCCACGCCGAAGCCCAACGTCCTCCTGATCAGCATCGACTCGCTGCGGCGGGACTACCTCGGGGTCCACGGCCGCGAGCCGCTCTTCGCCAAGGACGTGGAGGTCAGTCCCAATCTCGACGCGCTCGCCCGCGAGGGAGCTGTCTTCGACGACGCGCTGACCACCTCCAGCTGGACGCTGCCCGCGCACGTCGCGCTGATGACCGGGATGAGCGACCGCTGGCACGGCGTGGAGATCGACGACTTCCGGCGTGACCCGCTGCACCGGACGCTCGCGGCGAGCTTTCGGGACGCGGGCTACGAAACCGCGGGCTTCTTCAGCGGCCCCTACCTCGACCCGAAGTACGGCTTCGACGACGGCTTCGAGGGCTACCGCTCAGGAATGGCGACCCCCGAGGAGAAGGCCGCCCGCCTGAAGCAGTGGACCCAGCGCTTCACCACCGACGGCCAGCTGCAGATGAACGCGGAGCTCCTCGCCGCGATGACCGATCGCATCAGCCACATCGACGTCACCTCGCCGCGGGTGAACGAGATGGCGGAGAGCTTCCTCGACCAGCTGGACGACGAGCCCTTCTTCCTCTTCCTCCACTACTTCGACGCCCACTACGACCACATTCCCGAAGCGGCGGAGCCGGGGCTCGGCAGGAAGTTCGATCCCGACTACCAGGGGAAGGTCACCGGCCTCGACTGGATCACCAACCCGCTGGTGCGCGACCCGAAACCGCCGCGTACACGAAAACTCTCCGACCGCGACCTCCAGCACATCCAGGCGCTGTACGAGGCGGAGATCCACTGGGTCGACCGCCACATCGGAGTCATCATCGACAAGCTGAAGGCCTCCGGCCGCTGGGAGAACACCATCGTGGCCGTCGTCTCCGACCACGGCGACGAGTTCTTCGAGCGCGGCTCGATCGGGCACCGCTCGACGCTCTACGCCGAGCAGCTGCGCGTGCCGCTGATCGTTCGTGTTCCCGGCGCGGCGACGAGCGGCGCGCGGGTGGATGGCATCGCGCGGATCTATGACGTCGCGCCAACGCTACTCGACTACGCCGGATTGAAGCCGCTCCCCCACGCGGAGGGCAGCTCGCTGCGGCCGCTGCTCGAGGGCGAGGACGACGGGCGAGGTGCGCTGGGACGGATCTACTACCAGGAGGGCGGCGGGCCGAACATCCAGGACGCCTGGCGCGACGGTCGCTATACGGTGATCCGCCGCCTCGACCCGGCGCGCCAGGGTTCCGGGCCGCAAGGGATCCTCGTTCAGCAGCGAACGGGGACCGCGAGCCGTCCCGCGTTCCTCGTCTTCGATCGGCGGGAGGATCCGCTGGAGAAGAACGCTCTCGCCGCCGACGATCCACGCTACGCCGAGGCGATCGCCGCCTTCCGCGAGGACTTCGAGGGCAGCGAGACCGGCTTCCAGTCGGTGCCCCACTCGCCTCTCGGCGATCGCTACGGTCCGCGCAAGAGCGCCGAGGAGCGCATCATGCTGGACGAGCTCGGCTACACCTCGGGGGCCACGAATGCGATGCGCGCCCCGCCGCTGAGAGCCTTCCCCCCGCCGCAGAAGTAGGTCCATTCCCCTGACGGAATCCCCATGCCCTTCGAGAACATCGAGTTCGTCATCGAGGAGAGCGGCATCGCTCGCATCACCCTGAATCGCCCCGACCAGCGCAACGCGATGACACCGGCGATGGGCGCGGAGGTGCGCGCCGCGGTCGAGCAGATCAACGCGAACGACACGGCCCGCGTCGCGATCATCCGCGGCGCCGGTCGTGCCTTCTGCTCCGGCGCCGACCTCGCGAACCTCGCTCACGAAGCGGGGAACGAGGGTGAGCGCGAAGGGCTGGGCGGCGAGGGCAACTTCTATCGCCTCTTCCTCTCGATCGGCGAGCTACGCGTGCCGACGATCGCCGCTATCAACGGACACGCGATCGGTGCAGGTCTCTGCTTTGCCCTCGGCGCGGACCTGCGCGTGATGCACGAGAAGGCCAAGGTCGGCATGACCTTCGTGCGCCTCGGCATCCACCCCGGCATGGGTGGAACCTGGAACCTGCCGCGGCTGGTCGGAAAGGCGAAGGCCGCCGAGCTCCTGTACACCGGTCGCCTGGTCGAAGCGGAAGAGGCACTCGCGATTGGACTGGTCAATCACATCGCTGGCGACGACTTCGAGAGCATCGTCGAGCAGCTCGCGAGCTCGATTTGCGACAACGCACCGATCGCGGTTGCCGCCGTAAAGGAGACGTTGCGTGGCGGCGAGCGGCGAACGCTCGAAGAGAGCCTCGAGGTGGAGAGCGCGGCACAGGCCATGACCTTCCGCACTGCCGACGCCGGAGAGGGGATCGCCGCGATCCGGGAGAAGCGCAAGGCGAGCTTCCAGGGGCGCTGAGCGCCGGCGGGCTGCCTCTCCACTCCACCGGATCCGGAATCGGAGTGTTTCGGTTTCGTCATGCCTCGCGGGGCGCCTTGTCGGCTTTGGGACATCTCCCTAGCTTGGTTGGAGACCCCTCAGGTTTCCGCTCTATCCCTCCGAGGTTCGAAACGGCCCTCTCTTCGCCGCGCAACCGCTCCTCGGAACCCTCTCCTGCCCGGATCCGCAGCCATGAAAACCAGTCGCACCCTGCTGTACCTCTTTCCCGCGGCCCTCTGTATCGCCCCTCTCGCCGAGCCCCTGGTGATGAGTGGGCCCGCCCCCGCCGACGAGGAGGAGGAGAAGTTCCGGCTCGACTCAGACTGGATGAAGCCGATCGAGTGGCGCTCGATCGGTCCCGCCAACATGGGTGGACGCTGCGTCGCCATCGCGGTGACCCGCGACGACCCGAATCACTACTGGATCGCGACCGCTTCGGGCGGGCTGTTGAAGACGACCAACGGCGGCACCACGTACGAGCACCAGTTCGACCACGAGAACACCGTGTCGATCGGTCACGTCGCCGTCGCGCCTTCCGATCCGAAGATCGTCTGGGTCGGCACGGGAGAGGCAAACCCGCGGAACTCCGTCTCCTACGGCGATGGCGTCTACAAGTCGACCGACGGCGGCGAGACGTGGAAGAACATGGGGCTGAAGGAGACCTTCCAGACCGGACGCATCGCCATCCACCCGGAGAACCCCGACATCGTCTACGTCGGCTCGCTCGGCCGACTGTACGGCACCAACGAGGAGCGCGGCCTCTACAAGACCACGGACGGAGGCGAGAACTGGGAGCGGATCCTCTACATCGACGAGAAGGCCGGGGTAATCGACGTCGACATGCATCCCACCGAACCGGACACGCTGGTCGTGGCGTTCTACGAACGCGAGCGCGACGGCTTCGACACCAACTCACCATCGAAGAACTGGGGACCGGGCAGCGGGATCTACCGCACCCGCGACGGTGGACAGACGTGGGTCAAGCTGACCAACGGCCTCCCGCGCGTGGAGATGGGGCGGATCGGCATCGACTATCACCGCGCCGACCCGTCGATTCTCATGGCCGTCATCGAGACGGAGCGAATCGGCAAGCTCCCCGACGACGCCGCCTACATGGGGATGTCGGGCGAGAACGCCGACGTGGGCGCGCGGCTGACCAACATCACCAAGGAAGGTCCGGCGGAGAAGGCGGGCCTGAAGAAGGGTGACATCGTGCTCGCCATCGACGACCACCGTATCCTCGGCTACGAGGACCTGATGCGGACGATCCGCAAGCACAAGGCGGGCGACAAGGTCACTGTCGAGCTGGTGCGCGAGCGCGAGCTGATGACGATCGAGATCGAGTTCGACACCTACGCGGAGGATTCGCGCGGGCGTTCGCCGTACAGCTCCTTCCTCGGTGGCCAGCGCGAGAACGTGCAGGACGAGCAGGGCCGGGGCAGCGTCGACATGGGCGGTATCTACAAGTCCACCGATGGCGGCGACAGCTGGGAGCGCATCAACAGCCTCAACCCGCGGCCGATGTACTACAGCCAGATCCGCATCGACCCCACCGACCCCGAGTGGGTCTACGTGCTGGGAACTTCGCTTTGGCGCTCGAAGGACGGCGGCAAGACCTTTACCGGCGACGGTGGCGGTCGCGGGGTACACGTCGACCACCACGCGCTGTGGATCGATCACCGTGACGGTCGTCACATGATCCTCGGCAACGACGGTGGGATCTACGTCACCAACGACCGGATGAAGAACTGGGATCACCACAACCACGTGGCGATCGGTCAGTTCTACCACGTCACCACCGACAATCGCCCCGTCTACCGAGTCTACGGCGGCCTGCAGGACAACGGCTCCTGGGGTGGACCGAACCGCACCCGGACGAGCACGGGCCCGATCAACTCCGACTGGTTCATGGTCGGCTGGGGCGACGGTTTCCTCTGCCTGACCGATCCGAACGATCCCGACCAAGTCTACTACGAGAGCCAGGGCGGAGCGATGGGCTGGCGCAACCTGCGCACCGGCGAATCGGGTGGAGCGCGACCGGAGCGTCGGCGCGGCATGCGGAATCGCTTCAACTGGGAGACACCGTACCTCCTCTCCCACCACAACTCGCGGATCTTCTACGCGGCGGGCAACTACGTGTTCCGCTCGCTGGACCGCGGTGCGGACATGAAGGCCATCTCGCCGGAGATCACGCTCACCGACCGAGGCAGCGCGACCGCGCTGGCCGAGTCACCGCACGATTCCGACGTCCTGTGGGTCGGAACCGACGACGGCGCGCTCTGGGTGACCCGCGACGGCGGGCAGAACTGGACGGACCTCCTGCAGCCGCCGCCCGAGCTCGATCACGTCGAGGTCGCCGAACGACGCGGCGCGGTGCTGGTCCAGCTGCTGGAAGGCCTCGACAAGAACGACGACGGCAAGGTCGAGAAGGACGAGGTTCCCGAGCGATTGCTCGCGGTCCTCGGCCAGGCCGACACCGACGGCGACGGCGTGATCAGCGCGAAGGAGGTCGAGCTCCTGACCGGCGAGGATCCGGAAGAAGAGGCCGAGGAAGCCGAAGAGGAAACCGCGGCCGCGGAGCCCGGTGACCCGCTCAGCGGCCACTGGACGGCCAAGCTGATCGCCGACGAGGTCCCCGCCGGGAGCGGGGAGTTCGAGATGACCTTCAAGAAGGACGAGAAGGGCAAACGCTCTGGCGAGCTGGTCTCCGACGTCGGTGAAGGGTCGCTGAGCGAGATCAGCTATGACGCCGAGACGAAGAAGCTCACGTGCGTCTTCTCCAGCGACGAGATGTCGGGCACGATCGAGGCGACCGTGACCGGTGAGACGATGGCCGGGGAGCTCTCGGTCGGTGAAGGCGTCTTCACGGTCGAGTTCGAGGCCAAGCGGGACAAGGCGGCCGCGGCCGAGAAGCCCGCGAGGGAGGAGAAGACCGAGGAGAAGAAGCCCAGGAAGAAGAAGGAGAAGAAGCGCCTGCCGACGATCGCCGAGCACCTGCCCGAGCCGATGTGGGTCAGCTCCCTGGAGGCCTCGCGCCATGAGGAAGGACGGGTCTACGTCGCGATCGACGGTCACCGCTCCAACCACGACGACCCGTTCATCTTCGTCAGCGAGGACTGGGGCGCAACCTGGCGCGATCTGTCCGGCAAGCTGCCTCGCGGTTCGACGCGGTGCTTGCGCGAGGACATCGAGAACGAGAACGTCCTCTACCTCGGCACCGAGTTCGGCGCGTACGTCAGCCTCGACCGCGGTATCTCCTGGGCCAAGATGAAGGACCTGCCGACCGTCTCGGTCCACGATTTCGCCCAGCATCCGACGATGGGTGACATCGTCGTCGGCACGCACGGCCGCAGCCTGTGGGTCTTCGACGCGACGCCGCTCCGGCAGTACACGCGGGAGTCGATGGAAGAGGCGGAGAACTGGCTCTTCAGGCCGAAGAAGACGCTGATGCTGCGCAACCTGCCGAGTCGCGGCCCGAGCGGCACCCGCCGCTTCGTCGGTCAGAACCCCTCTTCGAACGCCAAGATCGTCTACCGGCTCGGCTCGAAGGCGAAGGACTTCAGCCTCTCGATCTTGGGCGCCGGCGGCGAGATCGTCCGGACGCTGGAGGCGGAGAACAAGCGTGGATTGCACAGCGTTACCTGGGACCTGCGCCGCGCTGCGCGGTCGACGGCCGAGGAAGGTCGTCGGCGGCGCTACCGCGGCGGCCGCCGCGTGCCGCCCGGCACGTACCAGGTGGTGCTGCAGGTCGATGGCCGCAAGTGGACTCAGCCGCTGGTGATCGAGGGTGATCCCGACCATCCCGATGTGATACAGCGTTACGAGGTGGAGGAGCTGGAAGAGGTCGAGGAGTACGAGGCCGAGGTGGAGGACCGGGGGTTGTAGCATCCGGAGCTACTGGCGCTAGTCGCGCCGATGACATCACAGCAGCACTTCGGTTCGGACAACCAGAGATCAACCACAGAGGACACAGAGGACACAG
>CAZCAC010000104.1:0-30805 GCA_964496575.1 uncultured Planctomycetaceae bacterium | reverse complement strand
GAAGAAGGCCACTCGCAAGAAGGCCACCAAGAAGAAGAAGGCCACCCGTCGCCGCCGCTGATCCCCGTCGGAGCCAAGGAGCACGTCGTGAACAAGAGCCACCTGGTCGCATACGTCGCCAGAGAGCTACAGACGTCGAGGCTACAGGCCGCGAGGCTTGTGGACACCGTGCTCGCCGGCATACGACAGGGCCTGGTTGAAGACACGTCCGTCACCCTGAGCGGCTTCGGCACGTTCGAGGTGAAACCGCGCAGGGCCCGTGTGGGGCGTAACCCCCAGACGGGCGAGCCGATCCAGATCTCTGCGGGTCGGCGCGTCGGATTCCGGGTCGGCAAGGCGCTTCGGGACTCTGTCTGATCTGACCCGAGACCCGATCCGGGTCTGCTGGATCCCGCGTGGGTCCGGGTCAATACCCAGAGAGTCTGGCCCGCTGGGTCCGACTCACGAGTCGACCGAGGCGACTCCAAGCTCGGCTCAACGGTACAGCACCCCTCCGGGAAACCGGGGGGGTGCTTCGTTCGGGGTACGGAGACGCGGCTCCCGCGCGCCCTCTGCTCCCTTTGCGTCCCTGGTCAGCTCGCGTCCGACCGCGCGACGCGCTCGTGCAGCGCGTCGATCTCCGCCTGCACCCGCTCGTCGTCGAGCTTGTCGAAGAGGCCGCGCACCTCACCGAGCGACTGGCCCGTCGAGATCGACCGCCACCCTCCCGCCTCGGGAAGCGCGGGCCAGGGCTGTTCCGAGACCTCGCCGCCGTTTCCGACCATCGCCCACAGCGCCTGGGCCTTGCCCGGCATGAACGGCACCATCCAGCGCGCGAGCAGCGAGATCCAGTCGATCAGCGTGTTCAGGATCGCGCCGGCCTGCTCCGGATCGGTCTTGCGCAACGCCCACGGGGCGAGGCGGTCGACGAAGACGTTGGCCACCGCCGCGTTCGCCACCAGCTCCTCCGCCGCCCGCCGGAAGCGGTACTCGCGGATCGAAGCACCGGGGTCGGCGATCGTTCCGCACTCGCCTAGCAGCACCGTGTCGAGCTCGGCGCACGCCTCGGTGGAGATCGGCGGGACCTCGCCCCCGAAGTGCTTGTCGACGAAGCGCAGCACGCGCGTCGCGAGATTGCCGATCGTATCCGCCAGCGAGGCGTTGACCGTGCTCTGGAAGTCCTCCCAGCGGAACTCGCTGTCGGCGTTCTCCGGCATCGAGGCGATCAGGTGGAAGCGCGCGGCCTCGGGGTCGTAGGTGTCGAAGAACTCGTCGACCGGAATCGTCCAGCCCGCCGAGGTGGAGAACTTCCTCCCCTGCAGGTTGTAGAACTCGTTGGCGGGCACCGCCCACGGCAGCACGTAGTCCTGCTTCACCCCGTAGAGCATCGAGGGGAAGACCAGGGCGTGGAAGGGGATGTTGTCCTTGCCGACGAAGTGCACCAGCCGCGTGTCCGCATCCTGCCACCACTTGCGCCAGCCGTCGGGATCGCCCTCCTCCTGGCTGAGCTCGGCGGTCATCGAGATGTAGCCGATCGGAGCGTCGAACCAGACGTAGAGCACCTTCCCCGCCTCGCCCTCGGCGAGGTCGGCGGGCAGCGGGACACCCCACTTCATGTCGCGTGTGATCGGCCGCTCGTGCAGGTCCTCCAGCATCCGGCCGACGAAGGACTGGACGTTCGCCTTCCAGTTACCCTCCCCGAACCACGCTCCGATGCGCTCGTCGCGGAGCCCCGGCAGGTCGAGGTACCAGTGCGTCGTCTTCCGCAGCTGCGGGCTCGTGCCGCACAGCTTGCACGAGGGTGCCTTCAGCTTGGCCGCGTCCAGCCACGAACCGCACGACGGACACTCGTCCCCGCGCGCCGGCGAGTGATCGCACTTCGGGCAGGTCCCGACCAGGTAGCGGTCGGGGAGGAACATCTCGTCCACCTCGCAGTAGAACTGCTCCGTGGTGTTCTTGAGCAGGTACCCGTTCTCGCCGAGGCGCCGGAAGAACTCCTGCGAGAAGGCTTCGTGCTGTGGACAGATGCTGGTGCCGCTCCAGATGTCGAACTCGATCTCGAAGCAGTCGAAGAGGTGCTTGATCTCCCCGCGCCAGCGGGCGACGTACTCGGAGTACTCCTGTCCGTCGCGCTCCGCCCCGATGGTGATCGCGGCGCCGTACTCGTCGGTACCGCAGACGTAGCGCACCTCTTCACCCTGCATTCGCAAGCACCGGACGTACACGTCGGCGGGCAGGTACGCTCCGGCGACGTGTCCGAAGTGGATCGGACCGTTGGCGTAGGGCAGGGCACTGGTGACCAGGTATCGAGTCACGGTTCTTTGCGATCCTCCGAGAGAGGGAAGAGGGGGACGACGCGGAATCGGGGCGCCAATCCTACCCGGGATGCCGGCGGACACCTACTGCCCCCGGGGATCAGCTGCGCTCGCGCTCGGTCGATTCGGGAGCGTCGGCTCCCTTCCCCCGGCGGCGAGCGGCGTGCTCCAGCATCAGGTTGCGGATCGGGTAGATCGGCGTCATCAGGAAGCCGACGAAGAAGACCCAGTCGCCGAGCTGGACCCCGTACTGCCAGGTGTACGCGAGGTTGAGGATCGAGCCGACCAGACTGAACCACCAGAAGGCTCGCGGGAAGTGGCTGAGTCCGGCGCGCTCGGTGAACCACCACTGGAGCAGGAAGCGAGAGCCCCAGATCACCTGACCGAGGATGCCGATCCTCAGCCAGAAGACGGAGTCGGCGAGCCCCTCGCGCGGCTGCGCTCCGCCGACGGTGAAGATGAGCGCCGCCGCCACCAGCGCGAGCACCGCGGCCGGCACGGGACCGAGGCGGGAGCGCTTCTTCTCCGCTCTCCCCGAGAGCCAGAGGTTGCGCACGTAGATCGTACCGTTGACCAGGTACCCCGGCGTGAAGACGACGTCTCCACTGGCGATGGTCTTGGCTCCCATCATCACCGTGCCGGCGAGGCTGAGCCACCAGAAGGTGACCGGGGCGACGCTCCTCTTCGCGCGCTCCGACGCGATCCACTGCACCAGGAAGCGGGAGAAGAAGCACGCCTGGCCCGCGTAGGCGACGAGGCTCCAGACGATCATCGCTCGTCGCGGCCGGTCACGTCACCGAGGGGGACGCGGATCAGCCGCCCCCGCATCCAGCGCACCGCTAGGAGGTCCTTGAACGCTCGCCAGGCCCGGTTCATCACCCCGTACTTGCTCATCCCCGCGACGCGCGGCCGGTGCGAGACGGGGTGCTCCACCACGGTGAAGCCGTGGTAGCGCAAGAGCGTGGGGAAGAAGCGGTGCATCCCCTCGAACAGCGGGATCGCCTGGATCGCCTCCGCCCGGAACACCTTCAGCGAACAGCCGGTGTCGCGGATCTCGTCGCGGCTGATCCGGTTGCGGATCCCGTTGGCGATCCTCGAGGAGATGCGGCGCAGCCAGTTGTCGTTGCGCTTCAGGCGGTAGCCGACCACCGCGTCGTTCTCGCCGAGCACCTCCAGCATGCCGGGGATGTCGCGCGGGTCGTTCTGCAGGTCCGAGTCGAGGGTCGCGATCAGCGCGCCGCGCGCGACCGCGATCCCGGTGCCCATCGCCGCGGTCTGCCCGCAGTTCTCCTCGAAGAACACGCCGACCACCCGCGAGTCCTCGCGGGAGAGCTCGCGGATCAGCTCCGGCGAACCGTCCTCGCTGCCGTCGTCGACCAGCACCAGCTCCCACTCCTCCCGGCCCTCCATCGCCTCGAGCACCGCCTCGTACAGGGGGTGCAGGTTCTCCTCCTCCTCGTAGACGGGAGCGACGAGGCTCAGCGCGAGCGAGGGCGCTGGCGACGCGTATCGGCGGGCGATCTGCCCGAGGACGACGGGGGAGGGGACCATGGCGGGCACCGGGCTGCGGCCCGGCGGGGCCCCTAGGATGGCATCGGTTCCCGCTCAGACAAGCCTCTGATCGCCTACCTGTCGATCGCCTCCGCGTCGCAGGGCGGGCGCGCGCAGCGTGTCCTTGTCGAGTCGCACCACCAGCCACAGCCCGCCGATCGAGGCCGCGGGGACCATCACCAGCGGCCCGAACACCGGGATCAGGAAGAGCAAGCTCGCCACCACGCCGTACGCGGTCACCGGCAGCACGTTGTGGGCGGTGAACTGCAGGCGCTTGGAGAGCGACCACTCCCTCCGCGAGAAGGGGATGTCGAGCAGGGTGATCGCGGTGCCGAAGCCGGCGATGGCCATGAACAGCGGCAGCCCGATCACCGGGATGAACTTCAGCCAGAAGAAGAGCACGAGCAGGATGCCGACCACGACCGAGGCCTTGATCGAGACCCAGAGCGTGCCCCCTTCGACGCGCGCGACCCACCAGAGCCAGATGGCGTACTCCCGATCCCAGGCCGCCGCCACGAGGAAGGGGAGGGGGATCAGGGCGAAGCAGATCCAGGCGGAGGTCCCCGAGAGGATCCACCAGGCGATGAGGAGCCCGCCGGCGGGAATCCCCGCCACGGTCGACAGCAGGACGCAGCGCTTGACCGGGATGTCCGTGGGACGCTGGATCGCGTTACGCGGGTTCTTCCCGAACCAGCGCTCCTCGATCCGGCCCTGGATCTCGTCGAGGAAGGGACCGGCGATCGCCTCGTAGACGATCGAGAAGGTGTAGAGGGCGACCACCGAGGAGAGCACGATCCACAGCAGGAAGCCGCCCAGCTTCACCAGCCAGAGAATCACCTGCCGGTCCAGCAGCCAGACCACCACGGACTTGAACCACCCCTCCTCGAGCCCGAGGGAGCCGACGCCTTCCTCGGTCGCTTCGACGAGGAGGTCCACCAGGCCCCAGCTCCACCAGAACAGGGCCAGGAAGGCGATCGCGGTGAGCAGTACCGGCGGGATCAGGAAGCGCTTGGTCCGCCGGGTCGAGGCGAGGATGAGGAAGCCTTTGGGGATCGCCCGGAGCCCGTCGAGGATCCCACGGAGGGGCCCGACCGGATCGCCCTGCAGCGAGGGGGCGGTGGACCGGTGAGCGCAGTGCGGACACTCCGATCCCGGAGCGTGGTATCCGCAGAGACGGCAGGGGATGGCGCGCATGATATGGGGAGATCGGCGAGGGGGGGCGGGAACAGGATGCCCCGCTGGCGCCGCTCTCCAGGCCCTTTCCCCGGAATTCTCGGCCCCGGGTTTCTCCTCCCGCTCCGCTTCTCCCGTCTCGCCTTGCACGACTCGTCCTTCCCGTCTAGCTTCGATCGCCGCGGGGACCACCCCCGTTCGAGAGATGTTCGACGACCCGGCCTGGCAGCGCACCATCGAAGGGCTGCGCAACGGAGACGAAGAAGTGCTGGCGGAGTTCTGCGCGCGCTACTCCAGCGCCCTGGCCAGCGTGGCCGAGGGCAAGATCGCGCCCGCCATGCGCCGCCGCTTCGGGCCGGAGACGGTCGCCCAGTCGGCGTGCTGCTCCTTCCTGCTCCGCGCCCGCGAGGGGCGCTTCGAGATCCCCGACAGCGAGGCACTGTGGCGTCTGCTCTGCGCGATCACCCTGACCAAGGTCCGGGAGAAGGCGCGCTTCCACAGTCGCGGCAAGCGTGGCGTCGATCGCGAGCTGGACGACGGCGGTGGCGGCGAGGGCGAGCGCATCTCCGAGCGAATCCCGGCCTCGGAGCCCGGCCCGGAGCACGCCGCGGCGATCGCCGAGGAGTTCGAGAAGCTGATCGGTGAGCTCGACGAGGAGGAGCAGCGCATCGTCGAGCTCCGGCTCCTGCAGCGCTCGACCGCCGAGGTCGCCGAGGCGCTCGGTTGCTCGGAGCGCACCGTACGCCGGCTGAGCGGACAGCTGCGCGAGCGCCTGGAGGAGGCCTTCCGCGCCGCGTAGGGCGGCTCCGCATGCACGACTCGACCGGCCCGATCGACGAGGAGGCGCGGCGCGAGTTCGAGGCGTCGCGGCGGAGCTACTCCAGCGCGCACCTCGGCGACTTCCTCCCCCCGGCGGGGGACGCGCGCCGCGCCGCCACCCTCGAGGAGCTGATCTGCATCGAGCTGGAGTTCGCCTGGAAGGCGTGGAGTCCGGGGCGCCCTATTCCGGAGCTCCTGCCCTGGACCGAGCGCTTCGCGCAGGAGCTCGACCCGGCCACGGTCGCACGGCTCGCCGAGGAGGAAGCCTACCTGCGACGCTCCTTCCACCGCGAGGAGGAGCCGACCGAGAGCGGGAGTCGCTACGAGCTCCTGGAGGAGATCGGCCGCGGCACCTTCGCCCGCGTCTTCCGTGCGCGCGACCCGCGCCTCGGACGACTGGTCGCGGTCAAGGTGCTGCGCACGGAGTACCTCGCCGACCAGCGGATGCGCGAGCGCTTCCAGCGTGAAGGGCGCAGTGCGGCGAAACTGTATCACCCCGGGATCGTGCCCGTCCACGAGGTCGGTCAGGAAGAAGGTCGTCCCTTCATCGTCACCGAGCTGATCGAGGGTCCGACGCTGGAGGAGCGCCTCACCGCGTCGCCCCCCGCCCCGCGGCAGATCGCTGCGTGGCTCGCCGGGCTCGCCGACGCGCTCGACTACGCGCACGGTTGTGGCGTGGTGCACCGCGACGTCAAGCCGGAGAACGTCCTGACCACTCCCGAAGGGGAGCTCCTGATCTCCGACTTCGGACTGGCCTTCCAGGAGGAGACCGAGAGCGGTCTGACGCGCCACGGCGACCTCCTCGGAACGCCCGCGTACATGTCCCCCGAGCAGGCGCGCGGCGAGGGGCAGGTCGACGCGCGCAGCGACATCTACAGCCTCGGGGTGATCCTCTACCGCGCCCTCTGTGGCCAGCTGCCCTTCGAGGGGAGCTGGTCGACGATCCTGCGCCGCGTCGTCGACGAGGAGCCGATTCCTCCGCACCGGAGAGCCACCGGCGTCTCCCGCGAGCTGGAGACGATCAGCCAGTGCGCGATGGCCAAGGAGCCGGAGCGTCGCTACCAGAGCGCGCACGAGATGGCCGCCGACCTTCGCCGCTTCCTCGCCCACGAACCGATCCAGGCCCGGCGCCCCAATCTGGCGCAGAGCCTCTCGCTGTGGTGCCGCCGCAACCCGGCGCTGGCGGCGACGATCGCGGTCGCCATCTCGCTGCTCGTCCTGGTCACGACCATTGGCGTGCGCGGCATCCTGCGCGAGCGCGACGAGGCGCAGGCGAACCTGCGACGGGCGCTGGTCGGCGAGGCGCGGGCGCTGCTCGAGGCGCAGACGACCGACTGGTGGCGCAAGGGGATGGCGAACATCGAGCGGGCGCGTGGCTTCGAGAGCTCCGAGGAGGAGACCGGCGAGCTGCGCGAGCTGGCCAGCGAGTTCATGGCCACCGCTTCTCCCGCGTTCCACCAGCGGGGTCGCTGGGTCGGGGGCGGCGGGACGGTTCGTTGCGTGGCGGTCGACCCGCTGGGGCGCTACGGGGCGTGCGGCTGGCAGGATGGCACGCTGGAGCTCCTGGAGTTGCCGGAGGGGCGGCGGCTCATGAGCCGAGCGTTCCCCGCCGCGGTGACCGAGCTGGCCTTCCACTCACGAGGCTTCCTCCTGGTCGGGACCGAGGACTCGGCCGAGGTGCACACGATCGCGCTTCCCGATCGTGCGGACTCGCCGGCCTTCTCGCCCGCCTCCGCGTTCGTCCGCTCCTTCGGCGAGCCGATCACCGCCCTCGACTGCTCGCCGGTCGACGACCGTCTCGCGGTGGGGCTCGAGAGCGGAGCGATGTTCCTGCTGGACGAATGGAGCGAGGTGTCGCCGGCTCGTCCGCTGCAAGCCGGTGGGGCCCTGGCGCACGAGATCGCCTTCGGTCCCGACGGTTCGCTTTTCCTTTCCTGTCACGAGCACGGTGACGTCGTGCTCTGGGACGCCCAGGCTCGCGAGGCGATCGATCTCTGCTCGGTGGGCGAGCCGGTCGGCGGGGGAGCGGTGGACGGAAACGGACGCATGGTCGTCGCCATCCCCTCGTGGTACGGAGTGATGCGGCGCGACCCCGAGACCGGCGCGGACGAGCGGCTCCTCGGCGCGCAGAAGCACAACGGCACGACTACCGTGGCCCGCTGCGGAGGACCGTGGACCTTCAGCTCTGCGCGCGACGGCAGCCTGAAAGCGTGGAACGGAGCCCTCCGGATCACCGCCACGGCCACTATCGAACGCTCGTCGCTGGTCCGCTTCGACGTCGATGCAGCGGGGCGGATGGTGCTCGCCGGGTACTCGGACGGAGAGCTGGTGCTGTGGGAGTTCGGCGAGCCGGCCGAGCGCGTCTTCATCCAGCCCGACCACACCCTCGCCTGGCGACCGGGAAAGCGGCTGGTGACCTACGGGCTGGAGCGCTCCTTCACCGAGGGCCTCGAGCTTCGCCCTCACGACGATCGCGTCTACCGGGAGCCGGCGATCACCAGCCTGGTGACGATCGGAGACGGTGGGGCCTTCGCCTGTGGCTTCGCCAGCAACGTCAGCGCGGGACGCTGCAGCTTCGAGGAAGGGCGCATCGCCGTGGTCGACCAGGGCGGCGCGGTGAGGCGCTGGACCGCCTACCCGCGACACGGCGTGAGCGCCCTGGCGGTCGACGAGCCGAGGAGGCGGCTGGCGTCGGTCTCGACCGGCGGCGTGGTCAAGGTGTGGAGCCTCGCGGCGCCGGGGCGGGAGGAGCCGAGCCCCCTCGCCGAGGTCGAGGTCCCCGTGAGCAACCCCCGCGTGCTCCGCTGGCACGGAAGCGAGGGGCGTCTCCTGGTCGCCAGCGCGAAGGACCTCCTCCTCGTCACCCCCGAGGCGGGAGCGGCGTCGATCGAGCGGCTCCCCTGGTCGGGGCCCGCGGCGCTCCACGGCGACTGGCTCGCGGTGGGGGACGCGCGGGGTGGCGTGGACGTGTACGAGCTCGAGACTCACCGCTCCCTCGCGCGCCTCGGCCCCCTCGCCGGCCCGGTCTCCGTCCTCTACTGGCACGAACCGACCGGTCTCCTGCTCGCCGCGTCGACCGAAGGCGAGCTCGTCTCCTGGCGGGCGCCGGATTTCGAGCCCGGGCCCGGCTGGAGCCTGCGCGACAGGGGCCTCCGCTGGCTGCGTCTCGACCGGCGGGCGCGCACCCTCGCGGCCGGGGGCTACGGCCGGCTGTCACCGACCCTCTTCTCCTTCGAGAGCGGCGAGCCGCTGGTCTGGATCCGGGACACGCACACCAGCGTGGGTGCCTTCACCAGGGACGACACCGAGCTCCTCCTGGCCGACCTCGGCGGGAGCGTCGAGGCGGTCACCCTCGAGGAGGTCGAGAGCTTCCTGCGCGAGGACGTGCAGGCCGGGGCGACCCTCTCCACGCCGACCGCCCGGCCGTACGACCGGACTCGCCCGCGCCTCGGCGGCAGCCACGCGCGCATCGTCTGGGGGCTGGCCGCCAGCCCCGACGGCAAACACGTGGCCAGCTGTGCGCACGACGGCACGGTCAACCTCTGGACCGGCGCCGACTGCCTGACGCTCGACTGGTCGGTGAAGGGACACGACGACGTCGCCTGGTCGGTCGCCTTCGACCACGACTCGAGTCGGGTGGCCAGCACTTCGCTCGACGTCAAGATCTGGAGGGTGGCGGACGGAGCGGAGGAGCTGCACCTCGAGGGCCACGAGCGACTGACCACCGGCGCGGTGTTCCTCCGCTCGCGACCGCTCCTGGTGACCTGCGCGCTCGACGGGACGACGCGGGTGTGGGACCTCGAGGATGGCTCTCTCCTCGCCGAGCCCTACGACTCGACCGCGCCGCTCCACGGCCTGGCCCTCGACCCCACCGGCCGCTGGCTGGCGGTGGCCTGTGGAGACTCCACGGTCCTCCTCTGGGATCGGATCGAGGAGGGAGACCCGACCCGCGGTCCCGATCACGTCCTCCCGCGCACCGGCCACCCCGCGTGGGCCGTCACGTTCGACCCCTCGGGCGAGACGCTCGCCATTGCCGAGCAGGAGGGGGGCGTGACCCTGTGGAACACGAGCGACTGGCGCTTCCTCACCCGCCTGCGCTGCGGTACGCGTCAGCTACGCGCCATCGCTTTCAGCGACGACGGCAGCCTGCTCGCGGTGGGCAGCTACGGGTACAAGGGGATCGTCTGGGATCTGCCCGAGGTGCGGCGGTCGCTGGGGGAGATGGGGCTGGACTGGTGATGGTCGGGCGAGTGTGTTCCTCGGTTCCCGGGGTAACCAGATAACCACAGAGGCACAGAGCCTCTGTGGTTATCTGGTTACCCCAGGGGCCAGCAGACGACGACCAACACCTCCACATTCACGGTTTCTCCCGCCCCTCCACGCTCTCGTACGCCCGCTGCAGGTCGCCGAGCAGCTTGGTCAGGTGCTCGTCCTCGTCGGGATCGAGGTTGCCGCTGGTCTTCTCCTGCAGCATGGCCAGGTCGTCGATCAGCATCTTCGCGTTCTCGAGGTGCACCTCGCGCGTATCGGTCAGCGGGTTCTCGATCAGCCCCAGGGTCATCAACCCCTGGTAACCGAGACGCTGGATGAACAGCCGGAAGTTGCCGCCCGGGAGCGGGATCTGGTCCGCGGGTCGAGTCTCGTTCATGCCATCGACTCCAGAGGAAGCGCCGAGCGGCCGCGCCGCTGGTCCAGGGCGGCCCCGACGAAACCGCGGAACAGGGGATGCGCGTCGAGCGGCCGGCTCTTGAACTCCGGGTGGAACTGCACGCCGACGAAGTACGGGTGGTTCTTCAATTCGACCACCTCGACCAGGTCGCGCTCGGGGTTCAAGCCGGCGAGAACGAGGTCGGACTCCTCGAACTGCTGGCGGTAGTCGTTGTTGAACTCGAAGCGGTGCCGGTGCCGCTCGGAGATCTGCGCGGTGCCGTAAAGCCGGTGGGAGCGCGTGCCCTCCTTCAGCTTGCAGGCGTAGGCCCCCAGCCGCATCGTGCCGCCCTTCTGGTCGACGTGTTGTTCCTGGTCGGCCATCAGCGAGATCACCGGGTGTGGCGAGTGCGGCGAGTGCTCGAGGGTGTGCGCGCCTTCCAGGCCGAGCACGTTGCGCGCGTACTCGATGACCACGCACTGCATGCCCAGGCAGATCCCGAGGAAGGGGATCTTGTTCTCGCGGGCGTAGCGGATCGCCTGGATCTTGCCCTCGATGCCGCGCTCGCCGAAGCCGCCGGGCACGAGGATGCCGTCGAGTCCGTCGAGGATCTCGGTCCCCTTCACCAGGACGTCCTCGGCGCCGACCTTGCGCAGCTTGACCTTGCAGCGGTTGGCGAAGCCGGCGTGGGAGAGGGACTCGTAGATCGACTTGTAGGCGTCGTGCAGCTGGATGTACTTGCCGACCACGGCGATCTCGCAACTGTCGTGCAGACCCTTGAGCGTCTCCAGCATCTCCTTCCAGTCGGTGAGATCGGTGGGCTCTGGGTTGCCCAGGTGCAGGTGCTCGTCGATCAGCCGGTCGAGGCCGAGATCGCAGAGGTCGACGGGGACCTCGTAGATCGAGAACGCGACGTCCCGCTCCTCGATCACCGCCTCGGCGCGGACGTTGCAGAAGAGGCTGATCTTCTGCGCCATCTCCTGGGTCATCGGCTTCTCCGTACGACAGATCAGGATGTCGGGCTGGATGCCGATCTCGCGCAGCTTGCCCACCGAATGCTGGGTGGGCTTCGTCTTCAGCTCACCGGAGGCGCGCAGGTACGGCAGCAGCGTGACGTGCACGAAGAGGACATCACCCGGGGGCTTCTCCAGCGCGAACTGTCGGATCGCCTCGAGGAAGGGGTGGCTCTCGATGTCGCCGACCGTTCCCCCGATCTCGGTGATGGCGACGTCGGTGTCCTCGCTCGCACCCTGGTGGATCGCCTCCTTGATCGCGTCGGTGATGTGCGGGATCACCTGAACCGTGCGGCCGAGGTAGTCCCCGCGCCGCTCCTTGGCGATCACCGAGGAGTAGATTCCGCCCGTGGTGAAATTGCTCGCCTTGGTCAGCACCGCGTGCGTGTAGCGCTCGTAGTGCCCGAGATCGAGATCGGTCTCCGCTCCGTCGTCGGTCACGTACACCTCGCCGTGCTGGAACGGACTCATCGTTCCCGGGTCGACGTTGATGTAGGGGTCGAGCTTCTGCAGCGAGACCTTCAGCCCCCGTCGCTCGAGGATCAACCCGACGGCGGCGGCGGTAAGACCCTTGCCGAGACTGCTCACGACTCCACCGGTGACGAATATGTGCTTGGGCATGCGTTGTGACTGTGATGGGTGTGCTGGTCTACTCGTAGTCGGTTTCTGCGCGTTGCGCGCGGAAAGCAGGTTGGGAGGGCATCTGGACTCTCGAGAATCGTGGTCCGAGTAGTGACCGGTTGGATTGCGGGCGTCAGCCCGCGCCAGGAGAGGAGGGATCGGATGCAGAGGTGGAACCGGCGGCGAGGCGAGCGACGAACGCGGAGTAGTCCTCCGCCGTATCGATTCCGCTGGGACGATGGGTCGCGGGCAGGACCCGCAGGCGTCCGCCGGCTTCCAGCCAGCGGAGCTGTTCCAGGCTCTCCAGACCTTCGAGGACGCCGTGGGGCAGCGAGCAGAAGCGAGCCAGGGCGGCGGGGCGGAAAGCGTAGACACCCACGTGGAGCTTGAAGAGGCCGGGGCCGGCCGCCTCCAGGGCTCCCGACCGGGCGTGGCCGATGCTGGGGATCGCGGCGCGGGAGAAGTACAGCGCGTCGCCCTCGGCCGAGACCACCACCTTGACCGCGCTCGGGGCGAGGGCGTCCTCGGGCTCGGCGAACTCGGCCCAGAGGGTGGCCATCTCGATCTGCGGGTCCGCGAAGAGTCCGACCAGCGCGCGGAGGTCGTCCGCCGCGACGTCCGGCTCGTCGCCCTGCACGTTGAGCACCACGTCGAACGGGCCCGCGCCCTCCTCTTCGAGGCGACCCAGCGCCTCGAAGATCCGATCGGTGCCGCTCTGGTGGTCGCTCCGGGTGGAGATCGCCTCGAGTCCCACCTCCGCGGCCGCGGCCTCGATCTCCTCGCTGTCGGTGGCCACCACCACCCGCTCGAAAACCCCACTCTCGATCAGGTTGCGGGCGGTGTGCTCGAACAGATACTGCCCCGTCTCACGCAGGAGCATCTTACGCTCGAGGCGCCTGGAACCGAGGCGAGCCGGGATGATGGCCACCGCGCGAAGGGTCCGGGGGGTTCCCGGGGGGTGCGGGGTGGCGGGATGCATCAATCTCGCTGCTTCTTCTTGCTCGGCTCTGGTTGCTTGAACATCACGTCGCCACCCTCGTTCTTGATCGCCTGGGCCTGCATGGTCATCTCCTGGATCTGCAGGAAGGCCGTGCGGCACTCGCGAAAGGCGTTGGCGGCGGCGGACTCGCCGCCGACGGTGGCCAGGAAGAGGGTCTCACCCGGGCTCTCCACCTCGATCGACTGCAGCTCTCCGCCCCGAGCGGCCGCGGGGGCGTAGCCGCGCAGGGCGTGGGCATTGAAGCCCTCCTCGCCGAAGTACTTGACCATCCGCGCCATCACCTCGTTGGAGATCACCTTGGTGTTGGCGTTGGTCCGGAGCTCGGAGTACAGCTCGACGGGGTCGGTGTGCGCCTCGTTGACCAGGGTCATCCTGACCCCGTTTCGGTAGTCGACGAAGGAGACCCGCGTCGGAACGCCCTCCTCGAGGGAGAGTCTCTCCTTTCCGGAGGTGCCGCTGGCGGCACAACCGCAGAGGAAGAGGGCCAGGAACATGAGCGGCAGCGCTCGGAGCATGACGGTGCGGTGATTCGTTGGGGCGAGGACTGGAACCGGAGGCAAGGTAGACCAAAAGCCGGTCCCAGTCCACGGTGCGGTGGTCATTCCGGAGCGGGATTGCCGTCGTCGGGCCAGCGGTAGCGGGGAATGACCGACATCGGGAAAGCACCGACCCGGATCATGCGGTCCCGGCTCATGATGAAGCCTTCCGGTGAGACCAGCCAGTGGCTGGGAGGCAGCTGGAACCCCATCTTCAGCGGCTTGTCGGATCCACGAGCGACCGCGCGCAGGCCGACGGCCTTGTTCCCGTCCTCCTTGAAGTAGATTGTCTTGAGCCACAAGGTCGCGGGCAGGATGTCCCCGCGACGCCAGGTGCCGCCGATCGGGCGGTAGCCCTCGGCCATGGGCTCGGAGCCGGGGACCAGCAGGAAGCTCTCACGCAACAGCGTGCCGACCTTCCAGTCGGTGGTGGGGTGATGCCCGTAGCCGTGGAGGTGGCTGTTGTGCCAGGCGTGGGAGCCACCGCGGATGAGCACCCGGTCGGCCACCCAGAACTCACGGTCGAAGCCGGTATCGGTCCACCAGTGATAGGTGATCCACCCGAACCCGGTCCCGGGCAGCCGCTCGTAGTCGAAGCCGAGGAGGTGGAGCTTCTGTGGCCGACCGTCGTCCCTGGTTCCCTGGAAGGTGAGCGTGCGGGGGAGGAGTCGGTCGAGCTGGTGCTCCCGGCGGTACGCCTCCGGGTCCATCGTCTCGAACACCTCCCAGAAGCGGCGCGGTCGGACCCCCTCCCAGTCACGCGCCCCGGGGATGCTGCCGCCGCGGTTGCGCAGCACCCGCACGTCGCCCAGCTCTGGATCCCCGTCCTCATTCCAGAAGGACGCGACCAGCTCGAAGCGATCGTTGACCACCTCGGTGAGGGCGGTATCGATGTCCAGGACCGGCTTGTGCAGGAGCAACCAGGCACAGATCTGGACCTCCTTCCGCATCCGCTCGCGTTGATCCTCGTCGAGGTAGCCCCACTCGTAGAGGTGATCGCTGAACTTGACCTGGTCCAGGTCCTCGCTGCAGCGGCCGAACACCGCCCAGTTGTAGACCGACGAGAGCCTCGGAGGGATCCACTCGTCCCCCTCCGCCTCCACCACCTGCCGCTCCCGCGCGACCGCCTCGTTGACGAACGCGGCCGCCTCCCAGTAGGCCCCGTACTTGCGCGTGTTGATCTCGCGCAGCGTGTCCAGTCCCAGCCAGAGACCGCCGGCGAGGATGGCGGCGCCGACCACCGCGCGCCAGGTCGCCGGCTTCTCGAGCTCCGTCCCGCGCAGGCTGGCCCAGCCCCAGGCGGTGAGGGGGGCGAGCATCGGGAGCAACGGCAGCCAGAGGCGGAAGGAAGTCGAGCCCTTGAGGGTCATCCCCAGCGCGTTGACCAGCAGCAGCACCGCCAGGATGGAGCTCTTCCAGCTGGCCTGGAGCCAGCACTTCAGAAGCCCCAGCACGGTCACCGCCATCACCGGCCAGACGAGCACCCGGTGTAGCTCGGTCGCGTACCAGAGGAAGGACTGCAGCTTCTCCCTCGGCTTCGCGTCCGGCTGGTCCTCGAACGAGCCGCCCAGGTGCTCCAGGTTCATCGTGTACAGATCGCGCGCGAGCTGCGTGTCCTCCAGGCCGATCTTGTACAGCAAGCTGGCCATCACTCCGCCGGCGTTCTCGATCAGGTAGTTCTTGACCGAGATGCCCCAGACCCCGTAACTCCAGCGATCGAGCAGGACCTGGCAACCGATCCCCAGGGCCAGCCCGACGAGCGCTCCGGCCAGGTACCGGAAGTGCTTGAAGCGATCGCGCAGGAAGATCAGCCCCAGGAGGGGGACGATGATCAGGATGGTCTGGTAGGCCATCAGGAAGGCGCCGCCGAGAGCGAGCCCCCCGGCCAGCGCCCGCCGGAGCGATGCTCGTTCGATCAGGCAGTCGAGGGCCACCGCGATGAAGAAGGCGGCCGCGAGCCCCGAGACGGGGGAGACGCTGTACTGCAGGAAGATCGGGTTGATCGCGCAGAGCAGACCGGCTGCGTGACCGACGCGCGGGCCTCCGAGCCGGCCGCCGATCCGCATGCAGACGAAGACGAGCCCCAGGCCGACCAGCATCTGGAAGACGCGCACGGAGTGGATCACCGGCAGGAGCTCTTCCTGACCCAGCCACCGCGCCACGGCGAAGAAGGGGACCAGGAGCGTGGAGAAACCGAAGGAGCGGACCGCGCCCCCGGGGTCGAGCTGCCCGCCACTGGCGACGTAGTGCGCGCGCTCCATGTACTCGACGGAGTCCGCCAGCTGGTACCCCTCGAGTCGGTTCCACGAGTAGAGCTGCAGCAGGATCGCGAGGAGGAACAGGAGGAGCGTTCGGGCCTCGAGGAGCTTCGGCGCGTACGGACCGGCGCTCGCCTGCTCACCGATCGCCTTCAGCTCCTCGGGGGTGCTCCGGGAGACGAAGCGCACCCGCTCCCCGGAGGAGGTGGGCGCCTCCGCGGGATCGGTCAGATAGGAGCTCCTTCGGGGATCGTCTCGGTCGGCCATCGGCTGCGCGGCGAGCATATCGAACCGGAGGCGACGTTCACCCATCCCGCCCGGTGGAATGGTCCGGCGAGCGCGCTCTTCGCCTCCGCTCGAGGTGCCCTGCATGATGTGGATCGATGTCCCACAAACCCTTCATCTTGTGGGATTTGCGATCTTTCTTTTGACTCTCCTTCTCCGGGAGCGGATAACTGGCTCGGCAGGGGGCTTCGCCCCATCCGGAGGGACTCCCTAAACCCTTGTACCCCAAGTACTTGGCCACGCGCAGCACTCCCATGGGTCAGTTCGAAAAGATCGTCGTTTTGCTGATCGGTTTCTTCCTCGTGACGGTGATCATCGCGGTCACTTTCGGGCCTTCCGAGGACAAGCCTTTCGGGATGGGGCCGGCCGACGAGACCGCCGAAGGGGAGCCCGACCGGGAGGGCCTCGATTCCGGGACGCCACCGTCCGGGACGACCGGATCCGAGGAGCTCGCGGCCCGCGACCGCGAGCCGCGCGAGGGCCCCAATCCCCGGCGGGAATCGGTCCCCGGCGGAGGGCCCACCGCTCCGGCCGGCGGAGACGCGAACGAACCGGAATCGCGGGGAAGCGGCCTGCTCGCCCTGCACGAGCTCGCCCTGCACGAGGAAGTGGACCCCGCCGGTGAGGCGGAGGACGACGGCGGGGAAGATCCCGACCTGCTCCTGGACACCGGCGGAACGAACCGCGCCGGGCAGCCCACCGGCGTCCTGCCTCCGGGTTCGGTACTGGTCACCCTCGATGGACTCGAGGACACCTTCGAGGAGGACATCAAGCGGTACACCTGGCAGCGAGGGGACAACTTCGTCGAGGTGGCGCGGAAGCTGTACGGGGACGAACAGATGTCGACGCTCCTGCGCCAGTTCAACGAAGGGCGGACCTACGTCGCTCCCGGCGAGAAGGTCCTGGTGCCGGTCTTCGACGGCCGCTCCGACTCGAGCTCGGCGACGAGGACCGACGGCGAGGCAGTCACCCCTCCCGAGCCCGATCCCTCGATCGCTCTCGGCAATCTGTACGAAGTCGTCGAGGGCGACAGCCTCTGGGTGATCTCCAAGAAGGTCTACGGCAGCGGCGCCTCGTGGGAGAAGATCTACGAGGCGAACCGCGACGAGCTCTCCAGCCCCGACGACCTGACCGTCGGGATGAAGCTTCGGATTCCGTAGAGCACGAGGTAGACCGGTTCACGACCGCCCTCCCGCGACGAGCTCGCCGCGGGGGGGCGCGGTGTTTTCCGGGACCCTGATGCGCAAGCAGACGAAGAAGCCCAGCAGCGCGATCGCTCCGGCCAGGAGGAAGACCCACCGGAAGCCGAAGGCCTCCCAGACGTAGCCGGAGAGGATCGGCAGCGTCATCGCCACCGAGTGGTCGATGGTGATCCCGAGCGAGATCGTCGGCGTGATGTCCGCCGGGTCGAGGGCGATCTTCTTCAGGTAGGTGACGCGGGCCACGCGCAGCGCGAAGAGCACCAGGTCGAGGACGTAGGCGCCGTACAGCGCCCAGAGCGCGTACGGAGCGGGCAACAGATCGGAGGCGAACGCGTAGGTCAGGCACACCGCGAGCAGGAGCAGCTCGTCGGCGGCGAGGACCTTTCGCTCGCCCAGCCAGTCGATCACGTCGCCGAGGAGCGGCCGCAGCACCACGCCGAGGGTGGAGGCGACGAAGAAGAGCAACGCCATCGTCGACACCGAGACGCCGTGCATCGAGACCAGCACCCACGAACCGAAGACCAGGAAGATCTGCTTGCGGGTGCCGAAGAGCGCGCTGATCGCGTAGAAGAGACGGTACTCCTTGCGGAAGACGATCCGGCGCGAGGGGGGATCCCCTCGCCCCACTCGAAGCGCTCCGTAGTAGTACGCGGCGAAGAGACAGCAGGCGGCGGCGACGAGGAAGAAGAGGCGGAAGTCGTCGCCTCGCCACCTGGCCAGGAGGAAGACGCCGCCGACGCCGAGGATCGTCCCCAGGTTGGAGGCGCCGCCCAGCTGGCCGAGGCGCCGGCCCTCGCCGCCGTCGTGGGCGAGCTTCAGGCCCAGGGGGCCGTGCACCGCGAAGAGGATGTGGTCGCCGAGGGACCAGATCGCGATCCAGGCGATCAGGAGCCACGTTCCCGGAGCGAGGTAGCCGAGTCCCACCGCCCCGATCGCCGCGAGCACCATGGCCACGGCGGCGATCTGGCTCTCGCGCAGCCGGATGAGGAGGAGGCCGGCGACGAAGATCAGCAGGAACCCGGGCAGCTCTCGCGGAAACTCCAGCCACCCTCGCTCCTCCGCCTCGAAGCCGTGGACGCTCTCGAGGAAGTTGTTGATCGTCGACTGGAAGATCCCCGCCGCCGCGCCGAAGAAGAGGGTCGCCAGGAGTAGACGGATGAAGTCGCGGCGCCAGCGGGAATCGGTGAGCATCCCTTCGAGGATAACGAGGGGTTCCCTGGCGCGCCCCTACCGCAACCCGTACCGATCCAGCTTTTTGTACAGGTGCGAGCGCTGCATCCCCAGCTGCTCCGCCGTGCGCTTGACGTTGCCGCCGTTCGCCTCCAGCTTCAACTGGAAGAAGAGCGCCTCGCTCCGATCCTTGAACTCCTCGAAGGTCGGTGACTGCAGCGGGTCGGCGAAGGCACCCGTGCCCGCCTCGCCCGGAGTGGACATCGCCGGGCCCGCCTCGAGGATCCGATCGAGATCGGCGGCGGTCACGACGGGACCGGTGGCGAAGACGCTCGCGCCTTCCAGCAGGTTCTTCAGCTGCCGCACGTTGCCCGGGTACGCGAGCCCCTCGAGCTTCGACACGGCGGCGGTCTCCAGCCCCCGCGGGCTGCGGCCCGCCCGCCTCGCCGCCTCCTCGAGGAAGTGCTGGGCCAGGGCCGGCACGTCGTCGCGGCGCTCGCGCAGCGGGGCGATGCGCAGCGGGACGACGTTCAGGCGGTAGAAGAGGTCGAGGCGGAAGGTCTTTTCCTCCACCGCCTTCGACAGGTCCGCGTTGGTCGCCGCGATGACCCGGATGTCGACCGGGATGTTCACGCTGTCGCCCACTCTCGTGATCTCGTGGTTCTCCAGCGCGCGCAGCACCTTCGCCTGCGCACCCGCCGGCATGTCGCCGATCTCGTCGAGAAACAACGTGCCACCGTCCGCGGCCTCGAAGTGACCGATGCGCCGCTCGTGCGCGCCGGTGAAGCTGCCCTTCTCGTGCCCGAACAGCTCCGACTCGATCAGCTCGTCGGGGATCGCCGCGCAGTTGACGGTGACGAAAGGGCCGGCCGCGCGCGGGCCGCGCAGGTGCAGGTTGCGTGCCACCACCTCCTTGCCGGTGCCGTTCTCGCCGGTGATCAAGACCGCGGCCTCGGAGGTCGCCAGCTGCTCGATCTGCATCCGCAGCTCGCGCATCGAGTCGCTCTGACCCACCAGCTCCCAGCGATCGGCGAGGTGGCGGCGCAGCCCGGTGTTCTCCTTCTCCAGGCGGTCGGCGTGCAATGCGCTCCGGATCGTGACCAGCACCCGGTTGTCGACCAGCGGCTTCTCCAGGAAGTTCACCGCGCCCCGCTGCATCGCCTCCACCGCGGTGGCGACGTCGCCGTGGCCGCTGATCAGGATGACCGGAGGGGGATTCTCCTGCGACTGCACCTGCTCGAGCAGCTCCAGCCCGTCGACGTTCGGCATCTTCAGGTCGGTCAGGATCACCGCCGGGCGCCGCCCCTCCTTCGCCTCCGCCTCCAATCGCGCCAGCGCTTCCTGCCCGTGCCGCGCGGTCCACACCGGGTAGCCCTCGTACTGCAGCAGCATCTCCAGCGCGAGGCGGATGTCGCCGTCGTCGTCGACCACCAGAACCGGAAGCTCCTCTCCTTTTTCCTTCACCATCCCAAGAGAGTACCTTCCCCCGGTGAGGAACTTGCGCCGAAGGCTGGAAGAGGGGCGCGCCGTCGTCGCCGGCGTGCTCAGCGGAACCTCGGGGGACGGGATCGACGTCGTGCTCGCCCGCCCCGAGATCTCCCGGGGAAGGGACGGCATTCCGCGGCTGCGCGCCTGCGCGAGCCGGCACTTCGCCACCACGCCCTTCCCGGTCGAGCTCGGCTCCCGCGTGCGCGCCGCCCTGGACGGCGCCGGGGTGCTCGGGGTCCGCGAGGTGGCGCTCCTCTCCCGCGACCTCGGCCTCGCCTTCGGCGAAGCGGTACGGAACCTCGCCCGGCGGCACTCCGTCGAGGTCGACCTCGTCGGCAGCCACGGCCTCACCGTCTACCACCACGACGGCGACGAGCCGAGCGGGGCCGCGAGCCTGCAGCTCGGCGATGGGGACTTCCTCTCCGAGGCGGCGGGAGGGGTCGCCGTGGTCTCCGACTTCCGCCAGCGGGATCTCGCCGCGGGAGGGGAGGGGGCGCCGATCTCGGTCCTCGCCGACGACGTCGTGTTCGCCGCGGCGCCGCGCCCCACCGCGATCCTGAACCTCGGCGGCCTCGCCAACCTCTCCTGGCTGGAGGAGGGGGCGGAGCCCCTCGCGTTCGACACCGGGCCCGCGGGGAGTCTGCTCGACGGTCTCGCCCGGCGGCTCCTGGGCCGCCCCTTCGATCCGGGCGGCGGGAGCGCCGCGGGCGCCGCCCCTCGCCCCGACCTGGTCGAGCGCTGGCTCGAGCACCCCTTCTTCTCCCTCGCCCCCCCGAAGAGCACCGGTCGCGACACCTTCGGCGAGGCCTGGATCGACGGACTCCTCGAGGCGGAGGGAACCGATTCGGCGAGCCCCCCGGCGCTCCTCGCCACCGCGGTCGAGCTGGTCGCGCGGACGGTGGCCCGGGGGGTCCGGGAACACCTGCCGAGGGCCCCGCAGACCGTCTGGATCGCCGGCGGGGGCCTCCACAACCGAACCCTCGTCACCGCCCTGGAGCGGCACCTCGGGGCGGGTGTGCCCCGCTCCTCTTCGAAGATCGGCGTAGATCCCGACGCCCGCGAGGCGCTGGTCTTCGCCGTTCTCGCGGTGCGGGCCCTGCTCGGCGAGGCGGTGACGAGGCCGTCGGCGACCGGCGCCCGGGCCGGGCGCATCCTGGGCAAGATCACCTCGCCCGCTCGGTAGCCGGCCCGCCCCGGGCGGGTATCTACCCGAACGCAGCGCCCCCCTCGGGGGTGTCCGCGGGCGGATCGGAGACCCGGGAGAAAGCGTTCACGCTTGATCCTGTGGCCCCCCCCGTTATCATCCCGCAACCATTTGCCCCAGAACGGGTTCGGTCCAGAGGGCTCGTCCCCCCCGACGCGCGCCGACCGATGCCCCACCGCCACAGCAACGAGCTTCGCGACGCGAGCCACGCGAAAGGAACCCCTCCATGACCGGTATGCGACGCCACTTCGGTCTTCTCGCCCTTCTCACCGCCCTGTCTCTCTCTGCCGGGGCCACGTCCGTCGCCGCTGCTCCTCAGGACGCCGCGGACCTCTTCAACGAGGGGGTCGATCTCCTCGAGCGAGGAGATGACGCCGCCGCGCTGGAGAAGTTCACCGCCGTCCTCGCCTCCGACCCGAGCAACGAAGAGGCCTACGAGCTGTGGAAGTCCACCAAGCACGAGGTCTGGTTGCAGATGCTCGTCAAGGGGGGACAGTACGAGTTGGTAGCCAAGCGCCTGATCGACCGGGCGAAGCTCGGTCGCGCCGAGACCGCCGACGATGAAGGAGCGATTCGCGAGCTCCTCTCCGGAGTTCAGAGCGACGACGTGATCGAGCGCGCGCGCGCGATCCGCGCCCTCGCCGCGAACCACGGTGAGTACGCGGTGCAGTACATGCTGCCGACGCTGGGGGACGAGAACGCGAACGACCGCCGGGTCCTCTTCATGCAGGCGCTGACCGAGATGGGCACCGACGTGGTGCTGCCGCTGGTCGCCGCCCTCGGCACCGACGACGCCTACCTTCGTCGCAACGTCGCGCTGATCCTCGGCTACATCGGTGATCCGCGCTCGGGTGCCGCGCTGACCTGGAACGCCTTCAACGACGAGGACGAAGGAGTGCGGCGCGCCGCCGCGCAGGCCGCGAAGAAGGTCGGCTCGCAAGGCGACGCCCTCGCCCTCTTCCTCGCGCTCGGCGACGACTACCACCACGGACGCGCCACGGTCCTGCGGGCCGTCGACTACAGCGACGTGGTCTGGAACTGGGGAGACGACGGACTCTACTCCACCGCCGTTCCGCGCTACCTGTACGCCGACGAGCTCTCGAAGAACGCCTACTACGGCGCCCTCGCCGCGGACCCGGGCAGCCTCGACGCCCGCGCCGGCCTGGCTCGCGCCTACGTCTCCCAGCAGATCGAGATCGCCCTGCGCGGTGATGCGGGCCAGGACGTCTCCGGCCTCGAGGACCAGGTCGGCAAGGCCTCCATCGCGGTGAACGCGACCGGGATCGATGCGCTCGACCGGGCTCTCGCCTGGGCCGTTCGCGACTCCGACACCACCACCGCGATCGGGCTGATCCGGGTCATCGGCGACGGCGCCTTCGCGGCCGTTCCCGCGCTGAACGCGGCGCTCGCCTCCGACGACGCGGCGATGAGCGGCGAGGCCGCCGTGGCTCTCGGCCGCATCGCCCACCGCAGCCGTACCGCCGCCGGCCCCGATGTGGTCTCCGCCCTCGGCGCGGCCGCCGGTCGCGAGATCATGCGCCTCGGCGTCGTCATCGACGGCCAGGCCGCCCGTGGCCAGGCGATCACCGAGGCCCTCTCCGGCAGCGGCATGGTGGTCAACTTCTGGGACCGCGGAGCGATGGGCCTCGCCCTGCTCAAGCGCGTCCCCGGCGTCGACGTCATCGTCCTCTCCGACGAGCTGCCCGACCTCACCGTCGACCAGGTCCTCCACGAGATCGGCCTCGACGAGCGCACCGCGAACACGCCGGTGGTCATGATCACCGAGTCGGAGGACTGGGCCGATCGCGTCGCGGCGACGATCACCGGCGCCGGCGAGACTGACGCGATCGAGGCCGCGATGTCCGAAAGCCTGGACGGTGACCGCGCCCGCGCCGACCACCTCGCCGCGCGTGCCGCCGACGTCCTCGCGGGGCTCGGTCTCGCCGGGGGCAACATCTCCGGCGCGCTCGACTCGCTGGCCGGTACCCTCGCCTCCCGCGGCGACTCGGTCACCCTTCCGGCGATGACCGCCCTGGCCACGGTCGGCACCGGTGACGCGATCCCCGCCCTGATGGGAGTGCTCGGCGACGACGGCCGCTCCGAGGCCGCGCGCATCGCCGCGGCGGACGCGATCGCCCAGATCGCCGCCCGCGAGTCCCTCTCCGGTCCCCCGGCTCTCCTGAGCGGGCTGGTCACGGTGATCTCCTCCGACGCCGCCCTGCCGATCCAGGTGGCCGCCTCGCGCGCCCTCAGCAACATGTCGATCCCCGACGTGACCCGCGCCGCGATGGCCCGCCAGGCCCGCGTCGACGTGATCGAGTAGGGGCTTCCACCGACCGGGATACGACGGTACAAGGGTGCGTCGCCAGAGCGGTGGCGCACCTCCGTCCTTTCCACTCTTCCAGCGATGAGAGGATCCAGGCCAGATTAGCTCAGTGGTAGAGCGCTGCTTTCGTAAAGCAGGGGTCATCGGTTCGAATCCGATATCTGGCTCCATACACCGGCCCGCCGCCCCCTCGGGGATGGCGGGCCGGGCTCCCGTTACCCGCACGTTACCAGCATCCCGCGCCCCGAGGCGTAGTCTCCCTGGCGGGTCGAACCGACCCCCGAACCGACGCGAGGTGCGAACGATGCTCGGAACAGCGATGAAGAAAGCGGCCGGCCTGGCCCTCCCCATCCTCCTCTCGGCCCTGCCCACGGCGGCGCAACAAGGCTCGGGGCGGGAAGACCCCGCCTGGCCGGAGATCTCCACGGTCAGCCACGTCGTCCTGCCCCAGGCGGCCGGAGGCAGCTACAACCTGCGCTCCGATCGAGCGCCGATCCAGGTGGAGGAGGTGCGGGCGAAGGTGTCGATCCTCGAGTCGACCGCCCGTACCACCCTCGAGGTTCAGCTCAGGAACCCCGGGAGATCCCGGGCGGAGGCGGTGCTGCTCCTGCCCGTGCCCGCCGGCGCGGTGGTCAGCTCCTTCCTGTTCGAGGGCGCCTCCAGCGAACCGACCGCCCGGCTCCTGCCCCGCGAGGAGGCCCGGCGCACCTACGACGAGATCGTAGCCCGGGTCAAGGACCCCGCGCTCCTGGAGTTCGCCGGCTCGAACCTGGTGCGCTCCAGCGTCTTCCCCGTCGAACCGGGCGGGCGGCAGCGCGTGCGGCTCACCTACGAGGAGCTCCTGGAAGAGGACGGCGGGCGCATCGACTACGTCCTGCCCCGCAGCGAATCCCTCTCGGTGCGCGTCCCCTGGAAGATCGACGTGCAGATCGACAGCCCCTCGCCGATCTCGATGGTCTACTCGCCGAGCCACGACCTGGAGACGCTGCTGCGCAAGACGCGCCGGGTGCAGCTGCGGGTCAGCGCCGCGGCGCGGCTCGCTCCCGGACCGTTTCGGATCTCCTATCTGCCCGAGCGCGACGAGGTCACCGCGTCGTTGCTCGCCTACCCCGATCGTAAAGTCGGGGGCGGGTACTTCCTGGTGATGGCGGGGCTGCCCGCCGTTCCACCCGAGAACGGCAACCGGCTGAAGCGCGAAGTGACGCTGGTCTTCGATCGCTCCGGCTCGATGGCCGGCGAGAAGATGGATCAGGCGCGCGCGGCCGCCCTCCAGATCGTCGAAGGACTCGAGGATGGCGAGGCGTTCAACATCATCGACTACTCGAGTCGCGTCTCGAAGTTCGCCGCCTCGCCGGTGATCAAGAGCCGGAAGAGCGTGCTCGAAGCGCGCGACTACCTCGCCGCGATGCGCCCGACCGGCGGCACCAACATCCACGATGCGCTGCTCGAAGCGCTCCGCCAGGAGCGGCGGCAGGGCTTCCTGGGACTGGTGCTCTTCATGACCGACGGCCTGCCGACGGTCGGGCGCACCACCGAGGGGGAGATCAGCTCGATGGTCGCCGCGGCCAACATCCACCAGCGCCGCATCTTCACCTTCGGCGTGGGGCAGGACGTGAACGTCCCGTTGCTCGACCGTCTCTCCGATCGGACGCGCGCAACCAGCACGTTCGTCCTTCCCGGCGAGGACGTCGAGCTCAAGCTGGCCAAGGTGTTTCGTCGCCTCTACGGACCGGTCCTCGCCGACCTCGAGCTGGAGACGGTCGATGAGCAGGGAGCGGTCACCACGCGCGCGGTGCGCGAGATCCTGCCGGCGCGGCTACCCGACCTCTACGAAGGGGACCAGCTGGTGCTGCTCGGCCAGTACCTCGCGGACCGGAAGCCGCTGCACTTCCGGCTGAAGGGCAACTACCTCGGAAAGGAACGCGTCTTCTCCTTCCGCTTCGACGTCTCCCGGGCGAGCACGACCAACTCCTTCGTGCCGCGCCTCTGGGCGGCGCGCAAGATCGCGTTCCTGATCGACCAGATCCGCCAGGCGGGCGCCACGCTGGCCGGCGGGCCGATCGCGGTCGGAACCGACATCTTCTCCGATCCCCGCTTCCGCGAGATCGCCGAGGAGATCCTGCGGCTCTCCACCGAGTTCGGGATCCTCAGCGAGTACACGTCGTTCCTGGCCACCGAGGGCACCGACCTCGGCGAGTGGGAGCGACTCCGCCTGGCCTGCAACGACGAGCTGAACCGGCGCGCGGTGCGCACCCGCTTCGGCGAGGGCGCGGTGAGCCAGGGACGCAACTTCAACGAGAAGAAGGGGCAGGTGCTGCTGAACTACGACAACGCCTACTGGGACGAGAACAACGCCCTGGTGAGCAACTACGGAGTCCAGCAGATCTGCGACCGTGCCTTCTTCCTCCAGGGCGACCAGTGGATCGACTCGCGGATCATCTCCGGCGGACAGTCGCTCCAGCCCGAGAGGGAGATCGAGTTCGGCAGCGAGGAGCACGCCGTGATGCTGGACGTTCTCATGGCGCAAGGACGTCAGGGACTGCTCGCCTTGCCGGGGAACACACTCCTGCAGTACCAGGGCAAGGCCGTGCTCGTCAGGAACGGCGCGCCCTCCGGGAACACCCGGAAGTGAACGAACACTCCATCCGAAAACAGCAGGGACAACCCGAGGAACCGACATGACACATCACCACATCTGGACGGCGGGGTTCGCCGGACTGTTCATCGCCGCGTCGACGCTCGCGCTCGAGTCCGCGCTCCCGACGGAGGAGCTGGGCCCCATCGAGGTCGTGAGCCTCGCCCGGGACTGGCGTCCGCCGCTCCTCGCCGACCTCCCCCTGGAGGTCACCCCGGTGGTTCCGGGGGAGATCGGACCGCCGCCGATTCCACCTCCCGCGAATCCCACGGTCGAGATCGCGATCTGCCTCGACACCAGCGGCTCGATGGAAGGGTTGATCGAGTCCGCCAAGCAGAAGCTGTGGAGGATCGTCAACGAGTTCATCTTCGTCGAACCGGCGCCGCGGTTGCGCGTGGCGCTCTTCACCTACGGCAACGACGGACACGACGCGAGCATCGGCTGGGTGAAGCAGGAGACCGCGCTCACCGAGGATCTCGACCTCGTCTCCGAGCGTCTCTTCGCCCAGACCACCAACGGCGGGACCGAGCTGGTCGGCCGGGTGGTGCGCGCGGCGACCCGGGAGCTCGACTGGAGCGAGGACCCCTCCGCCGTGAAGATGATCGTCGTCGCCGGCAACGAGACGGCCGATCAGGATCGCCTGCACCCCTACCCGCAGGCCTGCTCGACCGCGATCTCCAGGGACATCGTCGTCCACGCGATCTACTGCGGCGGTGCCGCCGATGCCGACGCCGAGAGCTGGCGACAGGTCGCCCGCCTCTCCGACGGACAGTTCGCCGCGATCGATCACCAGGGTGGCATGGTCGTCCTGTCCACCCCCTTCGACCAGGAGCTCACCGCGCTGAGCACCGACCTCAACGGCACCTACCTCGCCTTCGGCGAGAACTCGGCGTGGTTCGCGGAGAACCAGGTCCGTCAGGACGACAACGCGGTCGCCCTCAACACCGAGGCCGCGGCGGCCCGCGCGCTGACCAAGGCGAATGGCTACTACAACAACGCCGGCTGGGATCTCATCGACGCGGTGCGGGTCAAGAGCCTGGTGCTCTCCGAGATCCCCGAGGAAGAGCTCCCCGAGGAGATGAAGAAGATGACGCCGAAGCAGCGCGAGGAGCACGTCGCCGCGATGCGCAAGAAGCGTGGCGAGATCCAGCAGCGGATCAACGACATCTCGGCGAACCGGCAGCGCTACCTCGACGCGGAGATGAAGCGGCAGGAGCTCGACCCCTCACGCTCCTTCGACAGCGCCCTGCGCAAGGCGATCCGCGGACAGGCGGAAGCTCGGGGGTATCGCTTCAAGCAGGCGGAATCGTCCGCTCCCGTGCTGCCGGAGGCCCCGCCCCGGGCGGAGGAAGGCGCGCAGGCGCCGGTGCCTCCCGGCCGGCAGCTGGGACAGAGGGTGACTTCCGGCTAGACTCGAGGCAGCTCTTCGAACAGGAGTGAGGATCCCGTGACCAGGCCCACCGTACTCGTCGTCGAGGACGACCTCGCCATCCGGCGGGGTCTCGTCGACTCCCTCACCTTCTCCGGCTACGAGGTGCTGGAGACCGGCGATGGTGAGGAGGCGCTGCGGATGATCCTGGGTAGTGACCTCGACCTGGTGCTGCTCGACATCGCCCTGCCCGGTCTCTCCGGCTTCGAGATCCTGCCGGAGCTGCGGCGCAGCAAGCCCTCGCTCCCGGTGATCATGGTCACCGCGAGAGGGGCGGAGGAGGATCGGGTCAAGGGTCTGCGCACCGGAGCCGACGACTACGTGGTCAAGCCCTTCAGCTCCACCGAGCTCCTGGCCCGGGTCGAGGCGGTGCTGCGCCGCTCCGCCGAGCGACCCGCGGCGGCGGGAACCCTCGCGGCGAATGGCCGCGAGGTCCACCTGGCCCGCCGCGAGGTGATCACCGAGGACGGAGAGAGCGCGCTCCTCTCCGAACGCGAGGCGGAGATCCTCGCCTACCTCGCCTCGGCTCGCGGTCGCGCGGTGCAGCGCGAGGAGCTCCTGCAGCGGGTGTGGGGGCTCGACCCCCGCGGGCTGGAGACGCGAACCGTCGACATGCACGTCGCCCGGCTGCGCGAGAAGCTGGGCGACGCGGCGGCCGAGCCGGTCTTCGTCAAGACCGTTCGCTCGAAGGGCTACATGCTCGGCGAGAAGGTGGAGGTGACGGGCTGATGGGGGCCCGGCGCCGGTCCTGGCTGTCGATCTACGCGCTGGGGGCCGCGCTGACCCTCGGCGCGCTCTTCTGGATCAGCGTCGTGGTCCTCGACCTGGAGCGCTCCGAGCGCCGGGCGCTCGCCGCGGGTCGCCACCAGGAGACGGTCCGGCTGGCGCTGTGGCGCATGGACTCCTGGATCGGTCCGCAGCTCTTCCGGGAGGTCGCGCGGCTGCCGCTCGAGTACGGCTCCTACACGCCGCAGAACCGCGCCTATACGAAGATCCTCAACCGGATCGAGCCAGGGGAGGTGCTGGTTCCCTCGCCGCTGCTCACCTTCGAGTCGGAGATCATCCGTGTCCACTTCCAGGTCGACCGCGACGGGTGGACGTCGCCGCAGGTGCCGACCGGCAACTGGCTCGACCTCGCGCAGGGAGACGACCTGCTCGCCGAGGAGCAGCTGCTCCGGGGGCGACGAGCCCTCTCCGAGCTGGCTCGCCTGACCGACTACGCCGACCTGGACCGAAGGCTCTCCGGCGCCGAAGCGAACTTCAACGGCCTGTTCGTCGAGCAGACCGGAGAGGTGCTGGCGCAGCAGCAGAACGACGTGGAGTCGCAGCAGTGGTTCGCCGTCGACAACGTGCGCGAGCGTCAGGAGCGCGCGATCAACGTACACCAGACGCAGAACCCGATGACGGCGCCGGTCTTCAAGAACGACGGGCTGCTGCAGGGGGCTCCCGACCTGAGCGCTTCCTCTCCGCTGGTCCCGGTGTGGCTGGAGGGTGACGACTCGACCCCGCTACTCTGCTTCGTCCGTCGCGTTCGCTCGACCGGCGGTGATCTCTTCCAGGGGTTCCTCGCCGACTGGGAGAAGCTGGAGGACGCGTTGCTGGGGAGGGTGGCCGACATCCTCCCGCGAGCTCGCCTGGAGGCCGCGGTCGATGCCAGCCCCGAAGAGGACCACGAGGGTCTCCTGCTCGCGACGGTCCCGGCGACCTTGCGTCCCGGTGCGCTCACGCTCGCCGAGCCCTCCGGTTGGTCTCCGGCGGCGACGACGCTCCTCGCCACCTGGCTGGCCGCGCTGGTCGCGCTGGGCGCCGTGGGGGTCAGCCTCCGCTCCTCGATTCGCTACGGGGAGCAACGGAGTCGCTTCGCCTCGACGGTGACGCACGAGCTGCGCACCCCGCTGACCACCTTCCGGATGTACTCGGAGATGCTGGCGCGGGGGATGGTGCCCGAGGAGAAGCGCGCCGAGTACCTCGGCACCCTGGAGCGCGAGTCCGATCGGTTGGCCACGCTGGTCGAGAACGTGCTCGCCTACTCGCGCCTCGAGGAAGGTCGGGCGTCCCTGCATCGCGAGCCGATTCCCCTCGCGGAGCTCCTGGACAAGGTGCGGCCGGGACTCGAACGGCGGGTCCTCGAGGCGGGGATGACCTTGCGCGTCGACGGCGGGGCGGCAGGGGAGGCCGTCACCCGGACCGACGTGGAGGCGGTCGCGCAGATCCTGTTCAACCTGGTCGACAACGCCTGCAAGTACGGGCGCGACCCCGACCGGGACGGCGGCGGGGTGCAGCTCCTGGCCGGCTTCGGCGGCAACTCGGTCCTGCTACGGGTCCGCGACCACGGGGGCGGCGTTCCGCCCTCCGCCGCTCGCGCGATCTTCCACGCGTTCGATCGCGGCGGGCTCGACCCGAGCGACCCCAACCCCGGCGTCGGCCTGGGACTGGCGCTGTCTCGCGGCCTGGCTCGCGACCTGGGCGGGGACCTCGTGCTGGAATCGGGTGGGGCGAGCGAGGGAGCCTGCTTCCGGCTGAGCCTGCCCCTCGATCGCGCTTGAGGCGTACGACCGTCCGGGGACGTCCACCCGGGTCTCGGGCCCGGTGGCGGGGAATCCCCTCTCCTGCGGTCGCCAGGCACGATCCGGGCCCCGATTCGAGCGGATTCGCACGAATCGAATCGGAGGCGGCGATCGGTTTTCTTCGCGGGGGTCGCCGCCCGAAGTTTCGGCGGATTGACGGAACCCCATCGGCTCGGTCCCAGTCCTACGTCCGTGGTTCGGAGTACTCGAATCCCATTGCGGACTTCCTACCCGCAAAGCATCACACCCTGTGCACATCAACGGTTGATGATGCCAACTAGACGGACGGGCGTTGCTGGGGTATAACTTCCCTAGCGGTTCTCTCCGCTTCCCGAGAATTCTTCAGTTTAGGAGACGTGAGATATGCTTCTTCGCTTTTCGCTGTGCGCCGCCGGCGCGCTTCTGCTAGCTGCGGGCGCTAACGCCCAAAGCACCGCCAAGATCCTGCCCGTGCCGGGCGTCAAGGATGCTGGCACCTATCACGTTGCGACCGGAACCTGGACCCGGGGCCCCCAGTCCCTGGCCACCGGTACCTACGACGTGATCTACGACAACACCTGCTCCGGCGCCTGGTACACCGGCCTCG
>CAZCAC010000103.1:0-30833 GCA_964496575.1 uncultured Planctomycetaceae bacterium | reverse complement strand
CCGAAGTAGTCCCCCAGCACGCTGTCGGGAGCCGTGAGCTTCACGATCTGCTGGCCGGTGTCCACGGCGAACACGAAGACCGAATTGGATTCTGGTGCGCCGACGGCCGCGAAGTTGCCGTCGATGGCGACGCTGTACCCGAAGTAGTTCACCATCCCGGCGGACGATGGGGTGAGCTTGTGCAACTCGCTCCCCGTGGCCAGGTCGAAGATGTAGGCCGACCCGGAGAGCGTGCTGCTCCCCGAGTGCAGGTAGGCACCAACGATCATCTTCTCCCCGCTGATGGCCACCGTCCAGCCAAAGCGGTCCGACCACATCGAGTCAGAAGGTTGCAACTTGTAGAGCTGCTGGGCGCTGGCCGTGTCGTACACGTAGACGGAGCCCGGAGGACTGACGAGCAGGTCCGCCTGTGGAGCTCCGACGGCCGCATGGGGACCGGCGATCGCCACTGCACCGCCGTAGGAGTCGCCGACGACGCCATCGCTCGCCCAGAGCTTGTGCAGCTCCATCCCGCTGGCCAGATCGAAGATGTACGCCGACCCGCCGCCGAGAATGGTGGGATTCGAGCTCGCACCCACCAGGGCGCGCACGCCGTCGGTCGCTACGGAGCGGCCGAAGGAATGCCCTGACGCGCCGTCGGAGGCTCCGAGCTCCAGTAGCTCCTGCCCGGTGACCACGTCGAAGACGTAGGCAGCACCGACGAAGCTCCCCACGTGTGAATGCTTGTAGGTTCCGATGAGCGCTCTATCTCCGCCGAGAGAGATCGCATGACTGAAGAAATCTCCACTGACGCTATCCGCCGGGGAGAGGGCGTGCGTCTGCGTCTGTGCCGGCAGGATGTCGGACACGGCGAGGGACGTCGCCACGATGAAGGCGAAACGATGCAGGGACCGGGGACCTTTCATACCGAGTGAATTCTCCTCTCCTCGAGCTCCGAGGAATCGGGAAAACCAAGGAACTGTGCTGTTCTCTCTTCAGTGATGAACTAGACGATCGCGTGGGATGGGTAACTGGTACTCTCGTCACCTTCCCACGAAACACGCCGAGTCGATCCCGAAGAGGATAGGTCAGCCACCCGACGGGTGGAGGCTGCTCGGTCTCGATGCCGTTGGAGCCGGGCCACCGGGCGAAACCGCCCGATGGGAAGAGCACTACCGAACCTTCGCTACGGCACGATCAGCGACCAGGCTCGTACAGACGGCGCGGATTTCGGTCGCGATCAGTGCAGTAGAGGGCGAGTCCTCCAGCGGGGCCGGACGATCTACTCGGACACCCGCATGCGGTAGGCCCCGGAGCCGTCCGTGCCGGCGTAGAGGGTCTGGCCATCGGAGGAGATGGCGAGACTGAGGATGGAGCGGTTCAGCAGGCCGGTGTTGTACTGCTCCCACGTGAGGCCCCCGTCGGCGGACCGGTAGGCGCCGCTACGGGAGTCGGCTGCAAATACCAGGGAGGCGTCTGTCGGCGAGAAGACGATCGCCCTGATCGTCGCCTCGGCGGGAACGCCGGTCGCAGCGGCTTGCCAGCTCGCACCGCCGTCGCTGCTCCGGTAGAGGCCCGACATGAAGGTTCCGGCCAGGACGAGCTGCGGGCTGCCGGGGGCGATCGCGATGGAGATGAACATCGCGCTCGGCAGACCGCTGTTCGTCTCCGACCAGGCCACCCCTCCATTCGTGGTCTTGAGCACTCCGCTGTTCGTGGTGGCGGCGTAGACCGTCTGGCCGTCCTGGGAGACGGCGAGGTCGCGAACGTTCGCATCGGCCGAGGTGGCGTCGTTCGCCTGACTCCAGGAGGCGCCGCTGTCGGCGGAGCGGTACACCCCGCCGCCCCCCGGATCCACGGACCCGATGTCGGGGAGGTTGAGTGAACCCAGACCCGTGTAGACGATCGAGGTGTTGCCGGGCACGAACCGGGTCCCCCGCCAGGTGCTCACGTCGATCGGCGCCGTCAGGACGTCGGCCCAGACGCTCCCCCCGTCGGTGCTGCGCTTCAGGACGCCATCCCCGGTGGCTCCGATGAGGTTGTCGCCGTTCGTAGGATCGAGCGCCACGGTCTGCCACCCGCCCTTGGGCAACAGGCTGGTCCAGCTCTGGCCCGAGTCGCTGGACAGGTAGATGCCGCTGTGCACCCCGGCCACGAAGCGCTTGGCATCGGCCGCGTCGACCGTCAGCGCGAGCACACCCGAGCCGGTGTAGCCCTTGCTGGCGTCGGTCCAGGTGAGGCCGCCGTCGGTGGACAGGAAGTTCCCGCCGCCGTAGTTGTTGGCGAAGACCCGGAAGGCGTCGTACGGGTCCACCTGGAAGTCGATCGGGTGGCCGGCGCGTTTGTTGGGCGGCCCCCAGGAATCCCCCACGTTCAGCTTGGTCCAGTTCTGGCCGCCGTCGTCGCTGCGGTACACGCTGTTGAAGCTGCCGGCATAGGCGACGCTGGGATCGGAGGGGGCGAACTCCACCGAGACGATGGTGTCGTCCGCGAGGACGTGCTGCCAGGACGCGGCCCCGTCGGTGGTCAGGTAGACCCCGCTGCCCACGAGGTACTCGCCGGCCCCGACCCCGGCCAGCAGAGTCTGTGGATCGGTCGGGTGCATGACGAGTGAGCCGACGAAGAGGTTCCCCAGGCCGTTGTTGACCTGCGCCCAGTTGTCGCCCCCGTCGGTGCTCTTCAGGACGCCCACGCCCCCCGGCGTGGAACCGTCCAGCGCCGAATTGGCGGCGTCCCGATCGAAGATCCCGGTGGAGACGTAGAGGACGTCCGGGTTCGCCGGATGGATGAGGACGTAGCGGGCGAGGTTGTCTCCGCGCCAGATGGCGGACCAGCTCTCACCGCCGTCGGTCGTCCGGTAGACGAAGCCCTGGGTCATGTCGCCGGTGGAAGTCCTGCGCTCCTCGCCGGCCCAGGCCCACGAGGCGATCTCCCCGGCGGCGTACACGGTGTCCGAGGACCAGGGATCCACGGCGAAGCCGCGGAAGGTCACCCCGGTCTCTTCCACGATGCCCTGCTCCTTGCTCGTCCAGGTCGTCCCCCCGTCGATCGACTTGAACACGCCGCGTTGATCCAGGGTGCCGGCCCAGAGGATGTCGGGGTCGTGGGGGTCGATGGTCACACAGAAGGAGGGGATGCTGTCATTCGATTCCCCGGAGCGCGCCGTGATCCCCTGGTTGACCGGGGACCAGGACGCGCCGCCGTCCTCGCTCGTGAAGACGCCGGCCAGGGCGTCGGTGACGTACATGATGTCCGGATCGTCCGGGTGCATGCGGATGTCGTAGCCCAGCCCCCCGGTCGGGCCGCCCAGCCAGATCCACTGCCCGACCGGATCCTCGATCACGTCGTCGCTGCCGTCGTCACCACCGCCCCCGCCCGAGCCCCCCGAACAGCCGAGTACGGTCGCCACCATCAGAAACGTCAGGCACGCTTCGCGCATGAGAATCACCTCCTGTCTCGGATGCTCGGAGCGTACACCGGAGTGATCACCTCTTCCATGAGGGTGTCGCTCACCTCCCAGCCCTTCTGTCGGGCGAGCTCCGCGAAGGCACGCCGGTACCAGAGCCGAACCGCCAGCGCCGCCTCTCCCACACCGGGGGCCGAGAAGCGGTAGCGGCTGGTGTCGCTCGATCCGGCCGCCAGGCGGCTGTCCTCGAGCGGGCGGGTCGGGTTCCAGTACGCGGCCGTGGGCGAGGTGCCGAGCCAGGCGTCTTCGAGGACCCGGGCGTAGGTCTTGCCGGGTGTGCCCGCGAGCTCCCCGCTCCAGTCGGGATTGCGGGGGCCGTCGAGCTGGCGAAGCGGCTGCTCCGCGCCGTCCGTCGCCGTGACCACGAGGATGAGGTGGCGCAGGGGCGTCCCGGTGGGGAGATGGTGACCCGTGCGGTCGTTGGTCAGGCGGACCTCCACGTCGAGGACCCCGTCGCGGATGCGGGCGGAGACGTCCAGGCTGGCCGCCTCGGTCAGGAGCGGACCGATCGACATGTCGTGGCTGTGGACGCTCTCGGGCGAGTGGGCGACGCCACCCTTCTCCGCGGGGGCGAACATGGTGTGCCCCCGCGGCTTCATGTGGCAGTCCTGACAGGTCTGGCCCGTGTCCGGATCGGCGTAGTCGCTGGCCAGCCACTCGCCGTAGGAGTCGTAGACCACCGTGCCCCAGAACGCTGCGTGGTGGCAGGGCGCGCAGAACTGACTCCTTCGCAGGATCGGCGCGTAGCTGCCGCCATCCCGGGTCTCCTCGTAGGGGCTGGCGAAGTACTGGTGTCCCTCGGGTGGGCGATGGAGCTCGTAGGACAGCACCCCGGTGCGGTGGGGATGGGGCAGGCCGGTCTTCGGGTCGAGCACGATCCCGGAGATCTTGTGGCAGAAGTCGCACGAGACCCCCTCGGCGCTCGCCTCGTCCACGAGGGCGGGGTGAGTGCCGTACGGCTCGCGTACGGCCGCCGCCGGGGCGTGACAGGTGGCGCAGTTGCCGGCGGTCTCGGGCCAGTCGAGGCGATAGCCGGGGCCGTGGTACGGACGGGAGGAGTCCGGCGGCAGGGCGGTGCGCCCGTAGTCGGGCCGGGTGACGAAGCGGGTCTCGGGGCTGCGGCGGCCGAGGTGGTCGGTCCCCTCGTACATGTTCAGGAAGCGCGGGTTCTTCGCGGCGCCGGCGTGGGCGTCTCGCGCCCACTCGTCGAAGGGCATCGTCCCTCCCGCATCGCTGTGGCAGGTCTCGCAGCTCTCCGGGTCCCCGTGGCGGGCGTAGCTCGAGACCCAGTCGTAGCCCGGGTCGTCCGACCCGGCCACGGGGAGCAGGCGGATCTCGAGGCCGTTCGTGCCCACCGTGACGGGCCCCACCCGGCTGATGAAGTAGCCCTCCGCGAAGGCCGACACGACGACCTCGCCCGATTCGAGCCCGGTCGGACACGAGAAGCGGCCCTCGTCGTCCGTGCGCGCCGTCCGGTGCCGCTCCCCCACACGGACCACGGCTCCCGCGACGGGACCCTGCTCGTCGAGAACGACGCCGCCAATGTCGAACGGTGCGTCCTCCGAGGAACAGGCGAGCAGCGCCAGGAGCAGAGGGGCGATCCGCGTGCTGAGGCGGGGCATGGGGACGATTCAACGCGGCTTTCGGCTCCGAGGCAAGCTCGCCTCGCCGACTCGAGCTCGGGATGGCGGTTTCGGTTTCGACTGGCCCCCGTCAACCGCTGGGATGGAGGGCTTGCCGGCCCATCCATATCACGGTAGCCAGGCGATCTCGAACCCGTTCGTCAGGTTGAAGTCGTTGACCCCGACCCCGCAGGGCTGGGCACCGGAGTCGTCGCCGTACCAGCACTGGTAGCGCTTGACGTCTCCCGGCTTCACCCCGCCCCTCTCGGCGAGGGAGACGGTCGTGGCCGAGGCGCCGAACGCGTCGGCGAACCCCGATTGCAGCCGGATCAGCGCGCCGCCGGTGCAGCGCAGCCCGTCTCCGAAGATGACCCCCGCACCGCCGTTCGGCGCATCGTTGGCCTGGAAGTAGAGGCAGGGGTTGCCCGGCACCAGCCCGGTCGTGGTGAGGACCACGGTGTCGGCGCTCACGCTCTCTATTCCGGTCCCGGTCAGGTGCGCGCCCGAGGCGAAGGCGCCGTTGGCACAGCCGGAACCGGGGACGCTCCCGTCGTTGTCGTTGCCGCACGGGCAGGCGCCACTGCCCAGGTCGCCGAAGCAGAAGCCGGTCCCCGGCGGGAAGCGTTCGAAGTCGTAGACGTAGACCGCGCCCGACCCCTCGGCGGACTTGTCGCTCTGGTCGCCTCCGACGCCGGTCGAGCCGCCCGCCTCGCCAGGGGCCCCGACCACAACCGCTTCGTCGAACACCGCGACGGCGCTGCCGAACCACTCACTGGAGTAGGAATACCCGGCCCTGAGATAGGATTCGTGACTCCAGCTCGTTCCGCTGCGCGCATACACGTGGGCCGCGCCCGCATGGATCTCGACCCAGCTCTCCCACCTCGCTCCGACCACCACCTGATCGCCGGCCATGGCCACCGCGAAGCCGAAAGCGCAGGACAGGGACTGGGGGGCTTTCAAGTAGGCCTCCTGGGTCCAGGTCGTCCCGTCTCTCACGAACACGTACGCGGCGCCGGCACCGGACAAGCTGTTGTCATTCTGGTCGCCATTCACCCCCGTGGCGTTGCTCTGCTCCGCCATCGCTCCGACGACCAGCGAGTCGCCGGACAGGCACACGGAGTAGCCGAACCAATCGCCAAAGGCACTGTTGTCGGGGCGGCCCTCGGCGTTGGAGGCCTTGAGATAGGCCTCCTGGCTCCAGGTCGTTCCGTTCCGCACGAACACGTAGGCGGCGCCGGCGCCCACGGCGCTGTTGTCCCCCTGGTCTCCGTTCACTCCTGTGGCGCTGCTGTCCTCGAGCGGCGCTCCGACCACCACGGTGTCGCCATCCACCGATACTCTCCAGCCGAAGGTGTCTCCGTTGGGGTCGCTCGCGGTCGGGGCCTCGGCGTTGGAGGCCTTGAGGTAGGCCTCCTGGCTCCAGGTCGTTCCGTTGCGTACGAACACATAGGCGGCGCCGGCGCGGTACGCGCTGTTGTCGCTCTCGTCACCATTCACCCCGGTCGCCTGGCTGGCTTCCTGGATTGCCCCCGCGACGATCGTATCCCCGGACACCGAGACCGAGATCCCGAAGTAATCGTCTGCGTCGGGATTGGAGGCCTTGAGATAGGCCTGCTGGGTCCAGGTCGAGCCAGTGCGAACGAACACGTAGACGGCCCCCGCACTCGAGGCGTTGTTGTCGCTCTGATCGCCGTTGAGCCCAGTGGCACTGCTGGCCTCGAAAGGCGCTCCGACTACCAGCGTCTCGCCGGACAGCGAAACGGCATATCCGAACACGTCGCCGTAGTAGTTGTTGTCTGGCGTCTTGCCCTCGGCATTGGAGGCCTTGAGGTAGGCTCGGTGCGCGACCCCCTCCTGTCCGTCGGATTCCGTCGGGAAGCCGCGACCGTCGAAGGTCGTCGTCCACCGCTGTCCGGGGTTGCTGGCCCGGTAGCCGCCCTCGACGGCCACGGCAGCGTGTCGGCTCGCCTCGATCACAGCGCGGACGCCGGCGCAGTCCTCGACGAGGAACGGGGGTGAGCAGAATGACGCGATGAGCACCAGCGGGTGCATGATCGATACGGGCATGTGGTCTCCTTTCGTTGGTGAACCGGAAAGGGGAAGACCAGCTTCTCGTGCACCATTCCGTGCCCGTCCGATGGGGGGGGCGGCATCCGGTCCGCGTGCGGGGTGGATAGCCCGCGCCTGCGGTGAGGTCACAGGTCGAAAGTGCTGGCCACGTCAAGATGGACTCGGGCGTGTTCCGGGATGGAGAACCTCGACGCCCAGGCGCCCGGTCGCTCCCGAAGGGGTGAGTCCAGGTCAGGGTTGATTCAGCTCTTCTATCCCCGAGCTCGGCTCCGGCACCTCCCCTGGTTCCTCCCGTGTGCGTCCCGTCCCGAGTTGCACACGAAGTGAGCCGCACTCAGCAAGGGAGTTTGCGCCACCCCCTGGGAGTAGTGATCTTCGCGGCTCCGAGGAAGCGAGCCAGGTCCTTCAGCGCTTCCGCCAGCCCTTCGTCGAACGCCTTCCCGCGTTCGAACCCTTCCTCGAGGTGGATCGCCTTGATCTCCAGCTCGCCGCGGTCGCGGTGCAGTTTGGGGTCGAGTCGACCGACCAGCCGACCGTCGTGCAGGATCGGCAGCACGTAGTAGCCGAAGACCCGATTGGCGGGCGGCACGTAGATCTCGATCCGGTAGCGGAAGCCGAGCAGGTCCTCGGCACGGTCGCGCTGCCACAGGAGGGAGTCGAAGGGGCAGATCAGCGTCGTGCCGCGCGGCGCGGGTAGCTTCTCGGCGCCTTCGAGCTCCTCGGCTCGCGCGAACCAGGTTCCTTTCAGACCCTCGACCTCGACCTTCATGATCCGTTTCGATCGCAGGTTGCGCGCGATCACCTTCCGGCGATCCGGCGCTTTCAGTCGCGGCCCGGTCCAGTAATTGACGAGGTGCTTCTCGCCGGCGACGCCGTTGCCGCGGAGCCCGGCCGAGAGCCAGCCGTCCTCGTACTCGACCAGGCTCACCGGCTGCACGTCACCGTAGACGCGCTCGGCGAGGTCGTACGCGCGGCGGAAGTGCCGGCGCGAGCTCACCGCGACCTTGCCGCGGAACCAGAGGTTCTCGAGGGAGCGCTTGTCCTCCTTCCAGTCCCACCACGGCCCCGTCTCGTCGCCGGTCTTCTCGAAGGCGGCGCTCTCCAGCGGCCCCTCGTCGCGCAGCCTCTGCAGCACGCGCCGGATCGAGCCGTTCGACGGCTTGCGCTCCGCCCACCACTTGCCGCTGGGTTTGAAGCGCCGCATCCCGCGCAGGGAGAGCGGCAGCCGGCTCGCCGGCAGGACACACGCCTCGTGCCCCCAGTACTCGTAGGCGATTCGATCCCGGTACGTCCAGCGATCGGGCAACGCGCGGTTGTAGCTCCCAAAACGGCTCCACAGCGTCAGGTAGTGCGCGCGTTCGAGCACGTTGACGCTGTCGAGCTGCAGGCCGCCGGTCCGCTCGAGGTGATCGACGAAGGCCCTGGCGGTCAGTTTTCCACCTCGAGGCGTCGCCAGCCCCTGCTGATGAAACCAGAGGCGACGGACGGTCTCGAGGTCGATCCGGTAGGCTGTGCTCCTGGCGGGCATCGGCACAGGATAGCGCCACGCCGCCGGATCAGAAGCGGCAGCCAATGCAGAGATGGAGTGAGCTCGGCCGCGTGGTTGTCGAGTGCGGGATGCACGACCGGAGGAAAGGCGATGAACAAGGTACTGACGAGGATCGCCCATCTCGGGCTCGTGCTGCTCTCCAGCGCTCCTCTCGCGTCGGGTCAGGAAGCGCCGGAAGACGCGCTGGCCAGGCCGACGGAGGTGCAGTACGCCTACCACGAGCTGGAGCGGATCATGTTCATCCACTTCCACCCGGGAACGTGGCACGGCGTGGAGTACGACGACGGCCAGACGGATCTCCGGGAGATCAACCCCACCCGGCTCGACACCGACCAGTGGTGCGAAGCGGCCCTCAGCTGGGACGCGAAGATGATCCTGTACGTCGCCAAGCACTGCGGCGGTTTCTGCTGGTGGCAGACCGATACCACCGAGTACTCCATCAAGAACACGCCCTACCGGGGAGGTGAAGGAGACGTCCTGAAGGAGATCAGTGACTCCTGCAGGAAGCACGGGCTGAAGTTCGGGGTGTACGTCTACCCTGGCGATCCCGCGTGGGGCGCGGGGATCGGCACGGGGGGAATGACCGCCGACCCCGCCCGGCAGGAGGCGTACAACGAGATCCTGCGCCAGCAGCTGACGGAGGTGTGGACCCGGTACGGAGAGATCCACGAGGCCTGGTTCGACGGCAGCTGCAAGATCCCGATCGCCGATCTCGTCGAGGCGCACCTCGGCGAGGCCGTGATCCTGCAGAGCCCGCAAGCCACGATCCGATGGGTCGGCAACGAAGCGGGGCTGGCGCCGTACCCGGCGTGGAACTCGCTGCGTTCCGAGGAGCTGAAGACCGGTCTCTCCACGGCGGCCCACGGCGACCCCGACGGCGATGCCTGGGCGCCGCTGGAGTGCGACGTTCCCCTCTACAACCACCGCTGGCTCTGGTCCGAACGGAACGAGACGCTACGCCGGTCCCTGCCCGAGCTGCTGAACATCTACTACAAGTCGGTCGGCCGCGGCGCCGTAATGCTGCTGAACGCGACGCCCAACACCGACGGTCTCATCCCGGCCGGCGACATGGAGCGGTATCGGGAACTGGGAGCCGAGCTGAAGCGACGCTTCGAGAGCCCACTGGCCCGCACCAGTGGCCAGGGGGTGGTCCACACCCTTCGGTTCGACCAGCCGACACGCATCGACCAGGCCATGGTCATGGAGGACTACCGGCACGGCGAGCGGATCCGCGGCTACGTCCTGGAGGCGCGAAAGCCGGACGGCACGTTCCAGACGCTCAACACCGGATCGTCGGTCGGGCGGAAGCGAATCGTGATGTTCGAGCCGGTGACGGTGACGCAGGTAACGCTGAGGATCACGAAGAGCGTCGGCGAGCCGCTGATTCGCGAGCTGGCCGTGTACCTCGTCGACGGCGACAACGAGCTCCTCCGGGAGCCGCCGGAGCTCGCGCGCGCCGTGTCGACCGGTGCCGTGGCAACGGCCAGCGACGTACACAGTGCACCCTACCTCGCGGAGAGAATCTGTGACGGGGATCGCTCCACGCGCTGGGCCACCGGTTCGAAGTGGGGCACTCCCGAGGCGATGGAGCCCCCCTACGCTTCCTGGATCGAGCTCGACCTCGGGGAAGAGAAAGCCGTCGGTTCGACGACCGTCTTCGAAGGCTGGGAGCGGACCCGTGACTTTCGGATCGAGTACCGCTCCGGCCTCAACGAGGTGTGGAAGGAGGCGTTGCGCGGCACCACGCTCGGCCCCGCGTACCACGCGAGCTTCCCCGAGGTGACCGCCAGGTACTGGCGGCTCGACATCCTCTCGGCCACCGCGGAGCCCACGATCTGGGAGTGGCAACTGCTCGACTCGCGAGAGAAAGTCGAATGGCGACGCTGCGCGGAGATCGGTCCCGCGGAGTTCGCTGAAGGGTGCGCCGAGGTCGAGATCGACCTGCGCCCCTACGTCACGCAGCCGGGGCAGTACCTGGTGCGCTTCGACGACCTGGGCGATCCCGCCTGCCGGATCGAGGAAATCGAGCTCTTCTACAACGGCCGCAGGGTCATGGACGGCGTGCTCTCCCCGATCGAGGCGGGGCAGCTCTACAACGTCAACCGCACGGCCGCCGTCGTGGACGCATCGCGGATCACCTTGCGGCTGAAGCTCGTGACCACCGATCCGCGTGGTGCGGCGGCGGAGGTCTCGATCCAGCGGACGTTCTAGCTCCACGCGATCCGCATGTTGCGGGATCTCGCGTCCATGACTACGATCGAGGTCCCGGCTAGAAGGCGTCTCGCTGCTCCTCGCTCCTTCGAATGCCGCAAACACGGAGGCACGCCCATGCGCTTCATCGGTCTACTCGCACCTCTCGTTCTGCTCACTTCCATCGGCCACGCGAACACGATCTGGGTCCCGGACGACCACGGAACGATCCAGGCTGCCGTTCTGGCCTCGGTGGACGGAGATGAAATCATCGTTCGACCCGGCAGTTACAGCGGGTTCGATTTTCTACAGACTGCTGTAGCGGTGAGGAGTGAGCTCGGACCCGAGGTCACGACCATCATCGGGACGGTGTTGATGAGCGGAGTCGGGCCCGGTGGCGGTCTGGAAGGCTTCAAGATCACCTCTGGCAGTGGTGTTCGATTCAGCACAGCATCGCCGCTCATCAAGAACAACATCATCACCGGGAACTACAACGCGATCGAGCGGGGGGGCGGCATGTACTTCAGCCACTCTTCACCGAGCATCCTCGACAACGTGATCACCAACAACCAGGTCGTGACGGACCATAGCACGGCCTTCGGCGGTGGCATCTACAGCCATCTGTCTTCCCCGATCATCAGGGGAAACACGATCAGCGGGAACGAGGCGATCGCATATGAGGCCTATGCAGCGGGCGGTGGCATCTACTGTAGGAACTCCACGCCGATCATAGAGGGCAACACGATCACCCAGAATCGAGCAGTATGCAGTGGTGGCATCTACTCCGACTATCAGGGCATCGGAGGGGGCCTCGGCTGCGAAGACTGTGACACGGTGACCATCGAGGGCAACACGATCGCCGGCAACACGGCCGAGACCTCCGGGAGCGGAAGCGTCTACGGATTCGGGGGAGGCATCCTCTGCTTTGGAACCGATGTGACCATCCGGAACAACCTCGTCTGCGGGAATACGGCGATCACGGGGGATGGCGGAGGGATCATCTGCAGTGGGACTGCCGTGACCATCGCTCACAACACCATCTGCACGAACCAGGCCTCCAATGCGGGCTACGGGGGAGGACTCCTCGCGCTTGGAACGGTGACGGCTACCGATACGATCCTGTGGGGGAACGACGCCTCTCTCGGCCCCGAGATCCTCGTGGGGTTCATCGGCGTCAGCACGAACCTCACGATCTCCTACTCCGACGTCGACGGAGGGCAATCCTCGGTGTCCGTCCTCAGCGGCACGCTGAACTGGGGAGCGGGGATGATCGACGCCGATCCGCTCTTCGTCGACCCGCTGAATGACGACTACCGGTTACAGCAGGATCCCTGCCAGCCGGGGATCGTCAACCCGTGCGTCGACACCGGGGATCCGACCTCGGCGATGATCATCGGGACGACTCGCACCGACGGAGTGCAGGACCTGGGCACCGTGGACCTGGGGTATCACCACCTGGATCCCTACGCCCCGGGAATCGGGTACTGCTTCGGGGATCCGGGGAGCGGGACGCCGTGTCCGTGCAACAACGACAACGACGGACTCGTCCCCGGCTCGGGCTGTGCAAACGGCGCGTTCGCTTCGGGCTCGAAGCTGGTCGGTAGCGGCGTGGCCAGCGTCACCGATGACACTCTGATCCTGTCCGCCACCGCACTGGATCCGAACAACAGTGGTCTCTACCTCCAGGCCGACAACGATCTCTCGCCAGGAATTGTGTGGGGTGACGGCCTGCAATGCGCCGGCGGTCAGCTGAGGCGCCTGGGCGTCCGCTTCGCCGACTCCGCGGGTTACTCCGACACGGCCGGCCTCCCCCTGCCGATCTCGGTGAAGGCGGGCAATGTCGCACCCGGTGACACCAAGCGCTACCAGCTGTGGTACCGCGACACCTCCGGTGGCCAACCTTGCGGAGTCGGGGTCAACGACTTCAACGCGACCAACGGCTACGAGGTCGTCTGGTTCCCCTGATTGTTCAGCCCCCGCCACTGGCCCACCACATTCTCCCCCCTCGCTGGATCCCCGGCGAGCGGAGGCGTAACCTCGCTCGAGACCCGCCGAAGTGGGCACCGGAACAGGGGGCGGGAAGGACGGGGATGCCGATGACGGTAGGAGCGACTCTTCGGAGGTGGACGAGCCGGTTGGCCGACCGGGCGAGGCGGCCCACCATGGGAATGGTCCTGGGGGCCCACTCATGTCGCTGCATCGCTTCCGGGTTCGGGGGACAGATCCTCTGTGAGCCGTCGATCCTCTGGCGCGAGAAGGACAGCAAGAAGATCCTCCTGGATGAGCGGGCGATCGGAGCGGTGGCGGCGGAGACGTTGATCTGTCGGTCCAGGGGAGGCTACGAATTCGCGCACCCGATCCGTGATGACTCGACTCTCGATCCGTACACCTTGACCTGCATCCTTCGCTACTTTCGCAAGGGTCTTTCGAGAGCAGTCGGCTGCGCTTCGCCGCGATACCTGGTGGCCACGGGTCGGCCGCCGTTGCCCGGCGTCCTGCGACCGATCCTCGACCGCTCGGCACGGAAGGCGGGATTCAGCGGCTACGAGACGATCGAGGAACACCTGTGCTTCGCCGCCGGCCGGACGGGGAGTGAACCACCTGAGGCCACGGTGTTCGTGGACGTCGGCGACTCGGGCACGCGTGCCTCCGTTTCACGAGACGGCGAGTTCGTCATGGACTCTCTCGTCACCTCCGAGATCGGGGGAGAGCAGATGCTCCAGTCCATCATTCTGGCCATTCGTGAACACCACGATCTGGAAGTCGGACAGCTGATGGCGAGGAGAGTCCTGCACTGGGCGAACGACGTGTCGGCCTGGCCCTTCGAGGTCCGCGGCCTCGACCGCTCCAGGGGACGGCCCAGGGCACTGCCTCTGGAGCGTGACGAGGTGCTCGCGGTGCTCCCTCCGCTGTTCGAGGGAATCTCGGACACCTGTCACGAGGCCCTCCGGCGCGCGGGGGCAGTCGCCGAGGAGGGCGCCGAGGTGTTCCTGGCCGGAGGCGCCTCCAGTTCCGTCGGGCTTTCGGAGATGCTGGAGTCGCGACTACAGCGACACGTGAGGCTCGAGGCTACACCCGAGGAACTCTCTATCCGCGGGCTCGCCAACCTGATCGCCGCACGGAGTCGGGGTAGGATCTGACCCGGATTCCGTATCCTTGCTAGCATGGTTGGCGCGGTGACACCTCCGACGATCAGCTCCGCGGCGTCGTGCCGATGATCACGCGCCTACGGCTCTTCCAGATCCGGCTTCCAGAGCCCCTGAAGGACAATCGAACGATGAACCCTCCTCGTGGAATCCTGCTCGGCCTCGTCGTACTGGGCGTCAGCTCGAGCCTCGCTCACGCCGACCTGAGAGCGGGCCTGGTTGCGCACTACACGTTCGACGGCAATGCCGACGACGCGAGCGGGAACGGGCACCACGGCACCGTGAACGGAGCCACCCTGACCGCCGATCGTGATGGTGTACCGAACCGGGCCTACCTGTTCGATGGTGTCGATGACTTCATCCAGGTGGCCGACACGCAAGCCCTGCGGCTCTCAGGCACGGACTACACCATCGCCGCCTGGGTGATGGAGGTGACGCGGGACGTGTCCTACCTGGACTCCATCGCCGGCAAGCGAGGTGCGTGCAATACCTGCGGTTGGATCTTCGGGATCAGAGGGTCGGCAGACTCGGCTCGCGTCGGCCGGGTGTGGCAGCACATGTCAGGTGGCGGCAGCCCGTACGGCATCTCCGATACCCCGGTCCCGCTGGGAGAATGGCATCACGTTGCCGTCGTCTATCAGCAATCCGGTGACATGACCTTCTACCTCGATGCGCAGTACGATGGCATGACCCCCAACATGCCCACTCCCAACGCGAGCGAGAGCAAGGATCTGTTCATCGGCAGGGACTCCCAGAACACCCAGTACTACTTCGACGGGGCCATCGACGAGCTGCGGATCTACGACACCGCTCTCACCGCTGCCGAGATCGGCGATCTGTTCGACCCGACCCCCGGCCAGGCCTACTGCTTCGGCGATCCGGGCAGCGATACGCCCTGCCCCTGCGGCAACGACAACGACGGCAGCGTGCCCGAATCCGGCTGTGCCAACGGCGCCTTCGCCTCGGGCGCGCAGCTGGTGGGCAGCGGCGATGCCAGCCTGACGGCCGACACCCTGATCCTGGCCGCGACTGGTCTGGAGCCGTCCAGTTCCGGCCTCTACTTCCAGGCGAACAACGACCTCTCCCCCGGCCTCGTCTGGGGGGATGGTCTGCGGTGCGCCGGCGGCCAAGCGATTCGACTCGGTTACCGCCTCTCCGATGCAACGGGCAGCTCCGACACCTCCGGGTACCCACAGCCGATCTCACTGCAAGCCGGGAACATCCAACCCGGCGACACCAAGTACTATCAGTGCTGGTACGGGAATCCGACCGGGTCGCCATGTGCCTCCGGCTTCAACACCACCAATGGGTACGCTATTACCTGGGGGCCTTGATGCGGGCGTAGCCGTGGAACGGCCGGGCGCGGGATCGATCGCTTCAGCGGTCACAACGTGGTCGACGGGCGCGTAGGCGGTGTTGTTCCAGCTCCACTACCCACGCGACCGCGATGATCCCCCACCTCCGAGCCTGCCTGATCCCTCTCATCCTCTGCCCGTCGCCGCTCATCGCGCAGTCCAGCCCGACGGCGGAGTTCGAGCTCCGCTTTGACGCGACCTGGAGCAATGCGACTCATCCCGGCGCCTTCCCTGCCGGGGCCCACTTCTCACCGCTGATCGGGGCGACGCACAACGCGAACCACCACTTCTGGAGCGACGGTGGCCTGGCGACCAACGGCATCGAATCCATGGCGGAGACCGGCTCCACGAGCGGCCTGACCGTGGAGATCAACGCTGCCATTCAGCAGGGCAATGCCTACGAGCGCCTGACGGGGCCGGGTATCGGTTCGCCCGACTCGGCGACTCGCACCTTCACCGCGAGCGAGACACATCCCCTGTTCACGATGGTCACGATGATCGCTCCGAGCCCTGACTGGTTCGTGGGTGTCGACGGCTACGAGCTGATTCAAGACGGCCGGTGGATCGACACGGTGACCATCGAGCTCTATGCGTGGGACGCGGGAACGGATAGCGGTGCAAACTTCAATTCACCGAATCAGGACACGAATCCAGCGGATCCGATCGCCCTCCAGACCGGTGGTCCCTTCTTCGGGATCACCCCGCTCGGCACGTTCACGCTGACGCGACTCTCGGGCGCCAGCTACTGCGACGCGATGATCAACAGCCAGAGTTGCCTGCCCTCGATCGATTCCACCGGGAGCGCGTCGGTCTCCGGCGCCTCCTCCTTCACCATCGAGGCGACGAACGTCCTGAACAACCAGGCCGGGCTCCTGCTCTACGGTTTCGCCGAGCGCGACATCCCCTTCCAGGGCGGCACGCTCTGCTTGGGACCCCCGCACCGACGCACGCCGGTGCAGTCTTCCGGCGGCAACCCGCCTCCGCTGGACTGCTCGGGAACCTACGCCTTCGACATGGGCGCCTGGATTCAGAGCGGTATCGACCCCTCACTGACCGTGGGAACCCGGGTATACGCTCAGTTCTGGTCGCGTGATCCGCAGGCCGCCTTCCCCAGCGGTCTGACGAACGGGATCGAGTTCGCGATCTTCCCCTGACTCCATACCTGCCGAGGAGAGCTGCTCGAGAGAGAGCCGTTACCAGGGCGGCGGTGGAACAGGGTGTCGCACACCATCACGCACTTTCGCTGGAAGTCGACGTTCTGCACGGCCTCATCGTTCGAACCCGGCCCAATGGAAGTTGGTCGGGGTGTTGAGCGCCGTTGTCGGTGGTCCGGGTCGCGACGGTACGACCTGTGAATCCACATTTGACCGCGAAACGGAGGTGCGACAGACCTAGACTCCCGGGAAACCCGCAGGAGGGTTCCCATGCGTATGGTCCGGTGTGTCGTTTTGCGGTCGATTCTCAGCATCGTTTCGCTCGGATGCGTCCTGATGGCACCACCCCACCTGAGTGCCGCGCCCCAGGCACCGCCAGGGCCAGTCGAGGTCCAGGTGAAGCGAGCGGACAACGGTGCAGCCGTCGCGGGGGTCTTCGTCAGGATCGCCGGGCGGTTCGCCGCCACCGGTCAGGACGGCAAGCTGATCGTGGACGGGATTCCGGAGGGCAATTGCCTGCTCGCCGTGGAACACCCGGGGTTCTATCGCGTCTCGCGACAGGTCCTTCTCCCCGCGGGGCGACGTGAACCGATCGAGGTCGCCCTGGTACCGGTCAGGCCGGCGACGGTGCGAGCCACGGTGACGACCGGTGTGGGCGGGCATGTCGTGGTGGGCGCGCGGGTGCAGCTGACTCCGGTCGAGGTGGCGGCCACGGTGCGCGGAGTGATCAGCGGGCAGACCGACCCCGAGGGTGTGTTCGCCGCCTCGGGGGTGCCTGTCGGCCGCTACGACGCGGAGATCTCCGCCGCGGGGTGTTCCCCGTCCACTTCGGAGATCGTCCTCGTTCCGGAAGCCAACGAGATCGCCTTCACGCTCACCCGCGAGACTATCGCACGGAGTCTTCACGTCCTCGTGGTCCACGGAGTGACCGAACAGCCGATCGAAGGCGCTCGAGTCGCCATCGCCGAGGCGTGGCCGGCCGGGATCGCGGCCGAGGCGACGACGGGGCGAGGCGGCGTGGCCCAGCTCGAGGGAATCACCACCGGACGACTGAACCGCGCGGGTGAAGACGGGCGGATGGATGTCGTCCGGACCCTGACGACGGTGCACGCCGAGGCCGAGGGCTTCGCGGCGGCGACGGTGCGCGCGCGGTTGGACGCGAAGGAGCCGGTGAAGATCGCCCTGTCTCCCCTCCCCCCCATCCCCGAGGCCGAACCGAACGCGCCCGCGGACGGATCACAGGAGATCCTCCCCGGGCAGACCGTCCTGGCACGAGTGCACCCCGTCGGCGACATCGACGGGTTCCGCTTCCACCTGAACTGCGCCGGCCGCGTGACCGCCACGGCGGGACCGAACCTGCCCATCGCCTTCCACCTCGCCCTCCTGGACCCGCTGGGGAAGACGGTGCGCGAGGTCAGGGTCTACGCCGGGACCGAGGCCCGCATCTCGGAGCTCGTGCCCGCGGGGAACTACCTCGTGCTGGCCGAGGCCTGGGGGCAGGCCGCCAGCGAGACGGAGTTCCCGGTCCAGGTCTCCTTCGAGCCCTGCCCCGACGCCTTCGAGCCGAGCGACGGAACCGGCCAGGCGCGGGAGATCCGATCGGGAGAGGAAGTCCGGGGATGGTTGCTGCCGGCGGGGGACATCGACACCTACTCGTTCGACCTCGAGCGGCCGGGGTGGGTGCGCCTGGTGCTGCCCCCCATGGAGCTGGCGCGGCATCTGCGCCTGCTCGACCACGACGGCGAGCTGATCCAGGAGTGGACAGCTTACGGCGGAGCGCCGTGCGTCGCGGAGCGAACCATCCCCGCGGGACGGTACTACGCGGAGGTGCTGGTCTGGGGTGCGAGCGCATCCACCGAGCCGTATCTGCTCGAGCTCCGGCACGTGCCCGACGACGGAGTGGACGACCCTCCTCCCGGAGCGGCAGCAGTGCGTTCACTCTCCCTCCCGGGCCTCGGCGCGGACACCGTGCTGCCCAACGGTGACCGCGACACCTGGCTGGTGCCGATCCCGGGGCCCGGTCGCCTGACCGTCACCCTGACTCACCCCGCTTTCAGCACGGAGCTCTTCATCCGCGGCCGGGACGGACGCCAGCTCGCGACGACCGTGGCCTTCCCCGGAGCCTCCGGCACCGCCCAGGTCCTCACCGAAGGCCCGGACACGGTCTACGTGGACGTGGGGTGCTGGGGAGGCAACGCCTCCTCGGCCAGTCCCTACTCGCTCACCGCGACTTTCGAGTCAGCGGACGAGCTCGACTTCATGGGTCGGAACGACTCCACGAACTACGCCGTGCCGACGTTCCTCGGCGAAGCGGTCCGCGGGAGCATCATGCCGGTCGGCGACGTCGACCACTACCGGTTCACGGTGGACCACCCGGGTTGGCTCGGAGTCCAGGTCGTGGATCCCGCGACCGCGATGCAGCTCAGCCTCTCCGACGACCGCGGCCGCTCGCTCGGAGAGCGCACCGCGTTCGCGGGAAGTGTGGCGGCGGTGGGGTGTGGAGCCCTGCCCGGCGAGTATCGGGCCGAGGCCCGCGCCTGGGGTGACAACCACGCCGGGCCCTCCTCCTACCTGCTCACCTCGGTGTTGCAGCGGGCGGAGCCCGAGGAGACCGTCCCCCTCGATCGCGATCCGGTACGGTCCCTCGAGCTCAACGTCGGTCGCCCCTGCACCATCGACCTGGCCGGGGATGTGGACCGGTTCGTGTTCGAAGCCCCTCGTGAGGGGACCTACTCCCTGCGGCTCTTCAACCCCATCAACTTCACCTTCCAGCTGAGCGACGACCGCACCGGAGCGAGGGTGGCTGAAGGGAACCGGTTCGGAGGGTCCGTGCACCAGCTTCGACTGGAGCCCGACGGCCCCACCCGTTACCGCCTGACGATGCACTCCTGGGGACCGGGGGGACGGACGCACCTGCCCGGCTACGTCCTGTTCCGAGAGGGAGAGGGCGACTGGGCGGTGGAAGAGCTGAGCGCCGTCGTCGACCCCCTCGATCCGACCCGGGTCACCTTCTCCCGCCAGGCCTACGGGGGACTCCCGGCGGGCGGCAACCTCGGCGTGGACGCCGATGGCCGGGGAGGGATCGACCTCGAGATTCCCGCCGGGGGTTCCGCGGAGTGGCGCTATCCCGCACGAGGTATCTACCCCGCCCGCGCCGTGCTCGCCGGCCCCGACGGCACCTCGACCATCCTCCGCACCTGGGTCGCGGCGGAAGGACCCCGCGAGCGCCGCGGCGTGGTGGCCATCGTCGACTACCCCACCGAGGGCGGCCTGGTGATTCGCGACGAGCCGGTGAGCGTCCGCGCCATGAGCTGGACGGGAACCCCCATCGCCTCCGTCTCCGCGACCCTCGACGGGACTCCGCTGGGCACCGATCACGCCGCGCCGTTCCGCCTGCCCGCGCCCTGGCGAAGCTGCGGCGAAGCGGAGCACCTTCTCGTCGTGACCGCCCGGGACCGCGCGGGTGAGGAGACCGTGGTCGAGCGCCGGTTCAGGGTCTCGAGCTACTTCGACTTGCTGCCGGAGGAGGGGGCGGTGGTGACCGGCAATCACGCCCCCGTCAGCTGGCGCAGCGGTGCCTTCCTTCCCACCGGCGTCCGCTACCGCAAGGATGGCGAGACGGAGTGGCAGGAGGCGATCGGGGAGAGCGGCCGGGACCACCGGATCCTGCTCGGTGGCCTCGACGCCGGCATCGCTTACGAGTATCAGCCACTGGGCGGCGAGGAGCCGGGACCGGTCCGGCGCGTGACGCGAGTGAAGGGACTGGCCTTCGATCGCCCCGTGTACGGCGCCACGATTCACCGCGACTACGACCAGCGCATTCCCATCCGGGTGCGCAACCACGCGGACGTGCCGCGGACGGTGCGCCTGGTCTGCGGCCGCCCCGAGGACGAGCGGCTCCTGCTGGGCTTCGTAGGCGAAGGCTCCGAAGACGCTCCGCAGGAGATCGGACCGGGAGAGGAGCGCGAGTTCGTGCTGGCGCTCAGCGCCCAGGACGTCGTCACGCCGGAGCACCGCTTCTCGGTGCGGTTGACGGCCGACTCCGGAGTCACTGACGAGGCCGCGGTCGAGGTCTTCGTGAGGCTCCCCGAGGTCGTGCTGGCCTTCGAGGACCTCGGCCCGGTGCAGCACGGCCTGGGGCGCCGCTATCGCCTGAAGAACGAAGGCGACACGCTCACGGACCTCGCGATCACCAGCCGGGATCCCGGCGTGGTCTTCGACCCGACCATCCTGCACGGGCTGCTGCTCGAGGGGCGCTCCGTGGATTTCACCGCTCGCCCGGAGCTCCACGAGGGCTTCGAGGGGATCAGCACCGAGCTCGTAGCCACGGCGGTCGGCCAGGAGCACCGGGAGCCCTTCGAGGCATTGATGCCGGAGGGGCAGAAGATGTACCAGGTGCTGCTCGTCCCCGGCCTCGACCCCGAGGCGGAAGACTACGGCGAGCAGCTGGCCCGGCTCGGCGCCCGCCTCGAAGGCACCGGCGACCTCGACGCCGCGGTGGTGGACTGGTCACGGCGGAGCGCGCCGGAGGATACGGATGGCGACGGTCGGATCGACCGGTGGAGCCTCCAGGAGGGCGAGACCCGCTGGGTCGGTGACGACACCACCGGAGACGGGTCCGTGGACTTCGCCCACGCCGACGTCGGTGGCGACGGCGTCTTCGAGTACTCCGCGTTCCTGACGGAGGAGAAGTGGCAGGCCACCAACATCGTGGACGCGTGGCTCGAGATGGGCTTCTCGCTACCCTTGCCCGCGTACGAGTATCACCAACACGACGTGGACATCGTGCTGAACGACGTGCTCCTCGGCAGCTTGAAGGACACGATCCCGGAGGGTGGCTACGCCTTCCGCGTCCCTCCCCGGGCGATCCGCTTCGGGGAGGATGGAAAGCCCGAGGACAACCAGGTGGAGATCAAGTCGCAGCACCTCCGCGGCGGCCACTACGCGGTGAACAGTGACTTCCGCTTCACCTTCAAGCTGACGCCCACCGCGATCTGGTCCGCGGGGGCGACGGCGCGCGATGCGTACCAGGCCGTGCTGGCCACCGAAGGGCTCGACGTGTCCCGGCCGGACTTCTCGGTGATCGCACCCGACGTCCGGCTCGATGGACCCCCGAACCTCGCGCCCGGCCAGGAGGTCTTCGTCGAAGCCCGGCTCCGGAACCTCGGCTCGTTCTCGCCGCCCTTCCTGGACGTGGCTCTCATGAGAATGGTGCCGGAGAAGGAGCCCGTCGAGATCTCCCGCGTGCTGGTGGAGGATCTCGAGACCAGTGGATCGGCCTGGGCACGCTTGCCGCTCACGATCACGCCGGGAGTGAGCGAGCTCTTCGTGATGGTCGATCCCGACGACCTGTGGGACGACCAGAACCCGACGAACAACAACGCTCGACTCGTGGTCCGCGTGGCCGGCGAGGACGCCGAGCCCACGCTCGCGATCGTCGCACCCGAGAACGGGGCCCGACTCTCGAACCCCATCGTCCCCCTGAAGCTCGAGCTCACCGACGACACCGCCGGCGCTTTGGCCATGGCCAGGATCGATGGCGGCCTGTGGAAGGAGCTCCCGGTCACGGAGCTCACCGAGGCGACCCTGCTGCTTCAGGCCGGCGACCACACCGTGACCGTGAGGGTGGTCGACGCCGCCGGGCAGCAGGTGGAGAAGTCGATCCAGGTGAGCGTCGACGCCACGCCGCCGGAGTCGACGCTCGTCGCTCCGCCGGCTGGTCAGGCGATCGACGCCCGACAGACCGAAGTCGAGATCGCCTGTCCGGAGGGAGTGATCCTCGCCGCGGCACGCGCGGGAGGCGGTCCGTGGCGGCGGGCGGAGAGCACCGGGGAGACGGCGACGGTGGTGGTGCCCTTGCGCTTCGGCGAGCAGGCCGTGGAGGCCCTGATCGTCGATTCGAAAGGCGCGGCACGGCTGCTCACCGAGAACGTGCGCTGCACTCGCCAGGCGGAGCCGGACCGACCGCCGGACGAGCTCCCCGATCCAGGCGGGGGAAGGGTGACCATCGAAGGGCTCGGGACCGTGGACCTGTTCGAGGACCAGAACGCGCTGATCACGAAGGAGGACAGATGATGAGCTCCAGCACCATGTACCGGATCGTGGCCGGGATCCTGCTCGTTCTGACGATCGGCGCCGGGACGGCCCGGGGAGATATCGCGCCGGAGGTCAAACTCCAGAAGGTCCGGCACCTCACCGCGCCGACCAAGCGGAAGCTGGGTGAGATTATCCGCAAGAAGATGGCGCAGATCCGACAGGTGATCAAGAAGCGCCGGCAGGAGAAGCCGTTCGACGCACCGAGCGAGGTCGACTGGCGCACGGATTTCGGGGTCTTCGAGTTCGGACTGGACCCCACAGATCCGTCTGGTGAGCCCCAGCTCACCGAGGTCACCCTGAAGGATCCGACCACCGGCATGGAGGTATCCTGGGGTTGCACGGGTCCGTGGCACGACCCGAAGTTCAACGGGAAGTTGAAGTTCGGTATCGCCCTCGAGGGGGGCTCCGGCGCCTTGGCGGGCGAGTACAAGGACGGGGCGGAGCTCGACCTCAACCGCACCATCGACGACCTCTACGACGGCGAGTGGCAGAAGAGGAGCGAGTGGTGGATCATCGACACCACCGAGCGGTTCCTCGCCCACTTCGATTTCTACGTGGGAGTGGCCGGAGGAACCGGCACCACTGCCGCGAATACCGGGATCGAGGTCACGTTCAGCGTCCGCGACGCTGTCACCCTTACGCTGTTCAAGGACATGTTCGAGAACCTCGAACGGCTCGCCCGCGCCCAGGATCGCTACGCCAAATGGAGGAAGGACAAGGTGGATGCCGAGGCGAGGCGCGTCGGCGTCGATCCCACGGGTAAGAACTTCAACCAGGTCATGATGGAGATCAAGGCGCGGTACGCGGCCGACCCCTCGCTGGAGCGCAAGGTCTTCCGGAAGAAGCCGGGCGGCCTCACCTTTCAGGGATTGGTGTCGGACTGGTACTGCACCAACCGCCCGGTGGTGACCATGCCCCTCGCCCTGCCGAGACTCATCGAGAAGGGCGTCCCGCTCTTCTGGAAGAACCTCGGCGACCTGATCCCACCCGCTCCGGAACCGCCGAAGCAGCCGATCCAGGGTGCGGACGGGAATCGCTGAGGGGGGTAGCCTCGACCGAACGGTGTATCCCGGTGATCGGGGAGAGAATCGCATCCCGGGTCCGGCGAGGCGGTGAGGGTGCGGTGGAGCCCGCGGGTGTGACCACCCGTCTCTGCGGTGATACGGGATTGGATCGCCCCTCACCCGCCTTCTCGATCTCATCAGGCAGGATTCAGTCCGATGAAACTCCTGGTCGCCGTCCTCCTCCTTCTCCTCCTCGCCTCGATCCATACGCCTCCCACCGAGGGGCACGGCACGATCTACCGCCCGCCGCCGCCGCCGCCGCCGTGGGGCGGGCCCGGGGACGTACACGGGGGGCCGCAATCGAACGGTCCGCGAGGGCCGGCGACGCCGGGGCCCTCGGCGCCCCGGGCACCGTCAACGCCGGCGCCGACGAGTCCCGTTCGCCCGGGCGGGCAGAACCCCGCGGTCACCCAGATCGGGGGCGGAGCGCCGGACCTCTCCGACTGGAACATGTGGTGGGGCTTCAACAGCGACCCCTACCTCGACCTGCGACAGTTCGTCCGGAGCGGCGGCCCGATCACCGCGGGTGACGACATCTTCCTCGGGCGAGGGGGCCTCCCGAGGGTGCTCTGCCTCGCCCCTACCGAGGAAGCCATTGCGCAGCGGGTCGGCCCGGCGCTCCAGCGCGCCATCGAGGCCGAGTTCGACGATCGGGTCCTCTGCGATGCGATGCTCGCGCTGGCCAAGCTCCACCCCACCTACGTCCCGGTCGGCGATCACTCGATGAACGAGCTCTTCGCCCGGTACCTCGACCACTCCAACCACAAGGTCGTCGATTCGGCGATCGTCGCGCAGGGGTTGATGGCGGACCCGGCCTGCACGTTCCTGCTCGGGTCGCTCGCCTGTGATGACGCTTCGGGGCGGAAGCTGGTGGGGCGCAAGGAAGTTCCGTCCAGCGCCCGCGCGCTCGCCGCGCTGTCCCTCGGCCTGGTCGGGGCGCACAACGATCGAGAGGACCTTCGCCGCTACATCGTCTTCCACCTGGTGAAGATCCTCAACGGGAAGAAGCAGGCCTCACCCGAGCTGTTCGTGGCCTGCGTGTCCGCCATGGGGCTCACACCGCTGGCCGATTCGCGCCGGAAGGTGCGGGAAGGAGCCGACTCCCCGACCGCCAGCCGCCAGGGACAGATCGCCTGGCTCGTCGAGCTCCTGAAGGACGAGAAGCGACACGAGTACGTTCGAGCCCACGTTCCTTGCGCGCTCGGCCGCTTGATCCGGGGCGCCGACGATCCGGAGAAGGAGGGGGTAGCTCTCGCCCTGCTCGATTTGCTCCGGAGCCGCCAGAAGACCAAGCGGCTGGTGCGCTACAGAATCGTCGAGGCCCTCGGCCAGATCGGGGACGCCGACGAGGATGGGATCGACGCGCGGATCCTCGAGACCCTGCGGAGGTCGGTCCGCGAGGGGGACAACTTCGAGCGGCAGCTCGGGCTCCTGGGGATCGCTCTCGTCTCGAGCCGGCCCGGAACGGGCGAGGGGCGCTCGCTCGCGGCCACCGGCGACGGGCGGTCCTACCTGCTCGAGCAGCACGCGCGGGGCAAGAGCCAGCTCCGCCCCTGGGCCGCGCTGGCACTGGGCCTCCAGGGCTTCCACCTGCGCGAGGAGGGCGTGAAGGTCGATCCAGCGACCACCCGCACTCTCCAGCAGAGCCTGTCGATCCACTCCGCCGCGGGCACCGGGGCCTGGTGTCTCGCCCTCGGGCTGCGCGGTGATCCCCGGTCGGCACCGATGCTGCTCGAGCGCCTGGAGGAAGCGAAGGACGACACGGTCAAGAGCCGCACCGCGATCGCCCTCGGGTTGCTCGGAGCGCGGGAAGCGGTCCCCGTTTTGCAGGATATTATCGCTGACTCTGCTTACCATCCGGTGCTGATGCGTGAGACCGCCATCGCCCTCGGACTCCTGGGTGACAAGAACGTGACCACGGACCTGATCGACATCATGGACAAGGGTGACAGCGCCGCGATCCAGTCCGCCGCGGTGATGGCGATCAGCTTCGTCGGGGATGCGCGGGTCATCGACCCGCTGGTCCTGATGCTGGAGGATCCGGAGCACTCCGACCTCTCTCGCGCGTTCGCGGCAATGGCCCTGGGAATCGTCTGCGAGCGCAGCCAATTGCCCTGGACCGCGCTGTACTCGAACTCGCTGAACTACGCCGCCGCGACCGAAACGCTGGTTTCCGGCAGGGGAACCGGGATCCTGAACCTGCGCTGACTCCGGATCACGGTCCCCAGGTCACCGCGTACCCGTTGGACGTATTGAAGTCGGTCGCGCAGGGTGAACCCGTGGGATTGCGGTACCAGCACTGGTAGTACTTGGTGTCGCCCGCTGCGACGTTCGCCGCCTTCACCGAGATCGGCAGCGGGAGACCCGAGGTGTCGGAGCTTCCATCGGGGTCGGCGAAACGAACGCCGAGACGCCTCAGCTGCCCGCCGGCACAACGCAGGCCGTCCCCCCAGGTCAACGCCGGGACAAGAGCGTTGTCGGCCTGGAAGTAGAGACCGCCCAGGTGCGGTTCGAGCCGGATGGTCGCCAGGACCAGCGTATCGGCGGAGAGGCTGGCCGTTCCGGTCCCGGTCAGCTGCGCGCCCGAGGGAAAGACACCGTTCGCGCAGCCCGACCACCACTCGCTGCCGTCGTTGTCGTTGCCGCAGGGACACGGCGTGCCGCTGCCCGGATCTCCGAAGCAGAAGCCCGTACCCGGATCGACGCCGGTGGCGACGTATTCGAGAGCGTTGGCCATCAGCAGCGTCCCGTCGGTGTAGGGGTCCCACGAGCTGACGTCGCAGTCGGCGGACGGAGGATAGAACCCGAGGTCGATTCGCTGAGGGCTCGCCCCTTCGGCCACCAGGATCCTCCCGTCGAGCCACGTGGCGAGCAGGGTCGAGCCGGGGCGCAAGTTCGTTCCCAGGGGACGGAGCGACGACGGACCGCCGTCGAAGGTCTGGACTCCCGACAGGACCGGGTGCCCGGGGCTCGATGGTGCCGGCTCCCGCGCAGGGGGTACTCGGATAGTGCGGGAACCGCCTCGGGTCACGGGTTTTGGACCGTCCGAAGGGAGAGCTCCGCCGATACCGGCCTTCGGGGCGCCGCTCGCCCCTGGTTCCGTACAGCTATTCGACCCGGTTCCAGATCTGTGAGGGTTCGTTCGTATCCCACAGATCGCGGAAGCTCGTGACCTCGCCGGCCTCGTCTCGGAGGAACTCGATCCGCCAGTAGAAGAACGCCTCGAGCAGGAACACGTCGTCTCCGGCGGGGTTCAGGACCGACTCGCCGCGGCGCGGGTGCTTGAAGTGAAGCCGGCCCTCGTCGACCCAGACCTCGCGCCCCTCTTCGTACGCGCCCGCGTACGCCTCGAGCTCGTCGGGCTCCAACCGAGGTGGGCGAGCGCGAGCGATCAGCCCGCGCCGAGCCCACTCGGCCTGGAAAACGCGGTCCGGTGCATCCTCCGTCTCGAGGAGGCGCTCGAGGGCCAGCAGGTGGGCGAGGTCGAGCGCTTGCTCCGCCGCGGCCGGCACGTGCGGAGCGACACCAACCCCTTCCCAGTCCTGCCCGGTCCGTGGGTCGCTGCTCGCGCCGTGGGGAATCGCGATGGTGATCCCGAGCTCCTCGAAGTTGTGAAGGTGCATGGCGTGCGCGGCGCCATAGGTGTTCTCGCCGACGATCGTGGCCCGGCCCTGGTTGCGCAGGACGAAGGCCAGCTCCTCGGCGGCCGAGGCCGTTCGCCGACCGGTGAGCAGGTAGAGGGGAACGTCCGGTCGCCGCCGGCCGGGGACGTGGGCGAGCGTCCACCACTGCCGCTGGATGTCCTTCTCGCGATCGTCGTAGTCGGCGTAGTGGATCGGCTGTCCGCCGAAGAAGTAGCTCAGCAGCATCTGCAGCATCTCTGGGCGTCCGCCGCCGTTCTCGCGCAGGTCGATGATCACCGCCTCGGTGTAGGCGAGAAAGCGCATCGCGGCGTGCAACGTCTCCGCTCCGCTCTCGGCGTGGTCGAACTCGTCGAGCCTGAAGTAGCCGACGTTGCCGGGCAGGCGCTCGACCCGGGTCATGCCGAAGTTGCGGTATCGCGTCTCCTTCAGGTGTCGTTCCCAGGCATCCTCCTCCCCGAGACCGCGGCCCCGGAACGCCTCCCGGAACTCGACCACGGCCAGGTGCCCGTCCTTGCGCACCGACTGCAGGTCGGTGGTCAGGCGGCGGGTGAGCTCCCCGACGCTCGGCAGGGCGTCGTAGGTGCCCTTCGTATGATTGGCGCGCAGGAGCACGGCCATCTTCGCGCCGTCCTCGGGGTAGAGGTAACGCTCCACGATCTCGGCGGCGACCTTTTCGACGATCGCGTTCCGTCGGGCGGCGTCGAGGCCCTCTTGTTTCGCTTCTTCCGGATCGGGGTCCTGGGTCGAACCGCCGACAGGGGCCAGCAGGGTCGTCAACAGCCCCAGGACGATCCAGCGGTTTCTCTTCCGGAGTGTTCTCATCGTGAATCTCCTTCCAGCGGTTACGACAGTTCCAGGCGCATCGGGATGCGGCGTCGCCGGTACGAGGCCGGAATCGGGCTCTCGGGAATCCATTCGAAGCCGAGAGTCTCGTACAGCCCTCGCGCCGCGGTGAAGCTCGGGTGGGTTTCCAGGTACAGCTCGCTCGCGCCTCGAGCCCGCGCGCGTTCGGCGACCGCCAGGGTCAACCGCGTCCCCACCAGCCGCCGGCGTGCGTCCTCGGCGACCGCCATCTTCGTGAGCTCGAACAGCTCCGGCCCGTGGCGGAGCAGGGCGCAGGTGCCGGCGATTCGCCCGTCCAGCTTCGCGAAGAGCACCGCCCCGCCCGTCTTCACGAAGAAGCCGCCCGGATCGTCGAGCTGCTCACGGTCGGCGGACTCGACTTCCAGTTCCGCGGCCAGCCAGCTCTCGTTCAGCTCGCGGAAGTGGCGTTTCCATGCGGGGCGATAGTCGTAGATCTCGATCGCCTCCAGCATGCGCGGGCGCAGCCGCTCGCGCAGCCGCGGGTACAGCTCCCGCTCTTCCAGTCGATCCTCCAGCGCGGAGAGGAGCGACAGCGGGTCCACCTTCGCTTCCTCGAACAGTCCGCGCATGACCGCGCGGAGGTCCTCGAGGATGGGGGAGAGGTCCGCCAGCGTACTGCGCCCCTTCGCGGTGATGCGCAGCACCCGGCTGCGGCGGTCGACGCGGCTGCGGGCGGAGGCGGCCAGACCGTGCTCGGTCATCTCGCGCGCCAGCTTGACCACCGCCGGGTGGGTGAGCCCGAGCGCGTCGGAGGCGCCGGTGATGCTGGTCGGGCCGCGGTCCTCGAGCAGCCGCAGCAGGGCGAACCAGCGCGGCTCGAAGGCGAGTCCGGTGTCGCGGTAGATGCCTGCCGCCCCGCGCATCAGTCGCTCGCTGAGCCGGCGCAGGCGGGTGGCGAAGGTGAGCTCCGCGAGCTCACGGAGGAGGTCGGGTCGAGGTTCCATCGCCGAGGTCTTGCGAATCTCGGGGCGAGATATTATGTAACAGGTTACATAAATTTCGGGACGAGAGCCCAGCGCCCGGACGGGAATCACCAGGTGACGGATTCGGCCCCGAAAACCGTGCTCAGCGGACCCCGGCGCCCTGCAGCGGCGGATACGGCCGACCGGTGATCAGGCGCTTCCCGTCGGAGAATCCCTCGGGGCGCCCGGCCAGGCGCTGGATCATCCGGCCGCGCCACGACTCGAGCAACTCACGCTGCTCCGTGTCCGCGATCAGGTCGTGCTCTTCGCGAGGGTCCTCGTCGAGGTCGAACAGGTGTTCCGTTCCGTCGTGGGGCCGCCACACGTACTTGAACCGGCCGTCGGTCAGCGCGTGAAAGCCCTGGCGCTTGCTGTAGCAGGTCGCGTGCTCGAAGTGCAGCCAGGGACGGATCTCTCGCTTCTCACCGCGCAACACGCCGAGCAGGCTCACCCCGTCCACCGGGGGGCACGAAACTCCGGCCAGCTCGAGCAGCGTGGGCAAGGCGTCCTCGAGGCAGACCGGTTGTCGACAGCGCGCGCCGGTGCGGAACCCGAGCTCCGATGAACCGGCCACGATGAAGGGGATGTTGGCCGAACCCTCGAACGGCTCGCACTTGCGGAAGTAACCGTGGTCGCCGAGCATCTCGCCGTGGTCACTGGTGAACACGATCACCCAGGGGCGGCCGGCCTTTTCGCTGCGCTCCTTGAAGTCGGCGATCAGCGCGGCGAGCTCGTGGTCCAGGTGCTCGATCAATCCGAAGTAGCCGGCCTGGGCCAGATGTAGCGTCTCGCCCTCGAGCAGGACCCGGTGGCCGTTGGCGTCACCTTCTGGAGAAAGAGCCGGCCAGTTCACCCAGTCGCCGTGGGCGGGCTCGGGCAGCTCGAGCTCCAGCTGAGCCTGGAAGTGGTCGGCGGGAGGGAACAGCGGCGGATGCGGCGCGTAGAACGAGGCCGTCAGGAACAGCGGTGCTTTGACTTCCGCTTCCTCGACGACGAGGCGCGCCTTGCGCACCACCCAGCTCGTCGGATGCAGCTCGTCGGCCAGCGGCCAGGATCGCGCCGGCCACAGGTTGTAGTCCCAGCCCTCACCTTCGACCCACTCGCGGAACCGCTTCACTTCCGGCACGGCCTTCCGCACCTCTGCCGCGTACTCGTCGTCGGAGTGGTACGTCGAGCCGAGGACCACTCGCTGATAGCCGAGCTCGGCCTCGCTCGCCGACTGGTGCATCTCGCGCCCGACCAGGGCCGTGGCATAGCCGACGTCGCGCAAGAGCTGTGGCAGGGTCGGCGCGGTGAGCTTCTTCTTCTTGTATCCGACCACGCCGCTGGTCTGCGGAAACTGACCGGTCATCAGCGCGTGACGCGCCGGAATGCAGGAGGGAACCGTGGTGTACGCGCGCCGGAACAGGACCCCGTGCCCGGCCAGCCGATCGAGCGTCGGCGTGCGGAGGGACACGTGGTCGAGGATCGACAGGCAGTCCCCCCGCATCTGATCGGGCATGATCAGCAGGATGTCGGGCGCGGAGGAGGGATCATCGGGAACACTCGCGGCGACGCCGATGGACAGGAGCAATGCGTGGAACCCGGCGAGGCAGAGGAGTCGTCCCTTCATGACGTGATCGTAGTACGGTACCTGGTCAGAATCCGCCGCTATTGTCCGACGATTCGGCCA
>CAZCAC010000102.1:0-30933 GCA_964496575.1 uncultured Planctomycetaceae bacterium | reverse complement strand
CCGAAATCGACCCTAAATCATCACAATCCGGCGTAGGTCAGGAGCCCTGCAATGATGCCCCAGGCCGGCCTGCTCGGGACGGTGCATTTCGCCGACGGCAAGGAGGAGACGCGAGACTTCGATGGACCCGCTCTGACCGCTCCGGCGCAGGCCATCCAGTGGCTCAGAGACAAGCTGCCCAATCCGATCGACCGTACGCGGGCCAAACGCAGAGAGGTGAACGAGGCACTCTACGAGTTGCTACGAGAGGGCATCGTCAATGCCCTGGTGCATCGTGACTACGGTATCGAGGGCGCCCGGTGCCAGGTGATCGCCTACCCAGACAAGATTGTCGTGATGAGCCCAGGTCTCCCTGTGGAGCCGATCACCATGGAGCAGCTCCAGGCCTTCGACGCGCCGATGTTGAGCCGCAATCCCGTCCTGCACTTCGTCTTCGCGAAGATGAAGCTCGCGGAGGAACGTGGGCTCGGGCTCAAGTCGATGAGGTCCCGCGCATCAGCCGCGGGGCTCCCACTCCCCTCGTACGCTTACAGGGCACCCTACGTGGTGCTGACTCTCTATCGGGAGGCGGTGGCAGCGATGCCAGAGTCTGGTCGTGACATTCTGGCGCAACTGAGTGAGGCGGAGCGCGCTGGCTGGGACTGGTTGGCCACGCGGGATCTGGTCACCACCGCCGAGTACGAGAAGGTCCTGGAGGTGCCAAACCGCACCGCCAAGAACCACTTGAAGAAGCTGACCGAGCTCGGACTCCTGAAGAGGGTCGGGGCCGGGCGGGCGACGCGGTACGAGGTAGTGCGGTCATGAGGGGCTGTCAGATTTCGATCGGTGACTCGAAGCGGCGGAATCGGGCCATGAATCGGGCCATAATGGCCCGATTCCAGGACGGCGGCATCCGGGACCCAAGTACCGGGCCATCGCGCTCGATTGTCCCCGCGCATCCCTTCGTGGACGCGGCAGGAGAGCCAAGCTCTGTCCCTCGAGCCCCGGCGCCCGGATTGGGGGCGGAGGAGAAATGACCGAAATGAACGGGAAATGGGCGCGCATTGATCGCGATTCAGCACAGTTGGGAACATCTAAGCGGTTGCCCATCAACCACTTAGGGACAATCGGCGCGGCGCTGAGAGGGGCCGTCGCGTGACCCGCAACCTGGCTCAGGGGCCGAATACCCTCCTCGATGCCCTGGTCGAGAACTTGCGGTCCTGCGATTACACCCCTGGCGGTGCCGCGCGGCCGGCGGCCATCCTGTGGACGGACCCGCAGGGCCAGTGGCGCTCACTCACCGAGACGCTGCTGGCGGCCATCCCGGAGCTCTTGATCCTGGGTGAGTACAGCCCCGATTCCCGCACGGGGCCGGCGATCTGGCTGCGTTGCGTGGTGGATGGAACCCTCGGTGAGCCGGCGCTTCCGCCGGATCGAGTGCCCATCGTCTACCTGCCGGGAGTCGCCCGCCAGGAGCTTCGCGCCGGCGAGGAATGCCCCGGCGAGCTCGAGCCACTGGTGGAGCTCATGTTCCGAGGGACGCTGTGGCTCCAGCACAACGGCAACGACTGGCGGGTGACGACGTTCCTGACCTCATCGAAGGCGCTGAATCTCGACATCGCCGGCGACGGTTCCACGACCGAAGCACTGATTCGGGCACTTCCTGAACTGGCCGCGACTCCGCTGTCACAACTCGGCAACCGGCGCCTGCAAGCAGACGACTTCGATCGCATGCTGAGCAGCGATCTGATCCGTGACCTCCTGCGCTGGATGGGGGACCCCGCGGGGGCTGAAGCAAGACTCGGCGAGAATGGATGGGGAGCCTTCCGTAGCCGCTGCCGAGAGGAGTTGGATTTCGACCCGGAGACGCAAGCCGATGTAACCGCCGGGGAACGCCTGGCCGCTGCCGAGGGGACGTGGGCAACCGTGTGGCAGCGCTTCGTGGAATCGCCGACCGGCTACGGCGGCATCCCGGAGTTGCTGCGCCGGAGCCGACCAGGAGGTGAGAGTCTCCCCTTCCACCGCGACCCGTGGCCGGATCTCAACGATGAAGATGAGGAGGAAGTCCGGAGAGCTCTGGCGAGTCTCCCACAGCTTGCGCACGAGGAGGCCTGCGATGCTGTAGCCCTTCAGGAGTCGAAGCACGGCCGACGTCGCGGTCTGGTATGGGCGCGGCTGGGCCTCTCCCCGATGGCAGCGGTACTCGAGCCGCTCGGCCGACTGGCCGAGGCGGCAAGGACCGCCATCGGCGGAGCAACCCTGGAGGAGATTGCAGCGGGCTACGTCGACGGGGGCTGGCAAGCGGACGCTGCCGCCTGGGAAGCCGTGGCGACGGTCCCGGCGCCGGACACGGCGTTGATCAGCGCGGTCGTACGTCACCTGCTCGAGCCCTGGCTCGAGGATTCGGCGCGTGCCTTCCAGGCGGCGCTGGAGCGTTCTCCCCTCCCCGGCCGCGGCGAGCAGACTCCGGTCGAGGCCGGCGAAGACAGCTGTGTTCTCTTCGCGGACGGTCTGCGCTACGACCTGGGGCAGCGGTTGAGCGAGCGGCTGGAGGGGCGCGGCTACCGGGTGAATGTGGGGCATCGATGGGCGGCGGCCCCGACGGTGACGGCCACGGCCAAGCCCGCCGTGACGCCGGTGGCGAACCTCATCACGGGAGAGGCCCTGGGCGAGGACTTCGGGGCGAAGCTCGGGTCTTCCGGCAAGCCGGCGAACGCCCAGAACCTCCGGGCGGCGATACAGAAAGGTGGCTACCAGATTCTGGGGGATGGAACCCTGGACGCGCCGCTGGAAGATCCGGCCTACGGTTGGCTCGAAGCCGGCGAAATCGATACGTTCGGGCACAAGCTCGACGCTCGTCTGGCACGGCAACTCGACGAAGAGCTCGAGCGCTTGACCGACCGCATCGCCGGCCTCCTGGAGTCCGGCTGGAATGGCGTCCGGGTGGTGACGGATCACGGGTGGCTCCTCCTTCCCGGCGGCTTGCCCCGGGTGGATCTGCCCAAGCACCTCACGGCGAGTCGATGGGCTCGTTGCGCCGTGCTCTCGGGGGATTCATCGCCCGACATGCCGAGATACGCCTGGTACTGGAACGCCGCGCAGTCCTTTGCCGTGGCGCCAGGCATCGCCTGCTTCAACAAGAGCGAGGAGTACGCTCACGGCGGACTGAGTGTTCAGGAGTGCCTGACGCCGGACATCCTCGTCGAGCACAGCGGCGAGCGCGTCGTCCGCGCCTCGATCGACTCCATCACCTGGAGAGGACTGCGCTGCTTCGTCGAGGCCGCCGGCAGCGCCGGGAGCATCGTGGCCGACCTGCGACTCGAGAGTCCCGCGGGTCCTTCCGCCGTAGCCGCATCGAAGCCGGTCGAACCGGATGGGGCTGTGAGCCTGGTGCTCGCCGGCGACGAGCACGAGGACGCGAGCCTGGTCCTGGTGCTATTGGATGAAGCCGGGAACATCCTCGCCCAGAAACCGACGCGAGTAGGAGCTGACTCATGAGCATGACAACGATCGAAATGGACGATCTGGACCGAGTAGCAGCGGCAGCCCTGGATGGTTACCTGGTACGCAAGGACCTCGTGCGGCGCTACGCCCAGCAGTTCCCCGTGCCGACCTACGTGGTCGAGTTCCTGCTGGGTCGGTACTGCGCAAGCACGGATCCCGGTGAGATCGAGGAGGGCCTCGCGATCGTCGAGAAACAGCTTCAGGGGCGTACGGTACGCACCGGGGACGAGGAACTGTTCAAGGCCAAGGCGCGAGAAAACGGTTCGGTCAAGCTGATCGACATCGTTCGAGCCAAGCTCGACACCAAGAACGACTGCTACGTCGCCGAGCTTCCCAGCCTTGCCCTGAAAGGAGTGCAGATTCCCGACAACCTGGTCAAGGAGAACGAGCGGATGCTGACCGACGGCTTCTACGCCGAGGTCACGCTCGAATACGACGCCTTGATCGCACAGGAGAAGAACGGAAGGCCGTTTCGAATCGCGGCGCTCCGTCCGATCCAGATGTCGAAGCCGGATGTGCTGACCGTCTTCGCCAAGGGCCGGCAGGGGTTCACGACCGAGGAGTGGCGAGGATTTCTCATGCGGTCTGTCGGTCTGGAGCCGTCCGCCCTCGACGAGCGAGCCCAGAGAGTCGTGCTTCTGCGGATGGTCCCCTTCGTGGAGCGAAACTTCAACCTGGTCGAGCTCGGGCCACGAGGGACGGGCAAGAGTCACATCTACCAGCAGATCTCGCCCTACTCACACCTCATCTCCGGCGGCAAGGCCACGGTCGCCAAGATGTTCGTGAACAACGCCAGCGGCCAACGTGGTCTCGTCTGTCAGTACGACGTGGTCTGCTTCGACGAGGTGTCCGGCATCTCCTTCGACTCGAAGGATGGCGTGAACATCATGAAGGGCTACATGGAGTCCGGTGAGTTCAGCCGTGGCAAGGAGAGCATCCGGGCCGAGGGGGGACTGGTGATGGTCGGCAACTTCGACGTCGACGTGGAGCAGCAGCAGCGCATCGGGCATCTCTTGAGTCCCCTTCCCCCCGAGATGCGCGACGATACGGCGTTCCAGGACCGCCTTCACGCCTTCGCACCCGGCTGGGATTTCCCGAAGCTGAACCCGGGTGACCACCTCACGGATCACTTCGGTCTGGTCAGCGATTTTCTGAGCGAGTGCTGGAGCCGCCTGCGACAGACGAGCCGTATCTCGGTTCTGCAAGGGCGGGTCTTCTGGGGCGGAGCCCTGAGCGGCCGTGACATCAATGCGGCTCAGAAGACCGTCTCCGGCCTCCTGAAACTCCTGTTCCCGGATCCCGAGATGCCCGTGCCCGACGAGGATCTGGAGTGGATCGTCCGCCTCGCTCTAGAGTCGCGCCGACGGGTCAAGGAGCAGCAAAAGCGCTGCCTGAAGAGCGAGTTCCGGAACACCCACTTCAGCTACACGATGGGCATGGACGGCGTGGAGCAATTCGTCGCGACGCCGGAGCTGCACAGCGACGAGGCGATCGATGGCGACCCGCTTCCCCCGGGGCAGGTCTGGGCGATCGGCCCCGGAAGCGGTGAGACCGGAGCCAGCCTCTACCGGATCGAGATCGCCGTCGGACCGGGCAGTGGTGCCAAGATCTTGAACCACCCTCAGCCGCCGGCATTCCGCGAGAGCGTCAAGGTCGGCGAGCAGAACCTCTACACGCGGGCGAAACAACTCGTCGGCGACCGCGACCCACGTGGCCACGAGTTCTCGATCCAGCTGCGCCCTTTTGACGCGGACAAGTCAGGTACTGGCCTGGGACTTCCCCTGCTCATCGCTCTCGTTGGCGGACTTCTCGAGCGGAGCACGCGAGGCGGGACCATTATCGTCGGCCCCCTCAACCTCGGCGGATCGATCGAGATGCTCCAGAACCCGGTGGCGATCGCGGAGCTGGCCCTCGACAAGCAGGCCGCCACCCTGCTGATGCCCGTCGCGGCTCGCCGGGCGTTGAACGACCTCCCCGATGGAATCTGGACGAAAATCAATATCGAGTTCTACAGTGAACCTACGGACGCAGTGTTCAAGGGCCTGATGGAGTAGAGGGGAGGGTGCCCCGGCCCATCCCCCTCGAGGGAAGGTCCGGGGCACCCGGGTTCAGGTCGTGCCAGCGGGTATCGGGCTAGTACAGGTCGAGCTCGAACGTGCAGGCGTTGCTCACCCAGACGGCGCCTTGGCCGGGGAGCAGGTACACGAAGGCGTGGTTGAAGTCGGTGCCGATCAGGCTACTGCCGACCATGGTCGGAATGTCCAGGTCTACCGTGGCCTTGCCGTTTCCGTCCAGGAAGCCCACGAAGCCGGGAACGGCTCCCGAGATGGTGTAGTCGGTGTACCAATCCCAGACGAGGGGGATCCAGAGCGATCCCCACTGGAATCCGCTGATCCCCGAGCTGGAGCCCGCGATCAGGAACATCCGGTTCGCGCCGCCGGAGCCCGCGTCGAGGTGGAAGGTCACCGTGCCGCCGGTGGCGTAGTCGATGAAGTGGGGCTCGCAGACCATCGGGCCGCGCTCGTCGGCGCCGATGTCCACTTCGTTGTAGAGACGCGCCTCACGGTCGATGTCGAACACGGAGGCGGTCTGGCTCTGATCCCCGGCGTCGATGCACTCGGACTCGGCTTGCAGGTGGAGGTTTCCCTGAGCCTGGTCGACGAACAGCGGGTCCACGTCGATGGCGGACACCCAGTTCACGTTGGCCCAGTCGGGGTCGTAGACGTTGCCGAGGTCGCCATCCACATCGCAGAAGTCGACGTTGAGGGTGGAACCGGCCCCGCGGATTGCGATCTGGGGTCCGTTGCCGCTGGTGGCCGCGTTTTGCCAGAGGATGCTGTTGATGAGGGTCTGGGTGGACGACCCCATGATGTATACACCACCGCCTTCAGTGGCAATGTTCTCGGCGAAGCTGCACCCGATGCAGTCCGCGGTGCTCTGGCCACCGACCCGAACGCCGCCACCGTTGCCACTCTGCGCTTCGTTTCCAAAGATGAAGCTGTCGTGGATCTCGAGTTCTGCGTAGTAGTGGCAGTAGACCCCACCGCCATCACCGGTCACGGCGGCATTCTCCGCTATCTCGCAACGTTCGAGAAGTACCTCGGATTGGTCGTCAACTACGACCCCGCCGCCGCCGATGCCGGCATAGCCAGTGGCCGTGTTGTCGAGGAAGTCGCAGTCTACGAAGGTCGCCATGGCGAAGTAGACGAACGCACCACCACCCATCTGATAGGAGGTGTTTTCGATGAACACGCAATCATCGAAGAGCGGGCCCACGGCGCCAATGCAGGGCTCCTGACATAGGTGCGTGGAGTGGCGGCATTGGCCGAATGCCGTTCATTCACGATGAGGGGGTGCGTCATAAGGTATGCAACGCTTTGACGGGGGCCGCGATCGACACCGACCAGGGAGCGAGCCCGACACGCCGTTTCCCTGCTGAGCCATGAGCGGATGGTTGCATGAATCGGGGCGCATGTGTCAGGAGCCCTGCAATGTCATTGAGACCATCCAGGATGTGCACGCCACCGCCAGAGCCAGTCGCCGTGTTGTTGTCCAGCTTGCAGTTGATGATGGTGGGTTCGGCGTCATCGATCTTGATCCCACCACCATCGGTGGACCGCCCGTTCTTGATCACGAATCCAGTGAGGATGCTGCTTCGCCCCTCGCCATTCTCGAACGTCACCATCGGAGCGCCGGTTACTCCCAGGCCATCGATCACAGCTTCGAACCCGTCTTGTGGATCGTGCCTCACCTCGACGGCTGTTCCGAGGAAGTTGATCCTCTCGTTGTAGGTGCCGCTCGCGACGAGCACCCGGTCTCCCGCTACCGCCGCGTTGATCGCGGATTGAATGGTCGGGTAGGCAACCGACGGGACGATCAGGTCGGCTGCCATTGCGGGAATGGAGATCGCCAGCATTGCCGTGGCGATTGAACTGGAAGATCGCAAGAGGTTCTTGTGTAGCATTCTTCTCTCTCTTTCGGCGCATGGCCGGAATGAGTCGTTGCCTCGTAGACCCACGATCGTCACCGCATGTACTCTCCGCGTCGGACGAGCCACAGGTGATCGCGAGCCGGAAGGCGGTGGCCTCGATCGTGCCTTCGACCGCCGTCCGCCATCGGGAATGTCCGAGGCTCGGACGGTGGTTCTGGCAATCCTCGGATCATCTGGATCGCGGTCACGAGAGTCTCGAGCTCGCAAGGCCGATCATGAGCAACGGGTGTGCACCGCTAGAGTTTCCCTGGAAGATCGAACCGCCGGACCGGCTCGGGACAGCGATCAGATCGCTAGGATGGTCCGAATGGGACGACGATTCGACGCGGTGCTCTTCGACCTCGACGGGACCCTGCTGGACACCCTCGAGGACCTGAGCGACTCGATGAACGCGGTGCTCGCGGCGCGGGGGCATCCGACGCACGCGCTCGATGCCTACCGGTACTACGTAGGCGACGGCATCGAGAAGCTCGTGTGGCGGACGCTGCCCGAGGAGTCGCGCGACGCGGAGACCGTAGCCGCCGCGGTGGAGGAGATGCGCACCGCTTACCGCCAGCGCTGGAACGTGAAGAGCCGGCCCTACGACGGCGTCGACGTCCTGCTGCGCGAGCTACGGGCCGCCGGAATGAGGCTGGTGGTCTACTCGAACAAGCCCGAAGCGTTCACGCAGTTGTGCGTCGAGGAACTGCTCGATCCGCAGGACTTCGAGATCGTGCGCGGCGCGCGCGCGGGGTGGCCGTGCAAGCCAGATCCCACGGCGGCGCTGGCGATCGCCGGGGAGATGGGGCTCGCGCCGGCGCGCTTCCTCTACCTCGGCGACACGAACACCGATATGAAGACGGCGCAGGGGGCGGGGATGTACTCCGTCGGCGCGGCCTGGGGATTCCGGCCGACCGAGGAGCTCGTCGAGAGCGGGGCCGAGGTGGTGATCGAACGACCGGAGGCGTTGCTGGAGTTGCTCGATCGCGTCGATTGATTGTTTCGCGGGTGCTCCGCACGGGTGGGTTCGCTGGAGGCGTGGTGTTCGCCGAAGGCGGACGCCACGCCGGCACGGAGTCCTCTCCGTCCGCCCGCTGCACTCCCCCGTCACCCCCCCGGCCCGCAGACCACGACGTCCTTCGCGCGCGCTTCGGGAGTGACCTTCAACGACCGAACCTCTCCCCCCTCGAGCTCGCACTCGATCACCGTCCGTCGTGGAGCGTGCAGCCTGAAGGACACGTCCCAGTCCTTCGGCCAGGCGGGCAGGAGGTAGATCGTCTCGCCCTCGCTCTGCAGCAGCATCGCCTGCAACGCCTTCATCAGGATCCCGCCGTGATCCTGGTCGGGTACCCAGTCGTAGTTCGGTCCCCAGAACGCCGGAAAACGTGAGCCGGGGTGGCTGTTCTTCGCGCGACCGACCAGGTTCGAGCGAGCCTGCTCGCCGAGGCCGAGATACGCGAGGAACACCTCCTCCTGCCGCCAGCCGAAGTTCCCTCGGTCCCAGCGTCGCTCGAAGGTCCGCCGGCCGAGGTCGGCGTTCTCCTTCTCGAACGAGACCAGCCGGAAGGGGAAGACCGCGTACAGCTCGGGGTTCTCGATATTGCGCTTCTGCTCGAAACGCTCCGCGGGGGCGAGCAGCGTGACACCCTCCTCGACCCAGGTCGGCAGATCCGGGAGCTTCGCCTGCAGCTGGCGCCAGAAGGCCCGCTGCCTCTGGTGGGACAGCTCCTCCGGCAGCGCGAGCAGTCGCGCGGTCACCGCGTGCAAGCCAGCGACCTCCGGCATCGGGTTGGTGCAGTCCCACCACGTCTCCACCGCTTGCGCGGGATACATGTGCAGCTTGCCCTGTTCGTCGAGCTCGTAGTGCTCGTCGAAGAAGGTCAGAATCTCGTGCGCCGTCGGCAGCACCACCTCCCCCAGGAATCCCTCGTCGAGCGTGTGGTCGTAACACTCCAGCATCATCCACACCAGCTCGGGGCCGGCGACCCACTCCCACTTGTGCCAGCCGCTCTCCTGCAGCTTGTCCTCGCCGCGCTCCTCGAACGGTGTCCAGCCGTAGCTCTCGCTGAAGACATCGCCCCAGAAGTAGATGCACTCGGGAAGAAAGGCGCCGCCGTGATCGAAGTAGCGCTTCGTTCGATGCACCGCGAGGTCGAGCACGTCGCCGCCGTACATCTCGAAGAGCGGCTGCATCATCTCGAAGTCGCCGCTGGCGCACATGCTGAGGTAGGGCAGCCGCGTGTTCTGCCACCAGTAGCCGGGCCCCCACCGGCGGTAGTCGGCATCGCCGGGCGATCCGGGGTTGGGCACGGTGAAGATCGAGCCGTTGAACTTGATCGGGAAGGCGCCACGGCCGGCACAGGCGTCGATGAAGCGCTGCAGCGCGTAGGCGCGACTCAGCAGGTAGGCTTCGTCGAGCAGCTCCACCGACTCGCGGGCGACCCGCTTCCCGTCGACGTAGAGGCAGAGCTCGCCCCTGTCCGCGTCGGCGACCGCGGCGACGTGGACCCAGGTGTCCTTCGGCAGCACGTCGCGAGCGGTGAGCGTGCCCTCGGCGGTGATCAGCCGCAAGCTGTGTCCCGGGTGGGTATCGAAGAGGAAGCCGTCGTCGAGGCCCGGTGTGATCTTGTCGACGATCCGCCCGCCCCCGCTGCCCAGGTCCCCGGGGAACAGCCAGGCCTCGACGGTGAAACCGGATCCGAAGGAGATCGCCGCCGAGTCCTCGACGGTGAAACCGGGCTCCGACGGCTGCTCGACGAAGACGACCTCGTCGCGCGGCCCCAGGCCGTACTCGCGAGGCATCGCCGCCAGCCCCGCGATCTCGTCGGACCCCAGCGCGCGGGCCAGCAGCGAGGCGCGCCCGATCTCGCCGGCGAAGCGGTTGCCACCTCCCTGGTCGATCCCGATCCGCAGCGGGTGGTCGTTCGCGGGCACCAGGGGGGAAGGCGAGCTCGCCGCGCCGGAGCGGATGTCGATCCAGCTCCGCTTCCAGAAGCCCTGCCACCAGGCCTCGTGCGCGCTCTCGCGCCAGTCGAAGGGCGACGCTTGCACCTCGACGATCTTCGCCTCCATCTGCTCCAGCCACACATCCGGCGTGGCGGGATGTTCGGTGAGGACGAAGACGTCGAGGCGGAGCGACGTGCCCGAAGGCGTGCGCAGGCGATGATCGTCGATCCTCTCCGCCCCCGGCCCCTGGACGACCACCCCGAAGGTCCGGTGCAGCAGCGGGTCGGGGCGCGGGAATCCGGCAACGCCCTGGACCTTCGCGGTCAACTCCGGCCCGACCGATTTGCTGTTGTGGTGGTACCAGCCGATCCTTCCCGTCTGCTCCGACAGCACCGTGTCCGGCTCGACCACCGTCGGCGCCCGCCAGCCGTCGGGGTTCGAACGATCGAGCAGGACGTCGCTGACCTCGATCGAAGGCAACTCGAAGCGCTCGGTACGCCACAGCTCGATCGCAGCGGTCGCGCTCATCGGCTTCGGCCCCTGAGCGGTGAAGTGGATCACCGGGTTGTTCGCGTCGACCCAGAGCTTCGCCGTCACCGCCGTATCCCCCTCGCCGAAGCGAACCTCCATCGTCGCGCTCTCGAGGCGCAACGCCTGCTGAAACGGCGCACCCTCGACGATGGGATTCGGATCGAGAGTGACGCGCACCTTGCCGACCTTCAGCAGGCGCCCGTTGTCTCCCCAGGCGTCGGTCTTGCCGATGTAGAAGCAGAGGTCGCCATTCTCCTCGACCCAGGCGTTGAGCCCGATGTCGCCGTTCCCCAGCGGCATCGAAGCGGTGCAGTCGGGCCCGGGTGTATCCCAGGCGACGTCGTAGGCCTGCTGCCCGAAGGCGGCTGGAATCAGCAGGACCGGAAGCAGGGCCAAGGGCAGGATGTGGCGCGATACGGGCTGGGTCATTCGAAGATCCTCCTCGTCGAATCGAGATCGGGCCGCGTCAGTCTACCGTTCTCGGCCGCCGGTGGCCGTACGTCGGACAGCCGGGCATAATCTCGGTCGAGAGAACCCTCGCCCCGCGCTCCCATGATTCGACGGCACGCTGCTTTCTTGCTCACCCTCGCCTTCCTCGCCGCCGCTCCCCTCGCCGCCCAGAGCGGGAACGCGGGAATGGCCGCGAGGAACTGGTACCAGCCGAATGGAGACGCCGGCAATACCTCGGCGGCTGACGTGCTCGCGGTGCGGGGCGAACCGGAGCGGGCGTGGGCCCTTTCCCTCGGTGAAGTCGTCTCCGAGCCCGTGGCCTGGGGCGACCTCCTGCTGGTGATCACCCGCCAGTCGGGCAACCGGACGCTGCACGTCCGGCGTATCGAAGACGGCGCGGAAGTGACCAAGAGCAACCTCGGACGCGGCAGCGAAGCCTGGCTGGGGATCTGGCAAGGATCGGTCGTCGTCGTCGAGGAGGGGGTCGTCCGCACCTTCACCCTGCTGGCCGATCAGCTGAAGCGCGGCAAGGTCCTGCGCGGCGACTACCAGCCGCGGGCCTGCCTCGAGGGCGAGCTGCTCTTCGCCGATGGGAAGGACGCGATGATTCACCTCGTCGACGTCAAGCGTGGGCGGCTGCTCGACTCGAAGAAGCTGGGCCAGGGCACGCCGGCGTTCGCCGATGGACTCGTGGCGAGCCCGATCGTGGTCAAGGGGGAGCGAGGTCGACAAGACGCGCTCTTCCTCGAGCGGCTGAGCCTGGCGGGGAGCGGCACCAAGGCCACCTTGAAGCGCCACCCCGACGACTCCGGGGCGGTCGTGACCAGGTACCCGGATGCACGTGACTACGACGCCTCGTACGCGGTGGCGATCAGGGGAGCCGAGAACTCGCCCTTCCTCGGTGAACGCCCCTGGTTCGTGCGCTCGCCGACGCCGTTCGAGTCGAAGGCGGGAGATGACATCTTCGGGGCGCTCTTTCCGGGCAGTGGGCTCTCGCGCATCTCGACCCAGCCGGCGGTTTGGAAGGGCGAGCTGTACGGGTTCGACCCCGAGGGGACGCTGATCCGCCAGCAGAGCAACGGCGGGTACTACGACGTGGTCACCCGGGACCAGCTGCTCCCGGGCGCTCGGCCCGCGCCGGCGACGGTCGCACGAGGAGTCGCCTACCTGGGAAACTGGGCGGTCGAGCTGGAGAGCCGACGCGTGCTCTGGTGCGATCCGGACCTGAAGTCGGAAGGGGCGCTGTTGCCGGTCGCGGATGGGCGCTTCGTCTACTGGACCGAACAGGACGAGCTGATCTGCTGCCGCGACTCCAACGGGGCGGCGGCGGTCGCCGCGGAGGCTTCCGCGGGTTCCATCGCCGTCCCGGCGCCGACGCGTCCGGGGAGCGGCGACGCGGTCATCCTGGCCGATGGAACGCGCCTCCCGGGTGCGGTCGAGATCGGTGAGGACTACGAGGTGATCGTCACGCCGACTGGTGGCGAGCCGCGCTCCGTCCCCGAGAAAGAGGTGGCCCTGCTGGAGAACGGTGGCGAGATCGAGCTGATCGGCGAGCAGTTCGGCGTGCGCGAAGCGTGGGCCCGGGTCCTGAACGTGACCGCGCTCGAGCTGCTCGAGAAGCAGTTCCGCGCCTACCTCAAACCTCGCCTGCTCGACGAGTGCCAGCGTCTCCTGGACGAGGCGGCCGAGCGCGGAATGGACTCGGCGCGCCGCCGGGAGCTCGCCAACGAGCTGTCCAGGAAGACGAAGAGCACGGCCAGCAACCTGGAGCGGCAGCGCAAGAGCCTGAAGAAGAAGGAGGAGAAGGCCCGCGAGAAGATCGTCGAGGAGTACCTGGCCGCGTCGGCCTGGTGCGTCGAGCAGGAGCTACCGGAGGCGGCCGCCGCGCTCCTGGCCGACGCGCGGGCGCTGGGAGCCGCGGAGGAGGAGATCCTCGAGCGGGCGAGCTCGCTGGTGCCCCCGGAATTCCCCTGGCAGTCCGCGGAGAAGGCCGGCGAGATGTGGCTCGCCTGGGCCGTCGAGCTGCTGCCGGCGGGAGCGACCTTCATCGCCCCGGACGACGGGACCTGGGACGAGCTGGAGGGCACGGTCTGGCGCGAAAAGACGCTCGGCCTCGAGACGCGCAACCTCCGGCTCCTGACCAAGTCGACCGACCCGGTGGTCATCGGCGCGTGCCTGCGCAACGGCGAGGGGGCAGTGCGCGTCCTGGAGGAGCTGCTCGGTTCGGCCGGCACATCGATGCTGAATCAGCGCCTCGATGTGCGCATCCACGCCAATCGCGAGGAGTACCTCGACGAGTGCACGCCGGCGGGTACGTACGCGATGCCCTGGAGCGCCGGCTACTACTCGCCGTTCGAGAGGGTCTCGCGCTTCTACGTCTTCGACGAGCAGCAGCTCGGGGCGCCGATCACGCGGGAGCTACACAAGACGTTGACTCACGAGCTGACTCACCAGTACCTGTGCCAGCGCTGGCTGACCTCCAACACCGTCGCGGTCGCCCCGCCCGCGGCCCCGGGCTTCTGGGTCGTCGAGGGTTTCGCCCGTTTCATCGAGGACCAGGTGGTCGAGCTGGGACGCATGGGCAGCGGCCTGAACGATGACACGGTCAAATCGATCGATGCCTCGGCCCGACTCGTCGAGGGTGAGGCGTTGATCCCGCTCCAGACCCTGGTCGACATGAGCCAGATCCAGTTCGCCCGGATCGACGACTCGGAGTCGGTCGACGTGCGGCTGACCAATACGCTGCACGCAGCGCGCCTGAACCAGCGCTCGATCTTCTACGAGCAGGCGGGAACCCTGGTCTTCTTCCTGATGAACCGCCAGGGGAAAGCGGGCCGCGAGAGGCTGATCGAGTACATGAAGGCCTACTACCTGGGCAATTCCGAGCGGCGGGGCTGGAAGGGGCTCGGCTACAAGACCTCGAAGCTGATGGAGAAGGAGTTCTTCGAGTTCCTCGGGTCGGTGTGACCAGGTGCCGTACTACCGCAAGCTGTTCTGCCCCCCGCAATCGGGGCAGGTCCAGGTGAGAGTGTTGCAGGTCACACCCCAGAGATTCTCGTCCATGCAACCCTGACACATCTCGAAGCCGCAGCGGCAACGCCAGAACATCTGCCGCTCCTCCTTGCACAGCGGGCAGGGGTGAGCCTCGACGCGACGGCGGCGACGGCCGCGTTCGCGGTCGCGCTTTCTGCCGGGAGCCCAGGGCACTCCACGGCGCGGGACGTCGTAGCGTGACATGACGCCATCGTACGGTACCCGGGGCGGTGTCGTATACTCCCAGCCATGAAGCACATCGCCTCCCGTCTGTCGTTCCTCCTGCTCTCGCTCCTCTTCCTCCAGCCGCTCTTCGGGTCCTCCACCGAGACCGAGAAGCTATTCTACGGCTTCGAGATGAGCGGCAAGCTGATCGGGTACGCCGAGACCACGCTCACGCCGCCGGCCGTGGAGGGGGAACCGAGGCTCCTGACCACCGTCCTCTTCGCCAAGATGACGCTGCTGGGCCAGGACTTCGACCTGCGCGTGGAGGAGCACTACGCCATCGATTCAGAGCGCGGCCTGGTCCTCCGCCAGGAGAGCAAGACCGAGATGGGCACGATGCTCATCGACGTGAAGACGGTTCGAAAGGGGGACGAAGCCCACTTCTCCTCCGCTTCCGGGCCGGACAAGGTCGTCTCGCTGGAGGGCGGCGTGATCCTCGAGGACCCGGTCTACCTGACCCACCTCCTGCGCGCCCTCCCCTCCGAGGGGTCGACGGCGACCTTGCGCTCCTACGACTACAACTCGGGTGACGTGCGCGCCGCGAACTACGAGCGCGTGGCCGATACGACCTTCGAGCTGGAGGGCGAGCAGATCCCCTGCGCCGCCTGCAAGGTCGTCGACGTCGAAACCGGGATCTCCAGCGAGTTCCTGCTCGACCTCGCGAACGGCATGGCCCTGCGGGTCACCTTGCCCAACGAGATCGTGATCTACCGCGCGCCGGCTGGAGTCGTCGGCAAGATCAAGCGCGCGGAGCTCGACGATCTCCTGCTGGCGACGGTCGACGTGGCGATCGCCGACTTCCAGTCGATCACCTACATGAAGATCGAGGCGAAGCTGGAGACGGTGGGCGAGATCGTGACCGTGGAGAGCCTGAACGTCCCCGGACAGAGCTTCACCGGCACCGTCGAGGGAGGGCGAGTCGAGGGGATCTTCGAGATCGCTCACTCGCGCTACGACGGGGCGAACGCGCCGCCCTTCCCTCCCGGGTTCGGTGAGGACGCCGCGCTGAAGGAGTTCCTCGAGCGCGAGCAGCTGATCGAGGCGGACGACCCGGTCCTCGTGGAGCACGCCCGTGAGCTCACCGCCGGCGCGACCGACTCCTGGGACGCGGCGGTCCGGCTCTCCCGGTGGGTGGGTGAAGAGATCACCTACGAGATCCCCGGCGGCTCGGCGCGCACCACCTTCGACGCTCGCAAGGGGGAGTGCGGCTCCCACTCGCGCCTCCTGGTCGCCTTCTGCCGCGCCGTCGGTATCCCCGCGCGCCTCGCCTGCGGGGGCATGTACGTGCCGAACTACGGCGGCAGCTTCGGACAGCACGCCTGGACCGAGATCTACATGGGCGAGCAGGCGGGGTGGATCCCCGTCGACTCGACCGTGAACGAGTTCGACTACGTCGACTCGGGGCACATCCGCCTCGGCAGCAGCGCCTCGTTCAATCCGGAGGCGATGAAGGTGCTCGAGTACAAGGTCCCCTCCCTGGAAGGCGGCCGCGAGGCCGTCCTCGGCTCCTTCGCCGACACGCCCTGGAGGACGAGCGAGACCTACGTCTACGAGTACACCCTGGACGGTCAGCCGCTGGGCACCGACTCCTTCACGGTCGAGAGCGTGGAGGAGACGGGCGGGCAGACGATCATCACCTGCCGCACCTCGCTCGACCTGACCGGGCGGAAGGTCGAGAGCACGATCCAGCTCGACGGGGCGGGACACCCGGTCGCCTTCGCGTCGAAGGGCAAGGCGGGTACGGTCGAGTACTCGATCGACTGCGCCTTCGACGCCGATCAGGTGGTCGAGAAGGCGACGCAGGGAGCGCAGGAATTCGAGAAGACGATTCCGCTGCCCGAGGAGGTGTACCTGCTCGAGAACAACAACTTCGGCGGCTACGCCCTCCTCCTGCCCGCGGTGCCCCGCGTGGCCGGGACGAAGCTCTCCTTCAAGGTCTTCCTCCCCAGCCTGATGCAGCTTCTCCCGGTTCAGATCCGGGTGGGCGAGGTGGAGACGATCGAGGTCGGCGGCGTGGAGCGCCAGGGGCGGCGAAACGACCTGAACATCGCCGGGACGCCCCTCACCCTGTGGGTGGACGAGAAGGGGCGGATCCTGCGCGAGGAGGAGGCTGGTGGGCGGATGGTGCTCGAGTTGCGCCCATTTGACGCCGATTAGGGGTCCCGGAAGGGGGTTCGACGCCCCCGATCGGAGCGAGATCGGGTAGAGTGAGGGCCGGGAGACCGACATGACGATTTCGAGTCCCGGCACCTCGATCGAGGACCTGCTCCGCCACCGAGACTTCGTTCGCGCCCTCGCCGCCAAGCTCGCTCGCGACCCGAGCGCGGCCGAGGACCTGGAACAGGAGGCGTGGCTTCGTGCACTGGAGAGCCCACCGCGCCAGATCTCCTCGGCGCGCGGCTGGTTCTCGAGGGTCCTGCGCAACCTCGCCTTCGAGCGCTACCGCCGCGACAGCCGGCGCCAGCGCCGGGAGATCGAACGGGATACGCCGCTGACCTCCCCCTCCCCGGCGGACCTGCACGAGCACCGGAGGCTGCGCGAGCGGCTGGCCGACTCGATGCGCGAGCTGCGCTCGGAGGACCGCGACGCGATCGAGCTGCGCTGCGGAGAAGGACTCCCGCCGCGCGAGATCTCGGCGAAGACGGGGATTCGCGTCGAGGAGGTCTACTCGCGGCTCCGGCGCGGGTTCTCCTCGATGCGGAAGGACCTCGATCAGGAGTACGGCGACCGCCGCCGCTGGACCATGGCGCTGGCCCTCCTGGTGCGGCACGAAGAAGCCGCCCCGGTCGCCGCGGCCCCCGCCGCCGCCCTCTCGATCGGTGTGGTCTGGAAGCTGGCCGCGGCCGCCGTGGCGCTGATCGCCGCCCTCTGGATCTGGGTCGACTGGAGCGAACCGAAGGTCCAGGAAGAGCTCGAGGGAACCGCGGGGGCGGAGACCGCCGCGCTCGAGACGGACGGTCTCGGCGCGGGACGGGTGGACGAGACCCCCGTCGCCACCCCCGATCCGGAGCGGCTCGACGCCTCCCCCGCCGCGCCGGCGGACGCGGCGATCCCGACCGGGGACCTCCTGGTCGAGGTCTTCTGGCACCGGCCGAGGGAGCGCGCGGGGGACATCCCGATCCTCGTCGAGACCTTCAACGCCGACCACGAGCGAAGCTGGGTGATCCACACCGAGTCGGACGGCCGGGCGCGGGCTCAGCTCCCTGCCGGCGACTACACCGTGACTCCCGGCTACGGCCGTCCGCGGCGCGCCCGCATCCTGGGCTCCGAGGAGACGCGGATGGAGTTCATCGCCAATCACGGCCGCCCCTTGACCGCACACGTGCGGCGCCCGAAGGCGGGGAAGCACGTCGCCGGCGCCGAGGTGTACACGAGCTGGCCACGGCGCCCCGACACCGCCTATCTGCTCGGGCACACCAATGCCGCCGGCACGCTGATCCTCCCGGACGTCAGCCCCGACGGCTGGGTCTGGGCGACCTCGAAGGGGCTCGGGACCAGCGAGCGCCTCTCCCTGACCACTCCGCTGGACCGCTCCAACGGGAGGATGCGGATCCTGCTCGACCTCGGCGATCCGGCCCCGCCGGTCACGGTCACCGTCGTCGACTCGAACGATCGCCCCATCTCCGGCGCGCGCGTGCGGCTCGGCGTGGAGGTCGCCCCCTACTTCGGCGGCAAGGGCGCGCTGAGGCTCCCGCCGAGCGACGCCGGCGGAGTCACCGACGAGCACGGCGAGGCCCTGCTGGAGTCGGTGCAGGCCGAGGAGCGTTTCGTCCGCGCGAACGCGTCCGGGTACGTGCCCCGGCGCGTGCCGCTCCCCGCCGGAGAGAGCACCCTGAGGGTCGAGCTGCCGCGCCCGGCGGTGGTGTCGGGTACGGTGCACGGCCCCGACGGGCTGGTAGTGCCCGGTGCGTACGTGCGCTACACCCCTGACGACATCGCCAAGAACTTCGTCGAGGCGAAGGCGGACGCGAACGGCGCCTTCCGCCTCGGGGGGCTGCCTCCGGGGCCGGTGAAGCTCGCCGCCCTCGAGTACGCGCTGCCTCACCCCCACGCCGTCACGACCGAGATCGACATCGAGGCGGGAGTGGAGCACGAGTGGTCCCCCCGTCTCGGGACCGCCACCGGGATCGGCGGCCGGGCCGTCGACGCGCACGGACGCCCGCTCGACCGCTGGGTGGTCTGCTACGAACGGAGCGAGGACGCCCTCGAGTACAGCGAGATCGACCTCGTCACGCCGCGCTCGACGATCATCCGCACCTGGACCGATGAGCAGGGTCGCTTCTTCTTCCCGTACGCCAAGGCTGGCAAGCACTGGGTCTGGTTGTGCGACACGCGGGAGACGGTGATGGACTGGCGCGAGGACGTGACGCTGGGCACCGTCGATCTCGAGCTGGCCGCTACCGCCGACAAGCGACCCACGGCGCGGATCGCCGGCGTGCTCCTCAACCCGAAGGGGATCCCGGCCGACATCGAGGTCCACGTCCGCAGCCCCCTCCTGCGGAAGGCACGCCGGATCCCGGTGAACCGCCAGACCGGCGAGTTCTTCATCGACGAGCTCAACGCGTCGCGCTACAGCCTGGCGATCTGGGCTCCGGGATATCCGGCCGAGGAGGTCCCCGGCCACGGCACGGTCGAGCTCTCCCCCGGGGAGCTGCTCGACCTGGGCGAGGTGGAGATGCCTCCGCGACGGGTGGTGGACGGGAGGCAGTAGCGATCCTCTTCGAGCGGGTATTGCGTCTGGACATGCGCAGCCGGTCGCGGATGATGGTCGCCCGAGTGCTGCGCTGACGTTCAGCGGACGCCACGGTCGCCACACCCCTCCTCCCCCCACCGCGAGACATGAAACTGCAACCGCGCCCTGACTGCCGGCCCCGCGGCCCGCTGCTCCTGGTCATCCTGGACGGAGTCGGCATCGGCAAGCGGGACGCCTCCAACGGCGTCTTCCTGGCCGAGACGCCGAATCTCGATGCGATCACTCGCGGCTGGAACGAGGAGGCCGGGCGCGAGGCGAACGAACCGCCCTTCTTCACCTCGTTGCAGGCGCACGGCACGGCGGTCGGGATGCCCACCGACGGGGACATGGGCAACAGCGAGGTGGGTCACAACGCGCTCGGCGCCGGGCGCGTCTTCCACCAGGGCGCGGCGCTGGTGCGCGAGTCGATCGCCGAGGGTGCGATCTTCGAGACGTCGCTGTGGGAGCAGCTCGTCGAGCGCTCGACCGCGGGCGGAGTGCTGCACTTCATCGGCCTCCTGTCCGACGGCAACGTGCACAGCCACGTCGATCACCTCTTCGCGCTGCTGCGGCGCTGTGGGGAGGCCGGGGTCAGACAGGTCCGCGTCCATGCGCTGCTCGACGGCCGCGACGTCTACGAGAAGTCGGCGCTGACCTTCGTCGAGCAGACCGAGGCGGTGCTCGCCGAGCAGAACGCTCGGGGCGATGACTTCGACTACCGCTTCGCTTCGGGTGGCGGGCGGATGGTCACCACGATGGATCGCTACTTCGCCGACTGGAGCGTCGTGCAACGCGGCTGGGACGCGCACGTCCACGGCCAGGGGCAGCCGTTCCGCTCGGCGGCGGACGCGGTCCAGGCCGGCTACGACGCGGACGCGACCGACCAGTACCTCGACTCCTTCGTCGTCGTCGACGAGAACGAGCAGCCGGTGGGTGTGATCGAGGACGGCGATAGCGTGGTCTTCTTCAACTTTCGCGGCGATCGCGCGATCGAGATCACCATGGCGTTCGAGGACGAGGCGTTCGAGCACTTCGATCGCGGGCGGGTTCCCGACGTCCTGTACGCTGGGATGATGCAGTACGACGGCGACCTCGAGGTACCGAAGAACTACCTCGTCGACCCGCCGCAGATCGACGAGTCGGTCGGCATTCACCTGTGCGACACCGAGATCCGCTCGTTCGCGATCTCGGAGACGCAGAAGTACGGCCACGTCACCTACTTCTGGAACGGCAACAACTCCGGCTACGTCGACGAGCGCTTCGAGACCTACGTCGAGATCCCCTCCGACAAGGTTCGCTTCGACGAGAAACCGAAGATGAAGGCGGTGGAGATCGCCGACCGGGTGATCGAGCTCCTGGAGAGCGGTGAGTACACCTTCGGCCGGGTGAACTTCGCCAACGGCGACATGGTCGGTCACACCGGCAACAAGGAGGCGGTGATCGAGGCGATGACCACGGTCGACGGCTGTCTCGGGCGGCTGCGGGAGACGGTCGAGAAGCTGGGCGGGACGATGCTGGTGACCGCCGACCACGGCAACGCGGACGAGCTGTTCAAGGTCAAGAAAGGGAAGGAGACGGTCAGCACCGCGCACTCCTTGAACCCCGTGCCCTTCGCGATCATCGATCCGGGCTACCACGGCGAGTACCGCCTGGCGGAGCTGGAGCACCGTGGCCTCTCCAACGTGGCGGCGACGGTGATCGAGCTGCTCGGCTACCAGAAGCCGGAGAACTACGATCCGTCGTTGATCGAGTTCTGATCGCAGGACGGAGTCGTACTGCTACGATGAGGCGATGGCCCGAAGCGATCTCGAAACTGGACCTCCTCCCACGGGCACCGTCGAACGCTGCTGCTGGGAGCTGGTGTCGACGCGGGTGCTAGGCGAAAAGCTCGTCGCGCCACGCGTGCGCGCCGGGCTCACCTGGGAGGACGATCCGCCGGCACGGGTCATCCCCGAACCGGGGCGCCCGCCAGAGCTGCACGTGCTCCCGCGCAGCGCCCGCACGCCACGCTTCGGCGCACTCGACCGACCCGAGGCGCGCGCGGCGCTCTTCCACACCTTCTTCCACCACGAGCTGCAAGCGACCGAGCTCTTCGCCTGGGCGATCCTCGCCTTCCCCGACGCGCCGAGCGAGTTCCGCCAGCGGCTCGTCGCGCTGATCGGTGAGGAGATCGTGCACGCGAGACTCTACGCCGACCACCTCGACCACCTCGGTTTCGCGGTGGGAGACTTTCCGGTGCGCGACTGGTTCTGGCAGCGCGGCGCGACCTGTAGCAGCGCGCTGGCGTTCGTGTCCTTCCTCGGACTGGGGCTCGAGGGAGCGAACCTCGACCACAACCGACGCTTCGCCGAGACGATGCGCGAACAGGGCGACGAGCGGGGCGCCCGCATCCTGGAAAGAGTCGAGCACGACGAGGTCGGTCACGTGGCGACGGCGATCCGCTGGTTCGAGCACTTCACCGGTGCGCCCCTCGACTACGACGCGTGGTGCGCGGCGCTCCCCGCACCGCTGACGCCGGCGCTCTTGCAGGGTCAGCCGCTCAACCTCGAGGCGCGCCGGAAGGCGGGACAGAGCGACGCCTTCCTCGCCCAACTCGAAGCACAGGAGCCGGTCACCACGCGGAGAACGAGATGAACCGGCCGCCGGTCGCCTGGGTGCTGAACCTCGACGCGGAGACCGAGCTCGAGGTCGGGAGTCGGTACGCACCGACGCGGCGGCTGCTCGAGATCGTGACCTACCAGAGCGGCGACTTGCGCGGCACGCTGGTCGGCGACGAGGACGTGATCCTCGGCCCCGAACCCTCGCCGGACGATGAGCGGGCCCGGGGGCTGCCGGGCCTCGCCTGGAGCCCGACACCGCGCGCGCTGGCGCGGTTGCGCGCCGCCGGTGCACTCCCCGTTGCGGCCCCGGCGGTCGAGGTCCTGGCCGCGGTCAACGCGCGCGCCTTCGCCACCCTCGTGCGCGAGCCGCTGATCGAGGGTAGCTTCGAGAAACGAATCGCGAAGACGCCCGAGGAGACGCTGGAGCTGATCGCGCGGCCGACCGAGGGCGGCTGGCTGGTCCGCCGTCCCTTCGGCGCCGCCGGTCGCGGTCGCCGGCGCATCGCGGCCGGTACCCCCGTCGACGCCGAGCTCGCCTGGATCGTCGCGGGGCTGCGACGTGGTCCGCTGGTCGTCGAGCCGTGGGTGCAGGTGACACGGGAGTACACCCGCTCGGCGTGGGTCGACCGTGCCGGCGAAGTGGTGATCGCACCGCCGTGCTTCCAGGAAACCACCGACCAGGGCGCGTGGACGGGCACCGAGGCCGCCGGCGCTCGCGAGGTGCTGGAGGAGGACGATGTGCGGCTCCAGCACACCATCGAGGTGGTCGGCACGGCACTCGCCGACGCGGGCTACTTCGGTCCTTTCGGCATCGACGCGTACCGCCACCGCGTGCCGGGACGAGCGGGCCCGCGCGAGGTGCTGAATCCGCTCAGCGAGATCAACGCTCGCTTCACCATGGACTGGGCGATCGGTATGGGAGAAGAGCGCTGCCGCACACTGCTCACCCGATTCGAGGGCCAGGCTCCCTGATCATCAGAGCACGCGGCCGGGTAGTCTGGTGGGGAGCGATTCCATGCCCGGAGTAGACCGATGCATCCCTTCCCCACCTGCTTCGCTGCCCTCCTGGCCCTGGCCGGGTCCGCCGCCGCGGACACGATCATCCTGAAGAGCGGCAAGAAGATCACCGACGTCACCGTCTCGCGGAACGACGACTCCTTCGTCGTCCACAACCCGTGGAACTCGCGGCACGCGAAGATGACCTGGGAGGTGCCGGAGAGGAACCGGATCCCCGCGGAGAAGGTCGAGGAGGTGATCCTCGAGGATCCGCCGGAGGTCGAGTACCTGACGCGAACGGCACGCTCCGACCTGATCGCCGAGGAGCACTTCGAGCTCGCCGGGTTCTGCGCAGAGCACAAGATGAAGAAGGAGGCGCAGGAGCACCTGGCGATGACCCTGCGCCTCGCGCCGGATCACGCCGAGGCGCTGGAGACCTTCGGCGCTTCGAAGTACGCCTCCTTCCTGCGCAAGAACCCGAGCTTCGACCCGAAGGTGTACGAGGCGGAAAAGGCGTACGTCGAGACCACCGAGCCGGCCGAGCTGAAGGCGAAATGGAACGCGGCGAAGAAGGCGGGCTCGAAGCGCGCGCTCACCTACCTCGAGCGCGCCCGGCGCTCGGCGGCGATCGCCAAGGGCCGCCGCAACGAGGTCCCGCTCTCGATCGGCGCCGACGAGGCACCGGGCGCGACCTACGCGATCCACGTCTCCAGCAAGTACGACCCGCTACGGCCGACGCCGCTGGTGATCGGCCTGCACGGCGGCGGCGACGGCGGCAAGGACGACACGCTGGTCACCGGCAGCGGCGAGTCCGCGCTGAACTGGTACCAGCAGGAGGCCGAGCAGTGGAGCTGGATCGTCGCCTGCCCGAGCGCGCTGAAGGCGCCGTGGAGGAACCAGGCGAACGCGCCGTTGATCGACTCGCTCGTCGAGGAGATGAAGACGCTGTACAACATCGACGAGCGCCGCATCTACCTCGTCGGCCACTCGATGGGCGGCTTCGGCACCTGGCACTGGGGCCCGGCGCGCAGCGAAATCTGGGCGGCGTGCGCGCCATGTGCGGGCGGCGGCGGGCCGAACGGGATCCAGATTCCCGTGTACATCTACCACGGCAGCGACGACCCGGTGTGTCGCGTCGGCCGCGATCGCAGCGCGGCCAAGGCGCTGGTCAAGGACAAGAAGAAGAGCAAGCCGCGCGAGCAGTTCGTCTACACCGAGCTCGATGGCGTCGGGCACGGCTTTCCCGGCTCGGTTCGCTCGGCGATCTTCAAGTGGTTCGCCGGAATCCGCAAGGGCAAGTGGAAGGGCGCGAAGTTCCTCGACTCCTCCTTCCAACGCAAGCCGACCAAGCAGGAGATCGCCGCGTTCGGCGACCCGACGAAGATCCCCGACGGGGACGGGGCAAGGGGCCAGGCGTCAAGGCACTGGTCGCCCAGCTCAAGGCGGGTGGCGGAGCCGGCGCGGAAGCGGCACGGCAGCTCGGGGAGCTCGGGACCGAGGATGCCGCCAAGGCTGTCGCCCCGATCCTGAAGTCGAAGAAGGTCAGCTTCGACGCCAAGGTGCACGCCGCGCGTGCACTCGGTGACATCGGCTTGCCCGATTGCGTCAAGCTCCTCGGTCCCGCGGTCAAGTCCGACGACTACCGCATCGTCGACGCGGCGGCGGAGGCACTGGGCAAGATCGGCACCGAGGACGCGGCCGAGGCGCTGGTTCGCTGCGGCAAGAGCTTCGGCGAGTTCTTCGCCGCCTCCTTCTTCGGCGATTCGATCACGCACACCGAGTACGAGGTGCGGTTGAGCAGTTTTGCCACTCTCGTCGACGCGTTCGCGCTGACCGAGGCGAAGGAGCTCGCACTGGCGCTCATCGAGAAGGAGATCGTCGATCGCGTCTACGACCCGAAGAAGATGTACAAGGTCCATGGCGACGGCGACGACCGCTTCAAGGGCGAGTCGAAGCAGTCGCGGCTGAAGCTGGTGAGGCGCCTCTGCGCCTGCCTGGTCGAGCTCGGCGACCCGCGGGGGATCGAGCTCCTCGACCGGATCCAGCAGCGCTGGGAGAAGGAACCCTATCTCGTCGACGAGGTGACCCGGACGATCGAGCTGCTGCAGTAGGTCAAGAAACCCGGTTCCGTACGATTCCGGAGGAGATTCCGAGTTCCCTGCAAGCGTTCGCGCCGGTACGGGGAAGTACCAGTGATGTCCGTACGAACTCACACGTCGAGCGCCGCCGATCGCGCCTTCGCGCGTTTCGCTTCGTCGGGCGATCCGGACGACGTGGCGCTGGTCTTCGACGCGACCGCGGCGCGGCTCGTCCTGGTCGCGGCTCACTTGACCGGGGACCGGCACGCCGCCGAGGACCTGGTTCAGACGACCTTCCTCGAGGCGATCCGGAGCGCGAAGCAGTTCGAAGCCGGGCGACCGGTGTTGCCGTGGCTCCTGACCATCCTGACGCGGCGCGCCGCCAACGAGCGGCGGCGCCGGGGGCGGGCCCCGCGGCGCGGGACGGAAGCCGAGGTCAACGAGCTCCGGAGCGGTGAGGCCGAGCCCCTCGACCACCTCGCGGAGCGGGAAGCGGTCGAGCGCATCACGGAGGCGATCGAGTCCCTCGCGAAGCCCTATCGCGAAGTTCTCGCGCTCCGGCACGTCCACGGGCTCAGCGCGGTCGAGATCGCGCGGGCGCTGGATCGTCCGCTCGGCACCGTGCACGCCCAGCTCCACCGCGGGGTCGAGCGACTGCGCGGCGTGCTGCCCGCGACCTTCGCCGCCGCGTTCTGCGCGCTGCTCGACTCGCCGGCCCTCTCCGCGTGCCGCGCCAGGGTGATCGCGGCCGCCGTCGCGGAACGAGCCGTACCGCCCGGTGTGTTGATCCTCGGAGGATTCGCCGTGAGCAAGCTCGCCGCCGTCGCCATGGCCCTCACCGTTCTCCTCGCCGCCTTGTGGCTGGTGGTGCTCCCCGAGAGGGCACCGAGCGAACCAGAAGCGCTCGGTGACCTCCCGGGGTCGTCGAGGGTCTCATCGCCCTCGGCCTCCGGATCGGCAGAGCCGGCACCCGCCTCGCCAGCGCCGGAGTTGCGCGTTGCCGCGGACCGAAGGACCGATCCCTCTCCGAGCGCCACCGAGCTCGTGGAGGAGATCGTCATGACTGGCCGCGTGATCGCCGAAGAGAGCGGAGCGGCGCTGTTCGGGGCCAACGTCACCATCAGAGGCTATCCGCTAGATTCCGGCGATGAGCTTCCCGCCACCTGGTCGGTCCCGGAGCCGCAGAGCACGGGCTCCGACGGCCGCTTCCGGATCTCCTTCCGCCCGCACGCGCAGGTCGGCGCCAGCCTCCGCATTTCCACGCCGGGACGCGTCCCGGTGAGTGGCTCGATCGGCAGCCTGCGTCCCGGCTCCCTGATCGACCACGGGGACATCCCCTTGATCCGTGGGATCGAGGTCTCCCTGCGCATCGTCGACGATGCGGGCGAACCGGTGGCCGGGTACGAGGTCAGCCTCTTCGGACCCAAGGACGTGCCACGCACGGCGACGGGTCTCCGCCCGAGCAACGGGTGGGATATCGGCGAGACGGATCTCGACGGCCGCCTGCCTCCGAGGCTGCTCCTCCCCGGTCGATGGAGATGCTCAAGGTGGCCGGAGATGGGCTACACGGCCATGGAGCCTGCCGTCGTCGAGCTCGCGGTGAGCGATGGCCGCCGCGAGTTGACCTTTCGCGTCACTCGCCCGGATCTCGAGAAGACCGTGTCCGGCATCGTCACGGATGAGCGAGGTGTGCCCATCACCGGCGTCGAGCTCTTCGGTGCGCAACGAGAGCTCGGGGGCCGCGTGACGACCCGCTCCCGCGCGGGGGGTGAGTTCTTCTTTCGTCCGCCGAACCCGGAAGACGGCCCCTTCTACATCGAGCTGGATGGCGACCAGCGTGATCAGGAGCTCCTCGCTCCCCTGCAGCCGATCGAGATCGGGACGAGTGACGTGCAAGTCGTTGTGCGTCGCATCCGACCGGCACCGTTCCGGATGAGGTTAGTGAACGAGAGCGGCGCGCCGATCGAACGATTCTCCTACGCCTGTGTCCCCGTTCACGAGAATGCTCGCGGCACGCGGATTCTCGCCCGGCCGAAGAGGTGGTACGGACTCCGACTTCGTCGCGAGGCACACCACGCCGGCGGTGTGCTGCAGCGGGACGATCTGCTCCCCGGTCCCCACGTGATGTTCCTGCGCCCCGAGGGCAGCACGATACCGAGGCTCTTCTCCCACCGAATCGAGCTGGTGGAGGGTGTCGCGTTCGACGAGCGAGTCATCGTGCCCTCTCTCGAGCGCTGGCAAGTGAGCGTGAAAGACGAGCAGGGCGATCCGGTCGCTGGATCTCGGGTCGAGATGCTCCAGGCCGTCGGTCGGACCGCGATCGAAGCCGATACTCATGTCTACGCCCAGCACGCCGCCTTCGATCGCGGAGTTCATGGCACCTCCATGGTCGTGGTGACCGGCGAGGGCCACACGGACGGCCAGGGTGAGCTCGAGCTCTTCCTCCCGCACAGCGATTCGGCCCTCGCGGCCCGGGTGACCGGCGACACTCACACGCTCGGGTTCGTCGCCGCGAACGATTCAGCGCAGCGCGAGCTCCAGGTCACCGTTCGCCGCGCTGCAACGATCCGCGGCGTGCTCACCCCGCACGAGGTCGTCCACGCCTGGGGTCCTTCGGCCGAGAGACGGACAGCCGCCGCCCTCTCCAGGGGTGGCCTGGCGAGTCTCGATCGCTACCGACCACGAGTCGACGCCGTCGAGCTGAATGCCATCGGCGCCGCGCGGAGATTGGGTGAGGTCCCGGTGGGCGACGACGGTCGGTTCGAGCTGGGACCGGTGCCTGCCGGCTCGTGGCAATTGCGCCTGAACGTCAACGTGCGCATCTCCACCGGGTCGTACGGTCATTCCATCGACATCGGCGATGTGCTTCACCTCGACGCCGGCGAGGTGCGTGAGCTCGCGATCGACGTTTCCGGTGCGGACCCCGTACGCTTCCGCGGTCGCGCATTGCTCGACGGCGAACCCGTGCGTGAAGCCAGGATCTGGTTCCGGGGGACAGGCTTGTCCACGGGTGCTCGCACGGATGAGGAGGGCAACTTCGAGACCTCGGCCAGCGTACCGGGGCGTTACCTGCCGAGCCTGTCGCTGGAGGGAGAGGCCGGGGATACGACCGCCATACCTGGCACCGCGGCCGTCGATGCCTACGCCGGCCAGGTGGTCGACCTGGATCTCTCTTTCACTCGACGACGCCTCGATCCGCAGCTGCCGCGCTGACCCGTCGCGGGCATCGAGATCGCATCACGGCCGCAGGATCGTGACCTCACCGGCAACCAGCCGAATCGGAACGCGTCGCGTCTCGGTGTCGAGCAGCTCCAGCGTCCGCGCCCGATCACTGGTCGATACCACCGGGGAGCGGCCGTCGTCCAGGGGGAAGGTGCGGCGGCCCACGTCGCCGCCGACCGCGCCGAAGTGCGAGATCATCAGGACCTCGTCGTGCTCGTCCAGCACGCGGAAGCTCACGACCTCGGGATCCTGCACCTCGACGCGGAAGTGACAGCGGCGCTCGAGAATCAGGGTGAGGTCCTCCCCGGTATCGTCCGGCTCCATCCAGAACGCGTGGTCGAGGAACTCGGAGTCGTCTCCGAGCACACGCAGCCGGATCGAGGCGAGCCGGGACACGTCGCTCAGCATGAACGAACCGTCCTCTTCGGTGTAGGTCCTGCGCATCGTCCGGACGGCGTGGTTGTCGCTGTTGTGGATCACCCAGGTCGAGACGATCACCTGTATCCCCTCGACCGCCCGGCCGTGCTCGTCCACCACCGTGCCGTTCAGCTTCTGGTAGGTGTCCTCCGGGAGAGTGATCGCGAGCCCGGAGCTGCCAGCGGGAATCGGATCGGTGGTCAGCGCCAGCCCCTCCTCGAGATCGAGGATGCGCAGGCGGTAGTCGCGATCCACCAGCCCCTTCACGACGAAGGCCCCGCGATGGTCGGTGAGACACGGATCGGGGTCGGACCAGAACGCGTCCATCAGCAACGGAATCTCCGCGCCCTTGGCGGACAGGTCCTCGGCGGTGGAGATCCCGACGACGTACTCCTCCTGCCAGAGCTGAACCCGCGCCCCGGGGTGCGGCTCCCCGGAGGCGTAGAGGAGCCGACCGGAGATCTCCAGCGAGGGGCCGGCGAAGCGTAGCTCGAGCGGAGTTGCGGCCAGGAGATCCTCGCGGTTCGCCCCGAAGTCGGGGATCACCTTCGTCTGGAACCCCCGCTTGGCGGCCACGAGCCCGGCTCCCTCCTCGGGCACGTCCGCGATGGAACCCTTCAGCTGGAAGGCCCCGCCTGAATCGGATCGCGTCCGCTCGTCGACGAAGGCGACCAGCGCCCCGGGCACGCCGACCCCGACGTCGTCCACGACCCTCCCGCTCAAGACGTACAGCTGTTCGATCGGGTGGAGGACGATCCTGCCGTCGAGCTCGACATCGGCGGCGACGCGCAGCGATTCCGGGCGGAACCCGGGTTTGTTGAAGTGGAGGATCACCAGCTCGGCTGGCAGTCCCGTGAGCTCGAGAGCCCCGTCGTCGCCGGTGCGAGTCGTGTGGATCACCGGGCGGATCGTCCGATCCAGCGCCAGGGGGAAGCCGACGATGGGAGCCGGTTCCACCGATACCTCCACGCCGGCGATCGCCACGCCCGCCTCGTCGACGACGGAACGCGCGAGGTCGATCCGATCGGCCGCGATCAGGAGGAACAGCTCGTCGTCCATCGTCCACCCGCGACGCACCAGGACGTGGGGCGAGTCGACGACGAGCCGCTCCTCGGGGAGCGTCGCGGGGAGCGCGAATTCACCGGCGGCGTCGCTCTCCCCGGACCACTCTCCCCCACCGGCCAGTCGGAGGGCGACACCGGCGAGGGAGCGGCCGGTGGCGTCGAACACCTGGCCTTGAGTGACGGGCAGCGGAGCGGCGGCAGACTCCTCATGGTCGGAGCCGAGCGACGTCCGCGCCACCACACCGGCGACCTCCGACTGCACCGGCACCGGCTCCTCGTCTCGCGCCAACTCACCCCCCGCGGCGAGCGGAGAGGGAGCCGCGCGCGGCGTGACCGGCTCCTCGTCTCCCAGCGACCAGAACGCGAGGACACCCGCGAGGATGGCGAGCGCGACGAGCGAGACCTTGAGCAGTGTATTCATGGCGAGGAACCCCGTGGACACCGAAGCGACGAGCCCCGATCCGGCCGCTGCATCGTGGTGCAGCCGGGTCAGGGGGAGGAGCGCGAGGCACCACGATCGCCGATCGCCGCCGTACGCATCGTCGAGGGCAGCGCGCAACGCCTGGAGGGCGCGCTTCTGTCGGGTGCGCACCGTCTCGACCGGCAGCTGCAACCGCCGCGCGATCTCCCGCGGCGGAAGGCCCTCGAAGAAGCGCAGGAGGACGACCGACCGGTACTTCTCGTCGAGCGCGGAGACCGCCTCGCCGACGCGGGCAATGGTTCGCTCTCGCTCCTCCATCCAGTTCGGGTCGACCCCGGCCTCGGGACGCGCCGCACGGCGTTCGTGCCAGCGGCGGTCCAGCGTGCTCGCGCGGGACCGACTCAGAATTCGCCGTACCACCGTCCTCAGCCAGGAACGCGCCGCCCCGGGCGCGTCCGGCGGCCGCTCGAGGGCGGCGACCCACGCTTCCTGGACCGCGTCCTCTGCCACGGTCTCGTCGGAGACCAGGCTCTGGGCGAGGGCGCGCAGGAAGTCGGCGTGCTGGAGGAGGGCGGATGAGCTCATCGGGTTCGGTCCTCACCCACCGAGTGCGATGGGTGGCTCGATCCGGTTCGGGAATTCCACGTAAACGGCGCAGAGGAGGCGGAGATCGCGGTGTTTCAGCGCAGAGCTCGCCGAGGAGGAAGAGCTCGCAGAGTCCAGAGTTGCAGAAAGATGGAGCTCCGCTCCATCTTTCTGCCATTC
>CAZCAC010000101.1:0-31035 GCA_964496575.1 uncultured Planctomycetaceae bacterium | reverse complement strand
GTCAGTACTCCTCTTCTCGTAGGTGGCGAGCCCCGGGCCCCGTTGCGAGCGGGGGGCTCCAAGACACCTTCCAGGAGAGAACGGAATGCCGTTTTCCGCAAGGGGCTCCGGCCCGGTCTCTCCCGGAGCTGGCTCCGATCCGGGCACGGGGTGAGCCAGATACCGAGTCAGGCTCCCTCCCGCACTTCTGCGACCAATCGGTACCGCACACCGCGTGGTCGAAAAAGCCTGGGAGGGAGCCTGATGACTCCGTACCGCGGTCGCCCGGGCTCAGTATCCTGTGCCGATGCCCGAGCCCTCACCTCCTCCCAGGCGCCGGCGCCTCTGGTTGCGCATCGGCCTGGTCCTCCTCGTCTCGGCCCTGCTCTTCGAGCTCACCCTGCGCCTGGTCCTCTTCGGGCCCGGTCCCGTCCGGAAGCTGACCGCCCTGCGCCAGCCGGATCTCTACGCGAGCCACTTCAGCGAGGAGTTCGCCGTGCTCAAGTACCGGCTCCGGGACCCGGCGCGACGTCGTCCCGCGCGCCACGACCCGAAGCTCGGCTGGACGCATCAGCGCTTCGATCCGAAGAGCTACGATCACGTCAACCGGGCCCGGCTGCAGGGCCGTCGTCCGGTCCTCCTCTACGGGGATTCGTTCGCCGGGTGCGTCACGCCCCCCGCCGAGTGCTGGCAGGGATTGCTCGAAGGTTCGACACTCGGACCGGAGATGTGCCTGATGAACTACGGCGTCCCCGGCTACGGCTTCGATCAGACCTGCCTGCTGCTGAAGGAGACGCTCGATCTGTGGGCGCCGAGTCGACCGATCGTCGTGGTCAGCCTGCTCGTGACCGCCGACATGGATCGCGCGGCGCTGCCCTTCTTCTCCTGGCCGAAACCGGACTGGGAGCTGGACGAGGACGGACGCGCCCGGATGAAGGGGCCGGTCCCCGCCGCGAGTGCCGAGTGGATCGAGGAGCACGACCTCGGGATCGGCAGCTACGCCTGGCGCTGGTTCGTTCACGGCAGCGGGATCCTGCCCGCGAGCTGGGTCGCCGCCATCTCCGGCGAGGAAGCTCACCGAGCTCGCGCGAAGGCGCTGATGCGCTTCTTCCTCGACGAGCTCCAGGTCGAGCTGGAGGGCCGCGGGCTCGAGTGGTTCGTGCTCGTCTTCCACGGGCCGCGGTACTTCGATCCCGAGACCCCCGACTTCGCGGCCACCGACTGGCACGAGCCCTTCCTGCTCGAGGAGCTCGAGCAGCGCGGGATCCGCCACGTCGGCTCCCGGGTCGAGCTCGAGGCCGCCATCGCCGACGACGGCGGCAACCTCTACGACCACTTCGTCCGCGAGGGCTCCGGCCGCCGCCACTATACGGCCCTCGGCAACCGGGTGGTCTTCGAGACCCTGCGGCGCGGACTCCGCCAGGAGTCGGACTGAGCGGCGGGATTCCGCCAGCTGTGGCCCTGATCGTCGCTCCGGGCCCCTCGGGGGCGCCTCGGAGCCGGCGATCCAGTCGCCCGGTCGGCGGGAGACCCGCTCCTTTTCGCGGCTCCTTTTGCCCTGCCCTCGCGTGGCCGCGATAATACCGGCTCTGTCGCGCCCCGCCGAATCCCCAAGGACCCCACGCCATGCCTGTATTGCCCACCCTCCTCGCCGCCCTCCTCGCCGGCACCGTGCTCTTCGCCGCCACCTCCGACGCTCCCGAGAAGATTCCGGTCCTGGTGGTCGGTGGCGCGAACAACCACGACTGGAGCTGGACCACCCCCTCGCTGAAGGAGATCCTCGAGGAGAGCGGGAAGTTCGAGGTCACCGTGACCGAGAAGCCCGCCGAGACCCTCGCCGATCCGGCGACGTACCAGAAGTACCGGGCGCTGGTGCTCGACTACAATGGCCCCCGCTGGGGCGAGGCGGCCGAGAAGCTCTTCGTCGCGGGAGTCGAGGCCGGAACCGGCATCCTGGTCCATCACGCCGCGGACAACGCCTTCCCGGGGTGGAAGGAGTACGAGGAGATGGTCGCCCTGATGTGGCGCGACGGGACCGGCCACGGCCGCTTCCACTCCTTCGACGTGAAGGTCGTCGATCGCGACCACCCGGTCACCCGCGACATGCCCGACATGATCGCGCACCCCGACGAGCTGTACCACCGGCTCGTCCACATGCACGACACCGACTACCGCGTGCTGGCCAGCGCGTACTCCGATCCCGAGACGGGTGGCACCGGCGCGGACGAGCCGATGATCATCGTCAAGGAGTACGGGAAGGGGCGCATCCTCCACACCGCGCTGGGCCACGTCTGGAAGGGCGCCGACGCCGGCCGCTACTCGCACTACGACCCGCAGTTTCGCGACCACATCGTGCGCGGCACCGAGTGGGTCGCCACCGGCGAGGTGACCGGGCCCGTGGTGGTGAACACGCTGACCGCCGCCGAGGCGAGGATGGGCTGGGAGAGCCTCTTCGACGGCAAGAGCACCGAGCACTGGCGCCGCTACCGCTCCGAGGACTTCCCCGAGAAGGGCTGGGAGATCGACGGCGACGCGCTGCGCGTGGTCGCTCGCGGTGGGGGAGGTGACATCGTCACCCGCGAGATGTACCGCGACTTCGAGTTCGCCTTCGAGTTCAAGGTCTCCGAGGGCGCGAACAGCGGCATCATGTTCCGCGTCACCGAGGACCACAGCGCGCCCTGGGAGACGGGGCCGGAATACCAGATCTGGGATGATACGCGCGGCGGGAACCCGAAGACCTCGGTCGGTGCGCTCTACGCGCTCGAAGCCGCCGAACCGAAGGTGTCGCGCCCGCCGATGGAGTGGAACACCGGCAAGATCATCCTCGTCGGAGATCACCTCGAGCATTGGCTGAACGGCCGGCGCGTGGTCAGCGTTTCGATGGCCGACCCGGCGTACAAGGAGCGGGTCGCGGCGAGCAAGTTCGGCAAGATGCCGAACTTCGGCATCAAGCCCTCGGGACACCTGTGTCTGCAGGACCACGGACACGACGTGTGGTTCCGCAACCTCAAGATCCGCAACCTCGACCCGGACCCGACTCGGGAGGTCGCGCTCTTCAACGGTGTGGACCTCACCGGCTGGACGCACTTCCTGCGGGACGATGGCCAGCCCGAGAACGTCTGGTCGGTGACCGACGAGGGTGTGCTGGTCTGCCAGGGGCGGCCGATCGGCTACCTGCGCACCAAGGCCGACCACGACAACTTCGTCCTGCGCCTGCAGTGGCGCTTCAGCCCGGTGACCAAGAAGGCGGGGAACAGCGGCGTCCTGCTGCGGATGATCGGTGAGGACAAGGTCTGGCCGCGCAGCATCGAGGCTCAGCTCCAGAGCGGCGCCGCCGGGGACTTCTGGAACATCGGCAAGTACCCGATGCAGGCCGTCGCGGAGCGCACCAAGGGCCGGAATACCGCCCGGACGGCGACCAACGAGAAGTCGCTGGGGGAGTGGAACACCTACGAGATCACCCTCTGGCAGGGTCACTGCGTGCTGCGGGTCAACGGCCAGATCCTCAACCAGGCCTGGGACTGCCTGGAGATCCCCGGGAAGATCTGCCTCCAGTCGGAAGGCGCCGAGATCCACTTCCGTGACATCCAGCTGACCCCGCTCCGGTAGAGCCCGACCACCTCGCGGCCATCGCTGCGCATCGCTTCCCGAAGCGGTGCGCAGCTGTACGTAGAAGGGGCTCCAGGAACCCGCGACAAGGGGGCAGACTTGTGCGCCTCCGGGGTCTACGATGGCCGCCCTCATTCCAGGGAATGACGGAGGTGGACCCGGGTTCGATCGCCGCGCGGCGCAGTCCCGGGATCGTAGCGTTTGAGCGCCCCCGCCACTCCACGTATCGCTCACCTACCCCCGCTCGGGGCAGGCATCAGAAGAGCTTCAAGCCGTACACGTAGAGACTCAGAATCAAGGAGATCAGGCGTGCTCGAACTCAACAAGGGTGTGGACATCCTCACCGACCTCGGCGGAGTCAAGTCCGCGGACGAAGCCCGGAACGTCTTCCGGGAGACGATGGACCCGGAAAACCTCGCCAAGATCGAGAAGATCAAGAACGGGGATGCGCTGGTAAAGATCGCCAACGCGATCGTCGTCGGCAAGCCGGCCAAGGTGTTCGTGAACACCGGCTCCGAGGCCGACCTCGCGACGGTCCGCAAGTGGTCGATCGAGAAGGGCGAGGAAGCCCCTCTGGCCATGGAAGGCCACACGATCCACTACGACCTCGCCAAGGAGCAGGCCCGGATCGTCGACCGGACGTTCTACATCATCAACCCCGGCGACAAGGTCAGCGTCCTCGGCAAGAAGCTCGTCCGCGACGAGGCGCACGCGTACATCAAGGACAAGTTCGTCGGGATCATGGAAGGCAAGACTTGCATGATCGGCTTCTTCAACCGCGGTCCCGCCGGGGCCAAGGCGGCCATGCCGGCGCTGGAGATCAGCTCCTCGACCTACGTGATGCACAGCGGCGACATCCTGTACCGCAACGTGTACGACACCTTCGACGCCGAGATCGAGCGCGCCGGGCTGTTCCTCACGAACGTGCACAGTGAGGGCCTGAACCGCGAGGAAGACCTGCCGAACGCGCGCGTCTTCATGGATCGCAGTCACCTGACGACCTTCTCGATGTTCTGCACCTACGCGGGCAACACGCTGCTGCTCAAGAAGGGCAACCACCGCTTCTGCGTCGACCTCGCGACCTACTTCAAGAAGGGCGAGGAGCTCTCCGAGCACATGTTCATCACCGGCATGAGGGGCCCGGGCGACCGGATCACCTTCTTCGCCGGCGCGGCGCCCAGCGGCTGCGGCAAGACCACCACGGCCATGGCCGGCACCGACTTCGTCGGCGACGACCTCGCGCAGATCTGGATCGCCGAGGACGGCACCGCGCGCGCGATCAACCCCGAGGCGGGCATCTTCGGCATCGTCGCCGACGTGAACCGCGAAGGCGACCCCTACCTGATGAAGTGCCTGCGCGAGCCGGGCACCGAGGTGATCTGGTCGAACGTCTTGATCGACGACAAGAAGGTCCCGCACTGGACCGGCAACGATGAGCCGCACCCCGACAAGGGTTTCAATTTCCAGGGTGAGTGGACCAAGGGCATGAAGAACGATGAGGGCAAGGAGATCCCGATCTCCCACCCGAACGCTCGCTGCACCCTGCGCTGCTCGGCGATCGAGAACTACAACGCCGAGTGGGGTGAGAACCCCGAGGGCGCGCCGATCAAGGTCGTCACCTACAGCGGCCGCGACGCCGACACGATGCCCCCCGTCTGGGTCGCCCCCAACCCCGACCACGGCGTGGTCATCGGTGCCTCGATCGTCTCCAAGGCGACCGCGACCGAAGTCGGCGCCACGGGCGTCAAGCGCGCTCCGTGGGCGAACGCTCCGTTCATCCCGGGCGCTCTCTCCGACTACATGGCCTCGCAATTCGAGTTCTTCAACAGCTCGAAGCTGTCGAACGACGGCCGTCCCATCATGGCGGGCCTCAACTACTTCCTCACGCACGAGGCCCGCGGCGGTAGCGGCGGCGCGCTGCTCGGCGAGAAGAAGGACGTCAAGGCCTGGCTCTCCTGGCTCGACCGTTTCGCCCACGGAGAGATGAAGGGCATTCTCACTCCCGTCGGCTACGTGCCGAAGTACGACGACCTCAAGGTCCTGTTCAAGGAGGTCATCGACAAGGAGTACCCGCGCGACCTGTACGACAAGCAGTTCTCGCTCTACATCGACAACATCGTCGCCCGCATCGACCTGCAGAGTGAAGCCTACGGCAAGGAAGAGAACCTGCCCGGCACGCTCTTCGATGTCTACAAGGAGCAGAAGGACGGCCTGCTGGCCCTGAAAGGCAAGTACGGCGCCGTGGTCACCCCCGGGCAGCTGATCGAAGCCGCCGGCTGATCACCCCCGATCGACGCGCCCCTGGAGCCGCCCCCGTCTGCGCGACGGGGGCGGCTTCTTTTTCCCCTCTTCCGCCCTCTCCTGCTATCCTCCTGGGACCTTCCGAGGAGGTCTCTCATGAAAACTCTGCTGGCTCTCTGCCTGACTCTTCTCCCCCCGCTCCCGCTGCTGGCCGATCAGGACCCGCCGCCCGCCCTCGAGGAAGAGGAGGAGCTGGCCCTCGCCGAAGCCGCCGAGGTCAAGCAGCTGCTCGCGGGGTACACCTCGGCGCTGAAGGACGGTGACGCGGCGAAGGTCCGGAACGCCCTGCTGGCGATGTGCTCCTACAAGAACGAGGAGTTCATGAAGCCGGCGATCGACAGCCTGCGCTACAAGGCCTCGAAGTTCGACAAGAAGGCCGCCAAGGCGGAGGCCGAAGAGCTGGGCTTGCGCTCCAAGAAGGAGATCGACGAGCTGATCGAGGAGCGCGTGGTGATGGTCCAGGGGACCGCGGTGAAGCTCCTCTCGAACTTCCGGGAGAACAAGAAGGCGATCAACACGCTGGCCAAGCTCTTCAAGGACAAGAAGACTCGAAAGAAGCGGCCGAAGGTCTACGCCGCCGTGGTCATCGGCCTCGGCACGATGGGATACCGCAAGATCGAGCGGGACGTCTACAACGAGTTCAAGGCCTGGGCGCAGCCCGACGTGACGCGCGCCTGCTGCCGCTACTTCGGCCTGATCAAGACCAGGGACAAGTCGATCGTCCGGACGCTGTGCGAAAGCCTCTCGGCGCCCGAACCCGCCAACGTCGACGACCCGAACAACCCGCCCGCCGCGTACTGGGCCGCACGGTGGCAGGCGTGGAGTGTCGTCCGGCGGGACCTGACCTGGACGCTGAAGGAAATCACCGGCCAGGTGTTCAAGCCCCAGGAGGGGGATCACCCCGGCGACACGCAGAAGGCGCTGGAGTACGTCAAGAAGCACGCCAAGGAGCTCGGCCTCAAGTGAGCTCGCGCTCCCTGCTGCTCCTGCTCCTCGGGGCGTTCTGGTTGGGCGTGCCGGGGCTCGCCCAGGACGTCTCGGAGCTCTCGCGACGGATCGCCAAGGAGAAGGACCGCGTCGATCCGAGCGTCTTCGCCGAGCTGGCCGCGGTGGGGAACGAAAAGGCACTCGCCGCGCTGGAGAAGTCGATTCCCGTGCTGAAGAAGCTCCCGGCGTTGACTCCCGCCTACCGGGCCTTCGGCGCCTTCGCCGGCGCGGAGCCGGAGCTCGCCGACCGGGCGCGGCGCTTCCTCGCGCGCGAGGCCTTCCGCGCCAGGAACCGCCAGGCGCGCCCGGTGGTGGTGCAGAGCATGCTGCCCTTCGGCGACGCCGCCCTGCCCGCGCTGGAGCGGGTGCTGCGCGACCACGCCGATCCGCAGGCCCGCAGGTTCGCGTGCGATCCGCTGGTGCCGATGCTCGCTCAGCGCGGTGGGCTGGAGGAGCTGAACCAGATCCTGGCCGACGCGACCCCGGCCGGGGGCGAGGGGAAGGCGTACCTCGGCATCGGCGCCGGTTCCGGCGCGTTCACTGGCAAGACTCACCGCGCCGTGGTGCGCGAGGCGCTGGAGAGCTTCACACTGCCGGAGACGACCGAGCTACTCGCCGAGAAGCTGCACGCGCAGGAGAGTACCCGCGCCTGGAAGTTCCTCCTGATCGAGCTGTTCTCCACGCGCGAGGCGCCGGGCTCGCTCGCCGCGCTGGCCGGCACGTTGAAGGACGAGGACCCGGCTGTGGTGCTCGAGGCGCTGGACCACATCGTCGCCGACGCGGGCGCCGAGGGGCTGCGCGACGAGCTCCGACCGCTGTACCGCCACAAGGAGCCGGCGATTCGCCGCGCCGCGGTCTTCGCCCTGGGCAAGCTCGAGCTGACCGACGCGGAGGCGCGCGAGGAGCTGTTCGGCCTCGCCGGCAGCTCGGACGCGGCGACCCGGATGGGCGCGGCCGCGGCGCTGGTCGAGGTGCGTACGCTGCGCGCGGTCGAGCTGCTCCACGGCCTCTTGTCCGATCGCAATTGGCCGGTGCGCGCCGAGGTGATCGCGCAGATGGCGCGATTGCGCGACAAGTCCTCGATTTCGCTGCTGATCGCGCGCCTCGGGGAGGAGAACGGTCGGCTGCGCCAGGACCTGCTGGGCGCCTTGCGCGTGATCACCGCCATCGACATGGGCGAGCGCGCCGACCGGTGGCAGCGCTGGTGGGACGAGGAGGGCGCGGACTTCGAGGTGCCGAGCGCCGCCGAGGTGGAGGAGGCGGAGATCCACCGCAAGAAGCTGGAGAAGGACCGGGGCCGCACGGAGGCGGCGACCTTCTACGGCGTCGAGGTCTTCAGCGAGCGTGTGTGCTTCGTACTCGACGTCTCCGGCTCGATGCGCCTGAACGCCGGCAAGAACGTCGACCCCGAGGGCCCGCAGGACCCCACTCGGCCGAGTCGCATGGACGTCGCCAAGGCGGAGCTGGCGACGATCGTGCGCGCTTTCCCGGACGGCAAGCTGTTCAACCTGATCTTCTTCGAGAGCGAGGTGCGCTCGCTGAGCCGGAAGCTGGTCAAGATGAAGAAGAGCGTGCGGCAGAAGAGCCTGCGCTTCATCCGCGAGCAGTACTCCCTGGGCAGCACCGCCCTCTACCCTGCCCTGAAGCTCGCTTTCTCCGACCCGCTGGTCGACACGATCTACCTGATCAGCGACGGCGCCCCGACCGAGGGCGAGATCACCGACATCGTCGAGATCCGCGCCGAGGTACGCCGCTGGAACGGGGCGCGCCACGTTCGGATCCACGGGATCACGATAGGACAGGACTCCGACCTGCTGCGGTGGTTGTGCGAAGATACCGGCGGTGTATATCTCCGGCGAGATTGAACGAGTCAGTCATCAAGGGGTGTTTGCCGTCCAGAACCGGAACCAGAACCGGAATTTAACCACAGAGGACACAGAGTTCACAGAGAGCAGAAGCAGAGCCAGAAACAGAAACAGGAACAGAAACAGGAACAGGAACAGATAACTATTAGAAGAACCGGCTTCGCCGGTTCTTCTTCTGATATTCATATATTTCTGCTTCTGGCTCTGCTTCTGCTCTCTGTGAACTCTGTGTCCTCTGTGGTTAAATTCCGGTTCTGGTTCTGGACTACCGAGACAGGCAGCAGCGACATACCTGCCGCCCGACTACCGCTCGCCCTTCAGCCGTTCATCGGCTTCAGATCTGCTCGAACCTCGCCGTGAAGTGACGCAGGAAGGGAGCCGACTCCACTATCTTCAGCCCACGGATCGACTCGCGGTTCTCGTACACCTCGAGGATGCACTCGACCACGTAGTCGATGTGACTCTGCGTGTACACGCGGCGCGGGATCGCCAGGCGGACCAGCTCCATCGGGGCCGGGAGCTCGGTGCCGGTGTCGGGGTCGAACGCGCCGAACATCACCGTGCCGATCTCGACCGCGCGAATGCCGCCCTCGAGGTACAGCTCGCAGACCAGCGCCTGGCCGGGGTACTGCAAGGGCTCGATGTGCGGCAGCAGCGCCTTCGCGTCGATGTAGATCGCGTGGCCGCCGGGGGGCTGCATGATCGGGACGCCTGCCTCGGAGATCTTGTCGCCGAGGTAGCGGGTCGCCGCCAGGCGGTACTTCAGGTAGTCCTCGCGCAACACCTCGACCAGGCCCCGAGCGATCGCCTCGAGGTCGCGGCCGGCGAGGCCGCCGTAGGTCGGGAAGCCCTCGGTGAGGATGAGCAGGTCGCTCTGCTGCCGCGCCAGGTTGTCGTCGTTGGTGCACAGGAAGCCGCCGATGTTGACCAGCGCGTCCTTCTTGGCGCTCATCGTGCAGCCGTCCGCCAGGGAGAAGATCTCCTGGGCGATCTCCTTCACCGACCTGTCGGCGAACCCCTCCTCACGGAGCTTGATGAAGTAGGCGTTCTCGGCGAAACGGCAGGCGTCGATGTACAGCGGCAGATCGAACTCGTCGCAGACCGCTCGCACCTCGCGGAGGTTCGCCATGCTGACCGGCTGGCCGCCGCCGCTGTTGTTGGTGATGGTGACCATCACCAGCGGGATCCGCTCGCGTCCCACCTCGGAGATCAGCCCCCGCAGCGCCTCGATGTCCATGTTCCCCTTGAAGGGGTGCGGGTTCGCGGGCTCGCGCGCCTCGGCGATCACCAGGTCGAGCGCCTTCGCACCGGTGAACTCGACGTTGGCGCGGGTGGTGTCGAAGTGGGTGTTGTTGGGGACGATCGAGTTCTCGTCGCACATCACGGAGAAGAGGATCCGCTCCGCCGCGCGCCCCTGGTGAGTGGGGATGACGTGCTTGAATCCGAAGAGGTCCTGGACCGACTCCTTGAAGCGGTACCAGCTCTTGCTACAGGCGTACGCCTCGTCGCCGCGCATCATTCCCGCCCACTGCTCCGCGCTCATCGCCGAGGTCCCGCTGTCGGTCAACAGGTCGATCAGGACGTCGTCGGCGTGGATCAGGAAGGGGTTGAAGCCCGCCTCGGCGAGCAACTGCTCCCGCTCCTCGCGAGAGGTCATCCGGATCGGTTCGACGGCCTTGATCTTGAACGGTTCGAAGATGGTCTTGACGGGCATGACGGGATCGAGTGGGGGGAGGGGGGACGGACCCGGAGCCGACCGGGGCCGAGTCCGGCGGATCATAGGGCTCGAGTCACGGAATCGACACCCTCGGGAGAGGAGGAGGTCGGGACAGACCCCTCCCCGGGTCGCGTCAGGAATCTCGATCCCGGCCCTCCTCGGCCGGGTCAGCCTCGGACTACCAGCGCCCGCCGCCGCCGCCGCCACCGCCGCGGGGCTGGCGCTCGCGGGCTTCATTCACCTTCAACGTGCGACCGTCGAGCTCGGCGCCGTCGAGGGCCTCGATCGCCGCCTGCGCTTCCTGATCCGATCCCATCTCGGCGAAGGCGAAGCCCCGCGGACGACCGGTCTCGCGGTCGGTCGCGATGAAGACCTCCTTGACCGTCCGGCCTCCTTCCGAGAGGGCAGCGGTCAGCGTCTCCTCGCTCGTGCCCCAGGCCAGGTTTCCGATGTAGAGTCTGGTTCCCATTTGCAGTCCTTCCTTTCCGTCACTTGCCACCTGTCCTACCAACGGAAAGGCCCAAGAACGCGGATCGCGGATCACAGTATCAGGATCGGCCGGATCGGGCTACCCGGAACGGCCCTCGAGCGGGTGGGGCGCGGGTCCGCCGGCGCCGCGGATCTGCACACCTTTCCCTCCCCTCCTCTGCTGCCGCGCCCCCTCCAGCCCTCGCTCCTTCGGAGTTCGCACCCCGGCCACCCGCCCGCACCTACGACCTTGTGCGGAAAACGCCCGGAATCGCCCCTGGGATGCCCGCAACCACGAGAATTCCATTGCTCTTTTGCCCCCCGAGATTTATTCCCTCGGGTTCGTCTGTCCGTAGGAAGGCAGTATTGAGAACCCCCGGAGACGTTCCATGAGCCGACGAATCCTCACCATCGACGGCAACGAGGCTGCGGCCAACGTTGCCCACCGCATCAACGAAGTCATCGCCATCTACCCGATCACCCCTTCCTCCAACATGGGGGAGTGGGCCGACCAGTGGACAGCGGAAGGGAAGAAGAACATCTGGGGGACGATTCCCGACGTCATCGAGATGCAGAGTGAGGGTGGCGCCTCCGCCGCCGTCCACGGCGCGCTGCAGACCGGCGCCCTGACCACGACCTTCACGGCGTCGCAGGGCCTGCTCCTGATGATCCCGACGATGGGCAAGCTGGCCGGGGAGCTCACCTCGACGGTCTTCCACGTCTCGGCCCGGACCCTGGCCACCCACGCGCTGTCGATCTTCGGCGACCACAGCGACATCATGGCCGTCCGCTCGACTGGCTTCGGCCTGCTCTCCTCGGGCTCGGTGCAGGAGGCGATGGACTTCGTCGCCATCTCCACGGCCGCCACCCTCGAGGCGCGGGTGCCCTTCATCCACTTCTTCGAAGGCTTCCGGGTCTCCCACGAGGTCGCCAAGATCGAGGAGCTCTCCGACGACGACCTGCAGCACATGGTCGACGACGAGCTGGTCCGGGCCCACCGCGCCCGCGGCCTCTCCCCCGATCGCCCCGTCCTGCGCGGCAGCTCCCAGAACCCCGACGTCTTCTTCCAGGCGCGCGAGACGATCAACAAGTACTACGAGGACTGCCCCGGCATCGTCCAGAAGGCGATGGACAAGTTCGCCGCCAAGGTCGGCCGCCAGTACAACCTCTTCGACTACTACGGTGCCCCCGATGCCGAGCACGTCATCGTGGTCATGGGCTGCGCCGCTCAGACGATCGAGGAAGTGATCGACCGGATGAACGCCGAGGGCAAGAAGCTCGGCGTGGTCAAGATTCGCCTCTTCCGCCCCTTCTCCAAGGAGCACCTCGGCCAGGCGCTGCCGAAGACCACCAAGAAGATCGCGGTCCTCGACCGCACCAAGGAGCCGGGCGCCGACGGCGAGCCGCTCTATAAGGACGTGGTCACCGCGCTCAGCGAGCTCTTCGCCACCGGCAAGGCCCCCTGCGAGAGCTTCCCGACGATCGTCGGCGGCCGCTACGGCCTCTCCTCCAAGGAGTTCGACCCGCCCATGGTCAAGGCGATCTTCGACGAGCTGGAGAAGGACCAGCCGAAGAACGGCTTCACCGTGGGGATCAACGACGACGTCACCCACACCAGCCTCCCGATGAATCGGGAGTACTCCACCGAGCAGGAAGGCGTGCACCGCGCCCTCTTCTACGGGCTGGGCTCCGACGGCACCGTCGGCGCGAACAAGAACACCATCAAGATCATCGGGGAAGAGACGGACAACTTCGCCCAGGGCTACTTCGTCTACGACTCGAAGAAGGCCGGCGCGGTGACCGTCTCCCACGTCCGCTTCGGCAAGAACCCGATCAAGTCCTGCTACCTGATCGACAAGGCCAACTTCATCGGCTGCCACCAGACCGTATTCCTCGAGCGCTTCGACATGCTCGAGCACGCGCTTCCCGGCGCGACCTTCCTGCTCAACACGCAGGCGCCCGCGGACCAGGTCTGGGACACGCTGCCCAAGGAAGTCCAGGCCGGCCTGATCGAGAAGCAGTGCAAGTTCTACGTGATCGACGGCTACCAGGTCGCCGGTGAGGCCGGGATGGGCTCCCGCGTCAACACGATCATGCAGACCTGCTTCTTCGCCATCAGTGGCGTCCTGCCCAAGGACGAGGCGATCGCGGCGATCAAGGGCGCGATCAAGAAGACCTACGGGGTGAAGGGTGAGAAGATCGTCCAGCTCAACTACAAGGCGGTCGACATGACCCTCGAGAACCTCCACGAGGTTCCCGTTCCGGGTTCGGTCACGAGCACCTTCGGACGCCCGGCGACGGTCCCGGAGAACTCCCCCGAGTACGTCGAGAAGGTGGTCAAGGAGATCATCCTCGGCTACGGCGACAATATCCCGGTCAGCGCCTTTCCCGACGACGGCACGTTCCCCGTGGGCACCGCGGCCTACGAGAAGCGCAACATCGCCCTCGAGATCCCCGTCTGGGACGAGGACCTCTGCATCGAGTGCGGCAAGTGCGCGATGGTCTGCCCCCACGCGGCGGTCCGGACCAAGGTCTACGACAAGAGCCTCACCGAGAACGCGCCCGAGACCTACAAGTGGCGCGAGACCAAGGGCAAGGAGTTCCCCGCGAACTCCGTCTACAGCGTCCAGGTCGCTCCCGAGGACTGCACCGGTTGCACGCTGTGCGTCGAGGTCTGCCCGGCCAAGAGCAAGGAAGACCGGAACTACAAGTCGCTCAACATGGCCCCGCAGCCGCCGCTGCGCGCCCAGGAGCGGACCAACTACGACTTCTTCCTGGGCATTCCCGAGATCGACCGCTCGATCCCGAAGGTCAGCACGGTCAAGGGTGCGCAGCTCCTGCAGCCCTTGTTCGAGTACTCGGGCGCCTGCGCGGGCTGCGGCGAGACGCCGTACGTCAAGCTGATGACCCAGCTCTTCGGCGACCGTGCGGTGATCGCCAACGCGACCGGCTGCTCGTCGATCTACGGCGGCAACCTGCCGACCACGCCCTACACCACCAACCCCGACGGCCGTGGCCCCGCCTGGAACAACTCCCTGTTCGAGGACGCCGCGGAGTTCGGCTTCGGCTTCCGCCTGACCTTCGACAAGCACGCCGAGTACGCGCGCGAGATGGTCGGCCGGATGGGCGGCAAGCTCGGTGACGAGCTGGTCAAGGGCCTCCTCGAGGCGGACCAGTCCGACGAGGCGGGGATTCACGCCCAGCGTCAGCGTGTCGTCGAGCTCAAGCAGAAGCTCGCGAACGACGCCGACCCCGAGGCGAAGAACCTGGTCAGCGTGGCCGACATGCTGGTCAAGCGCAGCGTCTGGACCGTCGGCGGCGACGGCTGGGCCTACGACATCGGCTACGGCGGTCTCGACCACGTCCTGGCCTCCGGGCGCAACATCAACGCCCTGGTCCTCGACACCGAGGTCTACTCCAACACCGGCGGTCAGGCCTCCAAGTCGACCCCGCTCGGCGCCGTGGCGAAGTTCGCCTTCAGCGGCAAGCCGGTCGGCAAGAAGGACCTCGGTCTGATCTCACAGACCTACGGCTCGATCTACGTCGCTCAGGTCGCGGTCGGCGCCAACGACACCCAGTGCGTGCGCGCCTTCCTCGAGGCGGAGGCCTACGACGGCCCGTCGCTGATCATCGCCTACAGCACCTGCATCGCGCACGGCATCGCGATGGAGAAGAGCCTCGACCACCAGAAGGCCGCGGTCGAGTCGGGTCACTTCCCGCTCTATCGCTACAACCCGCTGCTGGCCCTCGAGGGCAAGAACCCGCTGAAGCTGGACAGCAAGGCGCCGAAGATCTCGATGGAGCAGTTCGCCTACTCGGAGACCCGCTTCAAGATGCTCACCAAGATGAACCCGGAGCTGGCCAAGAAGTACCTCGAGCAGTCGCAAGAGGACGTCAACGCCCGCTGGCACCTGTACTCGCAGCTGGCCAAGCTTTCCTACGAGTTCGAGCAGGAGAAGGAGACGGTGGGCGCCAAGTAGGCAGCGCTCTCTCCCGAGCCCGGTTCCGGCCGGGGACGAACGAGGAGGGGATCGGCCAGGCCGGTCCCCTCCTTTCTCGTTCGGAGCACGCCCGGGGAGCCTGACCCGGGACAAGGGACCTCGGGGTCGAGATTGGCGCGTTCCCCCCGACGGTCACGACCGGTTCCGGCGCTCGTAGAAGCCACTCCAGACGAGGATCGCGGCACCGAGGCGCGCGAGTCCTCCTCCGCCACTCATCATCGAATCACAGAGAGGATCAGAAGAGATGCCGAGAATCGAACCCCTGACCGTCGAGACCGCCGAGGGCCGGTCGCAGAAGCTGCTCACCGAGGTCGAGAAGGGATCGGGACGCGTCCCCAACATCATCGGCACCATGGCTCACTCGTCGGCCGTGCTGCACTCTTACCTCAGCTTTTCCGGCGCCATCAAGTCGGGATCGCTCAGTAACGAGCTTCGCGAATGCGTGGCGATGACCGTCGCCGGGATCAACGAGTGCTCCTACTGTGCCGCGGCGCACCACGCGATCGGTCAGAGTCAGGGCCAGTCCTCCGAGGACCTGCGCTCCTGCCTGCGCGGCGAGTCGAAGGACGCGAAGACCCAGGCCGCCCTCGACTTCAGCCGGCAGATCATCGAGACCAAGGGGTTCGTCAGCGACGAGCAGTTCAAGACGATCCGCGATGCGGGCTTCTCCGAAGGGGAGGTTCTCGAGCTGGTCGCGACCGTTTCGCTGAACACCTTCACCAACTACATCAACCACGTGGTCGAGACCGAGATCGACTTCCCTCCGGTCGACTGAGTCCGGCACTCCGGCCTCGCTGCCGCGTCTCCTGGCGGCGAGCCGATTTCCCCCGCGGCCACCGCTCCGGTCCTCCGGAAGCGGTGGCCGTCTTTCCGTGCTCCCGAGGGCGGACCCTCTGGGCGGGTCGAGTCGATAGAATGTCGGGATGGAGACCGAGGTCGGCCCGATCCCCGCGGCGCCCGAGGGGGGGGATTCGCAGCGCCCGGCGGTGTGGAGGACCGTCGTCGGCACGCTGCTGGTGGCCGTGGTCGCCTTCTTCGTGTTTCGTCCCGCCCTCGAGTCTCGAGCGCTCTCCCTCGACGACCACCAGTTCCTGACCGAGAACCAGCTGGTACAGGATCCGAGCCTCGGCTCGGCGGTGCGCTTCTTCGGCGAGATCCTCGAACCCTCGACGGTCGGTGGCTACTACACGCCGCTGACCATGACCTCGCTGATGGTCGACCACGCGCTGGGTGGGCGCGTGGATCACCTCCGGCCGTTCCGCCGCACCAACCTCCTCCTGCACGCGCTGAACGGGGCGTTGCTGGTGCTCCTGCTGACGCTGCTGTTCCGGCGACCGGAGGTGGCGGTGCTGGTCGGTCTGCTCTTCGTCGCCCACCCACTCGCCGTCGAGCCGACGGTATGGCTCAGCGAGCGAAAGACGCTGCTCGCCACCTTCTTCGCGCTGATCTCGTTGTGCGGCTACGTTCGGTGGACGGGGGAGCCGGAGCGGCGAGGCTGGCTGGTCGGGTCGGTCGCCGCGTTCGTGCTGTCCCTGCTGGCGAAGCCGACGACGATCGCTTTGCCGCTCCTGCTGCTCCTTCTCGACGCGTGGCCGCTGCGCCGCCTCGATCGCTCTCGGCTCGTCGAGAAGTGGCACTACTTCGCCATCGCCGCGCTGTCGGTGGTGATCACCGTCACCTCCCACGCGAATACGGGCGGGGTCGAGGCCGCGGGAGGAGGGAGCTGGCAGGCGCCGATCCGGGTCTGCCGCAACCTCGTCTTCTACCTGGACAAGATCGTGCGGCCGGTCGACCTGACCTCGTTCTACCCGGTCGACGATTCGGTCACCCTGCGGGATCCTCGGGTGATCATCAGCACGCTGGCCGTGGTCGCCATGGTGGGATTCTTGCTCCTCTCCTGGCGCCGGAGCCGGGCGCCTCTCGTCGGCTTCCTCTTCTTCTTCTTCGCCCTGCTGCCCACCCTGGGCCTGGTGCGCTACAGCTGGGTCTCGGTCTCCGACAAGTACGTCTACTTCCCCGCGGTCGGCCTGCTTCTCCCGCTGACCGCCCTGCTGGTCCGGGCGTGGGGACGGTGGGGGACCTCATCGGGCACGGCGGTGCGACGTCTCGTGTTGATCGGGGCGATCACCGTGCTGACCGTCGTCGAGGCGGGAGCCGCTCGCCGCTACCTGACCCGTTGGCGGGATAGCGAGACGATCTTCCGGCACATGGCGGAGCACGCGCCGAGATCGCCGCGCGCGCACAACCTGCTCGGCGAGCTGCTGATCAAGCAGGGAGATCTCGAGGAAGGGGCGGAGTCCTTCCTGATCGCGCTGGGGCTCGACCCCGGCCACCCCGCGGCGAACACCAACCTCGGCAACCTGCTCTTCCAGGAGGGAGATCTCGCGGCGGCGCGCGAGCACTGGGAGCGTGCGCTCGACGAGGACGATCGGTTCGTCGCCGCGCACGTGAGCCTGGCGGTCGGGCTGGCGCGGGCGGGGGCGCACGAGGACGCGCGCGAGCGCTTCGAGCTGGCGCTGCGGATCCAGCCCGACCACCCCGAGGCGCACAACGGCCTGGCGCTGGAGCTCTACCAGCTTGGACGTTTCGAGGATGCGCGGCGCCACTTCCTCCGGGCGCTCGAGTCGAAGCCGGTGTTCCCGGAGGCTCACCTGAACCTGGGCATCCTGCTGCTGGGCGCCGGCCACGCCGAGCCGGCCGAATCGGAGTTCCGACGAGCGCTGGAGCAGGGCGGCGACCCGGCGAAGGTGTACAAGCTGCTCGGCGATGCGGCCGTCCAGCTCGGGCGCCTCGAGGAGGGGGACGAGCACTACGCGTTCTCCCTGGAGGCGAACCCCGACGACCCGCTGGTGTGGAACAACCGCGCGGTGGTGCTGATCCGGCTCGGCTCTCTCGAGGCGGCGGCGACCTGCCTGGAGAGCGCGATCCTGCTTCGCGACGACTACGCCGACGCCCGCCTGAACCTGGCCGCGACTCGCGAACGCCAGGAGCGCCCCGGAGACGCCCTGCTGCAGTACCAGCTGATCCTCGCGGCCGACCCCGACCACGAGCTGGCGCGGGAACGCCTCGCCGCACTGGAGGAGGCGCTACGCAGGACGGAGAGGCGATGACGCGTCCTCGAGGCGGTGAACAGGGGATCCCTCGCGGAATCCCGGATGAGCGGGTAGCCTGAGGTTGCGGAGTCGAAAGCGCTCCCCAGCTCGCCACTCCCCCGAGAGCCGCCTTCCTCTCGACCGACTACGCATCACCGCCTCGCAGCGAGGAGCCTGATAATGAGAACAACGCTCTGGTTTGCCGCACTCCTCTTCGCCTCTCCTACGGGTACCGCCTGGCAAACGTCGACCGGCGGTTCCTGGGTCTGGACCGAGGATGCGAAGATCCTGACCGAGGAGCTGGATCCCTACGGCACCGTCGGTTGGGCGACGTCGATCTCCGGTGACACCTTCATCACCGGCGCCTTCCGGGCCGCCAGCTCCTGGCCGCACGCCGGCTCCGCGTACGTGTTCGTCCGTTCCGGCTCGGCCTGGGTGCAGGAGGCGACCCTCGAGCCGAGCGATGGGGGCCACAACGACTTCTTCGGCTACCGGGTGGGAATCTCCGGTGACACCGCAGTGGTCGGCAGCCCCTTCAAGAGCAGTGACCGCGGCGCCGCCTACGTGTTCGAGAGGTCCGGTACGGCCTGGTCCGAGGTGATCAAGTTGCCGCCCGGCTGGCCCGAGATCGACGACAACTTCGGACGGGCCGTGGCCATCGACGGCGACACGATCGTGGTGGGAGCTCCCAACTCGAACCACGGAGGCTACTACAGCGCGGGCTCGGTCGAGGTCTATGTCCGTTCCGGCTCGACCTGGTCGCGGGAAGCGGTGCTCATCGCCGCCGTCCTGCCGAGCGGGCGACTCGGCTGGTCGGTCGCCATCTCCGGCGACACGATCGTGGCCGGAGCGGTGAGCCACAGCGGGGCGGAAACCTACACCGGGGGTGCCTACGTCTTCGTGCGCTCCGGAACGACGTGGAGCGAGGAGGCGTTGATCAGTCCTTCGGATCTGAGCTACGCCGACAACTTCGGTTACACCGTCGCCATCGACGGGGAAACCGCCCTGATCGGTGCCCCCGGCGACGACGACGTGGCGCCCGACGCCGGAGCACTCCACGTGTTCACTCGCAGCGGCTCGAGCTGGACTCGGCAGGCGAAGCTCACGTCGAGCGACCTCGGCGCCACGTCCGCCCTGGGGACCAGCGTCTCGATTCACGGCGACAACGCCCTGGGCGGCGCGGCCTACGCCGACATCGGCGGGGCGGACTCCGGCGCGGCGTACCTGTTCACCCGCACCGGTTCGACCTGGGCCGTGGTGGAGGAGTTCGCGCCGGCCGACGGCCGGGACGACGAGGGATTCGGAACCTCCGTCGCCGTCACCGACGAACTCGCCCTGGTCGGCTGCCCATTCGACTACCTGGGGACGGCCGGCGACGTGGGATCGGTCTACGAGTACGGCAAGCACCAGACCGTCGGCGACACCTTCTGTTCGGGGGACCTCGTCGGGCTCTGCCCCTGCGGCAACCCCGGCGGTCCCGATGAAGGGTGTGTCAACTCCACCGGCCTGGGAACTTCCCTGCTCGCCGTCGGCCAGGCCGTGGTCGGCAACGACACGGTCGTCTTGCACGCCGAACACTGCCCCCCCAACGCCTTCGGGTTGTTCTTCAGCGGTGCCAACGCGTTGAGCGGGCTTCCATTTGGCGACGGCCTACGCTGCACGGGTGGCCAGGTCATGCGCGTCGAGCTGGTCCAGGCCAGCCTCAGCGGGGTGGCCCTGAGCAGCACGTCGATCTCGGCCAAGGAAGGGTTGAGCGGTGGCGAATTGCGCCACTACCAGTACTGGTACAGGGATCCGTCCGGCCCCTGCGGCGGCGAGTTCAATGCCACGAACGGCGTGGCGATTCAGTGGTGAGGCACTGAGTCACCGGGGACGTTGCCGAGACGAAAGAAGCCCGGAGGTCACACCGCGACCTCCGGGCCCGCTGCCGCCATCCTCGGGAGTCAGAAGGTGTAGGTCACTTCCACCTCCGAGTTGCCGACCCTCACGGTGACCACGTCGACCACGCCCTCTCCACCACCGGGGATGTAGAAGCTCGCCGTCCCGTCATCGCCGGTGAGCGGCGAGGAGGAGTTGCTGTAGCCGTCGGTGCCGACGATCGAGAACTCGACCGTCACGCCGGCGACCGCCGGGAAGATGGTGGCCACCACCGTCACCCCCTGCCCCGGAGCCGGGTCGGGAGGATTGGGGACCACGCTGGCCAGCAGGAAGTTGTTCCCGTCGTCGTCGGGGTAGGCGATCATCCCGAAGTCGCGCTTCTCCTTGCTGAAGCCGTCGGTGACGCGCCCCTCGACGTTGACCGTCCCGCCGGCCGCGATCGAACAGCCACCGAACTCGGAGCAGTCGTTGGTCGAGTTGATCGGCACGTCGGGGTCGTCCGGAGCCTCCCAGATCACCGGCAGCGCCTGGGTGCCCGCCGGACGGCCGGGGAAGATCGTCGTGTCGACCGGGAGTGCGCCCTGGTTGGCCAGTGCGGTGAGCTGCTGGTTGTACGCATCGATCTTGTTGTAGGTGTCGATCATGTCCCCGACGGCCAGGCCGGCCGGGACCAGGGGGCCGGGCGGGACGGGTAGCGCCGCGTAGAGGTTGCCCTTGCCGTACATCGGTGCGGGGATCCGGAAGCCGAACTGGATCGGGTCGCCGTCGGCGTCGGAGACCAGCCCGAAGACGATGGTCATGCCGGTCGGATCCTGGATCGGGTTCCGCGCCGGTCCGACGATCCCGAGAAGGCGCAGGTTGATCGTGGTGCCGGTGTACAGGTAGACCGGCAGGGTCGGCGTCGAGGTGAACGCCCCGTAGAGGTCGCGGTACGAGTCGAGGCGTCCGAAGTCGATCACGAAGTCGTCCGCGATCACCTCGAGCTCGGGGAGCGTGTTGCCGCGGATGATGATCGTCCAGGTGCCCTGGTCGAAGAGTCCGTAGTCGTCGTACGCCGTGAAGTGCACCGTGTAGACCCCCGCCTTCGGCGGATTCGGCCGGAAGCCTCGCGACTTGGTGCTGCCGTTGATGATCCAGTCGTGCGTGGGCAGCGTCCCCGCCGACCAGGTCCAGCAGACGTGCAGGTTCGCGGGGTTGTTGGCGTCGGTGGCGGTTCCCTCCAGCAGGAGGGTGTTGATGGAGGTCAGCTGGCTGGCGACCACGGGACCGATCGTGACCATCCGCGTGGCATTGGTCACCGGGCCTCCAGTCAGGGAGTCGACGATCGGGACGCCTGCGGGTGCCTGCGCGTCGAGGTTCACCACGGGTCGCACGTTGGCCGGTGCGTCCGGATCGGCGCCGCGGAACACGATCGAGGCGTCGGTGAACGCGTCGGTGCTCGAGGCCCCCGCCATCGTGATCGTGATCGTCTGATCGACGGTGCTGTCATCGGCGCCCGTCTCCAGCACCGGGACCGCGAAGCTGAGGACGTTGGAGACGCCCGGCTGCGGGTGCGGATAGCTGACCATGAAGCTGTAGTGTCCCGGCAGGAGCCGCATGTAACCGCTCTCGCCCGGCTTCAGATCCACGCCGCCGGGGGGGAGGGGCGGATACGCGTTGAACGGCACGCCCGGCTCGAGGTCCGCGGGCGGAACCGGGCCGCCGAGGTAGTCGAGCGAGATCCCCAGGTCCGCCAGCGAAGCGTCCGCTGCGTTGGTCACCCTGACGAAGGACTTGCCGGCGAAGAAGACGCCGTAGCCGGAGAGGTGCTCGATGTCGACCGAGATGTAGTCGCCGTCGACCTCACCGCCGATCTTCTCCCAGGTGCCCGAGCTCGGCTCCCAGCGCCCGATGTAGAACTCCTTGCCCACGTCGCCGGTGGGCAGGGGCAGGGTCAGCGTCGCCGGGTTGGCCGCCGCGAAGGTGGTGCCGCTCGGCTCGATGACGAAGGGGCTGCCGACGGGAGTGTCCCCGAAGGGCGCGACTCCCGGCAGCTCGTCGGGGGTGCCGATCGAGAGGGTCAAGGGCTGCGCGACGGAGGAAGACGGCACGCTCAGCGAGGCGCCGTCGAGCTCCGGCTCGTCGCTCTGGATGGCCAGGTGGCCGCCGAGCTCGGGGGTGACCGCGGTGGAGCTGTGGACCGTGTCCATCGAGAGCTCCTCGCCCCCCGCGCCGCCGCCACCGCCGCCTCCACTGCCGCCACCGCCGCCGATCTCCAGGCCGCCGCCGCCTCCGCCGCTGCAGCCCCAGAGGGCCGCGGAGAAGAGGAGAATCGCCGTGCGTGCCGTCGAGCCGCGTGTTTCCTTCGTGTTGCTGATCCGAGTGGTCATTTCGCTGTCCTCCGTTGGGTTTGGCGCCCCTTCGACGCCCGCCATCGACCGGGAATTGCCCTCCCGGGAGGCGGCGGCCAGCGGATCCGGACTTTTTTGGGATCCCCTTCGATCCGGACGGGTCCCGGGGACGCGAGACCGACGCTCAGGGGCGACAGGCGCCACTCACCTCGAATGCAGCACGGCGACTCGGCCCGGTCCCGCGATCAGTCCAGATCGGCCAGGGTCTTGTCGAGCAGCCGCTTCACGTAGCCGTCGTAGCGTGCGTGGGGGGAGGCGCCGCCGGTGCGCGGGAGGGCACGGATCGTCTCCAGCGCGGGCGAGGCCTCGGCGTCGAGGTGGTCCAGCGTGTTCAGCGCGGCCAGGGAGACGAAGACGTCGCCCTCCTCGGTCCAGGGCGCGAGCTCGAGCAGTCGGTCCACCGCACGGCGTCGGTCGGGGGCAGCGCCGTGCAGGCCGAGCGCCCGCGCGGCGGCGATGGCGACGTGGGGCGAGTCGTCCTCGAGCGCGGCGAGCAGCTCGTCCCGCGCTTCGCGAACCGCGCCTTCGCCGCGACAGAGCAATCCGATCACCGCCCAGTAGCGCACCGCGCTGTCGGAGTCGGCGAGAAGCGCCTGGAAGGAGCCCGGGGCACCGACCGCGCGCCCGGTGGCGAGCTCCGCGACGGCGAGGATGATCTCGAAGGGATAGCGTTCCCCGTCGCGTGCCATCGCGTACGGCGACGTCCCGAGGCTGCGGGAGTGGATCTCCCCCTCGGGAAGGAAACCCAGGTCGCGGATCTCCCGGCACCAGGACCGCTGCGCCGTGCGCAGCCGCTCGAGAATCTCCCGGTGATCGGGCGAGCCAGCCAGGTTCACCACCTCGTCGGGGTCGTTCTCGAGGTCGTACAGCTCCTCGGCCGGCTTGGTCCGCCAGAAGTGTGACTGCGCCTCGTTCAGCTCGCCGGCGTCGAAGGCGCGCTTCCACGCCGCGGTCGAGGGCGTCTCGAAGTTGTAGGTGACGTGCTGGCCGTAGATCAGGTGCGGGTTGTAGTTGCGAAGGTACTGGTAGCGGCCGTCGGTGATGGTGCGGATGAAGTCGTAGCGCTCGTCCATCCGGCCGCGAAAGCCGTACATGTACTCCGGCGGCTCCTGCTGGAACTTCCCGGCGAAGGCGTGCCCCTGCATCCACTCCGGCGGCTTCACGCCGGCGAGGCTCAGCATCGTCGGCGCGAGGTCGACGAAGCCGACCAGGCGATCGCTGTGGCCACCCGCCTCGTACTCCGCCGGCGCGAGGTGCTCCCACTTCGGCGGGAAGTACACGACCATCGGCACCGAGAGGCCGGAGTCGTAGGTCCAGCGCTTGCTGCGCGGCATCCCCGAGCCGTGGTCGCCGAAGTAGAAGACGATCGTATCATCGGCCAGCCCGGCGGATTCCAGCTCGGCGAGGTGTTCCCCCGCGATCTCGTCGGCCCGCGTCACGACGTCGTAGTACTGCGCCCAATCCTGCCGTACCTCGGGCAGGTCGGGGTGGTAGGCGGGCACGCGGACTTGTCCCGGGTCGTGAATCGCCTCGTGGGGCCGCTTGCGGATCTTGCTCTCGTGGCTGACGGTCGAGTTGAAGATGGCGAAGAAGGGCTGGCCGTCCGCGCGGTCGCGGTAGTGCGCCTTCCTGGAAGAGACGTCCCACGTCTCCCCGGCGGCGCGCGCGTTGTAGTCGGTCTTGGCGTTGTTGGTGCAGTAGTAACCCGCCTCGCGCAGGTAGCTCGGGAAGAAGCGCATCGACTCGGGCAAGGACACCATGCTGCGCATGTGCTGGGCGCCGATCGAGGGCGGGTACACTCCGGTGATGATCGTCGTCCTCGCCGGAGCACACACCGGCGCGTTGGACCAGGCGTGCTCGAAGACCATTCCCCGTTCGGCGAGAGCGTCGACGTTGGGCGTCGTCGCGTAGCCGTCGCCATAGCAGCCCATCTCCTGGCCGTGATCCTCGCTGGTGATCCAGAGGACGTTGGGGCGCTCGGGTTCGCGGGGGTTTCCCTGCTTCTTCTTCACCGAACCCGAGCGGGTGTCCTTGCGGAAGCTCAGCTTCTTCCGCTTCTTCTGCACCGGCGCCAGGGCCTTGCCCTCCAGGCGATCGACCTCCTTCGCGATCCGGAACCACTCCGTTTCCATCTCCTCGACGCGATCGGGGTGCGCCGCGGCGAGGTCGTCGAGCTCGGTGCGGTCGGCGTCGAGGTCGTACAGCTCCCAGCGCCCCTGCTTGGCGGAGACGAGCTTCCACGCGCCCTGTCGGAGGGCGCGGTCCTTGCCGTAGTGGAAGTAGAGAGTCTCGTGCGGCTCGCGCGTCTCGCCGCGGAGGATCGGCAGGAGCGAACGGCCCTGCAGCGGGTCGATGGCTCGCTGCCCGATCCGTTCGGGGTACTTCGCCCCGGCGAGCTCGACGAAGGTCGCCATGAAGTCGATCAGGTGCCCGGGCTGGTCGGTGGTCGTCCCGGGCTTCGTCGCGAGCCCGTCGGGCCAGTGGACGACGAGCGGCGAGGAGATCCCGCCCTCGTGCTGGTTCTGCTTGTAGAGACGGAAGGGCGTGTTGCCGACGTGGGCCCAGCTCGCGTCGTAGGTCCAGTGCGTCTTCGGGTCCCACGGTGGGAGATAGCGGCCGCGGGTACGCTCGAAGGGGCACGCGCCGTTGTCGGAGCAGAAGAGGACCAGCGTGTTGTCGAGCTCGCCTCGCTCGTCGAGACAATCGACCAGCCGCCCGATGCTGCGGTCCATCACGTCCACCATCGCGGCGAAGACCTCCATGCGGTCCGCCTCCCAGCGCTGCTCCTCGTCGTCGAGCTCCTCCCAGGCCGGGACGTGGCCGGGGCGGGGGCTGAGCCTCCACCTCGCCGGCAGGAGGCCGCTCTCGAGCTGCCGCCGGTGTCGTGCCGCGCGCACCTCGTCCCAGCCCGCGTCGTAGCGGCCGTCGTACTCGGCGACATCCGCCTCGGGCGCCTGCAGCGGGTAGTGCGGGGCGTTGAAGGCGACGTAGAGGAGGAACGGCGCCTCGCCATCGATCGCCTCCTCGAGGAACTCGATGGCGAAGTCGGCGATCGCGTGCGTGGTGTAGAAGGGGCGACCGCCGAGCTCCTCGGGGACCTCCCACTTCTCGCCGTCGAGCTGGAAGGTCACGTCCCCGGTGAAATAGTTGGTCGCGCCGGTGATGTGGCCCCAGAAGCGATCGAAGCCGAAGTCGGTCGGTTGTCCGTCGAGGTGCCACTTGCCGACCATCGCGGTGTGGTAGCCCGCCTCACCGAGCACCTCGGCGATCGTCGCGCCGCGGCTGAGCTTCGTGCTCCCCGCCTGGTCGCAGTACAGCCCGGTGAGCAGTGACACGCGCGAGGAGTGGCACTTCGCCGTGTTGTAGAACTGGGTGAAACGCAACCCGCCTGCGGCCAGTCGATCGAGGTGCGGCGTCCCGATCTCGGAGCCGTAGCAGCCGAGGTCGGCAAAGCCCAGATCGTCCGCCATGATGAGGACGATGTTGGGTCGCCGGTCGGCGGCCAGGGCGGGGAGACAGGAGAGGAGAAAGGGCAGGACGATCGCGAAGAGGCGGCACAGCATGCCGTGATGTTACCTCACGACGAGGCCGAGCTGTACGAACGCAATCCCCGGGCCCAGAGGAGCCGCAACACCAGGAACGCCCCGACGGTGACCCCCGTGAGGTGCAGGAGCCCGGTCCAGCCGATGCCGCCGAAGAACGCCTCCGCCGGCACCGAGGCGATCAGGCTGAAGGGCAGCACCGTCACCAGGGTCAGGCGGACGATGCCGGTGAAGATCTTCTCGGGGCGTTCCGCGTAGCGGCGGAGGGCGAAGAAGATCTCGCCCAGTCCCCGCGCGCTGTGCATCCAGAAGACCGGGATCAGGAAGCACAGGTGGAGGATGTAGAAGAGCAGCGTGCCGTTGACGATGAGGAGCAGGTAGAGCAGTACGCGCTCGATCGTGACCTCGCCGGTGTAGCGGAGCAACGCCCAGGCGAGAACTCCCAGCGCGATCAACAGGTTCAGGAAGGAGTTCGCCGCGAAGTCGCGAAGGCTCAGGAAGAAGAGCGAGGAGACCGGCCGCACCAGGTAGTAGTCGAGATCTCCTTTGTTGACGAAGATCGGGAACCACCACATGTTGTTGGCGAACACCGTCATGTGCAGGGCGTCGACCACGAAGAAGCCGCCGAGGAAGACCAGCACCTGGTCGAAGTCCCAGCCGGCGAGCAGGCCGGTGGTGCGGAAGATGATGTCGAAGAAGGCGATCTGCGTGGCGTAGAAGCAGATGTCCATCAACACCCGGAAGAAGAAGTCCAGGCGGAACTCCATCGCGCAGCTGAACGCGAAGCGCACGAAGAAGACGTAGAGTCGCAGGTAGCGGAGCATCAGATCCCCACCCCCGTGTAGGCGAGCATCCCGCGACGCCAGACCAGCTTGGAGAGTCCGACCACGACGACCCACCAGAGGAGCGAGATGCCCACGCCGATCATCCACTCCTGCGGTGTCACCTTGCCGAGCGCGGTGACCACCGGGAAGTAGAAGAGGTACTGGAACGGCAGCACCTCCAGGGCCCGCTGGCTCCACTCCGGGAAGAGACTCAACGGGACCATCATGCCGCCGAGGAAGCCGGTCACGAAGCGCAGCATGACACCCAGGCTCCAGACGTTGTCCGCCCAGAAGGCGACCAGCTGGAAGGGCACGGTCAGGCTGTAGAAGAGCAGGTTGGCCACAGCGACCGAGACACAGGCCATGGCGATCGACAGCGGCGTGATGGCGACGTCGGCCGGCAACGGCAGGATGAGCGCATACAGCCCCGTGAACAGCACCAGCTGGACCACCGAGGGTACGATGTTGCCCAGGTGCTGCGCGTACTTGAAGCCGACGTAGTCGGTGGGGAACACGAGATAGCGCGACAGTGCTCCATCGTAGATGTCCTGGGCGATGTCGGTCTCCAGCGACTGGGCGCGCACCAGTCGGCCGACCAGGATGACCAGCACGTAGTACAGGACCATCGCGTCGAAGCCGTAGCCGCCGATCTCCGTCTCCGCGGAGGTTGTGTAGATCGCGTCCCACAGGAACCAGGCGACGCCGAGCTGGGCGACGAAGCTGACCACCGCGGTGATCCAGAAGTCGCCGCGGTAGCTCATCAGCTTGCGCGCCTCGATCGAGAAGACCTGGACGAACAACCGTGCGGTCATCGAAGCGCCATCGAGGGATCCGGAGTGCCTGCCTTCCCGGCGTCGAAGATCTGCTCGATCACCGTGCCGATGTCGACCTCCTCGATCGAGATGTCCGCCACGGGGAAGGTCGACATCAGTAGCTGGGCGCAGCGCGTGACGTCGTCGCGATGGACGCGCAGGCGGATCGTATCGCGATCGAAGCTCAATACCTCGCCGGGCAGGTCGACCGTCGAGGGCAGCGCCGGCTCCCGGTCGAGCTGCTGGAAGTGCGCGGTCATGATCTTGTGCCGCGCGTGCGTCGTCATCACCTCGGTCAGCGGTCCGTCGAAGACGAGCTGTCCGTGCTGGATCAGGATGATCCGCTCGCACAGTCGCTCGATGTCCTCCATGTAGTGGCTGGTGAGGATCATCGCCGGCTGGTGTTCTTCGCGGTAGTGCAGGAGGAACTCGCGGATCGCGCGCTGGGCGCTGAGGTCGAGGCCGATCGTCGGCTCGTCGAGGAAGACCACGCGCGGCGCGTGCAGGAGCGTCGCGATCAACTCCATCTTCATCCGCTCGCCGAGCGAGAGGCGGCGCACCTGAACGTGGAGCTCGTCCTTGACGTCCAGCGATTCCGCCAGAAAAGCGAGCCGCCTGGAGTAGTCCGCGCCGGAGATGCGGTAGATCTCCTTCAGCAGCAGGAAGCAGTCGGCGGCGGGCAGGTCCCACCACAGCGACGCCTTCTGCCCCATGATCAGCGCGATCTGCCGCCGCAGCTCGTTGTCACGCTTCCACGGCGTGTGCCCCAGCACCTTCGCCTCCCCCGAGGTCGGGTGGATGATCCCCGCCAGCATCTTGACCAGCGTCGTCTTCCCCGCCCCGTTCGGTCCGACCAGGCCGACGATCTCCCCTTCGGCGATCTGGAGGCTCGCCTCGCGCACGGCGTGCTTCACCATTTTGTCGCGCACGAACAGCGAACGCACCGACGCGAGCAGCCCCGGCTGCTTCTTGTGGACCACGAAGGACTTGCTGAGCTTCTCGACCTGGATCATGGGGGGCACATTCTGAACATTGCCGGTACGGAGTGGGACGCCGAACCCGTTTCTCTTGCTCCGGGGCCGCGCCCCTTGACCGATTTCGAACCTCGGGGGAAGATCGGGTCAACCACTGACCGGGAGACTCCGATGATCCGCACCCTCTCCAGCGCCACCGCGCTTCTCCTCTGTGCCGGCATGGCCGGAGCGCAGACCTTCACCTCGGCGACCGCTCCGGGCTCGAACCCGGCCGCCGTCGGCATCCACGCAGTCGGAGCTCCCGGCGCTCCCGCGGGCGCCGCGCGCGGCAGCTGGACGATCAACACCAGCCGCGTGGCGATGGCCTCGCCGAAGATCGTGGACCTCGACCACGACGGCCAGACCGAGATCGTGATGGTCTGCGGCGGCCTCGACTCCAACCCCTACGGCGACGGCGAGCTGCACGTCTGGGACGGCGCGGGCACCTCGTGGCCCGGCTTCCCGGTCGCGCTCTCCGGCGCGTCGTTCAACACGCCCGCGGTGGGGGACCTCGACGGCGACGGCAACGACGAGATCGTCGTCGGCAACTGGAACTACCTCTACGTCTTCAACGACGACGGCTCCAGCTACCCCGGCTGGCCGCTGTCGATGTCGATCTACCAGGGGACCACGGTGGTGGACCTCGACGGCGACGGCGATCTCGAGATCCTCGCCGCGAGCAACAACCAGATGCGCGCGTATCACCACGACGGTACGTCGGTCGCCGGGTTCCCCGTCTCGGGGACCAACAGCCTGACCACCGCCACGGTGGGGGACATCGACGGCGACGGCGACCTGGAGGTCTTCGCCGGTGGGTACCTCGGCCCCGGCTCCGCCACCGACGAGGTCTACGGCTGGCACCACGATGGAACCGTGGTCGCGGGTTTCCCGGTGGCGACCTCCGGTTCGGTGAAGGCCGCGCCCGCGCTCGCCGACCTCGACGGCGACGGCACGATGGAGCTGATCGGGAGCTGCTGGAACAAGAGCGGGACCGACTTCATGTACGTCTGGGACCACAACGGCAACCTCGAGAGCGGCTGGCCGCTGCAGATCCCCTACATTCGCATGTCCAGCCCGTCGGTGGCCGACCTCGACCTCGACGGCGACCTCGAGATCGTGCAGGGCGGCTGGCACACGTCTCCCTACGGCGAGGAGATCCACGCGCTGCACCACGACGGCACGACCGTCGCCGGGTTCCCGGTGACGATCGTCCAGAGCTCGAGCGGCAACCTCAACAACACGCCGGTCACCGGCGATATCGACGGGGACGGCGAGGCGGAGATCGTGGTCAAGGTGAAGAACAACCTCTACGCCTTGAACGCGGATGGGTCGGTGGCCACTGGCTTCCCGATCGCTCTCAGCGACCAGAGCCACAGCGGAACCTTCACGCCGAGCCCGGCGCTGGGCGATCCCGACGGGGACGGCCTGATCGAGATCATCGCCGCGGCGGCGTTCGATTCGGTCATCTCGGTCGACCAGGCCGGGGCCTCGACGCCGGCGGCGTACTGGTGGCCGACCTACCAGTTCGACGGCTACAACACCGGCGCGTACGCCGCGCCCGGCGGCGACTTCCTCGCCTACTGCTTCGGCGACGGCAGCGGCACGCCGTGCCCCTGCGCCAACGACAACGACGGCAGCCTGCCCGGCGCGGGGTGTGACAACGGAGTCTTCGCTTCCGGCGCCCAGCTGACCGGCAGCGGCGTGGCCAGCGTCAGCAACGACACGCTGGTGCTGAGCACCATTCACCTGGAGCCGAACAACTCGGGGCTCTACTTCCAGGCCAACAATGACCTCTCCCCCGGCAACGTCTGGGGCGACGGCCTGCAGTGCGCCGGCGGTCAGCTGAAGAGGCTCGGGGTGCGCTTCGCCGACGCGAACGGTGCTTCCGACACCTCAGCCTGGGCGACGCCGATCTCGGTCAAGGCGGGCAACGTCCTGGCCGGCGATACCAAGCGCTATCAGTGCTGGTACCGGACCACGGTGAATCCGCCGTGCGGGCTGGGGGTGAACGACTTCAATGCGTCCAACGGCCTGGAGGTGGTCTGGTTGCCGTGACTCCGAGTAGATCAGAACCCACCGCCGGCGGGTAGCACGAGCCGGACCTCGGTCTCCCGCCCCGCCTCGACGGTGATCGTTACCGGCGCTGACGACAGCTGCTCGCTTCCGGCGGCCTCCTCGTCCTTCGTGGGCTGGTAGCTGAGCGTGGCCTCGTACGCGCCGGGGTGGACGACCGGCAGCTCGAGGCGCAGATCGGGGGCCGAGTCCCGGCTCTCCCCGATGGCTCTCGCGTCTTCCGCATCCTGCGGGGCGAGGACGATACGGAACCGTCCCGCGCGACCGACCGTCGAAGCCCCGTCGATCAGACCGACCACGCGTCCATGCACGGGAACCACCACCCGAGCCTCGTCGCGAGAGGGGTCGTGCTCCTGGCGATATGAGCGGCCGGCGAGACTCGCTCGGATGATGAACGGCTCCTCGGGCATGCCCGATACGCGGTGCCGGTGACCCTCGAGTCGAGACGTCCCCGTGGTGAAGCCGCCGTACTCGGTGTAGATCT
>CAZCAC010000100.1:0-31399 GCA_964496575.1 uncultured Planctomycetaceae bacterium | reverse complement strand
ATGAGCGGATGGTTGCATGAATCGGGGCGCATGTGTCAGGAGCCCTGCAATGGGGACTACAACGACGTGGTCTACATCGACGACACGCTCGTCGCCGAGGAGAGCACACCAAGCCCCGTGGGCCTGCATTGGCGGTCTCTCGGCTCCAGCGGCGCGCTGTCACTGAACAACCGCGGGGACCATGTTCTCAAGGGAAGCGTCTGGGGGGACTTCGCAGTCAACTCACTGATCAGCCGGAACGGCGCCAAGTTCATCCAGAAGGGCGACTCGCTACCCGCCATCGCTCCCTACCAATTCGATCTCTTCACCGGTGACCTCGAGATCGCGGACACCGGGCGAGTCCTCTGGGCGGGGCGCTGGCAGGACTCCGGCGGTATCTACCATTACGCGATCTTCCTCGACGACCGCCTGCTCGTTCAGGACGGAGTCACGACGATCGGCGGAGTGGTCGTCGCCAACGTGGGCAACTCCCACCTCGAATTCCACATCTCCGACAACGGCCGCTGGGTGGTCTTCGAAGCAGTGCTCGCCGACGGGACGAGCGGGGCGTTCCGCATCGACCTCTTCGGGGAATACGATTCCTACTGCTTCGGAGACGGGAGCGGGACGCCATGCGGCTGCGGCAATGCGAACGATGAGAGCGTCCCCGGTTCGGGGTGCGCCAACGGCGTCTTCGCCTCCGGCGCGAAGCTGGTCGGTCACGGGTCGGCCAGCCTCTCCGCCGACACGCTGGTTCTCTCCTGCACCGGTCTCGAACCGGGCAACAGCGGGCTCTACTTTCAGGCGGACAACGACCTTTCCCCCGGCAGCGTCTGGGGTGACGGTCTCCGATGTGCCGGTGGTTCTCTTCGGCGCCTGGGAGTCCGCTTCTCCGACGCCGCCGGAGCCTCGGACACCTCCGGCTACCCCGACCCCATCTCGACCAAGGCGGGCAACATCGCCCCCGGTGATACCAAGCACTACCAGTGCTGGTACCGCAACCCGAACGGTTCTCCATGCGGCGCCGACTTCAACGCCTCGAACGGACTGGTGGTGACCTGGGCTCCGTGACCGTGCGGGGCAGGGCGGTCCATGAAGTGGGCCTCCCGTTCCACCGAGTCGGGGATCGTTCACCCTGACATCTTGTCCTTCCCTATCACTCGATCGAGGACCCGATCATGCTCTTCCACACCCTGCAATGCTCCGTGATGTTCCTTCTCATCAGCGCGACCCCGGCCAGGGCCTCGGGTGGACTCAGCGGGACGGCCGCACCCCCCGAAGGACTCGCGCGCAAAGACTGCACCGGCCTCCGGGCGGCGTACGAAGCGGAGCGTCACGCGGCTCGGCGCGTCGATGGGGGCTATCGGGCCCGCAACCCCGGGCAGCGCTGGCGGACGGACTTCGATGGCCGTGGCTTCCGCACCGAGCCCGACTCGGGCGACTGGACCTGGGGGCTGGAGCTCTCGAGCTACGGCTTCGCCGGTCACGAACGGGCAGTGACCGTTCCCTCCGGCACGAGCGCCGAGGGGAAACGCGTGGTCTACGAGTGGGACGAGTGCCTCGATGAGTGGTACGAGAATGACCGGCGCGGCCTCGAACACGGATTCACGGTCCACCGGCGACCGCCGCGGGAGGGTGGGAGCGAGCTGGCGCAGCTGATCCTGAATCTGTCGATTCGCGGCGGCCTGCGGCCGGAAGTGACCGCCGGCGGACGCGACGTCCGATTCCTGGACGAGCAGAGCACCGCTGTCCTCACCTACACGGGGCTCACTGTCCTCGACGCCGAGGGTCGGGAGCTGAAAGCGCGCTTCGATCGCAGCGACCTCGGACTACGACTCTCGATCGACGAGCTCGGGGCGCGCTACCCGCTGACGGTCGATCCGATCGCACAGCAGGCCTACATCAAGGCCTCGAATCCCGACGTGGAAGACCTGTTCGGCTACGGCGCAGCCATTTCCGGCGACACGGTCGTGATCGGAGCGCACTGGGAGGACAGCGATGCCGACGGGGTGGATGGCGACCAGGGAGACAACAGCGCTTCGAGTGCAGGCGCGGCGTACGTGTTCGTCCGGAACGGGACGACCTGGAGCCAGCAGGCCTATCTCAAGGCCTTCAACTCCGACGCAGGCGACGAGTTCGGCAGGAGGCTGTCGATCTGTGGCGACACGATCGTGGTGGGATCGCACGAGGAAGACAGCGGTGCCACCGGCGTGGGGGGTGATGAGAGCGACAACAGCGCCGCGGACGCAGGCGCGGTGTACGTGTTCGTGCGGAACGGGACGACCTGGAGCCAGCAGGCGTACCTCAAGGCGTCCAACACCGATCCTGGTGACCGCTTCGGCCAATCGGCGTCGATCTGTGGCGACACGATCGTGGTGGGTGCACCGCACGAGGACAGCCCGGCCACCGGGATCAACGGCAACCAGACCGTGAACGGGGCCAGCGGTGCTGGCGCCGCGTATGTGTTCGTGCGGAGCGGAACGACCTGGAGTCAGGAGGCGTATCTGAAAGCGTCGAACACCGATCCCATTGACTGGTTCGGCCTTTCGGTGTCGGTTTCGGGCGACACGATCGTGGTTGGGGCGCCCGGCGAGGACAGCGCCGCGACCGGCGTGAACGGTGATCAGAACGACGACGGCACGCCCTACGCCGGCGCGGCGTACGTCTTCGACCTCGACCTCTCTCCCGCTGTCCCCTTCTGCTTCGGAGACGGTCAGGGCACGCCCTGCCCCTGCGGCAACGACAACGACGGGAGCGTGGCGAGCGGCCAGGCGGGTTGCGCCAACGGTTCGTCGCCGGGGGGCGCCGCGCTCGATGCAGCCGGCTCGTCGAGCCTCCTCGCCGCCGACCTCGTGATGACCGCCGTCGGTCTCCCGACCGGTGAGCCCGGGCTTTTCTTCCAGGGTGACAACGCGGTCAACGGCGGCTCCGGAAACGTCTTCGGCGACGGTTTGCGCTGCGCGGGGGGAGCGGTCGTCCGCCTCGGCGTCCGCTTCGCCGACGGTAGCGGTCAGGTCGGCTCTACGGGTATCGACATCGGGGTCACGGGCGGCGTCGCCCCTGGCGATACACGCCGATACCAGTACTGGTACCGTGACCCCGCGGGATCGCCATGCGGCAGCCAGTTCAACCTGACGAACGGCCTGACGCTGACCTGGACCCCCTGACTCCGTACGGCGGGGGCTGGACAGGGCGCGAGCGTCCGGGGAGGATCTCGCCATGAGCTTCCCCGCCGTCGTCGACTGCCACGCCCACGCCTACCGGCATCAGCTCGCCCACGACGGATTCGGCCTCGACCGGATCCTGGCGCGGTGCGATCGTTTCGGGGTCGCCGGGGCGGTCTTCTCGATCTTCTACGAGGATGGCGGGATGGAGCTGCCGCTGGAGGAGATCGAACGGATCTCCGACCGGCACGACGCGGTCGCCGGCGTCTCCTTCGGCCTGATGCCGCCCACCGCGGCGCTCCCGGCCGCTGAGCAGCAGGAGATCATCGCCGACGCGACCCGCACCGCCCGGGCCCTCGCGGCGGAAGGGCGCATCGTCGCCATCGGCGAGGTCGGGCTCGACTACTACTGGCCGCTGCACAACTTCCTGCGCGACCGTGGGCTGCGCGACAAGGAGATCGCCCGTGAGATGCGGGAGAACCGCGAGTCGCTGATGCGCGAACCGGAGCTCGTGGAGTGCGTCGAGACGCAGCGCGCACTCTTTCAGGCGAGCATCGATCTCGCCGTGGAGACCGGCCTGTCGCTGGTGATCCACGGTCGCGACGCCTACCCGGACATCCTCGCGCAGCTCGCCGCCAGCGAGATGCCGCCCGAACGAGTCATGCTGCACTGCTTCGCGGGCACCGTGGACGAAGCCGTCGAATCCGCCGGCCGCGGCTGCACCGTCTCCGTCCCCTCGTCGGTCGGCTACCGCGAGTCGTTCCGCGCCCCGGCGCGCGCCATCGACCTCGGTTCGATGGTGATCGAGACCGACTCGCCGTACCACAGCCCCTTCGTCGGCCTCTGGAAGGCGGCCGGGGAGGCCGTCGAGGGCCTGGAACCGCCGGAGAGAATGAGCAAGGGCGTGCTACAGGACTGGATCGCCGCGAAGCGCAAGGCGCGCTACCTGGAGCTGATCGAAGAACGCTACCCGCGACTCACCTTCGAGGTCCTGAGCGACGGAGAGGTCCTCGAGCTGCCCGCCGCCGAGTACCTGATCCGCGGCTCGCGGCGCCGCAACAACGAGCCGACCTTCGTGCGCTGCGCCGCGACCGACCTCGCCGCGCTGAAGGGCGTGGGCCTCGAGGAGGTGTGCGAGGTCACCACCGCCAACGCCCGGCGCCTGTTCCCCGGCCTGCTGCGAGGCTGACCCGCCGGTCACGGAGCAAACGTCACCGACAGACCGCCAGTCAGGTTGAAGTCCGAGGAACAGGGTCCACCCGGATCGCGGTACCAGACCTGGAAGTGACGATCGTCACCGGCGTTCCAGCCGCCGACCCCGGACAGCCCCGGCCCCCAGCCCGTTGCGCCGGCGACGTCGGGCACCTGGACGCCGAGGCGTGTCACCGCTCCTCCCGCGCAGCGCAAGCCGTCCCCGAAGGGGGCGCCCAGCCCACCGGCCACAACATCCTCGCCGGCGAAGAGAAGCGCGGGCTGAGCGGGTCGCAGGCCATCGGCGACGACGAACAGATCGTCGGCCGCCACCCCATTGGAACCGATCGCGGAAACTCGTGCGCCGGAGCCGCCGGAGTTGGCGCACCCCTCGTCCGGGCTTCCGGGATTGCTGCAGGGACAGGCGGTGCCTGTCCCGTCTCCAGTGCAGAAGCCGATCCCCGGTGCGGAGGGCAGCGCGTAGACGTAGACCGCGCCCGACTCGGTGCCGACGAAGTTCCTCTCGGGCGCCCCGACGACCAGATAGTCCGCGGAAACGCCGACGGCCCAGCCGTAATCGTCACCGAGTACGCCATTGGACGGTTGCTGGAGGAGCAGCTCGTGGCCCGTCGTCGCTTCCAGCAGGTACGCCCGCCCCGGATCGAAAGTCCCCGCGCCGACCACGCAACGCCCACCTCCGATGGAGAGGCTCTTGGCGTAGAAGCCGCCGCGATGTGCATTGGAAGCCGCCATCTTGTCGATGAGCTGACCGGTGACGGGGTCGAAGAGATAGGCCGCTCCGGTCATGACACCGTGGTCGTCATCGAGCACTGCCCCGACGACGGCACGATCCCTGTCGATCGCGACGCTCCAGCCCAGGAACTGCTGCACGTGGCCGTCGGGCGCGGTCCACTTGAAGATCTGCTGTCCGGTGGAGACATCGAAGAGGTAGGCCGCGCCGGCCGCGTAGCTGACCTCGTCGTCGTTGTAGCTGCCGACCAGCGCGAGATTGCCGTGAATCGCCACGCTGTTCCCGAACCAGGCGTTCGCCTCGGCGTCGTCGGCGGTCAACTTGTGGAGCTGCTGGCCGGTCGTCGCGTCGAAGAGGTACGCCGAGCCCGACAGTGCCCCCGCGTGGTTGTCCCCGGAGGCGCCGGCCAGGACGTGGTTCCCGTGAATCGCCACGACGCGACCGAGCCGGTCGACCGCCTCGCCGTCGCTGGCGGTGAGCTTGAGCAGCTCCGCTCCAGTGGCCGCATCGAACACGTAGACCGACCCCGACTGCCCTCCATGATCGTCGTCCTCGGAAGCGCCGACCGCGATCCGGCCGCCGTCGATCGACACGGAGACGCCGAACCAGTCGGATGGCGCCCCATCGGAAGAGACCAGCTTCAGAAGCTCCTGTCCCGTCGAGGCGTCGAAGACGTAGGCGGCGCCGGCCTTGCTCGTGGTGTCGGCGTGCCAGATGGCGCCCGCAACCAGAAGAGACCCGTCGATCGCGACGCTGTGGCCGAAGCGATCGAGCGCGGCGCCGTCCGCGGGGAAGAGCTCGTGGAGATGATCACTGGCGAGGACTCGATCGGGGACGAGGAGCAGGGAGCCGGTGATGGCGATGGCAAGACTGGACCTGGATCGGATCTTCACGATGACTCACGCGGCGAAGAAAGAGGAACGGGTGAACTCTCAAGTTACACCGAAAAGTGGCCTGGGGGACGAACGGATGCTCTCACTCACCCTCCTGGAGCGCTACGCACGGTCGCCTCATCCCCGATCAGCCCCTACCGCCGCAGGTACTGATCGATCACACCGATCAGGACCTGATTCCTGTCGGCGCTGAACTCCCAGAACATCACGCCGCCGAAACCCTGCTGCTCGATGTAGCTCGTCTTGCGGCGCACCGACTCCGCGTCGTCGTAGCCGATGAAGTGGCCGCCCTCGACCTGTGCCGAGTAGAGCCAGGGCACCCAGGAGATCGAATCCCGGTGTTTGGTGTACTGCGGATCGCTCTCCAGCTGCTCGATCTCCCAGAACTCGTTGACCCCGGTGTCCCCCGAGGCCCAGTCGTCCCAGGTCCCGGGCGGCACGTGTGTCCCCGGCTGGAAGAGGCCGCCGTCGGTCGCGGGCACGCCGCCCCAGGCGCGGCCGTAGAAGGGCACGCCGAGCACCAGCTTCTCGCGCGGCACGCCGGCGGCCGCCCAGCCGGTCATCGCCCAGTCGGTATTGTAGCGCGTGGCGATCTCCGGTGTGGCGGGGTCGGCGGGGTTGGAGTAGAGCGCCGCATGGTGCGCGGTCAGGCTCAGGTCCCAGGCTCCACGGAAGTCGAAGGTCATCACGTTGACCCAGTCGAGCGGCACCGCGATCTCGGCCATTTCGTAGTTGGCCATCTTGTCGTAGCCCGCCGCCGCCGCGATCGTCAGCGGGTAGCGACGCCCGTCGGCCGCGCCCGCCAGGTCGAGCAGGTGGCGCAGCTCCAGCATCAGCAGTGTGTAGTTCTGCTTGTCCTCCGGTCGGCTGGTATTGCCGGGCAGCCCGCCGCCGACCGGATACTCCCAGTCGATGTCGACGCCGTCGAAGTTGTAGGTGCGGATGAAGTCGACGCAGGAGGCGGCGAAGGTGGCGCGCGACTGCGCGGTGAGCGCCACGTCGGAGAAGCGCCCCGACCAGGTCCAGCCGCCGACGGAGATGAACGTCGTGATGTGCGGGTACTGCGCGCGCAGGACGTTGTTGAGCTGGTTGTAGGCGCCGCGGTACGGCTGGTTCCAGACGTCCCCCGGGTAGTACTTGTCGATCGCCGCGTATGGATCGCCGATCTGGATCCGCCCGTCGCTCCCGATGTTGGCGAAGGCGTAGTTGATGTGCGTGACCTTGTCGGCGGGGATGTCCAGCGGGTGGTAGTTCCGCGCGTAGACGCCCCACTCGATGAAGTAGCCGATCCGCCGCAGCGCGGGGCACTCCTGGGCATCGGTCGGCGCGTGGCCGCCGGCGGGGGACGTCGTCACCCCCTGCGTGAAGCCGAGAGCGGCCGAGAGGGCGACGGCCAGGCCGAGAGCGGGGAGTCCGCGGTGGATCATCAGGTCACCTCGATGCCGGGGATGGGGACCGGTCGAGTGTACCTCCGCGGCCGGATCCTCGCCCCCCGGGCCGCGGGCATCCGAGAACCGGGCGGATTCCGGAGCCGCCCCCGGCGCCGACATCGCGGCGGCGGTCTCCGATCGGCTATACTCACCGCCGCGAGATCGTCCTGCCCCGCGGGCTGTCCGGAACCGTCTCCCGGAGCGGCCAGGGGCCCGCACTCGTACCCCAGCGAAGGAAGTCGAGGAACGGATCATGACAGAAGAGGCAATCCAGGGCACCTGTGAGGACTGCGGCAAGGTCTACAAGGTCCCCAGTGCGGATCGTACCTACCGCTGCAAGGCGTGCGGCGGCACCGTGAGCGTCTACGACGAGGAAGAAGAGGACTTCGACGACGAGGACGAGTGGGAGGAGGACGAGTACGAGGAGGACGACGAAGAGGAAGAAGAGGAGGAGGAGCCCCGCTACCGCCGCGGTCGGCGTGGACGGCGCGGGCGCGACGACGACGATGACGACGACGAGGACGAGGACGAGGACGACGGCCGTCGCCGGGCCAGCGATCGGCTCCGGCACTCCCACGGCGCCCGGGACAGCTCCAAGATGGTCTGGATCGCCATGGCCGTGGTCCTGGCCCTCGGGGCGGCCGCCTTCTTCCTGCACGCCTTCAACGTCGCGCCGTGGTCCGACAAGGGGGAGAAGGACCTCAACGTGGTGAACGCGGGCCTGGCGGCGGACTGGGGATCGGGGGATCTCGGTGCGATCAGGTCGTACTACCACCCGAATGCACGCTCGCTGTTCGACAGGAAGCTGGAGAAGATGGTCGACCAGTGGGGCTGGGAGGACGACTTCCCCGCCATCACCGAGCATTCCGCCGAGATCACGGCGGCCATGAGCAAGCCCATCCCGACCGGCGAGTCCACCCTGAAGTTCGGGGAAGGCGGCGAGGTGACCGCCCTCTGGCAGTTCGAGAAGGGGCCGAACAAGTGGTACATCTACGATCTTCGGACCAGCTCGCCACCGATCGAGAAACGCGCCGAGCAGCTGAAGACCCTCTGGGCCAACTCCAATCCCGACTCGCTTCGTCCCCTGTTCTTCAGCGAGAGCGCGACGAGCATGATCGCGAAGGTGCGGGACAGGGTCGCCAAGGAAGGCTGGAAGGGCAACTTCCCCGAGCTCGGCGAGTACACCACCACCGAGGGCGACGAAGGGCGAACACGAGTCACCTTCAAGACTCCGGAGGGTGATCTCACGGCGAAGTTCGGGTTCAGCCAGGACGACTACGCCTGGTATCTCTCCGGATTCGTCTGGCCCTGAACCGTCCCCGTCGTCACCGAGCGGCCCGCGTCTGTCCCCCTGACCGAAGGAGCTCTCGATGCCCCTCGACCACCGGGAAGACGCGGGCCGCTTTCTCGACCTCGATACCTGGCCGCGAGCCTCCGTCTTTCACTTCTTTCTCCAGTACGAGCAGCCGTTCTTCAACGTCTGTGCCGAGGTCGACGTCACCGAGACGCGGCGCTTCTGCCGGGAGCGGGAGATCTCCTTCTTCCTCGCGTACCTGTACCTCTGCCTGCGGGCCTGCAACGGGACCGAGCCGCTGCGCTATCGGCTGCGCGGGAAACGGGTGTGGGTGCACGATCGCCTGTTCATGGGTACGACGGTGGCGATGGAGGATCGCTCCTTCCGCTTCGGCTACTTCGACTGGGCCGAGGAGTTCGGGGTCTTCCGCCGCGGGGCGGAGCAGACCCTCGAGCGGGTCCGCGATCCCTCGAAGCCGCTCGAGGATCTCTGGGAACGCGACGACCTGATCCACGGGTCGGTGCTGCCCTGGGTATGCTTCACCTCGATCGCACACGCCCGCCGGCTGCCCGCGAAGGACTCGGTGCCGAAGATCGTCTTCGGCAAGTGCGGCGAGACCGACCAGGGCCTCGTCTCGATGCCCGTTTCGATCGAGGCGCACCACGCGCTGGTCGACGGGATCGACGTCGCCGACTGGCTGCGGCGCTTCGAGGAGGGGCTCGCCGAGCCGGAGCGGACGCTGGCGGAGTCCTGAAGCTCAGCAGCCGGTGAGCTTCCGTCTCAGGCCGTCGAGGTACGCCCAGCCCTCGCGCGCGAGCTCCTCCGGCGAGCTGAAGGTGTCGCGCCAGATGCGAGTCGCGGCGGCCAGCTCGGGGACCGCGCGGCCGAACGCCTCGATCACCACGTCGCCCTCGTAGCCGAGCTCCCCGAGCTCGCGGAAGACACCGGGGAAGTCGACCTGGCCGGTTCCCGGGGTTCCCCGGTCGCTCTCGCTGGCGTGGACGTGGACGAGGTGGTCACCGGCCGCGGCGAGCGCCGCGGTCGTGTCCTTCTCCTCGATGTTGGCGTGGAACGTGTCCACCATCACCCCGACCGAGAGATTGTCGACGCGGCGAGCCAGCTCGGCCGCGGCGGCAGCGGTGTTGCAGACGTAGCACTCGAAGCGGTTGAGCGGTTCGATCACCAGGGTGACCCCCGCCCGCCGGGCCTCGGGGGCGACGGCGGTCAAGAGCTCCACGACGCGATCGAGTTCCTCCTCGGTCGGCCCCTCGCCGCTGAAACGGCCGAGCGTCTGGAACATCGGCCCGATCACCTTGGTCGCGCCCAGCGCCGCCGCGCACTCGATCTGCCAGCGCAGCTGGACGAAGGCGGCGCGGCGGACGTTGGGGTCGGGGCTGACCGGGTCGGCGGCGGGGTCGGTGAAGGCCATCGAGCTGCTGCGCGCGACCCCGAGCTCGTCGAGCCACGAGCCGATGCGCGCGTACTCGGCGACCTCGCCCGACATCACCGGAATCTCGACCAGGTCGTAGCCGATCCCGGCGAGGGTCTCGAGCAGCGGCCGATGCTCTTCGCCGACGTGGCCGGTCCAGAGGAGAAGGTTGATGCCGAGGCGCATGACGGTGGCTCCTTCGCGGTCAGGACCGACCCCAGTGGTCGATCAGCTTCTGGGCGCTCTCGCGCTTCCACCCCTCCGGCGGCGCGCCGATCCCCTCGATCAGCTCGTCGAGGGTCGGCCGCTCCGAGGGAAAACCCCTCTCGGGAATCCGTGCTCCGGCGAGCCAGCAGCACGCGTTCAGGAGGAAGGTGCGGAAACCGTCGTGCGCGAAGTTCCAGTGCCAGTGCAGACCGGTGAAGCCGAAGCCGCGCCCGCCGTCCTCGCGCTCGGTGCACCAGGCGAGGTGCTGCGGCTGCTTCTTCCTGACCGCCTCGCGCACGTGAGGATTGCCCGAGTGCGGACCGTCGGGGCGCGAGAGGGACTTCTTTGTCGCCCGCGCGCTGAGCAGCGGCGTGACGCCCTTCATCTTCGGCCGGAAGCGCATGTGGTAGTACCACTCGTCGTCGATGGTGAACGGCTCGACGCCGCGCGTGATCGAGTGCTCGGGGAGCTGCCTCACCTTGGCGACCCAGTGCGGGTTGACCGACCAGTTCAGCTCGTAGACGCCGCCGATCCAGTCGAGTAGCTGCCGGTGCGGCTTCTCGCCCTCGACGATCAGCGCGTAGTGGAGGAATCCGAGTCCCACCCCGCGTTCGGCCATCGGCTCGAGCTCGTCGAAGTGCCCGTTGAGCGGGTGGTGCGAGTCGCCGTCGCCGAAGACGATCAACGCGTCGATGTCCTTCAGCACGCTCTCGTCCTCGGGCCAGCCGACGATCGCCCTGGCCACGATTCCGTCGGCTCGATTGAGCCGATCGGCGAGCAGCCGGCAGCCCGCCGGGTGCTCGTGCCCGCCGTAGGAGTGGCTGGGCGGGCCGGCGAGGAGGACGATGCGCTTGATCCGCGTGAGGTTCGCCTTCACGGTGGAGCTGGAGGTCAAGGTGGCGAGAGCGGCGGCCGAGGTCCCGAGGAAGGTCCTCCGCGTGAGCTTCATGCCCGCTCCTCCGGGATGCCGAGCTCCTTCAGCGTGCCGCGGACCCAGGCGAGCGACTTCTCGATCATCGGCCCGCCCTGGCCCTCGCACTCGAGGCTGAGCACGCCGTCGAAGCCGTGGTCACGCAGCCTGGTGAGACACGTCTTGATGTTATCGGCGTTGACGCCGTCGCCGATCGCGCACTGGCTGATCGCGATCCCGGTGTCCTTGCCTCGCATCGCGTCGGCCATCGACTTGCTGACGTCCTTGACGTGGACGTGCGCGATCTTGTCCAGGAAACGCTCGCAGAAGGCGACCGGGTCGCGGCCGGCGATGAAGGTGTTGCCGCTGTCGAAGTTCATCGCCAGGTGCGGCGAGTCGACGAAGGCGAGCATCTGCTCGACGCGATCGGGGTCAGTGGTGAAGTGCCCGTGCACCTCGATGGTGACGGTCACGTCGTAGGCCGCGGCGCACTCGACGATCTGCTCGTAGATGCGCTTCATCGAGTCCATCGCCTCGTCGTCGGTCATCCCCACCGGCGGGGCCATCCCGTCGGTGGTCGCGACGCGTGAGCAGCCGGCGTGGCGCGCCCACGGAATCGACTTGAGCACGTAGGGCAGGCCCAGCGACGGCCCGTCCTTCCCCGACAGCGGGAACGCCGCGTCGACCTGGCTGAACTGCACGCCGTAGCTCTCCATCTTGCGCCGTAACATCGCCGGATCCTCGTAGAGCGCGACGTGAGGGAAGTAGCCCAGCCCGTGGATCCAGGAGACGCCGTCGATCAGGCCCGGCTCGATGTAGTGCACGTCGTTCGCCTGCGCCCAGGCGAGCGCCTTCTCGAAGCTGAACGCCGAGGAGTTGAACGCGTCAGTGTGGAATCCGATCTTCATGTCAGTGTCCTTCCTTTCGGGGTTGCTTCTCTCGTTCGGGTTTCGGGTCGACGGTGACCCACGGCGGGGCGCTCTCTCCGTAGGGACGGTACCGTTCCGGTGCCTTCGGCTCGTAGCGTGGCAGGAACCAGCCGTCGGCGCCGGTGAATCGCTTCTTCCCCCCCCGCTTGTCGATGGTCAGGCGACCGACGGTCTGAAAGCCCGCCGCTCGCGATTCCTCGGGGATCCGCACGTTCTCGAGCGGGCGGTTGTTGCCGACCTGCCAGAGCTTCTCGCCGCTGGGGATCAGGTCGATCTCCTTCAGCTCCAGCTCGAGACGGTCATCGTACACCTGCACGACGAGGTAGCTCGTTCGGGTGTTGTATCCGATCAACCCACCGTGGGCGATCTGCTGGACCCCGTCGCGCTCGTGGCAGGTGATCGTGTGGACCTCGCCGCAGAGGTAGAGGTCGACGTCGTGCTCGGCCATCGTCTTCCACAGCGGGGACTCGCGGCCGCCTTCCAGCATCAGGCCGCTGGAGCTCCACTCGCGCACGGGCCCGAGGATCGGCGTGTGGCCCATGACGATCTTGTGGCGAGCGTCGGCGTTCTCCCGGAGGACCTTCCGCAGCCACTCGAGCTGCGCGCCGGTCACCTTGGCCGTGATCACCCCCTCGGGGCCGGGATCGCAGGGCTCGAAGACGTCGACGGCGACGAAGAGCGCACCTCCGTGTCGCCACCAGAACGCGGTGCCCTCCAGCCCCGGCGGGCCGTTGCGCGGCATCGCGAGGTGGTCACGGAAAGCGGCGCGCAGGCTCGGCACCAGCGCGGCGCGCTTCGGCGGCCAGGGGTTGTCGCCGAGCTCGTGGTCGCCGATCGCGGTGTAGAAGCGCAGGCCGTGCCGGTTCATCCGCTCGACCCAGGCGCGGTAGTAGATCGGCGCGTGCTCGGCGATCAGCTCCTCGGACGACCAGTGCCCCATCACCAGGTCGCCGGCGACGAGGAGGAACTCGGGGTTCTCCGCGCGGACCGATTCGAGGATGAAGGAGAGCGCCGGCTCCCAGCCGGGCTGGGGGAAGGTCGTGTCGACGTTGAGGAAGTCGGGCATGCTGGTGAAGGTCCAGGGCGCCTTCTCCCTCGCGACCGGCTCCAGCCCTGCCGCCCAGGCGGTCGCGCGGCGGTAGAGCTCGGCGACACCCTCGTTCTCGATCGCAGCGACGTCGTGTCCGAGCACGCAGTGGAAGACGCGGCCCTCGCCGGGTTCCAGCGCGAAGGCCATCGGATAGATCTCGCCGTCGCGCTTCGAGACCGCCTCGGCCAGCATCTCGATCGGCACGTCACCCTCGAGGCAGGTGTAGAGCTCGTCGGTCGTCTCGAAGGGCTCGAGCCCGCGCACCACCGGGTGGTCCCCTCGCGGGGACACCTTGAAGGGGCCGTGCGGATCGTGCTGGGCCTTGCCCGGCGGCGGCGTCGCCCCGAACCAGACGCGGCCGACGAGCTGCTCGTAGTCGGCCTTGAACTCCTCGAACGCGCCGCAGGCGAAGTGCGCCAGCACCATCCCGCCGCCCCGCTCGACGAACTCCTCGAGTGCGTCGAAACCGGCGCGCCCGGGAACCGCGGGGTCGTAGTTCTTGAAGTGCAGTACCACCGCCGCATACGGCGAGAGGTCCTTCTCGCCCAGCGACTTCAGCTCCTGGAAGACCTCGACCGCCAGCCGCGGATCGGCGTCGATCGCGGCCTTCAGGGCCGGTGTCGTCTCCTGCCAGCGGTGCCCCGCGTAGTCCTCGCCAGTGATGATCAGGACACGCTTCTTCGGCGGGGTCGTACCGCGCTGCGCTGCGACCTCGCCCGCCAGGATGAGCATCGCGGCGAGCAAGATCGAGAACGCGTGGTGAGCACGATGCATGATTGCAGCTCCTATCCGAACTTGGTGATCCCGGGGAAGGGCAGCGGGTAGTCCCCCGACCGCTCCTCGGGCACGCTCGGCGGTTCCGTCTCGAAGGAAGACCCGTCGGGCGAGGGCCCGAACTCGAGCTCCGACTTCGCGAGGTCGTCCCACTTCGTCGGCTCCCCGGTGTAGCAGGCGACCTGACCGAGCACGCCGATCATCGTGCTGTCGCACATGTAATCTCCGCTGTTGACCGGCTTCCCCTCGCGGACCGCGTCGATCAGCGCCTTCTGCTCCTCGAAGTAGGGGTTGTTGTGGTCGCCGCGGAACTTCCAGTTCGTCTCTCCCTCGATCTTGCACTGGTGCAGGTGGCACGTCCCTTTCGTGCCCATGATGATGTCGCCGCCGTTGTTGTAGCAGCCAGTCTGGGTCCGGCAGAGCGCGTACATCCGGGCGCCGCTCGCGTACTCGTAGACCGCCGTGTGGTGGTCGAACATGTCGCCGTGCTGCTCCCCGAAGGAGGAGGAGCGCCCACCCAGACCGAAGCACCAGGTCGGCATCTCCTGCTTCATCACCCAGGACATCCGGTCCACGTTGTGCACCAGCGACTGGGTCACGTCGTCGCCGGAGAGCCAGCGGAAGTGGTACCAGTTTCGGAACTGGTACTGCGTCTCGGTCAACCCCTTCTCGCGGGTGTACACGCGGTAGGGACCGCGCAAGAACATCGACTGCATGGCGACGATGTCGCCGATCGCCCCGTCGTGGATCCGCTTCACCGTCTCCTGCCAGCCGCGGTGGTACCGGCTCTGGAGCCCGGAGACGATGCTGAGGCCCTTCTCCCTGGCGAGCTCGCAGGCGGCCCGCATCCGCTGCACGCCGACCGGGTCGATGCCGTGGGGTTTCTCGACGAAGACGTGCTTGCCCGCCTCGATCGCCGCCTCGGCGTACATCGGGTGGAACTTCGAGGCGCAGGCGATCAGCACCACGTCGGATGCCTCGATCACGTGCTTGTATCCATCGAAGTCGGTGAAGCAGTGGTCGTCGTCGACCTCGACCTGCCCGGGCCGGGCGCCGGTGATCGCCTCCTTGCCGCCCCGGAGGCGATCCTCGAAGACGTCGTACATCGCGACGAGCTTGACGTAGGGCCCGACCTCCAGGGCCTGCGCGGCCGCTCCGGAGCCGCGACTGCCGCAACCGATCAGGCCGATGCGGATCGTGTCGTCGCCGGCGGCGTGGGCGCTGCCAGCGAGGGACAGGCCGCTCAGCGCCGCGGCGCCGGCTGCCGAGCTCTTGAGGAAGTCGCGGCGGGTGGCGGAACTCGATTGCGCGGGTTGCTTCTCTTCGGACATCGTCTCGCTCCTGTTCAGGTCGTCTTCGCACCGGCCTCGCGGCCGGCTCGTCGTTCGCCGACGAGGATTCCGAGCAGCCCGTCGACGATCGACCGCTGCTCCTCCGCGTCGCAGATGTGCGGCTCCAGGGCGGCGCGCATCTTCACCCCTTCGATGGCGGCCAGCATCAGGTCGACCGCGCGCCGCGGATCGGCGACGTCGCTCTCGCCGGCGCCCTGGACCGCCAGCAGGAGCCCGACGTACATCTCGCGCACCGTGTCGTAGAACTGCGCCCACCCCTTTCGCACCTCTTCGTCGTGCAGCGACAGGGCGAAGATCTCGGTGGTGAAGACGCGGTTGCCCTCGTCCATCACGCAGGTGCGGACCGAGAGCTCGATCAGCCGGGTCAGCCGCTCGAGCGGGTCGGTCAGCGGCGACAGCTCGGCGTGCACGCGCTGCTGGTAGGTGCGGTAGTAGTGCGCGCACGCCGCCTTCACGATCTCGTACTTCGACTTGTAGTGGCTGTAGAAGCTGCCCTTGGTCACACCGCAGTGGGAGGCGATCTCGTCGATCGTCACCGCGTCGAAGCCGCGCTCGCCGAAGAGCTCGAAGGCGCTCTCCGCAAGGCGCGCGGGCATGAGGGGAGAGGTCCTGGGCATCTAACCGCCGCCCCTCGTCGTCTCGGCTGTCTTCGCCGGGTTCACGAGCGGTAAGATACTAATGGGTATGTAAAGAGGCCAGGGCGGAAGCGGTGGACCCCCCTGAATGGACTGTAATCGCAGTGATGTCAGTCGATTATGTCCACACGGGCGTACCCGAAGGTACGGAACCGGCCTCGTCCCAGGAACCCCATCCCCTCTCTCGGGCCTGTTACCATGGGTCCTGGGCCCCGCCGGCGGTGGCCATCCCCGGTCCCCAGCTCTCCGCAATCCTCAAGAATCCCCGAGGTCGCCCCCATGAATCGATCCCCGCGGTGGATCCGTTTCCTGTCCTTCGCCGCCGTTCTCCTCGTCGTCGCGGCCTTCGGGTTCCTGGCGCGAACCGCGGCCCCCGGGGCCGGAGGTGAGCGAGTCGCCGACCTCTCCGACCGGCCGATCCCGCCGTGGGTGCGGGTGTACGAGGACCCCGACGCGGCTCCCGAACCGGACGCCGCGCCCGAGGACCGACGCGGTGAGACCCGTGAGCGGAAGGAGCCCAGCGGCGCGGTGAAAGCGCTCGACTACTGGAGCGCCTCGCGCGCCTACCCGAACGACAGCATCCCCGCCGACGGCTTCGGGCGCGCGATCGAGTCTGCGAAAGCCCTGCAGTCCTTCTCCCGCGGCGGCCCCGACGACGTGGTCAGCCCGTGGCAGACGATGGGGCCGAACAACGTCGGCGGGCGGACCCTCTGCCTGGCGGTGCACCCCACCAATCCCGACATCCTCTTCGCGGGCAGCGCGAGCGGCGGCCTGTGGAAGAGCACCGTCGGCGGCGTCGGTGCGGCCGCCTGGGACCGCGTCGACACCGGTCTTGCCGTGCTCGGGGTCAGTAGCATCGCGATCGACCCGACCGACCCCGATGTGATGTACATCGGAACCGGTGAGGCGTACAGCTACGACTCGACCAACGGCGGCGAGGTGATCCGCCACGCGCGCGGCAGCTACGGGATGGGGATCCTCAAGACCACCGATGGCGGTGCGACCTGGACCGAGAGCCTCGACTGGACGTACCAGGCCTCGAAGGGCGTCTGGATGATCGAGATCCACCCGATCGACCCGAACATCCTCTACGCCGCGACGACCGACGGCGTCTACAAGTCGGTCGACGCCGGCGGGAGCTGGATCCTGGTCCACAGCGTGATCATGGCGATGGATGTCCGCATCCACCCGACGAACCCCGACACCGTCTTCGCCGCCTGCGGGAACTTCTCCTCGACCGGCCGCGGGATCTACCGGACGACCGACGGCGGATTCATCTGGACCAAGCTGACCAGCGGCTTGCCCTCGAGCTGGAGCGGCAAGTGCCAGCTGGACATCGCACCGACCTCGCCCAACATAGTCTTCGCCAGCATCGCCGACAGCGGCGGTGGCCGCGGGCTGTACCGGTCGACCAATACCGGCAACAGCTGGAGCAAGGTCAACAGCACCGACTACCCCGCCTACCAGGGTTGGTACTCGCACTACGTCCTGGTCAGCCCCTTCGACTCGCAGGATCTCTTCGTCGGCGGGATCGAGATCTACCGCTCGACCAACGGCGGCAACACCCTCTCGCAGAAATCGTCGTGGCAGGAGGTGTACTTCGGAACCTCGCCGCCGGAGGGGCCGATCGGCGGTGACAACTACGCGCACGCCGACCACCACTTCGCCGTCTGGCACCCGACCGATCCGGACACCATCTTCTTCGCCTCCGACGGCGGCGTCTTCAAGACCACCGACTTCGGCGAGAACTTCGAGTCGCTGATCGGCGGCTACCAGACCAGCCAGTTCTACAACGGTTTCGCCAGCTCCGCGACCGACATCAACTTTGCGATGGGGGGGCTGCAGGACAACTTCACGGTGATGTACTACGGCAATCAGCCGTGGCGCCGGGTGATCGGCGGCGATGGTGCCTGGAACGCGATCCACCCGTGGAATACCCAGACGATCTACGGGGCATACTACTACCTCAACACGCTTCGCTCGTACGACGGTGGCTACAACTGGAGCAATGTCACGCCTCCGGACAATAGCGGGGACTACACGGCCTTCGTCGCGCCGTACGTGCTGTGTCCCTCGAGCTACTCGCGCCTATACGGGGGCCGATCGAGGGTGTACCGCTCCGACAACGAAGGCGGGAGCTGGTACTGGACCAATGGTGGAGCGCCTCTGGTCAGCGGTAGTCCGGTGCTCTCGATGGCGGTCGCGAAGACCGACGCGGACGTCGTCTACGCGGGGACGGCGCCGATCTCCGATCGGGCGCGCGTCTTCGCCACCACCGACGGCCTCAGCTGGACCGAGGTGACCGGGATCCTCCCCGATCGCTACCCCGCCGACCTCGCCGTCGATCCGAACGATCCGATGCACGTATGGGTGACGTTCCTGGGGTTCGGCACCTCGCACGTCTTCAAGTCGCTCGACGGAGGCGCCTCCTGGATCGACGTCGGCACGGGCCTGCCCGACATCCCGACGTCGGCGGTGGCGATCGACCCCAACGACTCGGACGTGGTCTACGTCGGTACTGACCTCGGCGCTTACGTCACGGTCGACGGCGGAAGCAACTGGCACGATTTCACCAACGGTATGCCGCGGGCGATGATCAACGACCTGAAGATCGTCAGCGGTTACGGGCGGATTCGCGCGGCCACGCACGGCAACGGGGCGTGGGAGCGCGACCTCTTCGACGGGTGCCTGGGCGGGGGCACGGCCACCAACTACTGCACCGTCTCGCCGAACTCGGTGGGGCCGGGCGCGATGATGGGCTCGACCGGCTCGACCAGCATCGCGGGCAACGGTTTCACCGTGACCGCAGTCGCCGCCCCGCCCGATCAGTTCGGGCTCTTCTACTACGGTGCGGCGCAGATCGACATTCCGTTCGGTGAGGGAGTCCGCTGCGTCGGCGGCGGCGGGGCCGGCGGGATCTTCCGCCTCAGCCCGGCGCAGATGACCGACGGCGTCGGCAACGCCTCGCGCCAGGTCGACTTCACCCAGCCGCCGGCGAGCTCCGGTCCCGGCATGATCGTCCCCGGCGACACCTGGAACTTCCAGTTCTGGTACCGCGACCCGACGATCGGGTCGGGGATCAACCTGTCCGACGGGCTGGAGGTCCTGTTTTGTCCGTGATCCGTCGAGCCGTCACGCTGACCGCGATCCTGAGCCTCGGGACCGTGCCCGTCGCGGCACAGTGCGAGGTTCAAGAGCTGCACGGCCTCGAGGTCGACTCCCCGCCCCTCAGCGGCTTCGGCTACTCCGTCTCCGTCTCCGGCGACACCGCGTTCGTCGGGAGCTTCCGGGAGGACAACCAGACCGACGGCCGCGGAACCGTCTACGTCTTCGAGCGCGGAGCCTCCGGCTGGGTTCGCACCCAGCGGTTGCTCCCCGCGCCCGGCTGGAGCTACTACTCTCCGCTCGAGGTGAATGGAGATCGTGCGATCGTCGGTGCGTGGCGGAAGAGCTACCTCTCGGGGGAGGCCTACATCTACGATCGAACCCCGACGGGCTGGCAGGAGGTCGCCATGGTCACCGCCTCCGACCTCGAGTGGGACGACGAGTTCGGCATCGCGGTGGCGATCGACGGCGACACAGCGGTGGTCGGGTCTCCGAAGGACGACGACCACTGCCCCTCGGACGTGCAGTGCAACTCCGGAGCGGCGTACGTCTACGAACGAGACGCCTCGGGGTGGGTCGAGGCCCAGAAGCTCCTCGCGAGCGATCCGGGCGTGATGCACGGATTCGGCACCTCGGTGGCGATCGAGGGCGACCGGCTGGTGGTCGCTTCGGGGACCGTCCTGAATCCAACGTGGGCCGGCGCGCTCTACGTCTTCGAGCGCGGGCCCTCGGGGTGGGCTCAAGTGGCTCGACTGGAGGCCGCCGAGCACACGAACAACAAGATGTTCGGCCTCTCGACCAAGCTCCGCGGCGACGTGATCGTGACCGGCGCCCCGCGTTTCGACAGCAGGAGGGGGGCTGCCTTCGTCTTCGAGAGGATCGGCGGCAACTGGCTGCAGACGGCTGTCTTGCAGGCGTCGGACGGCGCCCATCAGGACGAGCTGGGATACCGGGTCGCGCTCGATGGGGACCGCATCCTCGTGGGCGCGCCCGGCGACGACGACGCCGGGCTGGATACCGGGGCGGCGTACCTCTTCGAGCGGGGCTCGAGCGGTTGGGTACAGACCGCCAAGCTCCTCGCTTCCGAGCCCGCGTCTCGAGATTACTTCGGCTGGTCGGTGGCGCTGGATGGCGCGACGGCGCTGGTCGGGGCGCCGATCGTGCTCTGGCTGGAGCACTACAGCTTCGGCGCCGCGCACTGCTTCACCCTGCCCCTGGGGACGAGCCAGTACTGCTTCGGTTTCTCATGCCCCTGCGGAAACGATCACTCTCTCGGGGGTTGCCTGAACTCGACCGGCGAGAGCGGTCGGCTCACCTCGTGCGGTTCGGCCTCGGTCGCCGCCGACGACCTGGTGCTCACCGCGTCGCGACTCCCTGCCGACACCCTCGGCATTCTCGTCATGGGCTACGGCCAGGTGTCCGCCGTGTGGGGCGACGGCCGGCTCTGCATCGGCGACGGTTCGGTCGGGCGATTTCGCTTCCAGGCCGGCCAGTCCGACCCTTCCGGTACCGTCGTGGAGGGGCCCGGCCTCGTCGCGGAGACGCACGCGTCCTTCGAGGCGCCGGGGCACATCCACTTCGGGCAGAGCTGGAACTTCCAGCTGTTCTACCGGGACGCGCGCGGCGCTGGAGCGTGCGGAGCGGGGCTCAACACGACCAACGCCGTGGCGGTGACGTTCGGGCCCTGATTCCGCAATCAGCGCTCGGAGCTCCTCCGGGGGGCGCCCGTTCCTCCGCGAGGCCTGTGGAGTGGGGGTAGGGAGCCAGGGCACTGACCTCCGGTTTCCGTATCCGGGATCACTCCGAGCTGAGCTCTTTCTCGATCCCGGCGAGCCAGCGAATGCGTGCTCGCATCGTGCTGATCATTCCGCGGCAGGCGATGAGGTCCCACTCGTCCCCTTCCTGCCGCAGGTTCTCGAGCTCGCGCTGCAGCACGGGCAGCTGGGCCTCCACTTTGGCGCGCGCGTCGGAGAAGAAGCGCCTCCGCTCGTCCCGAGAGAGCAGAGACATGAACACGACCTTGGTGCGGACGGCGTCATGGCTCATCTGCGCCTCCCACTCGTCGAGTGGACGGGCCAACCATCGCCGGAGAGCATCTCTTCCCTTGCGCGTGAGCGTGTAAGTCTGGCTGCGCTCGTTGGCGGCTTTGGCATCCTTGCGGAGGTAGCCTCGCCGGGTCAGTCGTTCCACGGCGGGGTAGATCGCGCCGACGCTGCCGCTCCAGTGGGACGACGGCGAGCTCGCGAACTCCTTGGCCACGGCGTAGGCAGTCTTTCCCCACCCCTTGTGGAAGGCGCCCAGGATCACCAGCTCGAGCTCGGTCGTGTTCTTGTTCGTCATTGCCGAACAGGTCGAAGCCCTCGTGTTACCCGGCTTGTACCCCGTGGCGCAGTGATTTCGCGCTTTTTTCTCCCCCGCACTATTACGAATCGTAACACTTCGGAAAGCCCAGCCAGGGGCCGTGGGGTCCCGCCGCCGAGGAACCGAGGGAGGATTGGGCCCACGGGGAATCACCTCAGGAGAAGCAGCATGGGACCCCTCATTCTGGCAGTGGCGTTGGTGATCGGACCGGGCTCTCCCGCCCAGGAGTCTCTCGTGAAAGTACTGGGCGGTGCGAAGCTCGACCGGGGAGTGCACGTGAGCCCGACTCGGGACGGGGGCTACGTCGCCGTCGGCGTCACGAGAAGCAGTGGCAGTGGGGGCGATGATGTGTACCTCGTCCGGACCGACTCGAGCGGTGAGCCTCTCTGGACCACCGCGATCGGGGGCACGGGCCAGGACAACGGCTGGTCGGTCCACGAGACCCGGACCGGGTTCCTCGTCGCGGGATACACCAACAGCTTCGGCGCCGGTGGTATCGACTTCTACCTGCTCAAGACCAGTCGGGACGGGGTGCTGCAGTGGTCCAGGACCTACGGCGGCCCCGCGGACGACTATTGCTGGGCCCTCGCGCCCACACGGGACGGTGGAGCTGTGCTCGCGGGGGAAACCAAGAGCTACGGTGCTGGAGCGGAGGACTTCTACCTGATCAAGGTCGATGCCACAGGCGCCGAGCTCTGGTCGCAGACCTACGGCGGGAGCCAGGGAGACCGGTGCTTTTCGGTCGCTCCGATCAAGGGCCCGGGCGGCGGCTACATGCTGGCGGGGCAGACGTACAGTTCGGGTGCCGGTGATCGAGACGTCTTCGTCATCAAGACCAAGGCCAACGGGGACGAGGTGTGGTCCCGAACCTTCGGTGGTGCAGGCTACGACGTTGGCCACTGCATCTCCGGGACTTCCGATGGCAGTTTCCTCGTGACGGGCTACACGACCAGCTTCGGCAGCGCCGGTGAAGATCCGTATCTCATCAAGATCAACGTCCAGGGGCGGACGCACTGGAAACGAGTGATTCCCATCGAGGGAACCAGCCACACCATCACCGGAGAGCAAGCCGCCGACGGCGGATTCTATCTCGTCGGGTTCTCGCACTTTCCGAGCTCGGGGCAGAGCGACGCCCTGCTGGTCAAGACGACCCCCGACGGTCAACTCGACTGGTTCCGCAACGTGCTCCCTACGATCAGCGGGGAGAGCTTCGGCTATACCGTGCGCGCAACGTCGGATGGCGGCTGCGTCTTCACTGGGCACACGACCGTCGGCAGCGCGGGGGGGCGAGATCTGCTCCTCGTCAAGGTGGCGGGGCAGTGACGCGGAGTACCACTTCGTCGATGAACTCGGAAAGAAGCCCGTCAATCAGCAGTTGACAGGTCCATCCATATCACGGAAGCCAGGTGATGGTGTAGCCGTTGGTGGAGTTGGATCCGCCGCCGTCGCCCAGGGTGCAAGGCGCGGCGCCATTCGTGTTGCGATACCAGTACTGGTAGGAACGGGTCTCGCCAGCAGTGACCCCACCCCAGGACGAGATCGTCTTGCCGTAGGTCGAGACGTAGCTGGACGAATCCACAAGACCGGATGCGTTGGCCTGGACCACGCCGAAACGGATGATCTGACCCTGAACCTGCAACAGGCCATTCGGGTGGGTACCCAGGGGGATGCCGGGGAGATTCTGGAGGTTGCCCTGGAAGAACAATCCCCAGGAGTTGTTCTCCACGTTCATGGCGGTGAAGACCACCGTGTCGTGCGAGATGCTGGGATCCCCCTGGGCGTCCAGGCTGGCGCCGGAGGCGTACTGGCCGTTGTCACAGCCCGCCAGGAGGGGGAGGAGAGAGCCGTCGTTGTTGTTGCTGCAGGGACACGGATTGCCTACACCGCCGCCGCCGAACGCGACGCCGGGGGATGTGCCCACGGCCTCGAGCACGGCCGCTTCGGCGTTCACCCGTCCGTAGCCGTAGTAGATGCTGTGGCCGTTCTGGTAGTTCCCTCCGGCAAGGTCGACCTTCTCCGCGGTGTCGCGCAGGATGTCGAGCGCCTCCTGGCGGGTCAGCAGAGGATTGGCCGACAGCACCAGCAACATGACTCCCGATGCGCAGGGGGAAGCGGACGAGGTTCCGCCGAAGTCGTTGGTGTAGTCACCGGAGTCGTAGCCGGTGCTCCCCAGGCGATCTGTCGTGGTGATGCCGTTCACCCCACCGTTCGAGGGCGCGCAGACGTCAGTGCTGGCTCCGAAGGAGGAGTAGCTCGGGATGAACTCCTGGTCGGTGACCGAGGTGACCGAGACCGTCCCGCTGTAGCTGGTGTAGCCGTTGCCGGAGTTGTCGGCGCCCGAGTTCCCCGCCGCGAAGAAGACGACCATGCCCAGCCCGTTTCGGCCGTTCTGGTTGCAGTCATCGATCGCGGCTCTCGTCGAGGCGGGCAAGGGCGCGGCCGCTGAAGGGCCCCAGGAGTTGTTGACCACCGAGGCACCGTTCTGGCGCGCGAAGTTGAAGGCATCCGCTTCGTCCTGGATCGTGGGCTGGGAGAGAATCCACTCCGAGAGGAAGCGGATCGGGATGATCCCGCAGTGCTGGGCCACACCGCTGCTCCCCAGGCCGTTGTTGCCCGCGCCACTGGCGACGCCACACACCGAGGTGCCGTGGTTCTCGGTGATCAGGCCGAACAGGAAGTCCTCCGCGGAGGGGTCGCTGTCGTCGTCCAGCACGTCGATCCCCTGGAGCAGGTTGGGCACCAGATCCGGGTGTCCGAGCTCGGTGCCGGTATCGACCACCGCGACGATCACTCCAGGATCGCCACGAGTGATGTCCCAGGCACCCTCCACGTCGATGTCCGCGTCGGGTTTGGCGCCGTTCTGGCCGATCGACTCCAGGTGCCACTGGTCTCCGTAGAGCGGATCGTTCGTGGTGGCCATCGAAACACGGTAGAGCTGAAAGTCGGGAATGGCGAACTCGCACAATCCGCTCTCGTACAGGGCGTTGGCAACCGCCAGTGGATCGTCTCCGTGAGGTGTCCGGTAGACGTGGCCGGGGTTTCGCGAGTACTCGAGTCGATCCGTCTCGACCAGGTCGGCGGTCAGAGCGGAAACCTGCGTCGCGCTCGCCTCGGGGAGCCAGCGGACCAGAATCTCCTCGGTCAAGTAGTAGGGGTCCTCGAGGGCGAAGAACCGGGGGCTGGCCGACAGCACTCCGTCCGTGCCGCGAATCCGCGCCGCGGCCTCGAGCGCCTCTTCGACATCCGTGTCCAGTGTGGTGCGAAGTACGATGGTCCGTCCCGCGGAACGGAAGAGCTCCAGCTCCTGAGTCCGATCGATGGCCGGCATGCCCGCGATCTTCTCGCGAAGGGTGGTCTCGTCGAGCGAGGGGTCGAAGCGGACCCCGATCCGACTCGGGTCGACTTCCAGGGCGATCCAGTCGGCGCCGTTGTAGAATCCCGGGGATGCGTCGGTCGAAGCGGTCGCTGGCGCGCCGAGAAGTGGAAGGAAGAGCGCAATGGCGACAATGGAACCGGTGATCTTCATCGTGGTCGAGTTGCGGTAAGGGAATCGGAACCTCCGCCGCGGGCGGTGCCGCGGTGAGGGGGCAACCGTACCACGGGATAGGTAAAGGAGGGTGGCGGGCGCTGCCAACCGTGCCCACGAGACCCGGTGACCGTCGGGACAGGCGCCGGGAGCCGGGATCCACCACAGCAGGCGGCTCCCAAGGGGCGCTCATGGATCTACGAGCGGGGAGCCTGCCTCGCTCCGTGACTTGCACCTTCCGACCTCTCCGGATGCTAGACTCCCGGCGATGCAGACGCTTCCCGACCTCTCCCCCGCCTGGAGGCCGACCCCCCAGGTGACCGAGAAGAGCAACCTCGCGCAGCTGATGCGCGACCGGCGCTTCACCAGCTACCAGCAGCTCTTCAACTGGTCGGTGCAGCGGCCCGCCCTCTTCTGGGGAGAGATGGTGCGGCGGCTGGGGATCCCGATCCGGACGCCGCACGAGGTCTTCCTCGATCTGTCCCGGGGGGTCGAAAACGTGCGCTGGCTCGCCGGGGCCCGGTTCAACATCGCCGAGAGCTGCTTCCAGGCGCCCCGGGAGGCGATCGCCATCGTGCACCGCGCCGAGGGTGGCGACCTGGAGCGCTGGAGCTACGACGACCTCGCCCGCCTCTCCCGACGGGTCGCCTGCGGCCTCACCCGCCTCGGCTACGTGCCCGGCGACGCCATCGCGGTCGACATGCCGATGAACGCCGAGTCGATCGCCATCTACCTCGGCATCCTCTACGCCGGGTGCGCCGTTGTCTCGATCGCCGACAGCTTCGCCCCCGACGAGATCGCCACGCGCCTGCGCCTCTCGGACGCGAAGGCGATCTTCACCGAGGACTTCGTCATCCGCGGCGGCAAGGCGCTGCCGCTCTTCGGGAAGGTCGTGAGCGCCAACGCGCCGGCCGCGATCGTGCGCCCCTCGGGCAGCTCCGGAGAGGTCACCCTGCGCCCCGGCGATCTCTCCTGGGACGAGTTCCTTCCCGAGGACGACGTCTTCGTGCCGATCACGCGTGACGCCGAGGACGTGATCAACGTCCTCTTCTCCTCGGGCACCACCGGCGAACCCAAGGCGATCCCGTGGACGCAGACCACGCCGATCAAGTGCGCGACCGATGGCTACCTGCACCAGGACATCCAGCCCGGCGACGTCGTCGCCTGGCCGACCAACCTCGGCTGGATGATGGGGCCGTGGCTCATCTTCGCGACCTTGATGAACCGCGCGACGATCGCGCTGTACGTCGGCGCGCCCGGGACGCGTGAGTTCGGCGAGTTCGTGCGCGACGCCGAGGTGAGCGTGCTGGGGCTGGTGCCGAGCCTGGTCAAGGGCTGGCGCTCGATGGAGCTGCTCGAGGGGATCGAGTGGCCCTCGGTGCGCATCCTGACCTCCACCGGCGAAGCGAGCGACGCGGACGACTACCGCTGGTTGATGGAACGCACGGGCGCGCCGGTGATCGAGTACTGCGGGGGCACGGAGATCGGCGGGGCGTACGCGACGGGTACGGTGCTGCACCCGGCGATTCCGGGGACCTTCACCACGCCGGCGCTGGGGCTCGACCTCGTGCTGCTCGACGAGAACGGGCGCGAGGCGAAGGAGGGCGAGGTGTTCCTCCGACCGCCCTCGATCGGCCTCTCCACTCGCCTGCTCAACCGCGACCACCACGAGATCTACCACCAGGGCGTACCCCGGGGTCCCCGCGGGGAGACGCTGCGCCGCCACGGCGATCGGATGGAGCGGCTCGCCGACGGCTACCTGCGCGCGCAGGGTCGGGCGGACGACACGATGAACCTCGGCGGGATCAAGATCAGCTCGGCGGAGATCGAGCGGGTGCTCAACCGCCTCGCCGGCGTCCACGAGACCGCGGCGGTCGCCGTCCCGCCGCCCGGTGGGGGACCGGAGCGGCTGGTCGTCTTCGTGGTCCCCGATGGCACCGGCGACCTCGACGAGCAGAGCCAGCTCGCGCTCTTCCGCCACACGATCCGCATCGAGCTGAACCCGCTCTTCAGGCTCGACCAGCTGGTGGTGGTCGATTTCCTGCCCCGGACCGCTTCGAACAAGGTGATGCGGCGGGTGCTGCGGGATCGGTTGCTGCAGGGGGAGTAGGATCCGCAACCGTATGGTGGTGCCTGGAGAGGTGCCGGCAGGAACCCGACCCATTCCGCTGTCCGGGAACGGAAGGGACCCTGCGTCGCCTTGTCGGAGCACCAAGTTGGTGATCCCGTCGCGATTGGCGAGTCGCTGCGCGGTCCGTACTTGCGTTCCAGCGATGGCTGGTTCTGGCGGAGAGGTCCTCCGAAATGCCTACATTCGGAGCTTCGCGAGTGCCTCTCGCCAATCTCGATTCAGGCGGGGATCTTCCAGAAGGGTGCGGAGGCTCGGGGAGATTCTCGTCTCCGAGATCCCGGAGAGATCGATGGCGTTACGGCGCATCAGATCGGCGATGTTCTTCACCGCGGGAAAGGCCTCCTCGACCGCGGACTTCTCCGGGGAGCCCGGAGGGAGCAGCAGCTCGGCGATCTGCCCGGTGGTCGCCGTCGGATCCGCCAGGTGGATGAGGAAGACGTAGAGCTCGAAGTCCGTCAGGAAAGCCGTGCCTTCACGGGCGATCGCCTCGGATTTGCCGGGACCCGGATCCGGCGCATCGGACTGGAGGGTCTCTGCCATTCGTCGCAGCATCGAGTCCGGTGCTCCATCGGGGAGGGGGCCGTGATCGCGCAGCCTCCGCCAGTCCTCGGGCGAAGGGTATCTCCACGCGGCTGCCCCGGCCGATGGCTCGATCGCGGGACTCGCCGAGGGGGCATCGCCTCCACACGCGGTCACCAGCATCAGGGCACAGGACAGCAGGATCTTCATCGCGGCTTCCTCCTCGCGAGACCGTCAGGGGTGGATTCCGGGATCCCCCGATCGGTCCTCCCAGCGTACGTGGAATCATCCTGGTCAGCGACACGCCAGCGGCCTATCTGGAATCAGGGGTCTTCCCCCGCTGGCTGGTGCCCCGAGGGGAGGTCAGTCCTTCGCTCCGACTGCGGCGTACACGCTGGATCGGGCCAGCCCCGCCCTCTGGTCACTCCAGGCCACGATCACCTCGTCGCCGACGCCGGTGATGCTCAGGTAGTTGCCGATCCAGCTCCCATCCTGTGTCGCCGGCGGGGGAGGCGGCGCCAGGGCCGGGAAGGGGAATCGGGTGTCCGAGACTCGAGACACCTCGGAGAACGTCTCGCCGCCATCGGTGGACACGGTGTGATACACCGCACCGTTTCCATCCCGGTCATCCATCCACACCACGTGTACCCCTCCCTCGGCGTCGACGTGGATGTCGGCCTGGAGCTGACGCATCTCCTCGTCCAGAGGCAGGGGCGCTCTGAGATGCGATTGCAGACCGTTCTTGTCGATTCGCTGCACGACCACCCAGTGCCTCAACTCGGATCCCTTCTCCGTGTACTGGACCCAGCTCGCGAACAGGTTGCCCGACTGATCCGCGGCCAACGCCTCGTCTCCTCCGCTCTGCGCCAGAGGCTCAGGCTGTGAGAACGTCCTCCCACCGTCCGAGCTGCAGAGCAGCATGACCCGCCGTGGCCACGCGATCCACCGGCCGTCGTGGATCTGCCGGTAATCGCAGTCGAGGTACGACAGCCACACTCGCCCCTGAACATCGGTCGTCAGCGCGGTCTGGCAGAACTGCTTGCCCTTCTCCGACAGGGCCAGACTCACGTTCTCGGTCCAGACGTACGCCGCTCCTCGACGCTCCGCCGGGGTGATCGTGGAAGCGGACGCCTCGACGCCGTACTCCGCCAGGGCCGCGCGCGCGGCCTCACGCACCCGCTCGTCCTCGTCCGTCAGGGCTCGTAGAAGTGCCCGCTTCGCCGCCCGAGCCCCGGATGCCAGCTCTCGCGCGGCACGAGCTCGTTCCGACGCATCCTCACTCTTCGCGAGGATCTCGACCCACTCCTCCGTCGTCGCCTGACCCGCTGCTCGCGCCACGGTGCTGGCGCCGAGAATGGGCAATAGAACCAAACCTACCTGCCAGATGAACCTCACGGCAACTCCTCCCTGTTGCGGTGGACCGGTCGGGGAGCACCGCAATCCGCGGCCTCTCCAAGAGCCTAGAGCCATCGGTCCCCGCGGGCCACTGCGGACCCGTACTCCCCGGACCGCCTCGAACAGGGTGTTGCGGCGGGTGCTGCGGGATCGATTGCTGCAGGGGGAGCAGCTGTTGGCGACGACGTGAATCCGCGGGATTCTGACGACGGTCGTCATCGCCGCGGCGGGCCTCGAAGTCGTGTTGGAGGAATTGACCGCACCACCGTGCGGGTGGATGGCGGCGCGGTCGTGGCGAGTGGGGATCAGCCTGGGCTGGTTGGTGGCAGCGGCAGGAGCTGCCACACGCCGTCGATGTGCCCGGGCAACCAGGGTCGGAAGTCGACCAGCTCGAGTTCGAGCAGGCGGTCGAGGCAGCGATCGATCTCTCGGCGCGGCATACTCAGCGCCAGGGCCATCGTCTCTCGCCGGTAGAAAGAGATGCCGCACCGTCCGGGCCCACCGGAGCGAACGGGTCGACGCGCTGGGATCGGTCCACCGCACCGACGAGAAGGGGGAGCTCCGCTTGCCGCCCTTCGCGAGGCTGGCCTACGTCAGCGCCAGCCACGACGGTCTCTACGACCACGATGCGCTGTGGGCGGACCGCGGCGAGTCGGCCGTGCTGGAGCTCGTCCCGGACGTGACCGTCCAGGTCCGGGTGGTCGACTCACGGGGCGAGCCCGCCACCGGCGTGCCCGTGTCGATCCGGCGCTACACCGATGCGGCGCCGGGCGATCCGACCGGGGGCGGCATCGTGATCGGGGGCAAGGGTGGTCGCAAGGTCACGACGGTGAACATCGGTGGCCAGGGCTCACCGGTCCACCGGACCCTCACGGGGATCGACACGGTCGGCCCCGACGGGATCGCCGAGTTCCGGCACGTCCAGGAGATCATCGGTGAGCGGGCGGCAGGCCAGCGGTACACCTTCGCGATCGCCTCCCCGCTCACGGAACCCGTTGAAGCGGAGATCGGGAGCGACGGCTGGCCGGAGGAGCCGCTCGTGCTCCAGCTGCCCGAGACGGGGGAGCTCGAGGTCCTCGTCGTCGACTCGGAGGGGAAGCCGCTGCTCGACGATCAGCTCTCGATCGCCCTGGGGCAACTCCCGGCGAAGAGGGGGGCGAGACCTGCCGGCATGCCCGACTTCCGGAGCTCGCCGAGTTTCGACCTGGTGATCTGGGCACCCGAGGGGCGCGCGCTCTTCCGCCACGTCGGACTCGGCGTGGAGCTCCAGGCCTCGGTGCGCCGCGAGTGGCTCTCCTCTCCCCTCGACGCGAAGGGAACGGGTCCGACCGAGGCGGGCGAGCGGGCGAGCCTCACCGTGCGTTGCCCCGTCCCCGACAGCCGCCTTCGAGGGCGGGTACTGAATGAGGAGGGGCAGCCCGTCGCCTCGACGGAGCTCACGTTCGGGGGGGAGTTCCGCACGCGAGACGGGCGAGCCACCAGCTCCGGGTACGTCACCTACGCCACGGACGAGCGCGGCGACTTCGACCTCCTGATCGGTCCGGGTACGGCCGACGGCTGGGACTCCCTGAAGTTCTCCATCCGCCAGAATGACCCCGAGACGCAGGTGGTCAAGCTGGCCAGCTTCGAGTTCGACGAGCCACTGGAGGCGGGGGTGAAGGACCTGGGGGACGTCATGCTGGTCCTTCCTCCGCTGATCGTCTCGGGAGTCGTCGTGGATGGCGAGGGGAAACCCGTGCCCGGCGTCTCGATCGAAGTCGAGGTCAAGCAACTCACCGGCCGCGCTCCGAGGGGCTCGAAGAACCCCCCCTTCTTCTGGATGATCTGCGACCTGCACGCTCGGTCGGGCTCCGCGGGTCAGTTCGAGATCCGGGGGGAGCTCGAAGAGGACGAGCTACGACTCGCCCACCTGGACTTCGCCACCGGGGAGCAGGACACCCTGATCGTCACGCGCGGCGACACCGACGTGCGCTTCGTGGTGACGAAGGGCGAGTAGGCCGGTTCAGGCCTTCCAGCCCACCGCGCGGACGTTCACCTCGATGAGGAAGGTCTCGTCGCTGTGGAGCAGCGCCTCGTACTCCCGCAAGGCCTGCTCCACCGTCGCCGCGTCCGTGAGCTGTTCCGCGAGGATCCGGTCGCGAGCCTGGCCGATGATCTCCATCGCTCCGCTCACGTAGACGTCCAGCTTCTCCCGCTGGCTCGCGGTGATGCTGAAGGTGCGTGGCGTGGCCTCGACGCGTCCGAGCCCCGCTTGCCCGAAGATGGTGAACAGCTTGCGGGTGGCCGACGTCAACTACACTTACCCTCAACGACAACTACACTTACCCTTCGATC
>CAZCAC010000099.1:0-31744 GCA_964496575.1 uncultured Planctomycetaceae bacterium | reverse complement strand
CCTCGCCGGTTTCTCTTCTGTTTCTGGTCTCTGTGTCCTCTGTGCCCTCTGTGGTTTATTTCTGGATCTGCTCTCTGCGCCCTCTGTGGTTGAGCTCCAGATCTCCAAGGCTGCTACGCCCCCGTAGCAGCTGAGCACGAAAGAGCGACACCCGGAGCTGGTCGGAGCTCCGGGCGTCGCCGAGAAGATGATCCGAAGATCTACTTGTTCGAGACCGCGTTGGTCGGGAGAGGCAGCACTTCGGGCTGCGATCCATCGATGACCTCACGGTGCAGCTCGACGCGGGCCATGTCCTCGTAGTCCATGGTGCGCTGGCTGTTGGCCAGCATGTCGAGCTCGGCCTCCTGCTCGGCGCGCACTTGCGCCAGGCGGTTGGTGATGTGGTCGAGGGAGATCGCGTCGTAGCGAGAGCACTCGTCGATCGTGCGCTTGCGCTTCTCGATCATCTGGATCAGCCGCTCGTTGCGGGCGATCGCGTCGACCTGGCGGGAGAGCTGCAGGATCTGCGACTGGAACTGAGCGCGCTCGTTCTCGAGCGTGGTCAAGAGCTCCTCGAGGCGCAGCTCCTGCTGGGCGATGTAGGCGAGGTCGTGCGCAGCGTCGGCGGCGCGATTGGTGTAGGCCATGATGGTCTGTTCCATCTGGCTCACCTGGCTGGCCGCGCGATCGAAGCTGTAGACCTTGTCGTCCCAGGCAACCACGCGGGCGGGCGTGCCGGAGGCGCGCAGGGCGGCCGCTTCATTGACCACCGGCTGGAGGGTGTCGAGGTCGGCCTGGGCCATCTGGACCACGCGCTGGCAGATCTCCTTCTCGCGGTTCAGCTGGTTGATCTGCTCCCGGACCTCGACCCGGTCGTTGCGCACCTGGGCGATCTTCTCGGGATACTGGGCTTCGAGATCCCTCAGCTGCTCGCGCAGGGCGACGGGGTCGTCGATGTTGTCGTCGATGACATGCATGAACTCAGTCTTGACCTGCCCCAGAACCGCCGCGGTGCGCCCCGGGCCGGCGATCAACAGGGCGCCACCGATCGCTGCACCAGTGAGGATCACGAGGCCGGTGCCGACTTTGAAGAACGTCTTGAACATGGGTTCGCTCCTTTGGCCTCTGGAATGAAGGGGTTGAGGCCACCACAGGGTTTTTGGGCGGTGCGCCCGGTCGTCTGTCACCACCCTTCGTGGGAAGGGGCCCCCGGGGATTTCAGGTCCTCCGGGACAAAGGCGGGGATTTGGGGCAGCGGGCCCCGAATAATGAAGCGACGACTTCGTTAGAAAGGCGCGTCCGGGGCCCCCGCGGGCCCCCCGATGCCCCGAGCCCCTGCCGAGCTCCCCCGTGAACGACCTCACCACGACCTTCGTCCGCCGCCTCCGAGCCCGAGATCCCCAGGCCTGGTTCGAGCTCTGGGAGACCTTCGGGCCCGTCCTGAAGGGGCAGCTCTACCGCTGGGGACGCGGCCGGATCGGCCAGGAAACGGTCCAGGACCTCTCCCAGGAGACCCTGGCGGCGCTGGCGACGGCGATCGACCGCCACGACCCCTCCCGGGGAGCGCGCTTCTCCACCTGGCTCCTGGCCATCGCCCGGTACACCCTGGGCGACGAGATGGACCGCCGGAACGCCCAGAAACGCGGTGGAGGGGTGAAACCTCGCTCGCTCGAGGACGAGTTCCGGGCGGCGAGCCCCGAGGAGGGCCCCGACCACGCCTACGAGCGGGAGATCTTCGAGGCCAAGGTCGGCGCGGCGCTGCGGGAGGTGGAGCGGGACTGCGATTTCATGGAGTTCTCCGTCTACCGGAGCCGCGTCCTGGACGGCCGAACGGGGCGGCAGGTGGCCGCCGACCTGGGGATCAGCCCCCCCACGGTCAGCCGGCGCCTCGCCTCGGTGCGCAAGAAGCTGCGTGCCCACCTCTTCACCATCTTCTCCAAATACAGCTTCACGGAGGAGGAAATGGCCGAGCTGGAAAGAAACGGGCTGGAGCTGAATCCCACAAAGGAGGACGAGGCGAGGTTCGACGAAGCCGTTGCGGAGATCTACCACCGCCTCTGCCAGAGACCCCCGGAAGAACAAGCCACCTCCTCCTAGCAGGAGACCGCGGAGCCCCCGCAGAACGACAGGAGAACCGAAATGGCGAGCTCAGTTGTCCTCCTCAAGATCCTGATCAGCGGCGTCATCATCGTCGCGGGCTCGATCCTGGTGATCTGGGGCACGGTCAAGGGGTTCCAGGGTCTGATCTGGCTGATCACCAACCTCGCCCGTCTGATCGCCTTCCTCGTCGTTCACACCTTCCGCTTCGTCCGCAACACCATCGTCGACACCCTGCGCAGCATCGGCGCGATCCTGACCGCCGTGGTCCTCTTGCCGCTGACGATGCTGAACTTCCTCTTCGGACGCTGGCGCACCGGCTCGCACTACGCCCAGGCCCTGGAGGACGAGCTGATCAGCTTCGCGCTGGGGATCTACCGGGTGGCGCTCGGCAACCCGCTGCACTTCCTGGGGATGGGGATCCTGACCGACGGCTTCGAGCGACGCCTGCCCGAGGTGGTGGCCCGCGCTCCGCGCGCGCCGCGTACGAGGGTGAAGGACGGCAAGTTCGAGGGCTACAAGGTCACCGGGGTCCTTCCCGCCGGTGGTTCGGGCGCTCGCCTCTTCCTGGCCAAGCCGCGCGCGCGCAAGCTCCAGGACCTCACCGCCGCCGGGCACACGAACACGGGTCAGGTGGTGATCAAGTCCTTCAACCTCGCCTCCGGATCGACGCTGCCGCAGATCGTGCGCGAGTCGCGCGCGCTGGAAGCCGCGCGCGATCTGGGCCTGGTCCTCGAGCACGAGCTCACCGACAAGAGCTTCCACTACGTGATGCCCTACGTGCCCGGTGACAACCTCGACGTGGTCATCTCCAAGATGCACGACGATGGAAGCGACTCCGGGCTCACCGATCGGCAGCTGCGCGTGGTGATGGGACTCGCCGGCGACCTCATGTACACCCTGGACGCCTTCCACAACGGCGGTCTGTGGCACAAGGACATCAAGCCGAGCAACGTGATCGTCTCCGGCGGTCGCGCGCACCTCGTCGACCTCGGACTGGTCACGCCGCTGGAGTCGGCGATGACGCTGACCACCCACGGCACCGAGTTCTTCCGCGACCCGGAGATGGTGCGTCTCGCGCTCAAGGGCGTGAAGGTCCACGAGGTCAACGGCGTCAAGTTCGATATCTACAGCGCCGGCGCCGTGCTCTACGCGATGGTGGAGAACTCCTTCCCCGCCCAGGGGAGCCTCTCCAGCATCAGCCGCCGCTGCCCCGAGGCCCTGCGCTGGATCGTGCGCCGCGCGATGGCCGACCTCGACACTCGTTACAGCTCCGCGCGGGAGATGCTGGGCGACATCCGCTGCGTGCTCGCGGCTCGCGATCCCTTCGCGGTTCGCCCCGCCGACCTTCCCTCCGTCTCGGGCAAGGGGGACTGGTCGCTCAAGAGCGCGGTGTTCCGCAAGCCGACCGGCGCGGTGTTCAACAAGCAAACCGGCAGAAGGGGCGCGCAACCGCTCCGTCCGGTGGGCGCGCCGGTGGGACGCCACAGCAACGTGGGTGCGCCTAACGGGCGCAACACCGCCACGGCGGTCAAGGTCCGCCGCCGCTCCACCAGCCGCAGCGTGCTCGGAGCCGCGATCTTCATGCTCTTCCTCGCCGGAGCGGCCGGGGTGGCGATCATGGCCGCCGAGGAGCGGGGTCCCTTCGCCAACCAGACGGCGGAGCGCTGGTACACCGAGCATCTCGAGAAACGCTTCGAGCTGCCGAGCATCGACGAGGCTCGCGGCAAGGCGGAGAGCGCCTCGCAGGCGGCCGAGCGTCACTTCCAGAAGCTGCGCCGGTCGTGGTCGCGCGAGCTCGACAAGACCCTCTCCAAGGTACGCCACGAGACGCGCACCGAGGCCCGCCAGAGCGGCGGCAGGGCGGAGAACGCGGGCACGGTGCTGCTGCTGCAGGACCTCTCCCCCACCACCGATCGCAAGATGGTCGACGCGTTGTGCGCGGAGCTCGAGTACCAGGACTTCGTGGTGCTGGGCAACCCCGCCGACGGCATCGGCGACGAGCGCGACATCCTCTACCTCGCCGGCGCGCGCAAGGCGGTGGGGGTCTCCGATCCCGGTGACGAGGAGGCGCTGTACCGCCTGAAGCAGTACCTGGCGGAGAACCCCTCGCTCGACGCGCTGATCTGGCTCTCCTCGGGGAACGATCCCGACACGGTCGACTACCGCTTCGTCCGACCGCTACGCCTCGACGAGGCCGAGGCGAAGGCGTTCGGCATGGCCGGGAGATGATCTTCGCGGCACTCTGATCGCTCCTCTCGAACGTCCAGATAAACCACAGAGGCACAGAGGCACAGAGCCTCTGTGCCTCTGTGGTTTATCTGGGTGAACCAAGACCCCAGACCGGCCGTACTGCAATCGAGGAGGCGATCACCCCTTCGAGCTCGAGTCCTCGTCGTCGAAGGGAGGGATGTCGATCTGTTCGCGCCAGGCCCCCGGGTCGAAGGTCCCGCTCTCCTCGGGCCCGAGCTCGGGCTCGGGCGCACTGGCCACCTCTTCGGGAGCTTCCGGCTCGGCCGGCGGCGGCGGAGCGGGCGACGAGGCGACGGGAGGCTCGACGGGGCTCTCCGATGCCGGCCAGCGATCGTCGTCGGCGGCCTCCCCCGAGGGGTCGACATCCCGACCCGTGGTGATCCACCAGTCGTCGGTCTCCTCACCCGTCGTGGCCTGCACGTAGGCCTCGGTCCACATCACCTCGATCAGGATCCCGGAAGCCTGCATGCCGCCGAAGCAGCACAGGATCAGGCCGAGCAGCCCGATCGCGAGGGTGATCAGGGTGAACAAGAGGAGCCACAGCCGGCGTCCATTGGCGAGGTTCCACGAGCGCGCGACCGCCTCCACCGGACCGATGTCCTCGAGCGCCACCGCCTGGGGGACGAACGCGAGGCCGAGCCAGACGTAGACCATGATCGGCAGCAGGGCGAGACCGACGAGGACCGCACCGAGCACGCTGACCCCCTCGTCGAGGTCGAAGGCCTCGTGGCTGATGATGCCGAACAGGACGGGAATCAGGAACAGCCCGCAGCTCAACACCACGATCACGTCCCGCAGCACGCGCGCCAGGAGGGCGGTGAGCCAGCGCCCGCGCGAATCGTAGAGCTTGCCGAACTCGGTCGTTCCGGTGCGCATCACCTCGGCCACGCCGTTGTAGTAGCCGACCGAGAGCCAGGCGACCACACCGTAGAGGACCAGGAACATCGCCAGGCCGATCATCAGCAGCGGGCCCAGGACCGGCAGCGCGTGCGAGATGTCGCCGTGGAAGCGAATCGTGGGGTCGTTGCCGAACTGGAATCCGGCACCGGATACCTGCTGGACCACGACCAGGATCAAGCCCCCCACCGCCATCGGCAGGGGAGCCTTGATCACCAGTCTCCAGGCGCTCTCCATCGCGCGAATCGGGTTGAAAGCTTGGGCGCGTCTCATGCAGCTTGCTCCTTCGGGGGCAGGAGGGACGGAATCCAAGGTGTTTGCGATCGGCGCGTCGTTCTATTCTCCACCGAACGCGGAAGTGGCTTCACTTCTCGGCGGCTGTGCGAGCACGGGATAGAGCATCTTCGAAGACCGTCCGCGTCATCTCATCGAACAGCACCATCCGCACTTCGGTGATCCCCGGACTCCCGGCCAACGAGCGGGCGACCGACGAGATGGCGACCTCGGCGGCTTCTTCCAGGGGGTATCCGTAGATCCCGCAGGAGATCGCCGGAAAGGAGACGGTGGTGAGCCCTTCCGCCGCGGCCAGAGCCAGGGAGTTCCGATAGCAGCCGGCCAGGAGCTCGGGCTCACCCTCTCCGCCACCGCGCCAGACCGGCCCCACGGTGTGGATGACGTGCCTGGCCGGGAGATCGTGTCCGGAGGTGAGACGCGCCTCTCCCGTGGGGCAGCCGCGGAAGTGTCGCTCGATACACTCGGCGAGCAGCCCCGGCCCCGCAGCCTGGTGGATCGCCCCGTCGACCCCACCGCCCCCGCGCAGAGAGCTGTTCGCGGCGTTGACGATCGCGTCGACCTTCTCGGCGGTGATGTCGCCGCAAACGCAGTGGATCCGGTCGAGAGTTTCCCTTGCTCCGCTCATCTCGGTTCACCTCCTCGACGGAGGCTAATGCGGCCGCCTCCCCACCACAAGCCAGGCAACGAGAAGGGGGAACGGCCGTCCGGGCCGTTCCCCCTGTACCAGTCGAACCGCCGCTCAGGAGAGCTCCAACGACCGCTCGCTCCGCAACCTCCGGATCATCTCCAGGAAGTCGTCGAAGGGTACCACCTCCTGTTCGCGGGTCCCGCGGCGACGCACGGCGACGGTCCTCTCGGCCATCTCCCGCTCGCCGGCGATCAGCATGAACGGCACCTGGTGGTGCTGCGCCTCCTTGATCTTCTTGTTCATGTGACCCGGGGCGACCATGCAGTCGGTGCGGAACAGCTCCTGCCGCAGCTGGCCGGCCAGCTCCTTGCAGTAGCCCGCGTGCTCCTCGCGGATCGGGATCAGCGCGACCTGGGTCGGCGCGCACCAGAAGGGGAAGCGGGCACCGAAGTGCTCGATCAGACCGCCGACGAAGCGCTCGAGGCTGCCGAGGATGGCGCGATGCACCATGATCGGCCGCTTCTTCTTCCCGTCGGAGTCGACGTAGGTGAGGTCGAAACGCTCGGGCAGGTTGAAGTCGCACTGGATCGTCGAGTTCTGCCACTCCCGTCCGAGCGCGTCCTTGATCTTGTAGTCGATCTTCGGCCCGTAGAACGCACCGCCCCCCTCGTCGAGGACCAGCTCGAGGTCGAGCTGCCCCGCCGCGTCGCGCAGCGCCTGGGTGGCGCGCTCCCACACCTCGTCGTCACCGATCGTCTTGTCCGACGGCTGGGTGGCCAGGTAGGCGGTGTACTCGAAGCCGAAGGTGCCCAGGATCTGATGGGTGAGCCGACACACGTCGGCGATCTCGTCGGCGAGCTGGTCGGGGGTGCAGAAGATGTGCGCGTCGTCCTGGGTGAAGCCGCGCACCCGCAGCATTCCGTGCAGGACGCCGGAGCGCTCGTACCGGTACACGGTTCCCAGCTCCGCCCAGCGCAACGGAAGCTCGCGGTAGGAGCGGCCGCGGTTCTTGTAGATCAGGATGTGCCCCGGGCAATTCATCGGCTTGACCCGGAAGGGCAGCTCGTCGATCGCCATCGGGGCGTACATCATCTCGCCGTAGTTCTCCAGGTGACCGGAGACGGCGAAGAGGGTCTCACGCGAGACGTGCGGGGTGTACACCGGCTCGTAGCCGCCCTTGAGGTGCAGCTCCCACCAGAAGTCCTCCAGCTCCCGCCGCACGGTGCCCAGCGCCGGGTGCCAGAAGACGAAGCCCCCACCGGCGTCGGCGTGGCTGCTGAACAGATCGAGCTCGGTGCCGAGCTTGCGGTGGTCCCGCTTCTTGACCTCCTCGAGCCACTCGAGGTGCCCGGTCAGCTCCTCCTTCGACCAGAAGGCGGTGCCGTAGATCCGCTGCAGCATCGGGCGGTTCTCATCGCCTCGCCAGTAGGCGCCGGCGATGCCCTGCAGCTTGAAGTGGAAGTTGCGATCGAGACGGTCGACGTGCGGCCCCTCGCACAGATCCTCCCACTCGCCGTGCGAGTAGAAGGTCACCTTCACGTCCTCCGGAATCCCCTCGAGGGCCTCCAGCTTGTAGTCCTGCCCCGCGAGCCGCTGCGTCGCCTGGGCGCGGTCCACCTCGTGGCAGACGAGCTCCGGCGTGCGCTTGGCGATCTTCCGCATCTGCTTCTCGATGCGCTTCAGATCCTTGTCGGTCAGCGGTTCCGGCAGATCGAAGTCGTAGTAGAAGCCGTGTTCGATCGACGGTCCGAAGCCGTACCTGACTCCAGGGAAGAGCTCCCCGACGGCCGAAGCCATCAGGTGCGCCACCGAGTGGCGCAGGGTCGAGAGCGGGAACGGCTCCACCACCTGCGGAGCTTTCTTCAGCTCTGACATGTCTGGTCTCCAGCGGGATACTGGTCCCCCTCGATCCGACCTGGACCGCGGGGTTCGCGCTCCTCCCGTGAGAGCGCGAGCGGGAGAGGCTACCGCGGCGGGACGGTCGGCGCCATCATGTATTCGGAGTCGGTTTCTGCGCGCTGCGCGCAGAAAGCAGGTTCCATCGGCAACCAGGCTATCAACTACCGTGAACCGACCAGTCGGTTGACCCGTCAGCCTAGCGGGCGTCTCCCCGCGTCAAGGCATTGAAACTCTCGACAGCCATGATCCGAATGGCTCGCATTCGAGTTGAATCCTCGGCGCCAGCCCGCGCCACGCGGAGGCCGATCAATTCTCATCGGCTCTCCAGATCCGAACCTCGCGCTCCAATCGAATTCCCGTCTCGTCGGCGACCCGATTCTCGATCCTCTCGATCAATCCGAGGACATCGGCCGCCCGTGCGCCTCCTCGGTTGATGATGAAGTTCGCGTGAAGCGGGCTCACCTGGGCCGCCCCGAGCTCCAGTCCCTTGAGACCGCAGTCGTCGATCAGCTTCCCCGCCGAGCGCCCCTCCGAAGCTTCCGGATCGGGGTTCTCGAAGATGCAGCCGGCGGAGCTCTCGGTGACCGGCTGGACCGCGCGCTTCTCGGTGAGGTACTGGTGCGTGCGCTCGGCGATCTCGCCTCGCTCGCCGGGCTCGAGGCGCAGGACCGCGCCGAGCACGACGCGATCACCGACGTTCCCGTCTCGGTAGCGGGGCGCGCAGTCCCCCCGCGCCAGATCGACGACCTCGCCGTCGCGGTCGAGCAGCCGCACCGTCTCGATCACGTCCCACAGCTCGCCCCAGCGCCCGCCCGCGTTGGTGATCACCGCGCCGCCGAGGCGGCCGGGCACCCCGACCAGCCCCTCCAGCCCGCTCCAGCCGAGCTGCCCGGCGGCACGCACCAGCCCCGGCAGGCTGGCCCCGCACCACGCGACCAGGCGCGGGTCGGTCTCCCGATCCGCGGGCGCGACCTGCGCACTGGGATCCTCGTCCAGCGGGTTCGCGCCGTACTCCAGCCCCGGGCGAAAGGTCCGACCGAGGCGCGCGGTGGCCATCACCACCCCGTGATGGAGGCCGTCCTCGACGATCAGGTCCGCTCCCCCACCGAGCACGCGAACGCGCTTGCCCCGCTCCAGCGCGGCCAGCCAGCTCTCGCGAAACTCCTCGGGGCTCGTCGGCTCCAGCAGCCACTCGGTGCGGCCGCCGACCTTCATCGTCGTCCTAGCCGATAGCTCCGCTCGTTCCAATGCGACGCAAGGCCAGCGCTTCGAAGAGGTCGTCACGAATCGTCTCCACGTCCCCGGCGCCGAGCACCAGGAGGGCGCTCTTGTCCGGAAGTCCTTTGATGGTCGTCTCGATGCTGGAGGAGAGATCTCCGCCGGCCATGGCGTCGACGCCGGCGCGTCGCAGGAGAGAGGCGAGGTCCTCCGCCCCCGCTTCCATTCGATCGATGTGCGCCCGAGCCCCGTAGACGTCGGCGACGACCACGCGGTCGAGCCCGCGCAGACTCTCGACGAACTCGTGCAGGAAGCGCGCGGTCCGGCTGTGCTGGTGTGGCTGGAAGAGAACGTGCAACGGCACACCGGCGAGCGCGCGACGGGCCGCTTCCAGGGTGACGCGCACCTCGGTGGGGTGATGCGCGAAGTCGTGGATCACCTCCACGCCGCGCTCGGTGCCCCAGGGTTCGAAGCGGCGCGCCACGCCGCCGAAGCGCTCCACCCCCTTGGCCACGTCCTGAACCGCCTGGGCCGGGTCGATCTTCCACTCGCGCCCGGCGCGCCCGATCACCAACGCGATCGCCAGCGCGGCGTTGTCGACCTGGAAGCGGCCGGGCAGGGCCAGCGTCATCGGGGGGGTCGCCCACCCCGGCCCGATCACCCGGAAGTCGAAGCGGCCCCGGTGCTCGCCGATCAGCTCGACCTCGAGCTCCCGCCCGAGGCGCCAGACGTGCGCGGGGCAGGCGTTCTCGACCCGCTCGGGCACCTCCTCGCCGACCACCAGCAGCCCTTCGGGGTGGATCCGGTCGACGAAGCGGGCGAAGGCCACCTCGATCGCCTCGAGGGAGCCGTAGTAGTCGAGGTGGTCCGCCTCGACGTTGGTCACGATCGCGCCGGCGGGAGCGAGCTGCAGGAAGCTGCGGTCGTACTCGCACGCCTCGACCGCGAACCAGCCACCCTCGCCGGGAGTGAGCGCGTTGGTCTGGTGCTCGAGGTCGATCCCGCCGATGAGGCACCCGGTCCGCGGCGCGCCGAGCCCCACCGCCCGCTCCAGCCCCTCGAGCGCGTGGGTGAGCATCCAGGAGACGCTGGTCTTGCCGTGCGTCCCGGCCACCGCGAGGGTCCGCGAGGGCCGGCAGAGCCGACCCAGCAGCGCGGCGTACTTGATCACCGGGATCGAGAGCTCCCGCGCCCGCGCGAGGTCGGGGTCGTCGGCCGGCACCGCCGCGGAGTGCGCGACGAGCTCGACGCCGTCGGGCAGGGGCGGCCGCTCGTAGTCACCCCAGTGGATGTCCATGCCCAGCGCGGCGAGCTCCTCGAGGAAGGGCGAGCGCGCGCGATCGTGCCCGCTGACTCGTACGCCCTGCTCGTGGAGGATCCGCGCCGCGCCGGAGAGACCCGCACCACCGACGCCGACCAGGTGGATTCGATCGGGGAGGGTGCTGGTCTCGAGGTGGGCCCGTTCCTTCGAATCGTGGTGGTCGCTCATCACGGACTCGAAAGTAGCATCGCGATTCTTCGGTTCAACGCACTCGGGCGAGAACCGGGGCGAGAATCAACGGACGGCGGCGAGTCGTGCCAGATGCAGTAACAGCTCGGCGGCGGCATCACCGGAGCTCGCTCTCCCCAGGGCAGCGGCCATCGACGATCGCTTCACCGCCGAGCTTTCGGTCGCGTGACTCAAGAGCTCGTCGACCGTCTCGCTCCCGAGCCGGTCCTGGTAGACGATTCGTACCCCCTCCCCCAGCTCCTGCGCGTTGAGCTCCTGGTGTCGATCGGCGGCGTGCGGGTAGGGAACCACCCACGCCGGCACGCGCGCGGCCGCAATCTCGGCCAGGGTGGACGCTCCGCCGCGACACAGCGCCAGCGTCGCCGCGGCGAGTGCCGGGGCGATCGGCGTGAGGTACTCCTCGATCCGATAGCCGGGGCGCGGTGAGGGCGATCGAGCGACCTTCCCCGGCCCGCACTGGTGAAGCACCTGCAGGCCGCCCTCGAGCAGCCGGTCGAGGTGTTCGGCGACGAGCTCGTTCAGGCTCTGCGCGCCCTGGCTCCCCCCCAGCACGACGAGCAGCGGCCGCTCGGGGTCGAAGCCCAGCTCCGCTGCCGCTTCGGCCCGATCGACCTCCCCGGCGCCGACCGCGAGCACCGAGGGCGCCACCGGAGCCCCGGTCCGGTGGTTCTTCTCGTCCTCGCCGGTCGCCGGCAGGGTGCCCGACCAGGCGTGGTAGACGCGACTCGCGAGCGGGGTCAGGACCCGGGTCGCCTTGCCGGGCGTGGCGTTGATCTCCAGCAGCGCGACGGGAATTCCCAGCGAGCGCGCGGCGAGCACCGCGGGGAGGGTGGTGAAGCCCCCGAGGCCGAGCAGGACCTCGCTGCGATGCCGCTTCAGCGCCCGGCGGGCGCGGAGCACCGAGAGGGGCGTGTGGGTGAGGAGGCGCACCTTCGAGGGCGCGCCGCCCTGCCGCGGCTCGAGCTCGAGCTTCACCCGCTCGTGCTCGACGGTCTCGGGCAACGCGGCGAGCGCGTGGTCCTCGACCGCTCGGCCGCTGGTGAACCAGAGCAGGTCGCCGATCCCCGGCACGCCACCCAGTGCGGAACGGTCCACCAGGTGCAGGCCGGGGACGATGTGACCTCCGGTTCCTCCTCCCGCGAGAGCCAGGCGCAGGTCCTTCGCCGGCTCGTTCACCGCCACCCTCGTCAGTGCTTCTCGGCGATGGTCAGGCCCGAGACCCCCTGATCCTCGAGCATCGGAGTCGGGGCGATGCCGACACGGTCGAGGTGGACTTCCGCGGGCGCGATGACGGAAGCCGCGAGGGCCGTCTCCGGCACGCCGGTGGTGGACAGTGCGTCCCAGGCGGGCCGCGCGTAGAGCGCGACCAGCCCGAGACAACCCAGGATCAACGTCCAGTAGAGAGAGCGACTCATCGGACGCGATTCTTCTTGCGAGGGATCGCCTTCGCCTGAGCGACGACCGTGTTGGAGCGGGAGGCGGACACCCGACCACCGGGCATTCGCAGCACGGCGCCCTCGTGGAGTTTCTTCGGATCCACCTTCGGATTCAGCGCCACGATCTCCCGCCAGCGCTTCGAGCTGCCCAGCTCGCGCTGCGCGATCACCGAGAGCACGTCCCCTTTCTTCACCACGTAGGTGCCCTTCGCGGCGGGCGCCGTCCTGGTGACGATCGAAACTGGCTGGACCGGCGAGGCCGAGGTGGCCTGAGCGACCACCGCGCCGGGCAGGCGCAGCTTCATTCCCACGTAGATCTTCGTGGGATCGGTGATGCCGTTCAGCTCCTGGATCTCCTTCCAGCGCTTGGAGGTGCCGAAGCACTTGTCGGAGATCTGACTCAGGGTGTCCCCGGCCTGGACGACGTAGCTGCCGCCACCGGTGGTGGCCGGCTCCTTCTCGCCGGCGATCGTCTTCATCGCCGCGGGCCGTTCGAGCTTCGCCCCGTCCTTCGAGGGATTCAGCGTCGGGGAGTTCAGCACGTCGACCGCCGACGCCGGCGGCCCGGCCCCGACGTTCGCGGCGGTGGTGATCCCGGGGTCGCTGCTCGTCGTGCCCGACGGCTCGATTCGCCCCTGATCACGGGAGTTTTCGGCCACCGCGCCGGTGCGGTAGGGCCGTCCGGTCTCGTCGCGATCCCACCCCTGGTCCTCGATCGACCACGGCGTGTTCTGGGCTCCGCCGGGGATCGACTTGAAGGCGGGAGCGCCGCGCCCACTCGCCCGGCGACCGGCGGGCGGGGGGAAGCTCGACCCGGCGGTGGATCCACCGGGGTTCGAGCGCGGCCTGGTGACCGGCTTCGGGTCGGGAGTCGTCACCGGCTGCGACGCCTTGTTGTCGCTCGGTGCGGTCGCCGGAAGATTCCGGTCGATCGCCCTCGATGGTCCGGTCGGCGCGATGTGAGCCGCGCCGCTGTTGGTCGAGCGAGCATTGCCCGAATGAGCATTGCCCGAATGAGCATTGCCCGAATGAGCACTGCCCGAGTTGGCGTCGCCCGAACGAGCATCGCCCGGACGAGCGTCGCCCGGACGAGAACCGTCGACTCGCGCCACCAGCTCGCGTCCTTCGCGCTGCTCGCGCTCGGACGCACTGGCGGCGTCACTCTTCTCCCAGAAGGTGACGGCGATGATCGTGACCAGGAGGAGGACCAGGGCGATCACTCCGTATCGTTCGATTCTCTGCATCTCGGATGCTCCAGGTGTAACGTTCCGAAGGGACGGAATCCAGTCCGCTCCTGTCGACAGAGGGTGAGAAGAGTACGCGGGGAAAAAGAACGGTCAGTTCGAGCTCACGTCGTTCGTCTTCCGCTGGTCGCGTGCAGCGCCGAGCGCCAGACCGACCGCGAGAGAAGAGACGACGAGAGAGGTCCCACCATCGGACATGAACGGCAAGGTCATGCCCTTGGGCGGAGCGAGGTTGGTGACGACCTGCATGTGGATCATCGCCTGCAGCCCGACGGAGAGCAGCAGGCCGAAGGCGGCCAGCGCCGAGAAGCGATCTCGGATGGAGAGCGCGAGGCGCAGCGAGAACCACAGGAAGAAGATCATCAGCACCGTGCACAGCGCGACGCCGAGGAAGCCCAGCTCCTCGCCGAGCAGCGCGAACACGTAGTCGGAGTCCTGGTAGGGCAGCCCCGTGTTGCGGTAGAGCCCCTGGGCGATGCCGACGCCCCAGATATCACCGCTGCCGAGCGCGTCCAGCGAACGGTCCACCTGCGCGTTCTGGATGTTGCCGAGGAAGACCTCGATTCGCGAGCGGATGTACTCGAAGCTCGACACGGCCAGGACCATCGCCCCCGCGCAAAGGGTGGCCAGCGAGCCCGTGAAGTGCGTGAAGCTCGCTCCTCCGACGAACCAGGTGAAGAGGAAGACGAACAGGAAGACCAGCGAGCCGCCGAGGTCGGTCTCGATGCCGATCAGCACGAAGAAGACCATCCCCAGGCCGAGGATCGGCAGGACGCCACGCTTCACGTCGAGCAGCCGCGGACCCAGCCGGGTGCAGCGGTCGGCCACCCACAGGACCAGGGCGACCCGGGCCAGCTCGGAGGGCTGGACGCTGATCGCGGTTCCGGGGATGACGATCCAGCGGTGGGCGCCGTTGGCCGGAGCCTGCAGCCCGGGGATCCAGCAGGCGACCAGGAGGAATGCGGCGAGGATCACCACCGCGGGCAGGATCGGGCGCAATCGACGAGGCCCCAGCCAGAACCCGGCGGCCAGGACGGCGATCGCCACGACCCGGAAGAGGGCCTGCTGGAACACCTCGGCCCGGTAGAGCGCCGGGTCGGTGTAGACGGTCGCGGCGTGGCTCGCCTGCAGCAGGAGGCCCAGCCCCATCAAGCCCAGCACGACGCTGAAGAGCCGCACCGCGGGGTGGCTCGGATCGTGGGTCTCGGCCCGACGGGCCAGGGAGTCCAGACGTTCGAATATCGTTGTCTGGTGCTCTCCGGACACGGCGATCGCGTCGCCCTTCCTCCTTCGGAATCTTGCCATCAGCGCAGTTTCAACAGGGCCAGGCTGGCCATCGCCCCTACCGCGGCGACGATCCAGAAGCGAATGACGACGGTCACCTCGTGCCACGGCGCGGGGCCGGGCTTGAAGAATCCACCGAAGCGTTCCGGTGCGTGGTGGATCGGAGCGACGGTGAAGACGCGGGTCTTCGTGCGCCGGTACCAGGTGGTCTGCAGCCAGGAGCTGCCGAGGTCCGCGAAGAAGACGACGCCGATCAACGGCAGGACCAGCTCCTGCTTGGCGACCAGCGCCTGCCAGGCGAGCAAGCCGCCGATCGGCAGGCTGCCCGAGTCGCCCATGAAGACCTTGGCCGGATAGGCGTTGTACCAGAGGAAGCCGAGGCACGCGCCGCAGAGCGCTCCCCCCACCACCGCCATCTCCGAGGCGGCCGGCACGTACGGCAGGAACAGGTAGCCGGTCCAGTCGAAGCGACCGCTGACGTAGCAGAAGATCGACAGCGTGAGTCCCGAGATGATCATGCACCCCGCGGCCAGCCCGTCGAGTCCGTCGGTGATGTTCGCGGCGTTGGCGGTGCCGACGACGACGAACCACTGGAAGACGACGAACAGGATCATCCCCAGGAGCGCCCAGCTCCCCAGCGGTACCACGAGGTCCTTGAAGAAGGGCGGGTACAGGTTGAGCAGGGTCTCGCGGCCGGTCGAGTTGGCGTAGTACACCAGCGCGGACAGGACGGCGGCGGTGATCACCGAGAGGCCGATCATCTTGGCCTTCGGCGACAGCCCCTTGGAGTCGCGGATGGTCAGCTTCTTGAAGTCGTCGACGAAGCCCACCGCCGCGATCCCCGAGGTCAGGAGGATCGCCAGGACGACGTGGACGTTGTCGAGCCGCCCCCACAGGAGCACCGAGGCGATCAGCGCGGCGACCAGGAAGCTCCCCCCCATCGTCGGCGTTCCGCGCTTGTCGATCTTCCCCGGCTGCTGCGCCAGCGGGACGAGATCGGTCTTGGTCAGGTCCTCGAGGACCTTGTTCTTCCGCAGCCAGCGGATGGTGAAGTGCCCCCACCACAGGGCCAGGAGGAAGGCGGTGATCCCTGCCGCGGCCACGCGGAAGGTGATGTAGCCGAAGAGCTGCAGGTGGAAGTGGTCGTCGAGCAGGCCGGGGATCATCGCTCACTCCCCACGCTGGCGTTGCGCTCGAAGAGGGCGACGAGCTGCTCCAGGCCCACGCGTCGACTGCCCTTGACCAGGATGAGGTCCCCGCTCGCCAGCAGCGCCGGCACGCCGAGGAGCGCGTCCTTCACCGATCCGAAGTGCTCGATGGAGCTCTCCGGGAGCCCACCCTCGAGCGCACCGGCCGCGGTCGCGCGAGTCAGCTCGCCGACCAGGACCAGTCGGTCGATGCCGCTCTCGGCCACCTCCACGCCGATCCGGTGGTGGAGCTCCGCCGCGAGCTCGCCGAGCTCCAGCATGTCCCCCAGGATCAACACGCGGCGCGAGTAGCCGTGCATCCCCGCCAGCACCCGGACGCTCGCGCTGGCCGAGTCGGGATTGGCGTTGTACGTGTCGTCGAGCACGGTCCAATCGCCGATCTCCTTCCGCTCCAGCCGCCTCGTCCCCGCGGCGATCCGCGAGACACCCGGCAGCACGGCGTCGAACTCGAGCCCGAGCCCCCGGCACGCGGCCAGCGCGGCGAGGAGGTTCTGGACGTTGTGCAGGCCGAGCAGGCCGAAGGTGATCTCGCGCCCTTCGAGGCGCAGGGTCGTGCCCCCCGCGTGGAACCAGATATCGGTGGCGTTCAGGTCGCCGTCCCCCTCGACGCTGAAGGTGATCACCTCGGCGGTGGTCAGGTCGCGCAGCGTCGGCGTCCAGGGGCAGTCGGCGTTGAGCACGCAGAAACCGCTGTTCGGCACGCACGCGGCCAGCGCGCTCTTCTCGTGCGCCACGCCTTCGATGGTCAGGAGCCCTTCGAGGTGCGAGGCACCGATGTTGGTGATGATCGCCCCCGTCGGACGCGCGGTGCGGCAGAGTCCGGCGATCTCGCCGGGGTGGTTGGTGCCCATCTCCACCACGAGCATCTCGGTCTCCTCGTCGGCGAGGAAGAGCGTGTGTGGCACGCCGATGTCGTTGTTGAAGGAGTTGGGCGAGCCGACGGTGCGCCGCGTCGAGGAGCAGAGCTCGACGAGGATGTTCTTGGTGGTCGTCTTCCCGCAGGACCCGGTGATGCCGACCACCGGAATCTCCAGGTGGGAGCGGTGCCAGGAGGCGAGGTCGGAGAGCGCCCGGCGCGGATCCTCGTGACACAGGATCGTGGTCTTTCCGGGCAGCGCGGCCGCCGCCTCGCCGAGCACGGTGGGCGAACCGGCGAGCATCAGCCCGGCGGCGCCCTGCTCGATGGCGGCGCCGGCGAAGGCGTTGCCGTCGAAGTTGGGCCCGCTCAAGGCGACGAAGAGCGCCCCCTCCTCCAGCGTGCGGGTATCGGTGCTGACGCCGTGAACGGGCCGGTCGAGCTCGCCGCGAAGCAGCACGGCGCCGGTGGCGTCGACGAGATCGGCGAGCTGGAAGCCGATCACGAGAGCACCTCCCGCGCCACCTCTCGATCGTCGAAGGCGAGGCTCTCAGCGCCGATCTCCTGAACCGTCTCGTGCCCCTTGCCCGCGATCAGCACCACGTCGCCCGGGCGAGCCTGTCCCACGGCTCGCCCGATGGCGAGGCGTCGATCCACCTCGAGGTGGACCTCGGCCCCGCCCGTCAATCCTGCGCGGATGTCGTTGATGATCTTCTGCGGGTCCTCCCCGCGAGGGTTGTCGCTGGTCACCACCACCACGTCGGCGAGCTCCGACGCGACCCTGCCCATCGGGGCGCGTTTGCCCGGGTCGCGCTCGCCGCCGCAGCCGAAGGCGAGAAGGAGCCGACCCGGTCCATCGCCGAGCGCCTCGCGAAGAGCGGTGAGGACACCCCTCAACGCGTCCTCGGTGTGGGCGTAATCGACGAAGACGTGGAACCCCTTCCCCGTGTTCTCGATCCTCTCCAGCCTCCCCGGAGGAGAAGTGACGGTGGCGAGTCCTTCCAGCAGCGCGGAAGGACCCGCCCCCGACAGCAGTACCGCGGCGCTGGCAGCCAGCGCGTTCGAGACGTTGAATCGACCCAACAGGGACAGCCGTAGCCTGGCTGGTGAAAACCCCATCCCACTCAGTGTCAGGTACGTTGCGTCGGTATCGATTCTCGTCTCGGTTGCGCGCAGGCTCGCCTGCGAAGCGGTACCGTACGTGAGGACTCGCGCCCCGCTCTCGCGGGCGGCGCTCGCCATGAGCTGATGAGCATCGTCGTCGGCATTGAGCACGGCGACGGCGCCCTCACCGAGACCCTCGAACAGCCGCGCCTTGGCGCGCGCGTAGCTGTCCATGTCCCGGTGGTAGTCGAGGTGGTCTCGAGAGAGATTGGTGAAGACCGCACAGGAGACGTCGAGCCCCGCGATTCGCTCCTGGACCAGGGCGTGCGAGCTGACCTCGAGCACGACCGAGTCGCCGCCGAGCTCGCGGTGGCGGCGGATGAGGCGCTGCAGCTCAGGCGCGTCGGGAGTCGTGTGCGCGGTCGGAAGCAGCACACCGTCGGCGAGCCGGTGACCCGCGGTTCCCAGCACCGCCGGGGTGAAGCCGCACGCCTCGAGTAGGTGGCCGATCAGGAAGGCGGTCGTGGTCTTGCCGTTGGTGCCGGTGATCGCGATCACCTTCATCGCACACGCCGGCTCCTCGTGCACCAGCGCGGCGGCGCGGCCGGCGACCGCTCTCGCGCCCGGGTGTACCCACAGCGGGATCACGACGTCGCCGCCGGGACCACGGAGCAACGTGTTCTCCACCGACTCCGGTGCGAGCACCGCACTGGCTCCTCGCTCGATCGCCTGCGGGATGTACCGGGCCCCGTCGTTCACCGCCCCGGGCAGCGCGACGAAGAGGTTGCCCGCCTCGATCCGTCGGCTGTCGATCTGCACGTCGTTGATCTCGGGGCCATCGCCCTCGAGCACCGCGCAGTGTCCTCCCAGGGTGTCGACGAGGCGGGCCAGCATCACCAGCTCTCCTCCTCGCCGTGCGCCCAGGGCGCGTCGTCCTCGTTCCGCTCCTCGTCGTAGCCGTAGTCGGGGCGGTAGTCGGCGATGCGCTGCACCGGAACGCCGAAGCGAGTCAGGCCGAGCGATTCCTTGAGCACGGAGAGCGCCGTCGGCCCGGCGACGTCGGAGCCGAACTTGCCCTTGCCGCGCGGCTCCTCGACGACGACCAGCACCATCACCTCGCGCTCGTCCCGCTCCAGTCGACCGAGCAGGCAGATCGAGGAGGTGTAGCAGGAGCGCCGGTGCGGCCGCCCCTCCTTGTGCATGCGCGCCAGCATCGACTCGAAGGTGATGAACCCCGGGTCGTCCCGGCCGAGCGGCAGGGTGGCGTTGTGCTGGTTGCGCTCGAGCTCGAGGTGCAGGCAGGGCTCGGTGGGCTTCTTCTCGGTGGTCCCCGTCTTCGACTCGAAGACGATCGGCGTTCCCGCCTCGCGCTCCGGCTCGGTCAGCCGCCTGCCGGTTCCGTTCAGCGCGCCCTCGTACATCATGTCCCGGGTCTGGCGGCAGGCGACCCTCGAGAAGACGCGCCGGGGTTGCGGCGTCTGCAGGCCGTAGTACCAGCCGTCCCACTCGACGCCGAGCAGCGTGGTGAGCGGCAGGTACTCGCCCCCCCTCAGGACCGTGGCCAGCGCGGCGGCGTGCTGCCACATACTGACGGAGACTTCGTGACCGAAGCAGACCGAAGCGTGGGACCAGGCGGTCTTCCACGGCAGCGTGGGGATCGCCCCCTCGCGCTCCACTCCCACGCCGGTCCGCGGCGCGGTGGCGTAGTGCAGTCCGGTGAGCTTCTCGTGAAAGACATCGTCGTCGACGCGCGTGCCGATCTGTACCATCACCGCGTTCACCGAGCGAGACAACGCCTGCGTCGCCGTGATCACGCCCCGGGGAGCGCCGCGCGCCTCGTGGATGGTTCGCCGACTGCCGGGAATCCGGAAGTTCCCGTCGTGCGTGTCGAACGTCTCGTTCGGGTGCACCCGATCCTGGTCGAGCGCGGTGGTCATGACGATCACCTTGAAGGTCGACCCGGGGGTGAACAGGTGCCAGGTGGGAAGGAACTCGGCCACCTCGTACTGACTGATCCCGTCGACGGCCAGCACTTCTCCGGTCTCGACCTCGACCACGATGCCCATCGCGACGGCCGGATCGTTCTCGGCGACCGCGGCCTCGAGCTGCTGGTGCAGGTACTTCTGCAGCTCGGAGTCGATGGTGGTGTAGACGCGAGGCGTCGCGGACTCGAGGCTGTCGTCGAAGAAGTAGCGACGGGCGGGCTGGTGGACCGGCCAGTCACGGCGGAAGTGGTAGCTGGCGGGCTCGGGCTGGATGAAGCGCCAGGAAGGATCCGCGAGCAGGCGGCCGGCGAGTCCCTCGAGTCCCGAGCAGGGGTGCTTGATATCGAGCAGCTCGCGGGCCAGCACGGCGCGCTCCTTCTCGTCGGCGAGGGGACGACGGAGCTGCGCGATCGGCTCGGTCTGCTCGACCTTCTCGAGGTACCGCCACTTGCCGAGGACCTGGAAGGCCTCGTTCTCGGGCGTCTCCTCGCGAACCGGGTACACGCGTTCGTGCTCGTAGTCGATGCGCATCTGGTGCCCCTGCACGCCCTCCTCGTCGAGGACGGCGATCAGGTCACCGACCTTGTGCGGCGGGAGCTTGCGGAAGGCGGTGGTCTCGCCGCAGGGCATCAGCGCCTTCCAGATCAACGCGCGCTGCTTCTCCAGCTCCTTCCAGCGGACCTTCCCCGCGTCGAGCGCGGTCTCGGGCCAGCGTGCCTTGGCCAGGCCGTCGGCCAGCCGGCGGCTCCAGCGCAGGGGAGAGATCGGCTTCTCGCCGTCCGACCTCCGCGGCCGTGTCGACTCCAAGAGCACCTGTTCGGGACGCCAGTGAATCCGCCAGTGCGGGCCGCTCGGCTGACGACGCAGCTCGAAGCCCTCCTGCAGCTCCATCTTGCGGATCCACTCCTGGACCCGATTCGCCTCATCGTAGCCGAGCGTCCACCCCTCGCAGTCGACCTCGATGACGCCGTTCGTCGCGTCGGGGATCAGCTCGACCAGGAGCTCGTCGATGGTGAGCCTATCGACGACGGACTCGTCCTCCTCGTCCTGGAGGAGCGGGAGGATCTTCTTCGCGATCCGCCGCGGCGTGTGTGCTTGCCACATCGCGTTGGGCGACAGGCACAGGTCCATCCGTTGAACCGAGAGCGCGAGGGTACGTCCGGAGCGATCGGCGATGTCGAAGTCGGGGCGGGGAAGCGACTCCTTGCTCGCGCGTTGCGGCTGCTCGTGATCCTTCTCGTGGGCGATCGACCACGCCTTGATGAGCACCATCACCAGCACGGCGGCGATCATCAGGAAGGCTGCGGCGGGACGCAGCCCCGAAGCGGATTCGAAGGAGGTCTTGCTCACTCTTCGATGGCCTCGACAGCTTCGAGAGCTTCGGTGTTCGCTTCACGCTCGATCCGACCGCGCTGAACGCAGATCGCGTACTCCAGGCTCTCGTTGCCGGCCTCGATCAGGTCGCAACGTCGCTTGATTCGGTCCAGTTTCGCCGCCAGGGCGTGATTCTCGGCCTGGATGTGGGTGGTCACCAGACCCGTCACCAGGCAGGCCCCGCATAGCACGATCGACAAGAGCGCCCTGATCACGATCTGTTGCTCCTTTTCGCACGGGTACGGATTGCGCCACGCAGCTTCGCCGATCTCGATCGACGATTGACCTTCTGTTCTTCCCGACCAGCGGCGATCGGCTTCTTGCTCTGCAGCTTCCAGCGATCTTCGCGAGCTCCACCCTGGAGGTAGCGCTTCACCACGCGATCCTCGCCGGAGTGGAAGGAGATCACCGCCAGCGATCCCCCGTCCTCGAGCCAGTGTTCCGCCGTCTCCAGGCCCGCGAGCAGCTCGTCACCTTCCTCGTTGACGGCACGCCTCAGGGCCTGGAAGCACTTCGTAGCGGGATGAGTCTTCCCTCCGCGCGAACCGGTGGCGCGAGCGATCGTCTCGGCCAGCGCACCGGTGCGAAGGAAGGGTACACGGCGACGCGACTCGACGATCGCCTTGGCGATCTTTCGCGCGCGCGACTCGTCGCCTTCGTAGTAGAAGAGATCCGCGAGATCGCTTTCGTCCCAGCCGTTGACTATGTCCGCGGCGGTACGTTCGCGCTCGGGATCCATCCGCATGTCCAGCGGGCCGTCGTCCAGGAACGAAAAGCCCCGCTGCGGTTGGTCGAGGTGCATCGAGCAGACGCCCAGGTCGAAGAGCATCGCCGAGATCCGGCCGATCCGTTCCTTGCGGATGACCCGGCACAATCCCGACAGTCGCGTGTGCCGCAACCGTACTCGTTCTCCGAAGCGAGCCAGTCGCCGCTTCGCGATGGAGAGTGCCTGCGGATCCTGATCGGTGCAGAGCAGGTGAAGGTGCGGGCAGGCCTCGAGCAAGAGCTCGGAGTGCCCACCCGCTCCAGTTGTCCCGTCGACTCCCCAGCCCGTGAGATCAGCTGGGTCGCGACCGGCGAGGAGGCTCTCGAGGACCTCGGAGGGCAACACCGATCGGTGAACCGGTCGCTGCCCCGGTCGATCCCCTCCTCTTCGGGCCTCTGCCATGACTCGAATCACCTCCGCGCGGATCACGTCTCCCCCCTGCCGGGATCAGTACCCGGCCGGCCCCCCCCCGGGGCCATCGTCGATCAGGACTCCGAGGAGATCGTCGAAGTCGCCCTCGGTCTGGTCGGCGACCTCCTCCCACTTCTCCTTGGGCCAGATTTCGGCCCGGTTGACGACCCCCACCATCACCACTTCCTTGCCGAGCCCCACCTTCGAGCGCAGCTTCTCCGGGACGAGCAAGCGCCCCGACGCGTCGAGCTGCACCCGGGAGGTGTTGGCGAAGAAGGCGCGCTGCATCGCGCGCTGCTGCTTCCCGGTGAATGCCTGGGTGTCCAGGCGGCCGAGGGCTCGACGGAAGCCCTCTTCACTGAACATGAAGAGGCAGCCGTCGAGCCCACGAGTGAGGATGGCCACCATGGTCCCTTCCGAGTCCCTCCCGAGCACTTGCTGGAAACGCTTCGGGATGAAGACTCGATTCTTCGAGTCCATGGTGTGGGCGGACGAGTCGTAGAACAGAGCCTCGCTCATCGCACCCTGGGAGGCTGCGCCCCCCGTCCCCACATTCCGCCATATTGCGCCACATAGGTAGTTTCCTACTCCCCCGGGGATCGGGCAATGGCCAAGACAAGCTAATCTCGAAAGGGTTTCGGGGGGGTCGAATCGGGGCTCGAAAAGCCCTCCGATCGACCCCCCAGATGTAGTGCACCCCCCTCTGGCGGGCACCTGCAGCCCCTAGATCTGGCACCCCGATCAGCGGATCAGCGGGTCGAAAAAGCGGTGCCAACTCCGAGAATGGGCTCGCCCTGGATGGAGTTTTCCGGCCTTCCCGGGCCAGATCCGCCCCTCGACCGGCGATTCACCCCGGCTGGGGTTCCTCCACTTTCCCCCACCGCCCTCTCTCGGGGAAGCTCGCCGAGGCGCCGATCGGGGTCCGATCGCGCCGGGGAGCGAGGCTCAGTGGCCCCGGTCGGCGGCCTCCGGACAGCACTCCGACCGGGGACCCTCGGCCGCGGGGTCGCCAGTCTCGGCCTCGGCCGCGGCCGCCTCGGGCCCGCCCTCTTCCGCGGGCGCGGGATCGCCGTCTTCCGCGGCCCCGGCGCCCTCGAGCACCTCCTGCAGCCGGACCCGCATCTCCTCGATCTTCTCCGGGGTGAAGTCGAAGACCCAGACCTCGAGTTCCTCTCGTCGCCGCGGCCTCCTCAGGATCAACCGCTCCTCCCCCCGGCTGCGGGCCACCCGCACCAGCTTCAGCTTGCGCTTTCTCATCAGGAGCAGGCAGAGGAGGTAGCGCAGCTCGCGCAGCTTCTCCGGCTCGGTGCCGTCGAGCTCCATGAAGAGCCGCTCCAGGGATTCGAGATCGAGCTGGAGCGACTTCTTGCGGTTCTCGTGGAAGCAGGTCGCCCACCAGAAGAGGACCGCCGCCTGGTCCGCTCCCTCCCAGCAGACGAGGCAGAGGTCCTCGCGCAAGAGGCTCTCCTCCTCGTCGATCCTCAGAAGAGAGACGTGTCTGGTGCCGTCCTCGAAGGTGCTCTCACAGCGGGAGCACTGCTGGTGACGGCGGCGGATCTTCCATTCGGCCATGGTGCGGGGTCTCGAGGGGTGTTCTTACCAAAAGGGAATGTACGGTCTCCAGCGCTCCTCCACTGCTCCGACGAGGCGCTTTTTGCGGGAGCGGAGCCCAAGGTCGACGAGGATCGTGGTTCCCCTCCGGGCTCGACCGTGCCGCTCCGGAACGGTGGAGGTTGCCCTCGACGGTGGACAGCGGTGATGATGGACCCGCACCCCGATCCTCTCCCGGTCCACTCTCTCCCCAGGTATCACTCATGGGACTCAATCGACTCCTGGCCCTCTCCCTCCCCCTCGCCGCAACCCTCTCGTTCGCCGCACCGGAGGACGCCGACACGGGGTGGCCGCAGTGGCGCGGTCCCACCGGCAACGGCGTGGCACTCTCCGGCGATCCGCCGACCGAGTGGAGCGAGGACAAGAACATCCGCTGGAAGATCGAGCTGCCGGGGCTGGGGAGCTCGACGCCGGTGATCCTCGGCGATCGCGTCTACGTCACCTGCGCCGTCGAGACGGACCGCGTGGGCGAGGCGACCGGCGCCGAGGAGGAGCCGGAGCGCGACGAACGCCGGGGCGGTCGCCGCGGAGGTCGCCGTGGCGGTGGTCGTTCCCAGCCCCCGACGAAGATCCACGAGTTCGTCGTGCTCTGCTACGACCGCGCGAATGGCGAGGAGCTCTGGAGTGCCGTCGTCAAGGAGACCGTCCCGCACGAGGCGATCCACTCGACGGCGACGCAGGTGTCGAACTCGTCACTCACGGATGGAGAGTTTCTCTACGCCCACTTCGGCTCGCGGGGTCTGCACTGCCTCGATCTCGAAGGAGAGATCGTCTGGTCCGTCGACTTCGGCCTGATGCGGACACGCAACCAGTTCGGCGAGGGAAGCTCGCCCGCACTCTTCGGCGATACGCTGGTCGTCCCCTGGGATCACGAGGGGGACTCGTTCATCGTCGCGCTGAACAAGAAGGACGGGAAGGAGCTGTGGCGGCGCGAGCGTGACGAGGCGTCGAACTGGTCGACCCCGCGCATCGTCGAGGTCGGTGAGCGCGTGCAGGTGATCGTCCCCGGCACGACCGAGTCGATCGCGTACGACCTGAAGAGCGGCGAGACGATCTGGACCTGCGAGGGCATGACCGGCAACGTCATTCCCATTCCGACCTACGCCGACGGCGTGGTGCACCTGATGAGCGGTTTCCGCGGCGCGGCGCTGCAGGCGATTCGACTCGAGGACGCGAAGGGCGAGCTCACGCCGGACGAGAGCGAGTGCGTCCTCTGGACGCACGACACGGGCACCTCGTACACCCCGTCGGCGCTCCTGTACGACGGGTTGCTCTACTTCCTGCGGACCAACTCCGGTGTGCTCTCCTGCCTCGACTCGGCGACCGGTCAGGTCTACTACGAGGAGGAGCGTCTCGACGGAATTCGCAGCGTCTACTCCTCGCCGGTCGGCGTCGCCGAACGCGTCTACATCACCTCGCGCGAGGGCACGACCATGGTGCTCGAGGCCGGGGACGAGCTGAAGGTGCTCGCCACCAACGAGCTCGACGACGGCTTCGATGCGAGCGCCGCGGTGGTCGGCGACGAGATCTACCTGCGCGGGATGAAGAACCTCTACTGCATCGGGAGACCGACGAAGAAGAAGGCGAAGTTCTGATCTCGGCTCCGCTCAGCGGTCGAGCAACTCGATGAGGACCTGATAGGGTCCGAAGAGGCCCTCGTCGTCCTCGAGGTCCACGCGCAGCGGCGCGGGGCCGAGGGGCAGACGAAGGGAAGGGAAGGTGCATTCGGTGACGAACGGCGGGATCGCCATGGACCACGACTGCTGGTCCAGGTGCAGCGTGACGCGGCTCGCCGTGGGCGGTTCGACGAAGCGGATCCGAACGCGGTACGGCCCCCGATCGACCACCTCGGCCGCCCACGTCCCCTGGGTGCGCTTGCCCCCCCAGCCGTCGCCCTTCATCCGCCGCCAGTCCTGGCGCGTCAGGTCGACCTTCGGCGCCCCGGGCGCGCCGATCCGGATCCGCGGCGGCGCGTAGTTGTCGGGGCGCGTCGAGGAGACGTCGTCGAACCAGGCGTCGTAGGCCGCGCGCAGCTCCGCCACCACCTCGGGATTCGCGGCGGCGACGTCGCTCTGCTCCAGCGGGTCGGCGGCGAGGTCGTACAGCTCGAAGCGCGGCTCGACGCTCTCGACGTCGCGCCCGAAGCCCGACGCGTTGAGCAGCTTCCAGCGCTGCGTCCGGGTGAAGAAATTGTGGTAGCGGACGCCCGCGTCGCCGCGGTGCGCCTGGAGCGTGATCGCGCGGTCGCTCCAGGGCTCGTCGCTTCGCTCGAGCAGCGGCATCAAGCTGCGACCGTCGAGCTCCACGCCCTCGGGTCCGGAGACACCGCACGCGGCGAGCACCGTGGGCATCACGTCCATGTCACTCGCGATGCGGTCTGACGCCATCCCGCTCTCGAGGCGCCCCGGCCAGTGCGCGAGGAACGGCGAGCGGACCCCGCCCTCGTACACCTCCGCCTTCTTCCCCCTCATGCCGCCGACGAAGCGGCGCGTGTTCGGCCCGTTGTCGACGATGAAGATCACCAGGGTGTCGCGCGTGATCTCCAGCTCTTCCAGTCGTGCGAAGAGCTTCCCGACGTTGTCGTCGATGTTCGTGATCATGGCGAAGATCCGCGCCGTGACGTCGACGTTCTGGTCGGCCGGGAGCGGATGCCCCTCCGCGCCAGGATGAGCGAGCGCCTCGGCGGACAGCTCGCCGAGGTACCGCTGGTAGAGTTCCTCGGGCACGTCGTGCAAGGGGCTGTGCGGCGCGTTCGTCGGAAGGTAGGCGAAGAAGGGTCGACCGTCGTCGACCTGCGCGTCGATCCACTCCAGCGCGGCGTCGAAGTAGACGTCGGTGCAGTAGCCTCTCGCCTCGAAGCGCTCGCCGTCGTGAAAGAGCACCGGGTCGGTGTAGCGCCCTTCTCCGCCCTCGGGGTCCGCCGGCTGCCCGATCCCGCCGCCGCGGTGGACCAGCGACTCCTCGAAGCCCTGATCGTTCGGCCGCATCGGCGGGCAGTCGCCGAGGTGCCACTTGCCGAAGATCCCGGTCGCCCAGCCGGCGCCCTCGAGCACCTCCGCGACGGTGACCTCCTCCGGCTCCATCATCGCCCGCCCGATCCAGGTGTCGAACGCCCGCGTTCGCTGCGGCGCGCGACCGGTCATCAGCGCGGCGCGAGTCGGGGTACAGACGGGGTGCACGTAGAAGGTCGAGAGCTGCGCGCTGCGCGCCGCCATCGCGTCGAGGTGTGGCGTGTGGATCAGCGGATTGCCCTGAAAGCCGAAGTCCCCCCACCCCTGGTCGTCGGTGACGATCAGGATCACGTTGGGGCCGGCGGGGTGCTCACGCGCGACCACGCCGGTATCCGGCGCGTGGCAGGCGCCGGACCCGATGCCGAGGACGAGGAGAACGAGGCGAATGACGCTCGAGCGACTCACGGCTCGTACCGCGCGTTCACCGCGATCTCGTCGATGAACAGCCACGCCGGCTCCCCGGAACCGGGGTGCCATTTGGGGAGGAGCCCCGGGTGCCTGGCGTGAACGCGCAGGTACCTCCCGCTCTCCTCCTCGAAGCGAACGAAGGCGTCGTCGGTCCCGGTTCCTTCGTTCTTCTTCGGCGGTTCGACCTCGAGCGTCGCCACCACCCGGAACTCACCACCGTCGCCGGAGAGGGAGAGCTCCACGACCGTCGGCGGGAAGATCCACGAGCGCTGGCCCCGCAGGAGCCCCACCCGCACGTCATCGATGTCGATCACCTCGCCGAGGTCGATCGTCGCGATCAGATCGTCCCCGTTGTAGCCCAGCCACCGGCCGTCGCCGTGCTCGGTCGAGCCCCACTTCCCGTCGGTCAGGGTGGCGGGACCGTCACCGGCGTACTTCTCCACCGGAGCGTGCTCCAGCGTCACCGTCTCGCCGATCGCGGCGTGGGGAACCTGCCGCGCCAGGGTGGAGCAGAGGGTCTCCCAGGTTCCGTCGGCGAGAGCGCCGACGTCGGCGTCCTCGCGGAAGGAGCTCACGAAGCCGACCGCCCAGAGCTGCTCGCTCCGGCCGGCGCACTCGATCACCTTCTGCTTCTCCTCGGCCGTCCTCGCGGAGTCGAACGCGGCGCGGTACGCCGTGACCGTCTCCGCGATCGATCGCTCGGGCCCCGTGGCACTCATGCGCAGGTGTCCCTCGAGCGCCGCCAGTCGCACGGCGCTCTCCTCGTCCCGGAGCGAGATGGTGTGCAGCACCTGGCCGGGAGCGGCGTCCGGCCACGCGGCGAGCGCCTCCACCGCGGCGCGGCGCTCGTCGACCGTACCGCCGGTCGCGGCGCTGAGCAGCGGGGTGAGCGTCTGATCGGAGGGCAGCTCGCCGAGCACGCTCAGGAGCGAGATGCGCGTGGTCGCCTCCGCGTTCGGGTAGGCCGTGACCAGGACTCTCACCGCGGCATCCGGCGCATCGGCGCGCCGGCAGATCGCCAGCAGGGTCTTCTCCATCGCTCGCCGATCGCGAGGCCGTTCGAGCTCGTCGACCAGCGCCACCGCGGCGGGCAGGTCGCTCTCGGCAGCGAGGGTCTCGAGCCCCGCGATCGACGCGCGACGAGTTCGTTCGCCCCCGGTCCGTGCGTAGCGCAGCAGCGTGGGCACCGCCCCTTCGGCGCGACGCGCGACGAGGCACCCGATCAGCTCGGCGCGGATCGTGTCGTGGTCGTTCTCCTGCAGGCTGGCCACGATCGCCTCGTTCAGGCCCGGCGCGCTCGACTCCTCCAGCGCTCGGCGCGCGGCGGCTGCCTCGGCGCCTTCGCCCCAGGTGAACTTGGCGATCTGCGGCACGTACTCGGCGCTGCCGAGCCGGCCCAGCGCACGGATGCCGGCGATGCGCACGCCTTCGTCCTCGCTGTCGAGCGCGGCGAGGGCGCTGGGCACCGCGGCCACCGTCCCCCGCTCGGCGAGGGCGCCGAGGGCGAGGATCCGCGCGTCCGTCCCGAAGCCGCCGACGCGGGCGACCAGCGGGGTCAGGTCGGTCCCCTCCTCGAGCTCGAGCACGAACCGCGTCGCCGCGCGCAGGAGCGGCAGCTCGTCGCTCCGGAAGAGCCCGGCCAGCTCGAGGACCGCCTCGTCGGGCTTCGCCCGCACGATCCCGCGCCACGCGGCGACGCGGAGGTGGGCCGGATGAGTGGAGCCCGCGATCTCGCGGTAAATCTCCTCCGCGTCGCCGGCCTCGTCCTCGGCGAGGAGCGAATCGGCGCAGGCGAGGCGGGCGTCGAGCAGCGTGCCCTGGAGGGATTCCGGCACGGTCGCCGCCGTGAGCGCGTCCGTCGCGTCCTCGCCGCCGATCCGGCCGAGCGCCTCCAGGACCGTGCGCTGGGTCGCCGATTCGGAGCCCTCGAGCAGGCCGACGAGCGCCGGGACGGCTTCCCGGTCGCCGCGGAAGGCGATGCTGTCGATCACGCCTCTTCGCGCGTCGCCGTCGAGCTCACCGAGCGCCCGGCGCAACGCGTCGTCCACATCGGGGGAATCGATCCCCTGGAGGGCGAAGCGCGCGGGGTGCGCGAGCCGCTCGTGGGTCAGGAGCCCCGCGAGCACCGGCACGGAGCGCTCGTCGCCGACGGCGCGCAGCACGCGGCAGGCGAACTGCTCGGCGGGATACGTCGACTGCGGGTACTCGAGGATCCACAGCATCTCGCGCTCGATCCCGGGGTAGTCGTCGAGGCTCGCCTCGCGCACGCGCGCCTCCCAGGAGAGCTGCAGCTCGTTGTTCCCGCCGAACTCGATCCGCGAAAGCGCGACCAGCGATTCGCTGGGGGCGATCGGGTCCAGCTCGGGGGTACTGGCGCAGCCACCGACGAAGGTGGCGGCGAGAGTGAGCGCGGCGAGGGACGTTCCGATTCGATTCGAAAGGCTTCGGTTCTTCATGATTCGACTCCTCGTATCGGCTGTCAAAGCACCCACGGCTCGCGGTACGCCCGACCCAGCAGCGCGCTCGCCCCCGGATCCTTGATGATCTCCTCGGTGTCCGGATTCCACCGGATCTTCCTCCCGGTGAGCATCGCGATCTCGCCGAGATGTCCCACCCCGATCGAGCGGGCGGCGGTCTCCACCGGCGCGATCGTCAGGCGGCGCGACTTGACGCAGTCGAGGAAATTGTCGACGTGGTCACGTCCCTCGTTCCCCACGTACAGCTGCATCTGGTCGCGGCGGATCGCCTCTTCGCCGAGCCACGCCTCGTTCGAGGCGATGAGACCTCCGCGGTGGACGTGGATCCAGCCGTCGTCACCGTGCCACTTGGTGCCCATGAAGCCGATCGTGTCGCTGTTGCCGACGCGCATCTCCACGCCGTTGGCGTACGTGCAGGTGAAGTCGTAGGCGGTCGGCGCGTCCCACAGTCCTTTTTCCGGGTACTCGCCCTTCCCTTTGATCTCGACCGGCCCGGTGCTCTCGAGGTCGAGCCCCCAGTGCGCGATGTCGATGTGGTGTCCGGCCCAGTCGGTGAGCTGACCGCCGGAGAAGTCCATGATCCAGCGCCAGTCCCAGTGGCACTTGTCGCCGCCGAAGCTGCAGTAGTCACGCCACGGCGCGGGACCGAGCCAGCGATCCCAGTCGAGATCCTCCGGCACCGGTTCGGTCGACCGCACCTTGCCCGGCCGGCCGTTGGGCAGCCCCACCTCGACGTGGTTCACCTTGCCGATCCGCCCCGCCCGGACCAGCTCGGCGGCCTGGCGGAAGTGCGGCCGCGAGCGCTGCCAGCTCCCCGTCTGCCAGACGCGCCCGTAGCGGTGCATCGCGTCGCAGATCGCCCGACTCTCGGGGATGGAGCGGGAGAGCGGCTTCTCGCCGTAGCAATCGAGCCCGGCGCGCGCGGCGAGGATCGCGGGAATGGCGTGCCACTGATCGGGCAGCGCCAGCGAGACCGCGTCGAGATCGCCGCGATCGATCAGATCGCGGAAGTCGAGGTACGTCGTGCAGTCCGTGTTGCCGTGCTTGTCGTCGACGGAGGTCTTGGCCACCTCGGCATGTCCGCGGTCGACGTCGCAGACGGCCAGCACCTGTACCTCCGGCTTGCGCAGGAACCAGTTCATGTTGCCGCGTCCTTGCGAGCCGACGCCGATGCAGCCGAGGGTGATCCGCTCGCTGGGCGCCGGCCGCCCGCCGCGTCCCAGCGCGGTGGCGGGAATGATGGTGGGCAAAGTCACGGCCGCGGCCGCGCCCTTGAGCACGCCGCGCCGACTGATCTGTTTCCTCATCCTCATGAGAGCTCCTCAACGGCGACGAGGCTGACTCGTCGCACCATCGCTCGACGGGAACCGGCTCGAACGGGATCGTTCGGGCTTCCAGGGGCGAGTATACGGCGCGGCGCGTCCGAGACCAGATTCCAGGAGCTTCTGCTCGACCGTCGATAGCCAAGGGGAGGTTCGCCTGGCGGTGGATCGGATGAACGCGCCATGGAATCTCGCTCGTCCTGGTCGGAGTGACTCCGGCCAGGTACTTCGGGAGGTGTCGTGATCAGGAACAGAGGATGGGTCTTCGGTGGCTCGGCGTTTGCCCAAGGCGGAGGGGAAGGTCCCAATGCGGCGTGGCGTTCGCCGAAGGCGGACGGAACGGTCCCCTTGCCGGCGTGGCGTTCGCCGAAGGCGGACGGAACGTGGGCGTGTTCAACGGGGCAGGCGACGCCCCAGGCCTCGGCGCTCTGGCTCCGGCAACTGAGCAGGAGGGGGCTCAGCCCCGTCGATC
>CAZCAC010000098.1:0-32262 GCA_964496575.1 uncultured Planctomycetaceae bacterium | reverse complement strand
CAGGTGTCACCCATGTGCCCGGACACGGGTGTTACCTATGTACCCGGGCCGGACCAGGTTGTTGAAGCCGAGCGCGATCGAGGCGCTCTCCCCCCCCTCGATCTCCTCGAAGATCTCCAGGGACTCGCGATAGGCCTCCTCCGCGCGCTCGTACTGCTCGAGCCATTTCCACGCCGCGGCCAGGTTGTTCAGGCTCTGGGCGACCTCGGTGTGCACGTCGCCCAGGAGGCGCCGCTTCATCTCCAGCGCCTCCTCGATCAGCTCCACGGCTCCTCGCGGATCTCCGAGGTCGTTGGTGACCTGCCCCAGGTCGCCGAGGATCGACGCGATCTGCGGGTGATCGCCCGGGTGGAGCTCGCGCGCGAGCTCGAGGGCTCGCTCGAAGTGGCGACGCGCCTCATCCAGCGCACCGACGTGCCAGCGAACCACGCCGAGGTTGTGCAGGCTGAAGGGCCGGTTCGGGTGGGGATGCTCGTACTCCAGCTCGCAGATCAGGGCCGCCCGTTCGAGAAGCCCGGTCGCCTCCGCGAACTCGCCGCGGTCGTTGAGCAAGAGGGCGAGGTTGTTCAGCGCCGAGACCAGCGAGGGACTCCCCGTGCCGAGCAGAGCCTCCTTGATGGAGAGCGCCCGACGGTAGAGCGGCTCCGCCTCCTCGAGACGACCGGCGCGGTGCGACAGCAAGGCGACGTTGTTCAGGCTGGTGGCGAACGCCTCGCTCTCCTCACCGACCAGCCGGCGGCGGATCTCCAGCGCCTCGCGGTGCAGCGCTTCCGCCTCCTCGAGCCGATCGAGCTCGTAGTAGGCGACCGCCAGCGAATCGAGGCTGCCGGCCACTTCGAGGCGAGCCTCGTCGAGGTGATCCTCTCCGTGATGACTCTCCCGCCGCAGCTCCACGGCGCTCTCCAGCAGCGGGATCGCCCGGTCGAAGATCCCTAGCCCCGAGTACGCGTCGCCGAGGGTCCAGAGCATGGCGCCGCGCAGCTTCGGCCGATCCCGCAGCTCGCCCCGCTCCACGCGCACCGCTCCCCGGTCGAGCAGATCGCGGGCGGTGATCTCCTCGCCGCCGCTGTACCGCGGGTCGGCGACCTGGAAGAGCCCTCGCGTGAACTCCGCGACCTCCCGGTACTTGTCCGCCTCGTCCTGCGCGCGCTCCTGCGCCTCCCTCGCCTCCTCCTCCGCGTCGAGGGCGCGATCGGTCTCCCGCTCGGCCAGCAACTGGGCATCCTGCGCCCGCACCATCCCGATCCCGGTGCCGACGACACCGAGGATCAGGGCGACGAAGACGACGGCGGTCGCGCCGACCGCGACGCGATGGCGGCGGACGAACAGCGAAAGGCGATAGGTCTGGCTCGGCGGGCCGGCGAGGACCGGCTCGTTCGCCCGGAAGCGACGCAGGTCCTCGGTGAGCTCCCCCGCCGAGGCGTAGCGGCGCGCCGGTTCCTTCTCCAGGGCCCGCAGGAGGATCCAGTCGAGCTCGCGCGGCAGGTCGCCGCGGATCGAGCTCGGGCGCGCGGGCGGCTCCTCCTTCAGCCGGCGCGCAGCCTCCAGCAGCGGAACGTCGTGCGTCTCGATCGGCGGGCGGCCGCACAGGAGCTCGAAGAGCACCACGCCGAGGGCGTAGAGGTCCGCGCGCGTATCGACCTCCTCGGCCGCTCCCTCAAGCTGCTCGGGAGCCATGTACTGCAAGGTCCCGGCGATGTGGCCCGCTTCGGTGCGCAGCGAGTCGGTGATCTGCTTCGGGTCGGCGGCGCGGGCCAGACCGAAGTCGATCACCTTGGGATTGCCCGAGGCGTCGACCAGGATGTTCCCCGGCTTCAGGTCGCGGTGGATCACCCCCTTCTCGTGACCGTGCTGGACCGCGGCGCAGACCCTTTCGAAGAGCGCGAGGCGACCGCCGAGATCGAGGTCATGCTCATCGGCGTACTCGATCAGACTCCGGGCCCCTTCGACGTACTCCATGGCGAAGAAGGGCAAGAGCTGGCCGCCCTCCTCCCGGTACGTGCCCGCCTCGAAGACCTGCGCGATCCCCGGGTGCTGCAGCCGCGCGAGGACCTCCGCCTCGTAGCGGGCGCGCCGCGTCGCGTCGGGAGTGGCCAGGCCGAAGCGAATCACCTTGAGCGCGACGGTGCGCTGAGGGCTCTCTTGCTCCGCCTCGAACACGGTGCCCATCCCGCCGACGGCGATCGTCCCGGTGATCGTGTAGGCGCCGAGGCGACGCCCGGCCATCAGCTCGCCGGCGATCTCGCCGAAGAGATTCGGATCGTCGGGCAACCCGGGCGAGGACAGCACGCCGTCCGCCCGCGAGTCGGCGGCGAGCAGCTCGTCGACGCCTTCCTTCAGCTCCTCGTCGTCGCCGCAGGCGCTCGCGACGAACTCGGCGCGCTCGTCGCCGGTGCGCTCGAGCGCCTCCTCGAAGATGGAACGGACCCGCTGCCAGTCGACGGTGCTCATGGTGATCTCCCACGTCACGGTCAGCCTAACCGAACCGGATCCGGCACACCCGGCAGCGGGGCTCGGGGCCGCGCTGGAGCGGGGGCCGAGAGCGGGATGAAACCCCTCCACCGGGGCACCCGGGAGGCGGTCCGAGGGGCCGTGGAGAGCCTCTCCGGACGGCGATCCAAGGTGGGGTTAGCCTTCGTCTTCCGCGCAGCCCTTTCCGATTGCGGGTTCGGCCGCGATGGCGTACCAAGGAAGTGGAGGCTCCGGGTGCGACGCATCGCACCGGAGATCGCCGACGCTCTCTCCAACCTGTCTCACCGACTCCGCAGGGGTCTCTGGAGGACGACATGCCCGTCAGGAAGCTCCGCCAGTACCTGGACAGCCAGGACATCAAGTACGTGACGATCAGTCACTCCCCGGCCTACACGGCGCAGATGATCGCCGCGGCGGCCCACGTCCCCGGCAAGAACGTCGCCAAGACCGTGATGGTCAAGATGGATGGTCGGATGGTCATGGTCGTCCTGCCGGCGCCGTACCACGTCGACCTGGAGCTCCTCCGGGATGCAGCCGAGGCGGAGAAGGTCGAGCTGGCCACGGAGAAGGAGTTCCGCCAGCTGTTCCCCGAATGCGAGCTCGGCGCCATGCCGCCCTTCGGGAACCTCTACGGCCTCGACGTCTACGTGGCCAAGAAGCTGACCGAGGACACCGAGATCGCCTTCAACGCCGGCACGCACACGGAGCTGATGCAGCTGGCCTACGCCGACTACGAGCGCCTGGTACGGCCCAGGATCCTCACCTTCGCGGCCCTGGTGTAGGGCCGGGAACCCGTTCTCCCCAGCGGCCCCGTCGCCGCGCGGTCGGCGACGGACAACGGAATACGATCATCGACGAGCCCGATGATCGCGCCATGGAGGTGTGACATGAAAGCGGGCATCTACTTCACCGGCTCGGGACCGATCCTCCTGTTGACGTCGTTCCCCTCGCTGGAGGATCCGAGACTGGTCGAGAAGCTCGAGACCAAGGGGATCAAGAAGTTCATCGCCTACGAGGTCCCCGAGGAGCTGGTCCGGGGCAAGTACGGGATTCACTACAACCTCGTCTCCGAGGAGCTCGCACACGAGAACGACCTGCGGGTCCTCGACTACGACGGCCACCACGTCTTCTACAACTTCCTCTTGTCCGACCTCGGTCCGGCGGTCTACCACGAGCAGGAGCTGAGCGCCGCCGGAGGGTGAGCTTCGGCCGAGATCGCGGGTGACAGGTCCGGAAGGGATCGGGAGGTCCTTTCCGGCGCCCGGGTCGTTCCCTATCGTCTGGGACCGAGGCGCCATGGACTTCAAGACTCCCGGACAGCACAAGACGATTCAGTCGTTCCGCTCCCGCTGGCAAGAGGTGGCGCCGGAGCTCGGCTGCGACCTCGAGGTGACCGGGGCGGCGGGGCCGCTCGGCCGGCCGCTCACCGTCGGCGGGCGCATGATCGGCAATCGCTGGGCAATCCACCCCATGGAAGGGTGGGACAGCACGGCCGACGGCCTACCCACCGAGCACACGCTGAGGCGCTGGTCGAACTTCGGGGCGAGCGGGGCCAAGCTGATCTGGGGGGGTGAGGCCTTCGCGGTGCGCGCGGACGGGCGGGCGAACCCCAACCAGCTCTACCACAACCGCGAGGTCGACAGCCTCGGCGGGCTGGAACGCCTGCGCGAGGCGGTGGTGAGCGCCCACTCGGCGGCGGGAGAAGGGACCGACGACCTCTGCATCGGCCTCCAGCTCACCCACTCCGGCCGCTACGCCCGGCCCAGCCGCTCGGGCCCGGCGCCGCGCATCGCCTACCGGCACCCGGTGCTGGACGCGCGCTCGGGGATCGAGTCCGACGCGGCGATCTTCAGCGATGCCGAGCTCGACTCGCTGCTGGAGGACTTCGCCGCCACCGCGTGCCTGGCGCAGGAAGCCGGCTTCGACTTCGTCGACGTCAAGTGCTGCCACGGCTACCTCCTGCACGAGCTGCTCGGCGCGCGCACGAGACCCGGAGCCTACGGCGGCTCCTTCGAGAATCGCACCCGCTTCTTCCGTCGCGCGGTGCGCGCGATCCGCGGTGAGTGCCCCGGGTTCGAGATCGGCGTGCGCGTCTCGGTCGGCGACGTCTTCCCCCACTCCCCCGGCGAGGACCGACGCGGCGAGCCGACTGCGTGGGAGGAGCACCTCCCCTACGACTGGGGGTTCGGCATGTCTCGCGAGGATCCGCGGCGCGTCGACCTCACCGAGGGACTGCGCTTCCTCGAGGTGGTGCGCGACCTCGGCATCGCGCTGGTCAACGTCACCCTCGGCGTCCCCTACTACAGCCCGCACCTCTCGCGCCCCGCCGCCTACCCGCCCAGCGACGGCTACCAGCCACCCGGCGATCCGCTCATCGAGGTCGCCGAGCACCTCCGCGCGGTGCGCGCCTGCAAGCGGGCTTTCGGCGAGCTCGCCCTCGTCGGCACCGGCTACACCTACCTCCAGGAGTGGCTGCCGAACGTCGCTCAGCACGAGGTCGGCGGCGGCCACGTCGACTTCGTCGGGGTCGGGCGGATGGTGCTCAGCTACCCGGAGCTGCCGCTCGACGTGCTGCGCGGCCGACCGCTCCAGCGCAGGAAGATCTGCCGCACCTTCAGCGACTGCACGACCGGTCCGCGCAACGGTCTGCGCAGCGGATGCTATCCGCTGGACGACTTCTACAGGCAGGGCCCGGAAGCGGAGCGTCTCCGGGAGATCAAGGAGCGCCTCTAGCCGTACGGTCACTCCTTCCTGGAGCGCAACGGGAGCTCGAGGACGGTCTGTTTCTCCGTCAGGACCTCGACCAGTCGAAGGCCACTGGTCAGCTCGTCCAGGGTGACGAGCACCCGGTACGTCCCCGGGGAGAGCTCGCACGTGTAGCTCCCGTCCTCGTTCAGCCTCTGCTCGACGTGAGCGCGACCGATCCCTTGCTGAGAGACGTACGGGTCACTGATGCGCAGGCGCACTCTCTTCGGATCTCGGCGAGCCGGCAGCACCGGCCGCACCAGCAGCGTGCCGTCGGGAGGCAGGCGGAGCTCCCCGAGATCGAGGCGCTCGCCGCGGCGCAGGGAGAAGTCGGAGAGGTGCACGTACCGCTCGCCCACCAGAAACACCCCGACCTCGTAGTCGCCCGAACACAGCGCACTCACCTCGAAGGCGCGCGTCTCCGCATCCAGCTCCAGCAGCGTCTCCCAGTCCGCGGTGTAGGAGTGCAGCAGGACCTTCACCTGGTTCGCGGCGAGCTCCCCTCGCCCCTCCGCGAGGACGCGGCCGGTGAGCGTGGCCGGCGGCTCGTCCCACGCGGAGACGACGAGCTCGGCGTCGGCACCGGCGACCACCCCGAGCTGCCACGCGCGGGGCATCGCCGCGTCGGATCCCGAGGGGGTGGCGTGGATCGTGGTCAAGGCGGGGTCGGCCGACGCGAAGGAGAAACGCCCCGACGCGTCGGTCGTGGTCCGCTCACCCCTCCGCTCGCGTCCCCGGAAGAGCGCGCGCCGGGTGCTGAAGTCGATCTCCTTCCGGAGCATCACGGTCCACCCGGCGAGAGGCTCGCCGAGCCGGTTGCGCAGGGTCCCCCTGAGGCCGGTGCTCCCACCGATCAGAGGGTCGATCTCGAGGCACTCACCCTTCATCAGCTCGCGCGTGACGATGCAGCCGCCGGGGGCGTGAGGCGTGTCGTCGAGGCCGCCCGGGAGCGAGGCGCCGACGATCACCGAGACTTCCCCGGGGTGCAGTCCGGACGCGGCGTAGGATCCGTCGTCTTCGGTCCGGACGTAGCGCGAGCCGACCGTGTCCTGCAGCTCCAGCCAGCGGCCGGCGACGTCATCCCCGCGAAGCGATTGCAGGCGGCCGAACACCTCGCCTCCCGGGGTGAGGACCACGCGCACCTCCTGCCCCGTCTTGTTCGCGTCCCCGGTCGGGACTCGCTTCGTCGGGAATCCCGAGGCGGTGACCTGGACGTAGTGCTCGCGCCCTCCGTACCAGGTGTCGTACGCCACGAACCCGCCTCGCTCGTCGATCCGCGTCGTCGGCGGGCACCTGGGGATCACCCAGAGCCCCGCGTCATTCTGATGGACTCGCATCTCGGAGAGGTCCAGCGTCGAGACCAGGGCGCCGGGCACGGGGTCTCCGGAACCGTCGACGACGTGGCCGCGCACCACGCCGCGGCGCCAGATCACCTGCAGGTCGAGCTCTCGCGGCTGATCCGGGGAAGGCACCGAGCCGAAGGACAGGATCTCCGCCGCGGTCCGCCTCCCGTCCGACGCGCCGATCCAGGATCGCGGGTCGAGGTGGGCGACGTGGTACTGCCCCTCGGCGTCGGCGTGGGCGACGATCCGGCCGCGGTCCCGCCGCTCCGGCCAGGAGACCCAGATCCCGGCGCCCGGCACGGGCTTCTCGAAGCGGCGCCGGACGACGCCCGACACCTCGATCCCGCGAGGGAGCTCGATCCTCGCCGCCGTCGATCCGTCGGACGCGACGTCGATCCAGCGCGCCCGGCCCAGCGCCGGCGTGATCTTCCAGGGCCCCGGTTCGAGCTCGGTCGCCCGGATCTCGCCGTCGTGGCCCGAGACGACCTCTCGCCGATCGCCTCGATGCGGGGATCCGCCGTACTCGAGCAGGACCCCGATCGATCCGGCCGGCTCTCCGCTCTCTCGCCAGAGGAGCTCGAGGGCGAGCCGGGGTGACGGCGGGTCTGAGTCGACGACGCGCGACGCTCCAGGAACGGGCGACCGAGCGACGTCGGACTCCTGGTCGGCGGAGCGCTGGAGCAGGCCGATACTCTCGGGAGCCGCTGCGTGCGAGGTCTTCTCCTCGTTCCCTGCACCGCTTCCGACGAGTCGCCAGAGCAGGAGTGGCGTGGCCACCAGAGCGAGGATCGCCGCCACCGAGTACGCCGGCATCCACTGGCGGGGTTCTCTGCCGCGAGGCCGGAGCCAGCCGAGAATCGCTAGAGCCCGGGTGCGGTTCGTCGTTCGACTCCGTCCGCGGGCGAGCTCGGCGCGCAGGCTGGCCAGCGCTCTGCGGCGCCTCGAGCGCACCGTCCCGACCGGTACGCGCAACCGCGCCGCGATCTCCCGCGGCGGGAGGTCCTGGAAGTAGGACAGGTGGAGAATGGCCTGGGAGCGCTCGTCGAGCTTCTCGACCGCCTCGCGAAGGCGCACCTGAATGGAACGCTGATGGAGGAGGTGGGTCGGATCGTCGTGCACCTCCTGTTCCGGCGGCTCCTCGTCGCTCCGGTGTTGCCGTTTCTCCTTGCGGTAGCGCGAGATCGCCAGGTTGCGAAGAACGGTCGCCAGCCAGGACCGGACGTTCCGCCGCGAGCGCGGCGGTCGATGGAGAGCGGTCGCGAAGGTCTCTTGCAGGAGGTCCTGGGCATCGTGGGAATCCGAGGAGTAGCGGCGGGCCAGATCCTCGAGAAACCGCCGATAGCACAGGAGCTCGTCGGCAAAGGTGGTCGGAAGGCGGTGCTCGATCATCGATTCGAGAGGAGGGTTCGTCGACCGGCCGGTGAAGACGTGCCCGGTCGCAGTCATCGTACCATCGATGTGCGATCCCGGCAGGATCCCGGGACGTTCGCCTGCGGCGAACGCTCGATCACACCGGGTCCTCCCGTCCGCCCACGGCGAACCCTCCACCGAGGGCGTCTGGTCATCCCCACATCCCACGCACGCCCACCGTCCGGATTCCTGCAATTCTCGCTCAGGGGATCGATACCGCTCCCGCTGGCGCTGTACCATCCAGCTCCTCAGCCTCTGCGATGCCCGAACGACCACTCCGACACCTTCCTCGACTGCTCGCCCGCTGGCGGCTGTGGAAGCCGGCACGGCTGGTGGAGGAAGCGCGCCGGAGAATCGAGAGCGACGATGCCACCGGAGCGCGAGACCTCCTGAACGAGGCGCACCTCCGAGCGCCGGCCTGGCCCGAGCCGCTCTACCTGCTCAGCCGCTGCGCGCGCGCGAGTGGCGACCGCGAAGAAGAGGAGCGTTCGCTACTCGCCGCCCTGCAGCGCGACCCCGAGCACGCTCCGGCGGAGCGCGCGCTACTCGAGATCCGCGCCTGGCGACTCGAGCCGCTGACTCGCGCCTGGCACCTCTTCCACGGGGCCCGCTTCGAGGATGCGCTCGCCGCCTTTCGCGGCGCGCTCGAGGAGACCGGCGCCCGCCTGCCGCTCTGGACCCGCGCCGGCGTGATCGCGGGGATCGGCTGGTGCCACGAGGGGATGGGCAACCCCGGCTGGGGGGCGGAGGCGTTCGTCGAGGCGCTGACGCTCGACCCGACGATCCCTCACGCGCTCAAGGGACTCGGGATCTGCCGCTACCGCCTCGGGGACTACCCCGGCGCCGAGCTGGTCCTGCACGAAGCCCTGCGGCTGCAGCCGAAGTACTTCGATGCGCTCGCCTTCCTCGGCTGGTGCGCCTACGAGACCGGGCGCTTCGAGGAGGCGAGGGACCACTTCCAGCAGGCGAGCCGCGGCAACCCGCTGCTCGGCGACGCGCGCTGGGGGCTGGCCTGGTCGCTGTGGAAGCTCGAACGGGTCGAGGAGGCGAAGCGCGCCTTCCGCGAGGCGTTCGAGCGTGAACCAGACCACCCCAGCTCGGAAGGGGTGGAGAAGTGGCTGCTGGCCGAGCCGCGCTACGACGACCTGCGCGAAGCGTGGGCGGTCTCGCGGTCGAGCCCCGGCCCGGCGAGGCCGACTCCCCCACCGGACCCCCTGCTCGACGCCCTCGCCGCGCTGATCGAGGATCGACCGGATGATTGCCTGTCCCTCCTCGACGAGCTCGAGGACCGCTCCCCCGGCGACGCGTGGCGAGCGCGCTGGCTGCGAGGCCGCGCGAACATGGAGCTGAACCAGCTCGAGGAAGCGCTGGCCTCCTTCGACGAGGCGCGGCGGCTGGCGCCAGGGCGCGAGGAGCCGCTGCTGTGGCGCTCGCGCGTTCTCGATACACTCCGGGAGGCCGACCGACGTAGAGGCAGCGCGTGATGAGACTCAGAGAACGTATCCGCTGGAGGCGCGATGGCGACGAGCCCGGCTTCCTCTTCGATCCCCGCCACGGCGGTGTCTTCGGCCTGAACCCGACCTCGAAGCTGATCCTCGAGGGGCTGACCCGAGACCTCGACGAGGACGAGCTGGTGAACGAGCTCACCGGCACCTTCACGGTGAGTGAGCTCGAGGCGCGAACCGACCTGAAGAGCTTCCTCTCGGTCCTCCTGGAGAACGACCTTGTCGAAGTCTGAACGACCCGTCGTCGCCGTCACCGGCCTCGAGGGCCGCGACAACCCCTACCCCGGCACAGGTATCGCCCGGGCCCTGCGCGCCGCGCGCGGCGAGGCGATCCAGCTCGTCGGCCTCGCCTACGACCCGACGCTGACCGGCAACTTCCGCGGTGATCTCTTCGACGCCGTCTACTCGACGCCGCTCCCCGGCGTGCCCGCGGCAGTCTTGTTGCGACGCCTCTTCGAGATCCACGAGGAGCGTCCCCTCGACGTCCTCGTCCCGGCGCTCGACTCGGAGCTGGCGCTCTTCGCCGGCCACCGGACGGAGCTCGCCGAGCGCGGGATCGGGATGGTCGTCCCCTCCCCCGAGGCGGTGCGCTCCCGCTACAAGCAGCGGCTCTACGAGTGGGCTCGCCGCCACTCCATCTTCAGCCCGCGCACCGAGGTGGTGACCGACCCGAGCACCTTCTGGGAGCAGGAGAGCTGGGGTTTTCCCTGCTACCTCAAGGGTCCGCTCGCGGACGCGATCCGGGTCGAATCGGCGGAGGAAGCGATCGACGTCTACCGGCGGCTGCTCTCGCGCTGGGGTTACCCGATCCTCGCCCAGGAGCTGATTCGCGGCACCGAGTTCGACGTCTGCGCGGTCGCGGAGCCGGGCGGGCGCAGCGCCGGCGCGATCTGCATCGAGAAGACGATCCTGAGCGGCGCGGGCAAGGGAATCGGCGCGGAGGTCGTCGATTCCCCCGAAGCGCTGGCCGCCGCGAACCGGGTCCTCGAAGCGCTGCGCTGGGAAGGTCCGCTCGAGATCGAGATGGTCCGCGAGCACTCCAGCGGCCGCTTCTTCCTGCTCGAGGTCAACGCCCGCTTCCCCGCGTGGATCGGGATCGCCCCGCAGGCCGGCCTCAACCTCCCCGACCTGCTCCTGCGACTCGCTCTCGGCGAGGCGCTTCCCGCCGAACGCACGCCTCGGATCGGCACCCGCTTCCTGCGCGGATCGAGGACCATCATCGGCGACGTCGACCAGCTCGGCGAACTGCTGGCCACCGGGCGCCTCGTCCACCGCGATCATTGAACCCGATGCGTTGTCTACTATCCATCATCTCGATCTTCTTGGCCTTCTCCTTCGCTCCCGCCATTGGCGACGAGAAGGACGGCTGGGAGCTGATGCGCAAGCGCGACTACGCCGCGGCCCTGAAGCGCTTCGAGCAGGAGGCCAACCAGTACCGCGAGTGGGCCGAGCTGCACGACGCGATGGGCTGGTGCCACTACTTCCTCGAGGAGTACGAGGAGGCAAAGGAGTGCTTCCTGAAGGCGCTGGTGTACAAGCCCGAGTACAAGTGGAGTCAGGAGGGGCTGGAGGCGATCGAGGCGGTGCGTCGAGCGCCGCTCGAGACAGCCGATGCCCTGCTCGCAGCGGGGCGCTACACCGAGGCGCGCGCGGCCTACCAGCGCATCCACGAGGGGGAAACCGCCGCGGAGCAGGGCGCGAAGATCCCGGCGCTCGCTGGCGAGGGCTGGAGCCTCTACTACCTGGGCCGCTACCGCGAGGCGACGAAGTGCTTCCGCAACGCGCACAAGAAGGACCGAAAGAACGCGGATACCCTCCGCGGGCTGGCCTACTGCGACTATGCGCAGGGCGAGTACCGCCGCGCCTTGACCTCGCTGCGCCTCGCCCTCGAGCTCGAACCGGCGCACACCATCGCGCGCCTGACCGCCGGCTGGGCCCATTACTTCAGCGAGGACTGGGACAAGGCCCTCGCCGAATTCGAGATCGCCGAGGATTCGGCGCCGCGGGCCTGGGACGCCTGGTCGGGGATCGGCTGGTGCCGCGTCCGGATGGGCGAGCAGGACGCGGCGCTCGAAGCGTTCAGGCGCGGGATCGAGATCTCTCCTCACGTTAAGACGGCGGACCTCGTCGCCCTGATCGAGGCCGACCCGGAGTGGCGGATCCTGCACAACGTCGCCGGCTGGTCCGCGCTGCGGGCCAGTCTCTCTTCGTGGGCGCTGACCGAGTTCCAGACCTCCGAGGCGCTCGGGTGCGGCGTCGGGGAGGCGCAGAGCGGCCAGGCGTTCGCGCTCTTCCGCGTCGAGCGCTACGCCGAAGCGGCGAAGAAGGCCCACGCCGCGATCGACGCCGGTGAGGGCGATACGAGACGCGACTTCCCGGTGACGCTGGCCGACGGCTCGAGCGCCAGGGTCGCGATGAACCTCGAGAGCCTGCTCGCCTGGATCGCCCACCGGCAGGGTCGCTACGACGAAGCCCTCGCGGGCTTTCGCGCGGTGCGCGAGAAACACCACGACTGGGTCGACCCGGTCTGCGGCGAAGGCTGGGTGCTCAACGTTCAGGGCAACTACCCGGCGGCGGAGAAGGCGTTCGATACGGCGCTCGAGCTGCTCCCCGGCTACTCCGACGCGGTCTCCGGCGCGGAGGCGATCCACTCCTGGCGGTACGCCGACTACGACCGCGGCTGGGCGGCGCTCCTCGCGGGGGACGTCGACGGCGCCCGGGGGCACTTCGAGCGCATCGTGGAGGACTCGCGCAACCCGTACCCGCTCACGCGGATGGACCGGATCGAGGCCTCGCTCGGCTGGGTCGCCTTCCGCGCCGGGGACGAGCGCTCCGCCGTCCAGCACTTCGAGCAAGCGCTGGCGATGACGCCGGAGCTCGGGCTGGCCGAGATGGGCTGGGGCTACCTCGACTTCGCCGCCGAACGCTGGCTCACCGCCTCTCATCACCTCACCGCGGCGGTCGCCGATCCCGAGCTCGCGGACGACGCCGAGCTGCGAGCGACGCTGGGTCGCTGCCTGCTCGAGCTGGGCAAGATGAGCGAGGCGGAGGCCGTCTTCACCGAAGCGGTCGCGCTGAGCCCCTCCTACGCCGCCGCGCACGCCGGGCAGGCGATCTTCTACCTGCGCAACAGCGAACCGGTCGCCGCGCGCATCGCGCTGGAGCGCGCCTTCGCGCTCGACCCGACGATCTCGCTCGATCCGACCATCGCCGAGGAGCTGGGCCGGGTGAAGGAGTTCGTCCGGCTGCACAGCCCGCTCGGCTGGGCGTGGTTCTACCGCGAGGAGTACGAACGCGCCGAGGCGAGCTTCCGCCTGGCGATCGTGGAGGATCCGCTGGAGACCACCGCGCCCGCGGGCCTGGGCTGGTCCCTCCTGCGTCAGGGAGAGCTGAAGGAGGGGCGCGCCGTCCTGGAGGCGTATCTGAGGAAGGCGCCCAAGCGCGAGAACCCGTGGGGCCTCTGGAGCTCGTCGCTCTCGGAGCTGTCGTGGGCGCTGTTCCACGCCGGCAACCACCGCGACGCCCTGGCCGGTTTCCGCCGCCTCGAGATGCTGCACAAGGGCGAGAAGGAGCGCTACGCCGATCCGCTCGATGGTCAGGGATGGTGCCTCCTGCGGACCGGTTCGAAGCTCGCGGCGAGGAAGAAGTTCGAGGAGGCGCTGGCCATCACGCCCGGCCACTCGAACAGCCTGGCCGGGCTCGTGGAGCTCGACGGCGGAGCGAACGCGGGTGCGAAGGAGGAGGGCGACTGATGGGAGAGCGCATGCGCGTCGCCGTGATCGGGCTGGCGGACGGCCCCGTGGCGGAAGCCGGAGCCGGGGTTCTCGCCTGCCTCGACCCCGAACGGTACGAGCGGATCGGGGTGCTCGGCGATCCGAACGAGGCGGGCGCGGCGCGCCCCGGCGTGATCGATCGAGCGCTCCTGCTGCCGCCGCTCCTCGACGTCGGATTCCTGCCCGCGCTGGTCGAGGCGATCGTCGCCGAGGACCTGCGCGTGCTCCTGCCGGGCAGCCCTCGCGCGGCGGCGGCGCTCGCGCGCGGTCGGGGACTGCTCGCCCCCACCGGCGTGGCGCTGCCTCGACGCCACGTCTCCTCGACTTCGATCACCGACCTCTCGGGCGAGGGACTCACCGCGGCGGCTCGATGGGCTGGTGTCGCCGCCCGGGAGCGGACCGAGGTCTCGGCCGACGAGGACTCCTTCGAGCCGTTCGAGACCTGGCCGATCGCGCTGATCGGCGCGGAGGGAGCGAGGCGCGTCGCCACTGACGCCTGGGAAGCGATTCGTGCCGTCGAGTCGCTGGAGCGGGACGCCACCCGGGTCGTCGCTTGCCCCTGGAATCCCGAGGAGGTCTTCGAGGTCGCCCTGAGCGTGTCACGGGCGCGGGAGCTGCTCGGCATGGCCGCGGTGCGCGTGCTCGCCGACGACGCGCGCACCAGGCCCTGGCTGGCGGTGACGATCGAGAACCGACCGCTGGTCGTGGCGGCGGCCCGCTTCGCCTACCACAACGGCCTGGTAGGCCCGCTGCACTTCCTGTTCAACAAGGGCGATGGACCGCCCGAGTTGGTCGACGTGCAGCCGGGCTTTCCGCTGTGGATCGAAGTGGTCTCGGGAGAGAGCCAGAGCCTCGTCGATCAGGCGGTGCTCCACGCGCTGGCGGCGAAGCCGGCGGCCGGGCGCGCCAGACCGAGCACTCCGGCGGGCGTGCTCTTCTCCCAGACGGCGGAGGACTTCGTCGTCGGCCCCCTCACCACCGTAAACTCCGATCGTCATGCCTGATCGAGACGACCGCCTACCGTACGCATCCCCCGAGGTCTACGGCCTCGCCGGCGACCTGGTCGATCGCTTGCCGCGCGGCGAGCGTCGCACGCCGACCTGTCCGACCATCGCCGGGCAGGACGTCGCCGAGCTGGTCGAGCTCTACGGCAGCCCGCTGTGCGTCATCGACGAGGAGGCGCTGCGCGGCGCCTACCGCCGGCTGATCGGTGCCTTCCGCGAGGGCTGGAAGGACACGATCATCGGCACCTCGGTCAAGACCAACTACCTCTCCGCGGTGGTGTCGATCCTGCGCTCGGAGGGTGCCTGGGGCGAGGTGGTCTCGGGCTTCGAGTATCGCCTCTGCCGCGACCTCGGCATCCCCGGCGCGGAGATTCTCTTCAACGGGCCGTGGAAGACCGACGAGGAGCTGCGCACCGCGTTCGAGGAGGGCGCGACCCTCAACCTCGACGGCGACGACGAGCTGGAGCGTGCAGAGCGAGTTGCCGCCGAGCTGGGCCGCGAGGTCGCCGTCGGGCTGCGGATCAACCTGCAGATCAACTACCCGCCGTGGGACAAGTTCGGCTTCTCGCTGGAGAGCGACCACGCGCTGGAGGCGGCCCGACTGATCGCGCGGTCGGAGAATCTGCGGCTCACCGGTTTGCACCTACACGTGGGCACGTACATCCCCGACCCGGCCCAGTACGGCCGCGCGATCGAAGCGCTGATCGGTCTGGCGACGCAGCTCGAGCGGGAGCTGGACGTCACCATCGAGCACGTCGACGTCGGCGGCGGCTACGCGACGCGGAATACGCTGCGGGAGACGATGCTGCCGGGCGAGGCGATCGCCGCGACGCCGGAGGAGTACGCCGAGGCGATCACCGGTCCCTTGCGGCGGGCCGCGGGTCAGCTGCGCCGGCAGCCTCGCCTCTTCATCGAGCCCGGTCGGATCCTGGTCGACGAGGCGATCTCGATGATCACCACGGTGCGCGCGGTCAAGCGGAGCTCGGGACAGCAGAAGGGGGCGCTGATCGACTGCGGCGTGCACGTCCTGCCCACCGCCTGGTGGTACGACCACGAGATCCAGCCGGTGGTGGACCGCGGAGCGGAGGTCGAGAGCTACCGGCTGGTCGGTCCGCTGTGCATGCAGATAGACGTGGTGCGCCAGTCGATCGACCTGCCCGCGCTGCGAGCCGGGGACCTCCTGGTGATTCGCGACGTCGGCGCGTACAACTTCTCCCAATCGATGCAGTTCATCTTCATGCGCCCGAACTACGTCCTGGTCCACGGCGGCGGGGTCGAGGTGATTCGCAGCCAGGAGGAGGACGACTACGTCCGCGCCCTGGAGCGGTTGCCGGAGCACCTCGTCAACGACGAGACGAAGGGTTCCTTCCTGGCCGGCAAGGAAGGCGAGTGACCGAACCGGAAGCAATCCCGTCGCGCGGTCGTGGGGAGGACTTCTACCGCTCCTTCCTGGTCGGCTACGGCGCGCTCTTCTTCGCGCCGCACCCGGTGTCGGGAGCGCTGTTCCTCCTGGGGACCTTTGCGGCGAGCCCCGTGGTGGGTACGGCGGTGCTCCTCGGCCTGTTCGCGGCGACGAGCGTCGCGCACGTCCTCAAGCGGGCGCGCCTCGAGCTGGAGCATGGGCTGTACGGCTTCAACGGCGCGCTGGCCGCTTTCGCCGTGTTCTCGATGAAGGGGGAGGCGGGGACGCTGCACCTCCTCGTCGTGGCGGCGGCGGGCCTGACCGTCCCGATCACGGCGCGCCTGATCGACGGCTTCTGGTCGAAGAGGCTGGCGCTGCCCGCGCTCTCCTTGCCCTCGCTGTTGATCGGCTTCCCGCTGGCCTGGGTGATGGCCAGGTACGGCGAGATGTACCCGTGGCCGGCGACGGTGCTGCCGCCGTACCTGACGATCGACTCGCTCTTCGACCCGAGCTTCTACGGCGAGTCGATGCGCGAGGTGGTCGCGTGGCCGCCCTCGCGCTGGCCGATCGTGCTGTTCTTCCTGATCGGTTTCGGGGTCTGCTCGCGGCGGTTCCTCGCTTACCTCGCGGGTGGGGTCATGCTCGGAGTGCTCACCGGCTACGCGTTCCTCGGCTGGATCGGTGCCTTCGACTTCTCGTTCGTGATGATCACCGCGCTGCCGACCTTCGTCGCGCTGGCCTGCGTCTTCACCGGCTCGGGGTGGCGGTCGATCGTCTACGGCGCACTCGGAGTGGTCGCCTCGTTCTTCGCGTGGTTCGGCCTGGGGATGGTCCTGACCGATCACGAGCTGCCGCTCCTGACCGCGCCGTTCTTCGTGGCGACCACGTCGATGCTGCTGCTCCTGCGGGTTATCCCGGCGGAGCGGCTGCGCTTCCTGCCGCGGCTGGTCCCGCTGCACCAGCTGGGTGGGCCGGAGGGCAGTGCGCGCTGGTCCCGGGATCGCGATTCCGGCTGGCGCTACTGGCGGGATCTCACGGGCCAGCTCGACGGGACGGCGCCCCCCCCCGCCGGCGAGTTGAAGGTGGCCCGCGCCCGGGAGCTGGTGCGGCGGAGCCGGAGGATCGTGGCCCTGACCGGCGCGGGGATCAGCACGGAGTCGGGGATTCCCGACTACCGCACCGGCGCGGTGGCGTGGAAGCAGTACGACCCCGCGCACTTCCGCTGGGAGCAATTCCTCGCCTCGGAGGTGAGTCGCCAGAAGTACTGGGAGATGAGTCAGGACTTCTTCCTGGTGCTCCGCGAGGCGCGCCCCAACGCCGGGCACGACGCGATCACCGAGCTGGACCGCGCGGGCAAGCTGGAGGCGGTGGTGACGCAGAACGTCGATCGCTTGCACCAGCGAGCGGGCGTCCCCTTCGAACGAGTGATCGAGATCCACGGCAACGAGCACCACGTCTCCTGCCTCAAGTGCGGTCGCGGCTACGAGCGCGAGGAGATCCACCGCTGGATCCTCGACGGCACTTCGGTGCCCTACTGCTCGAGCTGTCAGGGGATCCTGAAGCCCGACTCGGTGGCGTTCGGCCAACCGATGATCGAGGCGGAGAGTGAGCGGGCCTTGGAGGCGGTGCGGAGCTGTGACCTTCTGATCATCGCCGGCACGAGCCTCGAGGTGCAGCCGGTGGCGAGCCTGCCGCTGGTCGCGCTTCGTGCGGGAATGCCGCTGATCGTGGTCAACCTGCAGGCGACCGACTACGACCCGTTCGCGAGGTTCGTCTTCCGGGGGACGTGCGGATCGGTGCTGCCGGAGCTGTGCCGGAGCGAGTGAGCGATGAACAGGATCTGTGTCTTCTGCGGATCGAGCGCCGGAAGCCACCCGGAGTATCGACAGGCCGCGAGTGATCTCGCGCGGGTGCTCACCGCTCGGGGGATCGGCCTCGTCTACGGCGGAGCCTCGTTGGGCACGATGGGAGTGCTCGCCCGGACGGTGCTCGAGGCGAACGGCGAGGTGATCGGAGTGATTCCCGCCGCGCTGGCCCGGCGCGAGGTGGCCTTCGAGGAGCTGCCCGCCCTGCGCGTGGTCGATTCGATGCACGAGCGAAAGGCGCTGATGGTCGAGCTCGCCGATGGTTTCATCGCCCTGCCGGGCGGGCTCGGCACGCTCGACGAGCTCTGTGAAGTGCTGACCTGGGGACAGCTCGGGATGCACTCGAAGCCGTGTGGGCTGCTGAACGTCCGCGGTTACTTCGACGAGCTCCTGCGCTTCCTCGATACGGCCGCCGAGGAGGAATTCATCCTGCCCGTGCACCGATCGATGATCCTCGTCGGGGAGGAGCCGGAGGGGTTGCTCGATCGGTTCGACGCGTACCGGGCACCGGTGGTCGACAAGGCGCGGTGGATTCGGGGGCTGGACAATCCGTGATCCGGATCGATCACGGGCGATTCCCCAGCACCTGCTTCCCGATCCACGCGCGGGCCATTCGCCTCTCGATCTCCACGGCGTCGCGCGAGGTCTCGAGATGGAGGGCGACCTCGGCAGAGGTCAGGCCGGCGAAGAGCTGGAGCTCGAGGATCCGCTCCTGGCGAGGGCTCAGGAGGCCCAGCTCCTTCAGGAGGCCGTCGAGCTCGGCGAGCTCGAGGTCGACCTCGCCGAGCACCGCCGCGTAGTCGGTCAGCGTGGTGCGCAACCACCCCCTTTCCCGTTCCTCCCGGTCGAGCCTCCGGTCGTGGTCCACCAGCACCCGGCGCATCGCCAGCGCCGCCGCGACGAGGAAGTGGATCCGGGCGCTCTCGTCCAGCTCTTGCTCCCGATCGACCAGGCGCCGGTACGCCTCGTGCGCCAGGTCGGCCGCGCGCCAGGTGTGGTCCGGGTGGGTCCGGGCCATCGTCCAGAGCTCCTCGTACAGGAGGGGCAGCAGGCGATCGACTCCAGCTCCGCCCGGGGTCGACTTCCGGAGCAGCCCGGTGATGTGCGCTCGCTTGTGATCCATCCTGTTCGCCCGTCTCCTCTCCCCGCTGCCGCGAGACCTCCCCTGTGACCGAACCACGATCGACCATGATAGAGAGTTGAAGGGCGATCGGTCGACGCTGCGCGGATCATTCGGCCGCCCGAAACCGGACCCCCTCCGTCTCGTCAGCCCCGACGGCGAAGCTCGGCCAGCCGGGGAGCTGACCGATCGCCGGCGTCTGGACAGAATGGGTAGGTGAACGAGGTCCCGCTCGGGGGACGGGTTCATTGTTGCGATAGCCGCTGACCTCGCTGGATGCTCGCTACAAATGCACCTCTCCATCGATGCAGCATCTTCGTACAGGGGATAATGCCAGCTCCCGCTCTCCCACCGGCCCGGACGACCACGATGCTGCCCATCCTGCTCACACTCTGCTGCCTCACCCAGGACGTCCCGACCGAACGGATCGTCCGCGAAGACCTGACCCTCACGGCCGGCGAAGTCCTGATCACTCCGCTGGTGATCGCGGCCGACGGTGTCATCATCCGCGGCAATGGTGCGATCCTGCAAGGGCCGGGAAGGGTTGGCGAGAAGGAAACGCTTCGGGGCGTCGGCGTACGCCTCGAAGGGCGAAAGTGCGTCACGATCGAAGGGCTCGTCGTGCACGGCTTCGAGATCGGACTGAAGGCCGACGACTGCACGGAGCTGACCCTTCGCGGCAATGATTTCTCCGACAACTATCACGACCCCGAGCACGGCTGGGGAGATGGCGATCGGAACGGCGGGATCGTGCTCACCGGCGTCACCCGGAGCACGATCGAGGGCAACCGCGCCAACCACGTCTGGAACGGGCTCGACCTGTGGAACTGCGACGAGAACGAGATCCGAGGCAACGACTTCTCGCACTGTTCGAACGTCTGTCTAAAGCTGTGGCACTCCTCGGAGAATTCCGTCCTGGACAACGACCTTTCCTGGGGCCTCCGGATGAAGCCCGGCGAGGTGCACGCGCGCGACTCCACCTGCGTGCTGATCGAGACGGGTAGCAACAACAACCTCTTCGAGCGCAACGACATCACGCACGGCGGCGACGGGGTGTTCATCAGGCCGCTCAACGGTTGGATCTCGACCGGGAATCGGTTCGTGGAGAATGATTGCTCGTACGCCAACAACAACGGCTTCGAGTCGTGGAGCCCGGGGAACACCTTCATCCGCAACAAGGCCAACCACTGCAGCTACGGCTTCTGGCTCGGCGGCTCCGACCACACGGTGCTGCAGGGCAACGAGGCTGCCTACAACGGTTTGCCCGAGGGGAAGCACAACGCGCCCGAGTCGGACTTCGGCCACGGCGGCATCGTCATCGTCCACGGTTCGGGCTCGCACACGGTGATCGACGGCAACCACTGCTACCACAACAACGGCGGCGGAATCGTGCTGCGCGGTGACCTTTCGACTCGCGGGGAAGCGTGGCGGATGCAGCACGTGATCGTGCAGCGCAACATTCTCGAGAACAACCGCTACGGGATCTTCGCGCGCTTCACCGACGACCTCTTCCTCGCGGGGAACGCTTTCAACGGGAACGAGGAGGACGAGCACTTCGAGGATGTTCGGGGATTGGTCCGCGGGGACGGGAGCGCGAGAGACGCGCCGAGTCTCCTCGTGATGGGGCCGAGGCCGGTGCCCGTCGGTGGGAGGATCGACTTCGCGATGGGACCGAGACAGGCATTCGTCGGCGAGGAGGTCCATCTCGAGCTCTTCAACTTCATCGTGGAGATCGCCGCGAATGCTGTCTTCGCAACTCCCGTGGAGGAGCTCGACCTCCACTGGCGCATCGGTGAGCGGCAGGTCGTCGGACCCGCTGCCATCGACACGACCTTCACCGAGCCCGGCTTCCACCGCGTGTACGTCACCGCGATCGACGCCGGGATCGCCAGGCTCGCCTCCGCCGACCTGTACGTCGTCGAGGAGGGCGAGGAGACCAGCACCGAGGGAAGTGCGAAGCGCTGGCTGGTGAAGCAGGAAGGGTCCGCCGAGGACGAGCCAGTTGTGCTCGTCGAGGACTCGGAGATCGCGCTGGTCGGTGAGTACTCGCTCCACCTGCGCCCCGAGCCCTACGGCGGTGGGACGGTGTCACTGCGACTCCCGCTCGAGCCGGTACGCGCGCGCGAGCTCGACGAGACGAGCGCGCTCCGTTTCTGGATGCGCTACCGCAACCCGAACAACGGATTCCAGGGTCCGACGGTGGTCCATCTCCACGCGGGGGAGGCCGTCGCGACCTACGTCGCCGTGCGCGACGGCCGCCCGCGCAACCTGCTCTCGCAGCCGCCCTACCCCGAGGGGCGGAGCGGCTGGATCCGTGTCGAGATGCCGCTGGCCGGTGGGGAGGAATGGACGCGCTTCGACGGCTTCGACGGCGAGGTGCCGCCGCATGTCGACGGGGGTCTCGAGTTCGTCACCGTCGACACGCCGCTGGAGACACAGTCCTCGACGGCGCTCGCGTCGAGCGGGACGCACCTCTACGCCGCGATGATCGAGGGCGATCGGTTCTGGCGGTCACTGGACGGAGGCTCCTGGGGACCGCTCCCGAGCGCGACGTACCAGCTCGGCAGCCGCGGCGACTGGATCAACGGGATGCTCGCGTTCCACCCGAGCGAGTCGGGAGGCGGGCTGCTCTTGCGCCAGTACGATCCCGAGGCGGACGAGTTCGGCGTGCACTGGTCGCGGCTGGTGCGCTTCGACGTCGCGACGGAGAATTGGGCCTGGTTGCCGACGCGTCTCGCCGCTGGTCACGGGAGCACGGTCGTGGGGAATCACCTGTTCCTGATCGCCCACGCGATCGGCGAGAACTACGGCGGCCCGATCACCCGTGTCGACTTGCGTGAGCCCGAGCCACAGGCCCTGCGCACCGGCCTGCCGAACGTGGTGGGCCCGGACGCGTGGTGGTTCAGCCGCGCGGCCCAGCTCGCCTACCTGGACGGTCTCGTCTACGCCACCAAGAATGACTGGGTCACCCCGGCGCCGGTGGAGGAGAGCGCCCGAGGCGACCGCCTGATCGCCTTCGATCCGGCCGCATTCGACGCGTCCGAGTTCACCGGCGGCGAACCGTGGCAGGACTCCAACTGGCAGGCCCACCGCACCCCGGCGGAGGACCTGGGTGCGCTGCCCTTCGAGATCGGTCACGGCTCGGCGCTGGTGGCCTTGCCGCCGAACTGGTTCTCTGCGATCTCTGCGTGAAACCACCGCGTTCTCTGCGTCCTCTGCGAACGATTACCCGACCTGCGCACGCTCCTCTTCCAGCATCCTGGCCAGCGCCACCGCATCGTCCACGGTGCAGCGCAAGTCCCCGCTCCCCGCTACGATCCGCTCCAGCAGGTGGCACACCTCCCCGGTGTAGCCGTCCCCCTCCGGCAACTCCACCGCCTCGCTCTCGCCGCCGCGACTCAGGGTCAGCACCGGGTCGTGCGACAGGTCGAACTCCGCCGTCGCCTCCTCGAAGACCACGATGTAGCGCATCTGGAACTGGAAACCCGGCGTGTGGTCCCAGCCCCCCTCGGCCACCACGTGCGACGGACCGTCCGGGTAGTGGTACAGCGCCGTCAGGTGATCGAGGTTGCCCGCCGCCGTCACCGACTCCGGCGCGCCGAAGCACCAGCGAATGAAGTCCGCGTCGTGGATGTGCAGGTCGACCAGCGCGCCGCCAGTGCGCGCCGAGTCGCGGTAGAAGTCCGGCGCCCAGGCGGGCTTGGACGCGAGGCGGCGGAAGACCGCCGAGCGCACCGCGCCGTAGGTCTTCCCGACGATCCGGTCCCGCAGCCAGTCCCAACCCGGCCAGAAGCGGATGCAGTGCGCCGGCATGCACAGCGTCGAAGCCTCCCGCGCCGCCGCGGCGAGGCGCTCCACCGGGGCCGCGGTGGTCGCCACCGGCTTCTCCACCAGGACGTGCTTGCCCACCTCCAGCGCCTGAATCGCCAGATCGACGTGCGTGTCGGTGTGCGTGCAGATCGAGATCAGCTCCACCTCCGGGTCGGCGAACAGCTCCGCCGGCTCCGCGTACGCGCGCACCTCCGCCGGGTCGAAGAGGTCCACGCCCTCATCCTTCGCCCCGATGTTCCCCCCCGCCGCCGAGCGGCCGGTCCGCCGCTGCGGATCGGCGTCGCAGATCGCCGTCAGTCGGTTCTCGAAGCCCCGCTCGTGCGCCGCCCGGTACGCGCCGAGGTGTGTCTGCCCCATGAAACCGAGGCCCAGGATGCCGACGTTCACCGTTCGCTCGCTCATCGTCCCGTCCTCCTCAACCGCGCAGCTTCTCGACCAGTTTTCGCGCCGTGATCATGTCCTCGACCCGCTGGTCCCCCGCTTCCCGCTCGATCATCAGATCGCACTCGAGACCGTGCTCGTCCACGACGCCGAAGAACGCTTCCCAGTCGACCTCGCCCGTGCCCACTGGCACCTCCGCCCCCCAGGTTCCGGGCTCCTTCGTCGCCACCGCGTCCTTGATGTGAATCTGCAGCACCTTGCCGCTGAGCACACGCAACGCCTCGACCGGATTCCCCATCGCGTAGAGGATCATGTTCGCCGGGTCGAAGTTCACGCCGAGATTCGGACGATCCAGGTCCGCCAGCACGCCCTCGAGCGTCTCCGCGGTCTCCTGCCCCGTCTCGAAGGCGATCCGCACGTCCTGTTGCGCAAAGAAATCGACGATCGTCCCGAGGCGCTCGAGCAACACGCCGCGCTCGGCGTCATGCCGATCGTGCGGAAGGAACCCGGCGTGCAGGCTGACCAGCGAGAGTCCCATCCCACCGGCGAGCTCCGCGGTCTTCTCCGCCGCGGCCAGGTTCGCGTCCCAGTGCTCGCTCAGCCGAACGCCTCCGGTCTCGCGGATCGTGTCCAGGGTGCTGTAGTTCTCGCCGAGCATCCCCATCATCCCCGAAGCGATCTGGATGCCGCGGTCCTCGAGCGCCGCTTGAACCACCTCGCGCTTCCAGACCCCCTGGACGATGGGGTCGAGTGCCAGCTGGACGTGGCGCACGCCGACTTCCAGGAGGCGGGTGGCGAGCTCGTCGGGACGCTCGGCGCGCAGGGACCAGGAACAGGCTCCGAGTTGGTTCTTCAATGGATTCAGAGGGGTTCGAGGAGAGGAGGCAGGAGCGGTCGGACAGTGTATCATGTGACCTCGCGCCACGCCTCTCCCCGATCCATCCGATGATGACCTCGATTCCGCTGCTCCTCTCCCTCGCGACCGCGCCGCTCTTCCCCTGCCTTCCCGGGATGAGCGCGGTCCAGGAACCGGCCGCCCCCGCCGCGGCCCGACCGGAAGAGCCGGCCCCGATCACCGACGCCGAAGAGCCGCACGGCGTGCTGCGCTACGCCATCACCGACCACCTGGGCAACCCGATCCCCGGCCGGCTGACCTTCGTCCGCGAGGCGGGCGTGATCCCCGACATCTTCCCCAACACCAAGGTCCGGCCGCACGACCTGGCCGTGCGCCGCAACGTCGTCTACACCCTCTCCGGTTCCGGCGCGATCACGGTGCCGGTGGGGACCTACTCCGTCTACGCCACGCGCGGGATCGAGTGGAGCCTCCACGCCGAACAGATCGAGATCGTCGAAGGCGCGGAGGCGACCTTCACCGGCGCGCTGACCCGGCCGGTCTCGACGCCGGGGTGGATCAGCGGTGACTTCCACCTGCACACCCTGACCTACTCGGGGCACGGTGACTCGGATCTCGAGGAACGCCTGATCTCACTGGTCGGCGAAGGCGTCGAGTTCGCCGTCGCGACCGACCACAACCACAACACCGACTACGAGCCGACGGTCGAGGCGCTGGGGGTGAACGACCGCGTCCAGACGATCACCGGGAACGAGGTCTCGGTGCCGATCGGCCACCTGAACGCCTTCCCCCTGGAGCCTGATCGCCCGGTGCCCGACCCGCAGGCGCGCGACGCGAAGGCGCTCTTCAGGTTCATCCGGGAGGAGCCGAACCGCTTCGGGATCGTACCGGTCATTCAGCTCAACCACCCGCGCTGGGGCGGCATCGACTACTTCACCCAGGCCGAGCTCGATCCCATCACCGGGGAGAGCAACTCGCGCATCTACAGCTCCGACTTCGATACGATCGAGATCTTCAACTCGAACCCGGGGTGGGGGTACTTCGACGCCGACCTGCCGCCCGACTTCTCGGTCGGTGCCGGCATCCACTCGGTGTTGCAGGACTGGTTCAACCTACTCAATCGGGGCTTTCGCTACGTCGCCGTCGGAAACTCCGACAGCCACTGCGTGCACCACAACTTCGCGGGGTACCCGCGCAACTTCGTCCAGGTTCCCATCGATCAGCCGGCCAAGGTCCAGCCGGCGATGGTCGCCGAGTCCCTGCGCGCCGGGCGCTGCTACACCACTCTCGGGCCGGTCCTCGAGTTCCGGGTGAACGGCCAGCCGATGGGCAGCCTCGCCGAGACGACGACCGGGCGGGTCATCGTCGACGTGCGCCTGCAGTCGCCGACCTGGATCCTCATCAACCGCGTCAAGATCGTGGTCAACGGGGACGTGGTGAAGACCGTCGAGGTCGAACCGGGCGTGAGCGCCGACGGCCGCTTCCGCTGGCCCAGGATCAAGGAGGTGATCACGCTGACCCACGACTCGTGGATCGTGGTGCTGGTCGAGGGCGACGAGAGCCTCGACCCGATCGTCAACGGAGCGGACCGGCCGATCCTGCCGATGGCGGTCAGCAACCCGATCCGGGTCGATACCGACGGGGATGGCAAGTGGACCAGCACTCTCGACTGGGCCCGGCGCGAGTCGGAGACCCGCGTCAATCTCAGCCGGCTGTCGCCAAGCGAGGCGGCGTTCCTGATCCTGGCCAGCGCGGAGCTGGGGCGGCCGATGGCGACCCAGCTCGTGCTCGCCGGGCTCACCACCAACGATCGACGAGTTCGGCTGGCGTCGCTGCGCGCCGCCGAGATCCTCGCCTTCCCGGTGTTCGGCCCCACGATCAAAGTCCTCTGGAAGGATGCGGAGGATCCGTTCCTGGCCCTCACCACCATGCGCGCCCTCGCCGTGTGTGATCCCGATGAAGCGCCCCAGCGGGTGATCGAGCTGCTCGATCGCTTCGGCAAGAGCGCGATCCGGCGCTACCCCAGCGAGCTCTCCCGCCTGCTCCCCGTCGAGGCGGTGCGCACGTGGAAGGTGATCGGCTACTTCCCGAACCCGGCGCAGGGGACGCTGTTCGAGAAAGACGGTCCGCCGCCGGTCGCCGACGACGACCGCGCGGAGTACGAGGGCAAGGACGGCCCGGTGCGCTGGATCGATCCGGTAATCAGCGAGTCCGGCTACGTCGACCTCGCCGCCCTGGACCCCGAGCATTGTGACAACTCGATCGCTTACGCCCGCACCTGGCTCCACACCGACGAGGCCAAGACGGTCCTGTACGCACTGGGCACCGACGACGGCGGCCGCCTGTGGGTCGGGTCGGAGGAGGTCTTCCGCGACCCGACGCGGCACGGTGCCTCTCCGCTCCAGCAGGTCGGTCGCCTGAAGCTCGCCGCCGGCTGGAACCGGGTGGTGATCGGGGTGGAGAATGGCGGGGGGGCCACCGGGCTCTACTTCAGCGTTCTGGATTCCGCCGTGCGATCCGCCGCCGAGCGCCCCTGACCCGTCCCGGGACCCGCAGAACGCCGGGTGGCGTGTAAGAAGTACACCGTAGCGCTCCCCCCCGGGGATCTTTGCGACAATCTCGCCGTGTCCGTCCCTCCCTTCCTCGAACTCCACAGATCAGAGCTCATGAGACCCGCCGCCTCCCGCCGCGAGTTCCTCGCCCTCGCCTCCTCGCTCAGCGCCGTGGCGCTCACCTCCTCCACCGGGAGCGCGGCCCCGCTCGCCGGCCTTCACCGGCAGGACGAGAAGGAGAAGAAGGAGCGACCCTTCGAGATCTCGCTGGCCCAGTGGTCGAACCACCGCGCCCTCCACGGGGGACGGATCAGCAACCTGGACTGGATCTCGACGGTGCGCGAGAAGTACGACATCGCGGCGGTCGAGTTCGTCAACCAGTTCTTCAAGGACAAGGCGTGCGACTGGGAGTACCTCGCGCAGATGAAGCTGCGCGCGATCGACGCCGGAGTGCAGATGCTGCTGATCATGGTCGATGGAGAGGGCGCGCTGGCGGCACTGGACGAGGCCGAGCGCGCGAAGGCGATCCGGAACCACCACAAGTGGATCGTCGCGGCCAGCTACCTCGGCTGTCACTCGATCCGGGTCAACGCCGCGGGTTCGGGTGATCCCACCGAGATGCAGAAACGCGCGGCGGACTCGCTGGTCCAGCTGGCCGCGTTCGGGGCCCCCTACCGCGTGAGCGTGATCGTCGAGAACCACGGCGGCCTCTCCTCGAACGGCGAATGGCTGGCCGGGGTGATGAAGCTGGCTGACAGCATGTTCCTCTCCGACAACAACGGCGTCGGTACACTGCCCGACTTCGGCAACTTCCACCTGGGCGGCGGTAAGCAGTACGACCGCTACCAGGGGGTCACGGAGCTGATGCCCTTCGCCCGGGCAGTCAGCGCCAAGAGCCACGAGTTCGACGATGCGGGTAACGAGGTCCACACCGACTTCCGGAAGATGATGGAGATCGTGCTCGCCGCCGGCTATCGCGGCCACGTCGGGATCGAGTACGAGGGCTCCAAGCACGGCGAGGACGAGGGCATCCGTCTCACTCGCGACCTCCTGATCCGCATCCGGAAAGAGCTGGCCTGATTGTCCATACCGATGCTTCGATTCTCATCCTCCATGGGGGTGGCGGTCGGCTTCTGCCTCCTCGCCACCGGACTCGCCCAGGATTCACCGACCGCCGAGGAGTATCAGCCGGAGATCGCCGAGGCCTCCAATGAGGGGCGGGAAGCGATGGCTCGCTTCACCGTGACCGACGGGTTCCGGCTCGAGCTCTTCGCCGCCGAACCGCTCCTGGCCAACCCCACCTGTTTCTTCCCCACGGAGGACGGCGCCTTCTTCGTCGCCGAGACCTTCCGGCTGGGTGCGGGGGTGAGCGACCTCCGGCAGCACCCGGACTGGCTGGCCGACGAGCTCGCCGGGCGGACGGTCGAGGACCGGCTGGCCACACTCACGAAGTTCGCGGGAGCCTCGCTCGAGGAGCAGTACGGCCGGGAGCAGGAGCGGATCCGGCGGATCACCGATACCGACGGGGACGGGGTCGCGGACTTCGCCTCGGTGTGGGCGGACGGTTTCGGCGAGATCGTGGACGGTCTCGGCGCGGGGCTCGTGGAGTTCCGTGGCTCGATCTACTTCGGTTGCGTTCCCCACGTCTGGAAGCTGACTGATACCGATGGCGACGGACGCGCGGACGAGCGCGCCTCGCTGTCCAGCGGCTACGGGGTGCGCGTGGGCCTGCCCTTCCACGGCCTGCACGGCATGACGATCGGCCCCGACGGCAAGCTCTACTTCGCGTGCGGCGACCGCGGCTTCTCGGTCGACGCCGGCGAGGCGGGCACGATCGATCACCCGCACACCGGCGCGGTGCTGCGCTGCAATCTCGACGGCAGCGAGCTGGAGGTGATTCACACCGGCCTGCGCAATCCGGGCGAGCTGGCCTTCGACCGCTACGGCAACCTCTTCACCGGCGACGCCGCCTCGGGTGGCGGCGAGCCCGCCCGGCTGGTGCAGGTCGTCGAGGGTGCGGACAGCGGCTGGCGCTCATCGTATCAGTGGCTCGATCGACCGGGCGCGCGCGGTCCCTGGCTCGACGAGGGGCTCTGGCAGCCGGCGCACGAGGAGCAGGCGCTGTACGTGCTGCCCCCCGTCGCGACGATCGGCCAGGAGCCGGCGGGGCTCGCCCACTACCCGGGCACCGGCCTGCCGCCGGGGTACGACGGATACTTCCTGCTCGCCGACGCTCGCGGGGAGGTGACCGAGAGCGGCATCCACTTCTTCTCGCTCGAGGCGCTCGGCGCGGGCTTCGAGCTGAAGACTCCCGGCCGCCTGGTCTGGGGGACGGTGACTACCGACGTGGACTTCGCGCCCGATGGCGCGATCTACTTCACCGACTGGGTGCAGGGACGCGAGAAGACCGGCAAGGGGCGAATCTACCGCCTCTACATCCCGCGTCTCCGCGAGGCTCCCGCGACCGAGACGGTGCGCGCCATCCTGGTCGGAGGCCTCGTCGAGGTGGAACCGGCCGATCTCGCGCGCATGCTCGGTCACGCGGACCAGCGAGTGCGCCGGAAGGCGCAGTTCGAGCTGGTACGACGCGGTGAAGCGGGGTGGGCGGCTCTGCGCGATGGGCTGGTCAACGCCAAGGAGGAGCTGGCGCGAATCCACTGCGTCTGGGGCCTGGGCATGGCCGCGCGCGAGAACCCCGAGCTGCTGGACTTCCTCAACCCCTTCCTGAAGGACCCCGAGCCGCGGGTCCGCGCGCAGCTGGCCCGCGTGCTCGGGGATCATCGCCACGCGCCGGCGCTCTCCAACCTGATCAAGGCGGTGGCCGACGAGGACCCGACGGTGCGCTCCTGCGCGGCGATCGCCTGCGCTCGTATCGGCGATCCGCGCGCGGTCGAGGCGCTGTTCACGCTGGCGCGAGGCGCCGGCGACCAGGACCCGGTGCTGCGCCACGTGGCGACGTATGGCCTCTCGAGGTGCGCGGGCGAGGAGCGGTTGCTCGAGGCGTTGCAGGACACCAGCCGGCACGCCCGGGTGGCCGCGGTGGTAGCGCTGCGCCGGCAGGGCTCGACGGCGGTGGCGCGCTTCCTGCACGACCCCGATGCGCGAGTGGTGCTCGAAACCGCTCGGGCGATTCACGACGTCCCGATCGCCGGGGCGCTGCCCGCGCTGGCGGAGTGGATCGGCGCGGAGACGCTCGAGGGTGACGCCCTGGTCCGCCGGGTGCTGAACGCCAACCTGCGTGTGGGCGGTGAGGAGCGGGCGCGCGCGCTCACCGACTTCGCGCTGGAAGAGGGCCGAGAGGCGGGGCACCGCGCCGACGCGTTGCGCCTGCTCGCGCAGTGGGCTCGCCCCGAGCCGCGCGACGACGTCAGCGGAGCCTGGCGGCCGCTCGAGCCGCGCGAGGCGGAGAATCTGCCGACGCTGGTGGAGCGACTGGGGCGGAAGGGGATCCTCCGCGCCCCGGCGGAGCTACTCGTGCGCTGGATCGATCTCGCGGAGATCTACTCGGTCAAGTCGGTGGCCCCGACGCTGTCGGAGATCGTCGCGGGGCGCGACTTCCCCCCCGTCGCGCGGCGGCGCGCCCTGGAGGCGCTGGGGCCGCTCGGCAACGGAGGATTCGAGGAGTCGCTGGGTGTCGCGCTCCAGGACACCGACGTCGAGCTGCGGGCCGCCGCGCTCGACGCGTTGCCACGCATCGACCTGGAACGGGCCTTGCCGCTCTACCGGTCGGTGCTGGCGAATGGCCAGATCGAGGAGCGCCGCACGCTGTACCGGACGCTGGTCGCGGTCGTCGACCCGCGCATCGAGAGGCTGTTGCGCGATCAGTACGACGACCTGGTCGCCGGCCTCCTACCCGCGGAGCTGCGGCTCGATCTCGTGGAGGCGCTCCGCACGGCGAGCTCGGAGAGCCTGAAGAAGCTGCCGGCGAAGATCGACCAGACGCGACGGGCCGCCGATCCGATCCTCGGCGAGTGGATCGATACGCTGCTGGGGGGTGATGCGCAGCGCGGCGAGCAGCTCTTCCGGACGCGAGCCGAGCTCTCGTGCGTGCGCTGCCACCGCTCCGGCGAGGAGGCGGCGGACGGAGTCGGGCCCAACCTGGAAGGGGTGGGCGAGCGGCTCACCCGCCTCGACCTGCTCCGGTCGGTGGTCGACCACCAGGCGCAGCTGACGCCGGGCTACGAGTCGGTGCTGCTGATCCTCGCGGACGAGCGGCAGCTGACCGGTCGCATCATCGAGGAGGGAGAGTCGAAGCTCACGCTGGAGACGCCCGCCGGGGAGCGCGTCGACGTCGAGCTCTCCAGCATCACGGAACGTCGTCCGGGCCTCTCATCGATGCCCGACGACCTGGAGGCCGCACTCGATCGCTTCGAGATGCGGGACCTGATCGAGTACCTGAGCCGACGTTGAGGAAAGACATGAGACCCATCGACCGCCGGACCTTCCTGGCCGGGAGCGCCGCCCTGGCAGCTTCCACGACCGGTAGCGCACAGGAGGAGGAGGACATGATCGAGAACGCAGCCGACGAGAAGTCACCGGACCTGCCCGGACGGACGAAGAACACGCGTTTCGCCGTCAACGTCGAGATGTGGTTCCGCCGGCTGTCGTTCGTCGACCGGATCAAGGCCGCCGCCGACCTCGGCTTTCCGGCGATCGAGTTCTGGGAGCTGGAGGGGAAGGACCTCGAGGCGATCGCGAAGGTCAGCGAGGGGTGCGGCGTCGAGGTGGCGCAGTTCACCGCCTGGGGGTTCGTGCCCGGTCTCAACGATCCCGCGAACCACGAGGCGTTTCTCGCGGCGCTGCGTAGGTCGGTCGAAGCGGCGAGGATTCTCGGCGCGAAGAAGGCGACCGTGGTCGGCGGCAACGACCAGCCGGGGATGACACAGGAGGTGATGCACGGTCACATCGCCGACGGCTTGAAGCTCGGCGCGCCGATCGCGGAGGAGGCGGACCTGATGCTGATCCTCGAGCCGATGAACATCCGCGTCGACCATGCGGGCCACTGTCTCTACGGCAGCGCGCCGGGGATCGAAATCTGCCGTCGGGTGGGTTCCTCGCACGTCAAGCTCAACTGGGATCTCTACCACATGCAGATCACCGAGGGCGATCTGTGCGGGCACTTGCGCGAGGGGATCGAGGAGATCGGCTACCTGCAGCTCGCCGATCACCCCGGGCGCGCGGAGCCGGGGACGGGTGAGGTCAACTACTCCAGAGTGCTGCGCGAGGCGAAGACGCTGGGCTACGACGGCCTGGTCGGGCTGGAGTGCTGGGCGCGCGATGGCGAGGAGATCGCGGCGCGGCGAATCTTCGAATCGGATTCCTGGTAGCGGCGGTCAGCGCACCGCGCGGTAGAAAGGCGCCCAGTGCCCCGGGCTGCCCGCGGCGATGCACACCCAGCCGAGGTACTCGTCGTGGCAGCAGAAGGTGTTGTAGACGATGTCGCCGACCCGCCACACGCCATCGGTCGGGGGAGCATCCAGGTAGTCGATCCGGGGCCCGACCACGAGGGTCTCCGTCGGGGCCTGTTGATCCAGGAGCTCCAGCGGCGTGTTCTCCACCCGCGCCCGCGCTGCGGCGCCGCGCTCCTCCTGGTCACCTCGCCGCGGAATGGCGAGGAAGGCGACGATCATCAGGACGGCGAAGGCGGGGTAGGTGGTCCAGCGGGGGAGTCTCACTGCGGTCTCCGGGCGGCGTTATCCAGGCAACGGGGGTATCCGGGGGTTCTTCGGGCCTCGGCGGCGTTTTCTGAAGGGGCGGGGGCCGGGGTGGCCGAGGATGGGGAATGGGCGCTCGCCCTGAAGTGGGTGAGCGTGGGGAATGCACCGATCGAGGGGGGGTGGTGCCGGACAGCAGGATCGGTGGTGCAGCCGATGCAAGGCCCGCTGGAGTCGTGGCGATCGCCGAAGGCGAGCGGGAAGGCCCCGTGCCGCCGTGGCGTCCGCCGCAGGCGAACGGGACTGACCTGATGCCGCCGTGGCGTTCGCCGAAGGCGGACGGAACGTGGGT
>CAZCAC010000097.1:0-32665 GCA_964496575.1 uncultured Planctomycetaceae bacterium | reverse complement strand
ATCAGCGTGGCGATTGGGGGGGAGTTGACCCTGGGGAAACGCGGGGCCCCACATCGCGGGACCGGACGCGGTGTGGCCCTTCCCAAGGATGGCCCAAAGCCAGTTTCGGAGGTTCATCTTATGAGTGTCCCGTAGAAAGGAGGATTCGTCCCGTGCAGATGGCCCGCGTCGGAGTCTACTGCCAGGGACCGGCCACACAAGTCCACCCTCGGCTCGGCCAAACTGGCCCTGTCCATTCTGAAGAATGCTGCGGAGTACAGGGCTTCCAGGGGGCCTTTCCTCGGTGCTGCGCAGCTGGTTCAGGCCCAACACATAGGGGGAGAGGCCTGGCGGCCCGCCCTCGGCGTTCCAGCGCAAACCGCATCGGGACTGCCCGCCCCCGGGCAGATCTGGGCACCGTCCGCCGTGGACGCGAGCGAGCCGCGGCACGCGGCCTGGGGATGGATTTGAGTCGCGGCCGACGCGAGCCGCAAACCCTCGTGCCGAGGCCGAGCGGATACTGACTCATTGCTCGCTGAGCCGAGATGGATACGTGAAGCAGCGGGGACGGGGGTGGCAGGCAGGCGCTCGTACGGAGACAGGCGATGACGGAAGCACTCCACTGGCGCTCAGCCCGCGCTTTCAGGAGCTTTTGTGGATATTCGGTGGGCGACAGGCGCTGGATCTTGCCCTTGCCCCGGGACATCATTCCGATCAGGTATCCCCTGCCGTCGATGACGGGCGAGCCGCTCAGGCCGCCAACCGTATTGTCGATCAACCTCTCGGCGGTAATGCAGACGGAGTCCTTCTCGAAGCGAACAAACACGCCATCGAAGACGATCTGCGGACACTTCTCCTCGGTGTATCGCCATCCAATGATGTAGACCGGCTCACCTTTGACGAGAGGGGTGGTGCGAATCCGCAATGGTCGGATCTTCTCCGAGCGCTTCTGGATCGTGAACAGCAGCCAGTCCTTTCCGCAGGGAATGCCCTTCTACGACTCCTCGGGATCTCGGTTGATCAGTTCGACCACGACAACGACTTCAGCTGGACGATCCTTGGGGAACATCTTCCAGCTCTTCAACGTGCCCTCGAAGTCAACGGAGTCCATCTGGGGGGACTTGAAGTAGGTGAGGACATGCTTGGCAGTCGCCGCCAGGACCTCGTCGCCGACCTGCACCAGGAACCCACATCCGGCCACCGGGTGGTGTTCGTTCTCATGATCGATCTGATTGACGACCGCGATCCTCGGCCACTCGGCCGGAGGGAGCTTCATCCAGCTTCCGTAGGTGTCCGGCTCCTCGAGGAGTGCGGCGAGGTCGGGATCCTCTCGTGATGGGCTCAGTGCAGTTTCGATCGGTTGTGGGTCCGTCCCTGAACCCGATCCACAAGACATGGCCCCGAGGGCGAGCCCGAGGAGGACTCCTCCGAGCGCGATGAGTGCGGGAACGACTACCTGCGGGCGATCCATGCGAGACCTCAGGGGAGAGCGGTTGGGTGCTTCCGACTTCAAGGAATGGATTTGGAACTCATCCTACTACTCGTCGTTGCTCATCTCCCCTCCCCCCACTCCGGCAACGACAAGAGGGAAGCCGCGGAGCCGGTAGGCTGGGGCGGGCTTCCTTCGTGCTTCCCCTCCCCGGCAGGGCAACGGGGAAAGGGGGATGCCTACGGACTACTGAGGGCCGGCTAGAAACACCTCCGAGGGGACGGGGCCGTCGAGGGTCCACAGAAGAAAGACCGCCAAGCACTGCTCGCCGGCGTCAGGCCGCAGGCGCAGCTCGATCTCGCCCTGGGGGAGCATCAACTCCAGCTCGCCGTCCTCATTCGACTGAGCCTCGAGCCAAGGCCGGCGGTCGATACTGCCGTGGGACCACTGCACGGACCACCGAACGAGTGCTTGGTCGCTGACCGGATCGAGTAGCCGGATCCTCCCCGCGATTAGCGCTACCACCACGGCGACCGAGATCTCCTCCCCCGAGTCGACCTGAACGGGATTCGGCAACTCCTGCACCCAAGCGCCTTGGGGAGACCGGACCGAGACTCGCCACTGGCCGGGAAGGAGAGGACCCAGCTTGCCGCCCCTTGTTCATCGAGATGAGTGGGAACTCCGGAGGGCCTCTGCGCCGAGGAAGGGCCTTCTCGGGGGTGCCAGGGGAGGTGCACTGCCTGAACCTCACCGACCCGGACGAGGCTCGCCGCCCCCTCGAGGGTGCAATCCCACCGTCCTGATGAGGTCCGGCTCGACCCTCGATGCTCTTCGGTCCGGCTGCCCCTGCGAACCCATCCGCGCCGACCGGGCATGGTGGCAGGGAGATCTCGATGCAGTTCGAGATGGAGGTTCAGGGTCAGGTCTCTTCCATGCGGTCCGTTACCGCTCGCCGCCCCCCGGACGCTACGATGTCCCCCATGTCGGACTCCCGCCGCCCCCTCATCGCCATCAACGGCTGCCTGCTCCCGGGGGACGCTCCGAAGCTCGAGCTGCGCAGCCGCTACGCGGACTCGGTGCTCAAGGCGGGCGGCCTCGCCGTCGCCATCCCGCCCGTCGGCGGCCCCAGCGACCTCGCCCGCCTCCTGGAGCGGGTCGACGGCCTCCTCCTCGCCGGTGGCGACGACTTCGACATGGAACGGATCGGCCGGGGACCGACCCACCCCGCGGCCACGATCACCCCGCCGGAGAAGCAGGACTGGGACTTCGCCCTGGCCCGCGCCGCGCTGGAGGTCGGGATTCCGGTCCTCGGCATCTGCTACGGGATGCAGCTCCTGGGGCTCCTGGAGGGGGGCGAGCTCCACCAGCACCTGCCCGAGGACCGCCCTGACGGCCTGGATCACCGCGGAGAGGTACCCCACGAGGTGTTGGTGGAGCCGGAGACGAAACTGGCCTCCCTCCTGGGTGTAGAGCATCTCGACGTCATCTCGTCGCACCATCAGGCCCTCTCCCGTATCGCCTCACCGTGGCGCGTCTGCGCCCGGGATCGCGACGGTCTGATCGAGGCGATCGAACGCGATTCTCACCCCTTTGCCGTGGGGTGCCAGTGGCACCCTGAGCTATCCCCCGAAGGGAGCCCCCACGACGGACTCTTTCGCGGTCTGGTCGGAGCGTCGGCGATCCACGCCGCGCGCCGCGATGCCGCTCTTTCCTGAATCTACCCCCCCTCGACGATGCGAGTCCCGCAAACGAAGCAGCCCGGTCCTTTCTCGGCGTTCCAGAAGAACGAGCGCAACAAGCTGATCATCATGATCGTGCTCTTGGTGGTCGTGATCGTCGCCTTCTTCACCTCGCAGCTGCAGGAGAAGAAGTACGAGGACGCGGAGCGGGGACAGGTCACTGAAGAACCCGAGCCCGTGGTCAGCGTGGCGATCGATCCCTTCGACGTCACCCCGCTGCAGGGCAAGTTCAGCGATAGCCTCGAGAAGAACCGGGTGCTGCTGCCGGCGGAGCTGCTCGATCCCTTCCTCGAGTACTCGGTGGGGTTCGGCGACGCGCACTGGAAGGCGCTGGAGACCAAGGACCTGGACGAGAAGACGCTGGCCGCCCTGGAGAACGACCCGTCGGCGCACCGCGGTGAGCCCTACCGCGTGCGCGGCTACCTCGAGGACGTCAAGTCACGCACGCGCCCGGACGGTCAAACCGAGTACAAGGGCTGGGTCCGGCTTCTCGACAAGCAGGTCGTGCACTTCGTGCTGACCGATTTCCTCGAGAACGCGATCCTCGACGACTTCATCCGGCTCGACGGTCTGTTCGTCAAGCTGTACCGCCGCGAGGTCCACGACGGAACTCTCGAGGAGGGACCGCTCTTCGTCGGTTCGAGAGCGGTGCGCTCCTTCCCCCCCAGCGAGGCGTACAACCCGAACGTCCTCGCTTCGCGGCTGGCGCTGGTCAGGGACGACACCACCAAACGCTCGACGGGACTCGGCGCCGCCGTCTTCGACGCTCAGTGGCTCCTGATCAACTACGCCACGAGCCCGGAAGGGGCGGAGATCGACTGGGACAATGCGCTCGAGCTCGACAACCTCACGATGACCGAGGTGCTCAAGAAGGGGAGCGAGTATCGCGGCAAGCCCTTCCGGATCCCGATCAGCCAGAACATGGGCATCTACACCGAGAGCGCCGGCGAGAATCCGCTGCGCCTCGATCAGGTGACGACCGGCTGGATCGCGAACATGACCTGGGTCAACCAGGCGAAGGTGATCCGGTTCATCATGCCCGGTGCCCATCCGGAGCTGAGGGACGCCAAGCTGGTGATCGGGCGCGGGTTCTTCTTGAAGAACCACAACTACGAGCCGCGCGACGGAGGCTTGCGGCAGTCGCCGTACTTCGTCCTGACCGAGCTCGAGGAGTTCATTCCCGTCGAGAACACCGTGGCGCGAGACGTTCTCCTCGCCGTCGCGGGCTTCTCCGTCCTGCTCCTGATCATCTTCCCGATCCTCCTGCTGCGCGACAAGCGGAAGTCGGAGGCGCTGCAGCGCGATCTGGTGCGCCGCCGGCAGGAGCGTCGTCGAAAGCTGGCCGAGCAGGCCGGGCTGGCCGAACAGAACCCGCAATGATCCACGAAAGGGGGAACCGATGACCCGCACCATCCGGGTGGAGACCCAACCCGCGTACGAGGTCCAGGTCGGAGCAGGGTTGCTCCTCGGGGTCAACCAGGCGGTCGCTTCCTACTCCGCAGCCGCGGTGCTGACCGACCAGGCCGTCGGTGAGCTCTACCTCGACCTGCTGGGCCCGCTCGCGCAGGGGCCGGTCGTCCGCGTCGAGCCGGGCGAGCGCTCGAAGAGCTTCGCGTGCCTCGAGACCGTACTCGACGAGCTCGCCCGCGCCGATCTCGATCGCAACGCCTGCCTGGTCGCGTTCGGCGGCGGAGTGATCGGAGACCTCGGCGGGCTCGCGGCCTCGCTCTACAAGCGGGGGATCGACTTCATCCAGGTCCCGACGACCCTGCTCTCGCAGGTCGACGCCTCGGTCGGCGGCAAGACGGCGGTCGATCTGCCCTCGGGCAAGAACCTCGCGGGCACGTTCAACCAGCCCCGGGTCGTCTTCGCCGACGTGACGCTGCTGGACACCTTGACCGAGGACGAGTACGCCTCCGGCCTCGGCGAGGTGCTCAAGACGGCGGTGATCTCGGGGCGGCGCGATCTGACCGCGCTGGAGACCGCCGCGCCGGCGATCCGCGAGCGGGACTTCGAGACGCTGGTCGGCGTCGTCGAACGCTGCGTGCGTACCAAGGCGCGCATCGTCGCCGAGGATCCGAAAGAGGCCGGCCCGCGCAAACAGCTCAACCTCGGCCACACGTTCGCCCACGCGATCGAGCACCTCGCCGGCTACGGGAAGGTCCCGCACGGCATCGCTGTCGCTGCAGGGATCGGCGCCGCGCTGGAGCACGCCGCGCAGCGGGATCTCCTGGAGGATCACGCCCTGCCGCGTCGGGTGCGGGCGCTGAGCCGCGCGCTGGGGCTGCCCGCCTCGATCGAGGAGCTGCAGGAGCGCTACGAGCTCGACCTCGGCGAGGCGGCACTGATCGAGTCGATGCGGACCGACAAGAAGAACCGCGGCGGCGAGATCCGCCTGGTCCTTCCCCGCCGCGCCGGCCACATCCTGGTCGACATCCCGTTCGGAGGTCGGTCGATCGACTGAGGGCGCTGCCGATCCAGTCTGGGTTCTTCGGTCGCGCGCTGGGTAAGCTGTCGGCGTGCGCGGACCGGCGAGGGCCGGCGCCCCTCCCACCGTCATGAGTCCCCCCCACGAGCACGCGGACTGGCACTCCGCCGCAAAGCTGATCCCGGCCGAGGCGCCCGAATCTTCGCCGCGCCGGCGGCTCGTCGCCGGCTGGGTGCTCGGCGCGGGGCTGGCGGCGCTGGCGCTGGCGTTTCCGCAGGAGCGGGTGTTCGGGCAGCAGGTCGCGCGCGCCGAGCTCTTCTCCGGCTCGATCGCGAACGTCGCGCACCAGGCGCTCAGCTCTCTCGTCATCTGGATCACCGAGCTGGGGCCCGAGGCGGCGGGGTTCGTGGTCGCCGCCCTCGCCTACGGGGCCTGCTTGCCCGTCTGCCTCTCGATCGCCCGGCGCGCGGAGCATGGCCTCGGCGTATCGCTGGCGACCAGCGTGGCGGTGCTCCTCTCCCCCGTCGCCTGGGTCGCGGGGACGACACCCGGGCCGGCGGCGCTGGGGGCACTGGTCTCGCTCCTGCTCCTGCGGGAGGTCTGGTCGAAGCGACGACCGGCGATCTTCAACGTGGTGCTGGTCTGGTGCGCGGCGGTCTGGTGCGCGCCGGTGAACGCCTGGCTCCTTCCCGCCGTCGCCTGGGCGGTCGGCAATTCCCGCGAGGAGCCACGTCGCGGCCGGGTCGCCGCGCTGGCGGTGCTCGGATTCGGCCTGGCCGGTCTGGGGCTCCTCCTGCCCCTGACCGAGGGCCTGGCCAGAGAGGCGATCTTCGGCGGCTCCTCCGGCTGGGGACAGATCATCGCCTGGGGGATGGGGCTGCTCCCCGGTCTCGGCCTCGCCGCCCTCGCCGCGGCGAGCCTCTTCCTCCTGCGGCGACACGAGTCGGAAGCGCGCCCCCCGCGCTGGCTCCAGCTCTGGTGTCTGCTGCCGCTCTTCGCGGTCGCACTGGGCGGATCCCCTACCTGGGAGATCCCCTACCTCTGGCTCGTGCCCCCGGCGCTGATCGGCGGTCTCGATCTCCTGGCGCGGCTGGAGGAGCGGGTCATCGCCCGCTTCTCGGCCGCCGCCGTGGGGGCGCAGGGGGCGATCCTGCTGGGGGTCCTCTCGATCTTCTCCAGCACCGACCCGCTCGCGGGGTGGCGGAAGAATGCGAGCGAGACCCTGGAGCCCGGGGATCTCGTCTTCACGACCCGCGCCGACCACGCCTACCTCTTGCGCGAGCGGTGGGGCCTGGAGACGCAGCGGGTGGACGAAACCGATCCCTCCGCTACCGATCCCTGGCTGGAGCTCGCCCGTACCGCGGCGGCCAGCGGGCGACGCGTCGTTTTCGATTGCGATGTCGAGGAGGGTCGCTGGACTCGCTTCGAGGAGCTCGCCCTGGAGCTGGAGGCCGAGGTGCCCCTGATCCGCCTCGAAGTCGAGTGATACGGCTCATGAACGACTCGAAAGCACGTGAAACGGGAGCCGGGTCGACGCCCATCGACCACGAACGAGCTCTCGACCGACTCGAGCGGCTCCTCGCCGTCCCCGGTCCCACGGGCGAGGAAGGACCGGTTCGGGACTTTCTTCTCGCGGAGCTCGAGCGCATCGGAGTCCCGCGCGACGCGGTCCGCGAGGACGATGCGCCCTCTCGCATCGGCTTCCCCTGCCAGTGCGGAAACCTGATCCTCCTCCTGCCCGGCAACGTCTCCGGCCCGCGGCGGCTCCTCTCGGCCCACATGGACACGGTTCCACTCGCGAAGGGTGTCGAGCCGGTTCGCCGGGGGGATCGGATCGTGCCCGCGGGGCGAACGGCGCTGGGAGGTGACGACCGGGCCGGCGTCGCGGTCGTCCTCGCCGCTCTCGACGAGGTCCTCCGGCAGGAGCTCCCCCATCCCCCGCTGGCCATCCTCTTCACGGTGCGCGAGGAGACTGGGGTGTGCGGAGCGCGGGCGCTCCTCCCCGACGATCTCGGAGGTGTGTCCCTCGGCTTCAACTTCGACGGACGGGATCCCGCGTCGATCACCGTCGGCGCGATCGGGAAGGTGTTCCTGGAGATCGAGGTCGAAGGGATCGCGGCCCACGCGGGCCTGACGCCCGAGCGCGGGGTCTCGGCCGTGGCCATCTTCGCCGGGGCCGTGGAGCACCTGGAGCGAGAGGGTTGGCTCGGAGCGATCGATCGTGCGTGGAGTCGAGGCACCTCCAACATCGGGGTCGTCCACGCCGGCGACGCGACGAACGTGGTGGCCGACCGCCTCGTCGCGCGGGCGGAGGCGCGAAGCCACGATTCCGCGTTTCTCCAGCTGATCGCCGAAGCCTACCGGGACGCCTTCGCGAGGGCCGCCGCAGCCCGACGGAACGCGCAGGGGCAAGCGGGCCGGGCGGAGGTCCGGGTAGTCGAGGCCTACGAGGCCTATCGCCTCGCGGACGACGCGCCCGTGGTCCGGGAGACCAGCGCGGCCATGCGGCGCACAGGTCTGGAGCCCCGCTTGCAGGTCGCGGACGGCGGCACCGATGCGAGCTGGCTCGTTCGCCACGGGATCCCCACGGTCACCCTGGGCTGCGGAACGCACCGGCCCCACACCGTGGAGGAGTACGTCCTGATCGACTGGTTCAGGACGGCGTGCCGGCTGGCCCTCGACCTCTGCACGGAGAGCGCGGCGCATCCACCCCGCGAGCTCGCCTGACTCCGTATCGGGTGGAGTGTCGTGCCCCCCGACATTCGCCACAGAGTTCGGCGCTTCGATGCCGATAACGAACCGGAGCTGCCCCGAGGCCAGCCACCGGGGCCGATTCCGCCTCGACCATGTCCGCTACGCCTCGATCGAAGGCGTGCTCTCCTGACCGCAGTCCATGAAGATCCTAATCCTCGAGAAGAGCGGTGTCGCCCGGCGGTTCTTCGCCGAAGAGCTGGAGCCTGCCGGTTACGAGATCATCGCCGCCTCGACTCCCGACGAGGCGCTCGACTGGCTCATGAGGATCGAGCGGATCTCACTGATCACCCTGCACGTGGTGATGGAGGGAACCGATGGGTTCGAGTTCCTCGAACGCCTCCGCGCTCCGGAGACGAAGGCTCTACTGGCCGAGACGAAGAACGAGTCGGTTCCGGCCGTGTTCGTCACCTCGAATGACACCGATCAGGATCGGCTGCGCGGCTTCCAGGTCGGTGCCGCGGACTTCATCCAGAAGCCGTGGCCGCCGGGGGAGCTGCTGGCGACGGTGAATCGAATCCTCGGGCGAAGCAAGGAGCTGAGCGGGCTGTCTGTGCTGGTGGTCGATGATTGCCGGATCGCCCGCAGCTTCATTCGCACGTGCCTGACGAGACTGGGGGTCCAGGTCCACGAAGCGGAGGACGGAGACGAGGCGCTGGAGTTCCTAAAGGTCGGAGAGCACCCCGTACACATGGTCATCACCGACCTCAACATGAAGCGGATGAACGGTGATGTCCTCTGCCTCCACATCCGTCGGGAGCTGGGACTCAAGAACCTGCCGGTGATCTTCTTGTCGGGTACCGAGGATCAGAGCACGGTCCTGAACCTCTACAAGCTGGGCGCCTCGGACTACCTCGAGAAGCCCTTCATCCAGGAGGAGCTGCTGGCGCGACTGCGGGCCTACCTCGAACGGGAGAAGCTGACGATCGAGCTGCAGAAGCATGTGGAGCAGCTCGAGGAGCTGAACCAGCTGAAGGACACCATTCTGTCGATCTGCTCTCGTGATCCGGAGAAGCCGGTGGAGGAGATCCTCGGGCGAGTGGATCAGCTCGAGGAGCTCGGTGGACTGACCGAGGCTCAGCGAAAGCTGCTGGCCGCCATCATCGAGTCGGAGTACTAGCCTTCCCGATCTTCTCGCGGTCGTCGGCCGGCTTCATCCGGTGGGCAGCTGCCGTCCGCTCCAGCCCCAATACCCGACACAGGACCGGGCAGATCGTTTACACTGGGATTCGAGACCTCCCCCTGGCGCTTGCTTTTCACGACATGGGCAACCCGATGCTCTTCCTCCCGGTCCTCGCGATCCTGCTCTCGATTCCCGCTGGATCCCCCACCGCCCCCGCGACTCCCCAGAAGTCCAGCCGGGCGAACACCAAGATCGTGCGGTACGTGCGGATCGAGCTCCCCGGGAACAACCGCACCCTCTCCCTCGCGGAAGTCCAGGTCTGGCGCGAGGGGAGGAACATCGCTCCCGACGGGGTCGCGTCGCAGAGCAGCACCGACGCCCAGGCGCCTGCTGGGCGGGCGAACGACGGCAACCCCTCGGGCACCATTCACGACGCCTCCGTTTGCCTCACCGCTCCCGGCGAGAATCCGTGGTGGGAGCTCGATCTCGGCCGGGCGCAGGGCGTGCAGCGCATCACCATCTGGAATCGCCAGGATGGCCAGGAGGGGAAGCTCGACAACTTCACCCTGAAGCTGCTCGGCCGTCGCCGCGAGGTCGTGCTGGAGCGAAAGGGCCTTCGCGCCCCCCGCCCGCGCGTGGACTACCTGGCGACGGGGGAGTCTGTCATCGCCGCGGAGCCGATCTTGGAGGTCGAGGTCTCCACCGAGCGCCTCCAGCACCTGCAGCCGGCGATCAACACAGCGATCCAGCAAGGTGTACGGTACCTGAAGGACACGCAGCTGCGGGACGGCTCCTGGGCGGACCACACGCCGAGCTACCGCGCGGGGCAGACAGCCCTCTCGGTCTATGCGCTCGTCAAGTCCGGTCTCCCGCGCACCGATCCGTCGGTGCGCATGGGCCTGCGCTACCTGCGAGAGAATCCGCCGGTCAAGACCTACTCGATCGGCGTCACGATGATGCTGTACGAGACCCTGGCGGACGAGGGGCTGCGCAGGCCAATGCAGGAGCTCCTCGATCGGTTGATCGAGACCCAGATCAGGGGCAAGGGGACCAACGCCGGGATGTGGGGCTATCCCGATAACTGCGATCTATCGAACACGCAGTACGCCGCGCTGGGCCTGTACGCCGCCTGGCGCGCGGGCCTGAAGGTGCCTACCGAGACCTTCGAGAACCTGCTCGAGGGTACCCTCCGGTTCCAGGACGTGCCCCAGATCATCGCCGTCGATGGCGACATCGGGCGCTCCACGACCGGGCAGCTCCGGATGGCCGGGTTCACGTACCGAGCCAATCAATCGAACTCGACCCTCTCCATGACGACCGCGGGGGTCTCGGTCCTCGCGATCTGCCAGAAGGTGCTCGAGGAGCGGGGCAGCGCCCGGAGCAAGGCCGAGTGCAGTGTCGGGATGCGCATGGGGATGGAGTACCTCCACCGGAAGTTCAAGGTGGAGGGCACCGGCAAGTGGAACCTGTACTACCTCTACGGCCTCGAGCGAGTGGGCGCGTTCCTCGGCCTGGACCGGATCGGCGGCAAGAACTGGTACTGGGAGGGGTCGGACGTCCTCGTGCGACAGCAGGGGGAGCACGGGAAGTGGAACCAGCCGACCGACACCTCCTTCGCGCTCCTGTTCCTCTCGAAGGCGACCGCTCGGGGCGCGTCGACCGGTCCGATGCTCACTCTCCCCGATGATCTGCGCATCTCGGAAGGTCCCGACGTGGACATCAGGTGGCTGGCCAAGGGCTCCAGATCCGTGACGATGTGGATCACCGGCTTCCACGAGGACCTGATCAGCGACTACGCCTGGGAGGGCGCCGAGCCGGGGCTGCGCATCCGGCGCGTCGACTACCTCTGCGACGGCGAGGTGATAAAGTCGATTCCCGTCGACTCCACCGTGCCGTGGAAGGGTGAGCGCTTCCCGACGAAGTACGAGGTCCCCGGACCGGGGACCTACCGGATGGAGGTCCTCGTCTGCTTCTCGGACCCCCTCGCCGAAGGTGGAGAGAACAGCGACGCCGAGATGATGTCGATGCCGCTAGAGGTCTTCGTGCGAGATGAGTTCACCCCCACTGCGATCGAGGCCTCCGCCAAGCCCAAGCCGCGAAACTTCCTGGCCGGGAAGGGGGTGACCGCCGAGTGCAGCTCGAAGCTGAACGACAAGCAGGGCGTGGCACTGCTCTGGGACGGCGCGCAGGGAACCAACTGGCTGAGCGCCAAGGACGACGAGCAACCGACGCTGACCTTCCGCTTCGACAAGCCTGTCCGCGCCAACAAGCTCGTCCTGAGCAACGCCAACTCGTCGATCCTGTCCACCAGCAACTACGATCGGGCCACCCGGATCGAGGTCGGCATCAACAACCAGCGCAAGCCGAAGTACGTCGAGATCACCAAGGGGGTCTACGACAGCTGGGTGCTGGACTTCAAGACGACCCGGGTGCGCTCCCTGGAGATCCGCATCCTCGAGCGCGAGCCCGGCAGCGCCCAACCGGGGGTCGTCGGCTTCGGGGAGGTGGAGCTGTACTTCGAGCGTTGACGGGGGTGCGACGGCGCGGGTGGCGTGGAGTTCATCCGTCTCGCGGCGGCGACGGCGGTGGCTCGTTCTGCTCTTCCCCCTCCTTCTCCTCGCGAGGTGCCTGCGGCCGCAGGCGGAGGATCACCTTCGACCCCACGGCGGGGAGTCGGGTCGAATCGACGCGCCAGCGGAGCGTGCCGGCGTCGTGCGCGAGGCCGTCGGGGAGGCAGAGCAACTCGTCGCCGAAATTCACCAGGGAGACGACGTTGCCGCTGTGGTCGCTGAGGTACCGGCGAGGCCCCTCGTCGACATCTTGCAGCAGCGATCCGGCGAAGAGGAAGGTGTGCGTCGAGAGGCGGTCGTCGGAGGTCGCCGCGGGGGCGATGAAGTCGCTGATCGGCCGCTCGCGCTCCCCTCCTTTCGCCTCCTCGACGACGAGGTGGACGTCGACCGACCCGCCCTGCGGCGGAACGTGGATCCAGGGAGAGTCGGGGTCGGCTCGCTGGAACCGGGGAGGGTGACCCGGCTGCGCACCAAGGAGCAAGAGCGCCGTGTGCAGGTGCATGGGTCGTGCCTCGATCGCGACGATCGACTCGTGCTCCTTGGTGCCCTTCGTGCAGGCGACGAGCTCGAGCAGGCCGTCGTCCAGGCAGACGACGCTCTCGACGTCGACCACCCCTCGCTCGAAGTCGATCTCGAGCCCGGGCAGCTGCAGCATCGCGGGGGTGTCGGCCTGCGCGTCTCCTCGCTCCGCCACCTCCGATGCACGAGCGGGCTCCGGCAGCCAGGCCTCGATCCGCGCGCGCAGTGCCTCGGCGACCTCGGGGTGCTGGAGTAGGACGTTCTCCTTCTCGTGCGGGTCCAGGCGCAGGTTCCACAGCCGCGCCGGTACCCGGTCCCACTCGTGCACCGTCCGGTACCGCGTGGTGTCGAGTCCCAGGCTGCGCAGGAGGAGCTTCCAGTCTCCCGCGATGCACCAGCGGTACTGCAAGGTCGCGCCGGGGTCGCCGGGGACCATGTTGTGGATCGAGTAGCTCGCCCCGAAGATCGCCTCGCGCCGCGCCCGGGCCTCGGTGTCGAGGAGGTCGATGCCGGCCAGACCCGCCGGGAGCTCGACGCCGCAGGCGCGCAGGATCGTCGGCATCAGGTCGACGCTCGAGGCGAGCTCACCCGAGCGCCCGGGCTCCACGTGGCCGGGCCAGGCGAAGAGGATCGGCGTGCGGATGCCGCCCTCGTGGGGCGAGCCCTTGGAGCGCGGCGCGAAGGCCGGCCACCAGCCGGGCGGATTCTCGGCCTCCCGGTCGACCGGCGCCCACCCGTTGTCGCACACGTAGACGACGAGCGTGTCGTCGAGGAGCGCGCGTCGCTCCAGGTGGTCCAGCAGCTCGCCGCAGGTGCGGTCGAACCACTCGCACATCGCGTAGTAACGCGCCACGTTCTCGGCGCGGCCCGGCGCGCGGTACTTCTCCAGGATGTCTGCGGGAGGGTCGTGCGGGGTGTGCGGCAGGAAGGGCGCGTACCACAGGAAGAAGGGACGATCCTGCGTCACGGAGGCGTCGATGAACTCCGTCACCGGCTCCATCTCCTCCCGACCGATCCGTAGCCCCTCGTCGCCGTGACGTCCCCCTCGACTCGGATCGCCGTGGGTCAGGCCGTGGGTGAAGCCACCGTCGGCGAAGGAGCCCTCCCACCACTTGCCGGACTGGTGAGTGAGGTAGCCCGCGGCGGTGAGCTCCCGGATCAGGTTCGGGTGTCGGTGGAACGCGCGCACGACGGGCACGTCGCTCTCCGCCCGTCGCTCCGGATCGACGTCGTTCGCCACGACTCCGTGCTGATGCGGGTGCAGGCCCGTCGCGATCGAGGCGAGTGACGGCCGACAGAGCGGACTCGTGACGTGACCGCGCTCGAACACCAGGCTTCGCTCGGCCAGCCGATCCAGGTTGGGGATCCGGATGTCGGGGTGTCCCATGAAGCCGTAGTCGCCCCAGCCCTGGTCGTCGGCGATGATGAGCACGACGTTCGGCCGCTCCGGCGGGTCGAGCGCATCCGCGCAGACCGGCAGCAGCGAGAACACGATGCACGGCAACAGTGAGCGGATCATGCGCGGGGTCCCGGTTTCCAGCCCCCAGAGCTTACGCGAGTCCGGGCCGCGATACGGAATCGGGTCCACTTTCACACGCCTACGGCATCGGAGGAGGTGCGCCCTCGTGATGGGGTTGGTGTGTGAAAGTGAACCTGGTTCCGTATTGCTGTTGCGTGCGGCAACGCCTCCAACACGACCGGCGCGGTCGAGGTGACGTTCCAGTGAGTACGGTTTCAGGACAGCGACCATCACCCTCGCGCCCTGGATTGCCGTCTCCGACGGCAATCCAGGGCGCGATCGTGGAGGAAGCTGTCCTGAACCCGTACCTTCCGGTGACCATGAGCCTCTCCAGTGAATCGCAGATGCCTCCGGCGAAGGACTCGAAGTACCGGACGCTGAAGAGCACCGAGATCATCAAGACGCTCGAGCGGCTCCAGGCCCGGATCAAGGAGCGTTTTCCCGAATCAGGCCTCAGCCTCGTCGCTGGAGAGCTGGTCGGCATCGCCCAGAACGCAGTGCAGCGCAACCGCGAGATCCGCCGCCCCAATCGGATCATTCTGGTCGTCTCCTGGCTGATCATCGTCGGCGTCCTGGGGCTGCTCGTCTACGAGCTCGTCATGCTCGGTCCCAGCCTGCAGATCACCGGCCTCCGCGATTTCGTCGAGGTCCTGGAGCCCGGGCTGGGCAGCGTGGCCTTCCTCACCGCCTTCTTCTTCTTCCTCTGGACCTTCGAATCCCGGTGGAGGAGGAACCGGGCCCTGCGGGCGATCCACGAGCTGCGAGCGATCAGCCACGTGATCGACATGCACCAGCTCACCAAGGACCCGGAACGGCTGAGCATCTCCTTCGAAGGCACGGAGTCCTCTCCACAGGTGGCGATGACGCCGCGGCAGATGGGGCGGTACCTCGACTACTGCGCCGAGCTGCTCTCGATGACCAGCAAGATCGCCGCGCTCTACGTCCAGGGTTTCGAGGATCCGACGGTGCTCAACGCCGTGGACGACATCGAGAGCCTCACCTCGGGGCTGAGCAGGAAGATGTGGCAGAAGATCATCATCCTCGAGCACCAGGTGGAGGGCGGGGCCTTCACGGCGCGCTGATGCGGCGGTGATCGCCTAGTGGTAATTCGATCGCGATCACACCCCGGCCGGTCAGGCTTGGGTGAAGCCGGCTGAGCTTCCTCGTCGGAACGACCCTGAATCACCCCGGCGCCGACACTCCATGCGGAATCGGGCTCCGCATCAGGGTCCGATGACGAAACGCAGCCCGTCGCTGGTCGCGCCGCCGGAGGTCGAGGGCGGATCGCGGAACCAGAACTGCGCGAATACCGACCGCCCCAGGTCCAGCCCGGGCAGGGAGCCGCCGGTGATCAGCGCGCCGAAGTCGACGTCGAAGCTGCCCGTGCAGTCGATGGGAGGGCCCGATCCCCCCGAGGAAGTGAGCAGGAACCGGGCTTGAGGCGCCGCCACGCACAGGGTTCCGTGGACGAAGGGGCGAGCGTTGGGCGCGAAGCCGTAGATGAAGAAGCCGAACTGATTGCTCACCACCTGTGAGACGGTGACGTGGAAAGGAATCGCGCCCGACACGCTCGGCAGGCCGCTGGAGGAGATCGCCGGGACGCAGCCGATCGAAGTGGCGGCGGAGACGCAATGGCTGCCGTGGCCCCCCTCCGCTCCGCGGGCGAGCAGCACGGAAACCTCCTCGTCGGCCAGGCTGGCGGCTCCGACGTCGAGGCGACCATCTCCATTGAAGTCGTCGACCACCATGTCGATGGCCGACTGACCGATCGCGTAGGCCACCGGTGCGGGCAGAGTCGCGCCGATCGGTCCGAAGTAGACGCGCAGCGAACCTTCGTCCCTGAAGTTCTCTATCAGGACGAAGAAGTCGTTCGCCCCATCACCGTCCAGGTCGGCGACTCCCGATTCCCTGACGTTCTGGTTGTAGATGTTTTCGTAGATGAAGTGCGGCTCGAACGTACCGTCACCATGTCCGAAGCAGACGAGGGCGAGGTCGAGATCGTGGAACGCGGCATCGAGGAACCCATCGCCGTCGAGGTCAGCGAGGGTCATGCCCCTTCCGAGTCGGAGTCCGGGGGCGACCGTCGGGGCCCCGAACAACCCGCCTCCCTGGCCGAGGAGCACATTCCCCTCGACGGAGCCGGTGACGACGATATCGAGCACTCCATCCTGGTCGATGTCCGCGACGTCGAGCGCCCGCGACCAGCTACCGAGCGGAAATGTCTGGTTGATGGAGAACCCGCCCGTGCCGTCTCCGAACAGCACCTTGAGGACGTTCGAGTCGGTGAGGCAGACCACGTCAGGGGCCCCATCGCCGTTCAACTCGGTCACCACGATCCCCTGGGGATCGGAGCCGACCGCCGTCGCCGGAACGGTGTCGACGAAACCACCCTGGCCGTCACCGGGATACACCTTGATCACGTTCGAGGGCCAGTCGGTGGCCAGCACGTCGAGATCTCCGTCGACGTTGAAATCGCCCCGATACACGTGCGAGACCTGATTGGTAGCCAGGCCCGCACCCGTGGCGAACCCGCCCGAGCCATCACCCAGGAGAACGTCGAGCCCCCCCGTCACCGACGTACAGATGTCGGCCTTCCCGTCGCCATTGAAGTCGCCGCTGGTCAAGGCCACCGGGTAGTCCACCGGTAGCTGCGTCGGGGTGTGGAATCCGCCAGGTCCCTGGGCGAGGAGCACGGACAGGTAGGGGCGCTGGATGTTGTCGGTCAAGATGTCCAGCGCTCCATCCTCGTTGAAGTCCTCGACCATGACGCGGACCGCTGTACTTCCCCAGTGGAGCGACCGCACCTCGGCATAGTTCGCCGCGCCGAGTCCCGCCAGGAGCGCGATACCGGCCTGGTTGTCCTGGGTGCCGGTCGCGACGACGAGATCGACGTCACCGTCCTCGTCGAGATCGGCGCTGGCGATCGAGCGAGGCTCTCCCCCGACCGCGTGCTGTCCGGCCGATACAAAGCCGCCACTGCCGTCGCTGAGCAGGAGCGAGACCGTGGCGCTGACGCCATCGGGCGAGACGATGTCGAGGAGGCCGTCCCCGTCGAGGTCGACGAGCTCCACATCCTCGTGCCCGTCTCCCACCACGTGGCTCCCCGCGGCGGTGAAGCCGAGACCACCCGCGTTCAGGAAGACCTCGACGATCCCACCATGGCGGCTGGCGGCTACCAGGTCGGCCAGCCCGTCGCCGTTCAGATCCCCGGCGTCGATCGCGCCCGCGTCCTCGGTGAGAGAAACAGTGCCGACGTGGGTGAAACTGCCCGTCCCGAGCCCGTGCAGCACGTGGACGGCCATCCCCGTCTGCGTCGCCAGCAGGGCGTCGTTGAAACCGTCCGCATCGAGATCGGCGAGGCAAACGTCCTGCGCATATCCCGCTATCCCCGTGAGCACCGAGCTCGAGAACTGCCGGTTGCCCAGCCCCAGCGTCACTCCGTAACCGTCGAAGTCCGAACAGCCGAAGAACAGATCCGGGATCTGGTCACCGTTGAGGTCTCCCACGTCGACGCAGCTCATGAACTTCGCGTTGTAGATCTCCGTCATGTCGAAGCCGACTCCCGGACGTCCGAAGTTGAGCCAGCACGATATGTTGTTGTACGGGACCACGATCACATCGGCGAACCCGTCCTGGTCCAGGTCGGTGCAGATCGCGTCGTTCGAGTTGTCCCCGTACTCGACGTTGTGAACCGGGAACAGGTGATCCCGCTGAGGGCTCGCCAGCGAGGGGAGGGCGAGCAGCAGGGTCGCGAAGAGCCAGATCTCGAGGATGCGTAGCATCAGGTCTTCTCCTTAAGGGCCGTGCGGGCGTCGAATCCGGGGCGAGGGTCCGGTCGCGGGAGCGGGGTGGCCTGAACCGGCTCCAGGTGCAGCCTAGAGGCTCGACCTGAAGGCGGTTGTAGAATCCGGGCGAAACACCGGCGACACCAATCGAGGGAAGGCCTGCCACAATCAATGGACGGATCGGCCCCGCCGGGCCGTTGCGAGGATGGCCCCCGGACCGTGCCGGGCGCTGGGCTGGTGTCCGACCGCACGGAGTCTGTGCAGAAACGCACTCCCGCCGGCGACAGGTGCCCGAACCGTGTACCCTGCGCGGGCAACCGACTCTCACCCGGGCGGTACGTCGATTGCGGCACCGATCGCGACCCCGAGCCCCTGCTCCGCGCTGCTCGCTCTCCCCTCGCCACCCGGAGGCTTCCGTGAAGACGGCGGTGATTCCCCCGAAGCCTCGAATCCGCCGGCTCGCCCGCACCGTTCTCGCGCTCGCGGTCGCCACGACCCTCTCGAGCGTCCCCGCGGCCGGGCAGACCCAGCTCTTCGAGCTGACCGCTTCCGACGGGATCCCGCTCGACCAGTTCGGTACGAGCGTCGCTATCGACGGGACCAACATCCTGGTCGGGGTCGAGTGGGACAAGTACGACGGATACCCGCGGGGCTCCGTGTATCTCTTCGACCTGGTGACCGGGCAGGAGCTCTTCAAGTTGTATCCCCCCGATGGAGCGCCCGGAGATCTCTTCGGCTGGAGTGTCTCGCTCGACGGCGATCGAGCTCTGATCGGCGCCCACCAGCACGACGAACAGGGTGAGGATTCGGGGTCGGCCTACCTCTTCGACGTCACCACGGGTGCCCTCCTGTACGAGCTCGTGCCCGGGCTCCTGGAGATGGGCTACAACTTCGGTCTCAGCGTCTCCCTGCGCGGAAGGTTGGCCGTCGTCGGTGCTCCTTTCGATCAAGGCGTGGTCTGGGGCACCGGCTACACCTACCTGTTCGACGCGGATAGTGGGGAAGAGATCAGCCGGCTCCTGGGGAGTGGCCTCGCGTTCGGTGACAGCTTCGGCTACAGCGTCGCCGCCGGCGACTACGGCATCGTCGCGGGAGCACCGGACCACGGGAGCTTCCAGGGAGTGGCGTACGTCTTCGACACGGGGCAGGTCGGCAACAGCTACTGCTCCGGCGACGCGCTCAGCGGCACTCCCTGTCCCTGCGCCAACGAGAATGACGGCAGCGTTCCGGGTGCGGGGTGCTCGAATGGCGTCTTCCTCTCGGGCGCGCTGCTGAGCGGGGAGGGCACTCCGAGCGTCGGCGAGGACACCCTCGTCCTGACCACCACCGGTCTGGTGCCGCACGAGGCGGGTCTCTACTTCCAGGGTGTCAACGCGATCGATGGTGGTGACGGCGTCTGGTTCGGCGACGGCCTGCGCTGCGCTGGAGGTGCGCTGATCCGCCTGCAGGTGCGGATCGCCGACGGCACGGGCGTCTCCAGCACCACGATCTCCCTCGCCGAGAAGGGCGGGGGCGTGCCGGGGGATGTCAGGTACTACCAGTGCTGGTACCGCGACACCTCGGGGATGCAGCCGTGCGGACCCGGGGTGCACGACTTCAACCTGTCCAACGGCTTCGAGATCCTGTGGCGGCCGTGAATCCGGCGGCGTGCTGACGAGCCGCTGACTCCTGCCGCTCGATCCGCGGGATCTCCTTCTCGCGAGTCACACCGGCCAGCGGGTCGGCGACTTACTTCGGTCAGCGCGATCGGGTCCGGCGGACGGCGTGGATGGCGCCGAGGACGATCAGGCCGGCGACGAGGCCGAGGCCGGCGCCGATCGCGGCGCCGCGGTACATCGCCACATCGTCGTCGATGGCCGAGGCCATCGCGGAGGCGGCCCTGAACAGGAATCCAACACCCAGCGCGCCGACCGTGGCCGCCGCCAGGAGCGGAGGGAGCCAGCGACCACCGCTGAAGCGGGAGACGATCCACGCGGCGAGCGCGGGGATCACGAGGAACGAAGCGATGACGATGTACTTCAAGTTGCCGTTCGTTTCGGGTTGGAGCCCCGGAACGCTAGTGCTCCCGGCTCCAGAACGCAAAGGAGTGGCGACTCCGGAAGCCGGATCTACCTCGATCGCGCAACGGGTGGCTGCGCTCGAGAACGGACGCGTCCGCTCAGCAGATCCTCGGCTGCTCCTCCGCGGAGAGCAGATCCAGGGCGCGACGTCCGCCGGTTCGCGTCTCGAGCTGGACGCTCGTTCCGGTCGCCGAGGCGGGCTCCACGCGGCCGATCATCGCAGCACCCTCACCACGCGGGTTGGAGCGGAGAAGCTCCACCAGCTCCGTGGCGTCCCCCTCCGCGACCCACAGCAGTACACGCCCCTCGCACGCGAGGTAGAGGGGATCGACGCCGAGCAGCTCCGACACCGCCTCCGTCTCCGGGCGCACCGGGATCGCCTCCTCGTCGAGGACGATCTTCGACCCCGATCGCCGGGCGGTCTCGTGGCAGGTGGTGACGACGCCGCCGCGCGTCGGATCGTGCATCGAACGCAGGCGCAGCCCGGACGAGGCCGCGGCCTCGGTCAGGTGGTTCAGGGGCGCTGCGTCGCTCCGCAACCCTTCGCCGGCGAGGTCGTGGCGACAAGCCAGGATGGTCGCCCCGTGGTCTCCGATCGGCCCGCTGACGACCAGCGCGTCTCCCGGTCGGATGAGATGATCTCCCAGCTCCCGGCCCGGCGGCACCATTCCGAAGCCGGCGGACGTGGCGAACATGCGGTCGCCCTTGCCCTTCGGGACGACCTTCGTGTCGCCGGCGACCAGCTCCACGCCCGCCTCCTCGGCGGCGCGCGCGACGCCGGCCGTGACCCGTTCGAGCAGCTCGCCCTCGAGCCCTTCCTCGAGGATCACCGCCCAGGTGAGCCAGAGGGGGCGCGCCCCGCTGACCGCCAGGTCGTTCACCGTGCCGCACCCGGATAGGTAGCCGAGGTCGCCCCCCGGGAACACCAGCGGATCGACGACGAAGCCGTCCGTGGTCATCGCCGGAGTCCCCGGCGGCAGCTCCTCGAGCAGCGCCGCGTCGCTCAGGCCGGCGAGGTGCGGCCCGCCGAGGCGCGGCAGGAAGACGCCGCGAATCAGCTCGTCGGTGAGCCGTCCTCCGGCGCCGTGTCCCAGCTTGATCGATCGGGGTGAGCTCACGCGGTCACCTCCTGACGCTCGTGCCGGTACCAGGCCGCGCACGTTCCCTCGCTGGAGACCATGCACGCGCCGACCGGCGAGTCGGGAGTGCAGGTTCCGGCGAAGAGCGGGCACTCCGGCGGCTCGATCCGCCCCTGCAGGATCTCCCCGCAGCGACATCCCGCGGGCTCTCGAGGCTCGCCCACCTCCACCTCGATCCGGCCGGCGTCCCGGTCTCGCCACTCCTCGCGGAGGTCGAGACCGGACGCGGGGATCTCGCCGAGGCCTCGCCAGCGCGTGTCGACCGGCTCGAAGAAGCGGTCGAGCAGCGCCCGGGCCACGCGGTTCCCCTCCGGCCGGACGACGCGGGGGTACAGGTTGGTCGCGGCTGGCGTCTCATTCGCCATCTGGTCCAGCAGCTCCTCGATCCCGCTCAGCACGTCGACCGGGCCAAAACCCACGACCACCGACGGAACGCCGTACTCCTCGGCGAGGAAGTGATACGCATCGGACCCCAGGATCACCGAGACGTGGCCGGGCAACAGGAACCCGTCCACCTCGACCGCTGGATCGTCGACCAGCGCGCGCAGCGGGGGCTCGATTCGCTTGGCGCCCGAGAGGATGGAGAAGTTCGGTACGTCCGTCTCCTCGCTCTCCGCCAGCGCCGCCGCGATGGTGGGCAGCGTGGTCTCGAATCCCACGGCCAGGAAGACCACCCGCCGCTCGGGATTCTCGCGCGCCACCCGCACCGCGTCGCTCGCCGAGTAGACGACGCGGACGTCCGCGCCTCCCGCGCGCACCTCCTCCAGGCTGCTGTGACTGGAGGGCACTCGCAGGAGGTCGCCGAAAGTGCACACGATCGTCTGGGGGAGCCTCGCGATCGCCTCGCCGCGGTCGAGGTAGTCGACCGGCGTCACGCAGACCGGGCACCCGGGGCCGGAGATCAGCCGCACGCCCTCGGGCAGCATCCGGCGTAGCCCGGCCCGCGCGATGGCGTGGGTGTGGGTCCCGCAGACCTCCATGAAGGTCGCCGGCCGGCCCAGCTGCTCGGCCGCGGACTCCACGCGCCTGCGCAACGCCGTCACGGCGCGCCGGTCGGAATAGGGATCGTTGTTCTTCACGCTTCGACCTCCGTCGCGATCCACTCCTCGAGGAGCGCCAGCGTCTCCTTCGCCTCCGCCTCGTCGACGACGCCGATCGCGTAGCCCGCGTGCACCAGCACGTAGTCACCGACCTCCGCCTCCGGGCAGAGGCGAAGGCCCACGCTGCGGCGCACGCCGGTCAGGTCCGCGAAGCCCTCGTGCTCCGTGCGCTCGACTAGCTTCATCGGGATGGCCAGACACATCTCAGGCTCCTTGGTAAGACGGTTCGGATCCGCGGGAGAGGCTCAGGGCGGCGAGGACCGCCTGGCCGTACGCCAGGCCTCCGTCGCCGCACGGCAGCTCCCTCGCGGTGATCGGTTCGAGGTGGACCTGCTCCAGCCCGGCGGTCAGCGCGCGGTGGAGGAGGCGGTTGACGAGACACCCTCCGCCGAGGGCGACGCGGCGGACCCCGGACGGGATCGCGTGGGTCACGGCGTCGATCGCCAGGGCGCTGAACGTGGCGTGGAAGTCCGCGGCGAGCTGCGCGGCGTCCTCTCCGTCCGCGAAGCGTTCGGCGAGCTCGACCAGCAGCGCGCGCGAGGGCAGAGTCGTGCCCTCCGGAGCGGAGACGAGCTCGGGCCAGATCCGACCGGGGTTCGCGGCGCGCGTCGCCAGCGCTTCCAGCCGCGCTGCGCCGCCCCTGGGAGATCGAGGCGGACCCCGACATCTGCTTCCTCGAGCAGGGCATCCTCTGCTGTGGCCCCGCGACGCGGAGCGGCTGCGGCGAGACCTGCATCGAGGGGAACATGCCGTGCACGGGGTGCTTCGGACCGACCCCCGACGTCGCCGACCAGGGCGCGAAGATGCTCTCGGCGATCTCGTCGCTCCTGAAGGCCGATACACCCGAAGCCGCCGAGAAACTGGCCTCCCAGCTGATGGACGCGGCGGGGAGTTTCTACCGCTACGCCGTTCCCGCTTCCCTTCTCGGAGGGCGGCCCACCGAGGAGCGCTCATGAAGACCATCAAGATCGACCCGATCACGCGCCTGGAAGGGCATGGCAAGATCAGCATCTTCGTCGGCGACGACGGAGAAGTGCAGAAGGCCGTCTTCCAGGTTCCCGAGCTGCGCGGCTTCGAGGCCTTCGCCGTCGGCCGCCCGGCCGAGGAGATGCCTCAGATCACTTCTCGGATCTGCGGCGTGTGTCCAACGGCGCACCACATGGCGGCCACCAAGGCGCTCGACGCGCTGTTCAAGGTGGAGCCCACGCCGGCGGCCAAGGCAGTGCGGGAGCTGGTCAACTGCCTCTTCATGGTGGAGGACCACGCGCTGCACTTCTACTACCTCGGCGGCCCCGACTTCGTCGTCGGACCCACGGCGCCGGCGCCGGACCGGAACATCCTGGGCGTCATCGGCGTCGTCGGTATGGATGCCGCGGCCAAGGTGATCGAGGCGCGCCGGACGATCCGCGAGCTGATGGCCTTCTGTGGCGGCAAGCCGATCCACCCGGTCCTCGGGCTTCCCGGGGGCGTGGCGAAGCGAATCCCCGACGAGCAGCGATCGCGTGTCCTCGACGTCGGCCGCGAGGCGGTCGAGTTCGCTCAGTTCTCGCTGAAGGTGTTCCACGACGTCGTGCTCGGCAACCCCGACTACGTGAAGCTGGTCACCGGCGACGTCTACTACCACGAAACGAACTACATGGGAATGGTCGACGCGGACAACCGCGTCAACCTGTACGACGGCCAGCTCCGCGTCGTCGACCCGTCGGGGAACGAGCGGACCCGGTTCGAGGCCGCGGACTACGCGAAGCACATCGCCGAGCACGTCGAGGAGTGGACCTACATCAAGTTCCCGTACCTCCGCGAGCCCGGCTGGAAGGGGTTCGTCGACGGCGCCGACAGCGGCGTCTACCGGGTCGCCCCGCTGGCGCGCCTGAACGCCTCGGATGGGATGGCCACGCCGCTGGCGCAGGCGGAGTACGAGCGGATGTACGAGACCTTTGGCGGAGGCCCCGTGGTGCACCACACGCTGGCGAACCACTGGGCGCGGCTGATCGAGATGCTGTACTCCGCCGAGCGGATCGTCGAGCTGGCGGGGCTCCCGGAGCTCTGCTCGCCCGAGATCCGGAACATGGACTTCGGGACGCCGAGCGAGGGCGTCGGAGTCGTCGAGGCGCCGCGAGGCACCCTGATCCACCACTACGAGAGCGACGAGCGCGGGGTGCTCACCGGGTGCAACCTGATCGTCGCAACGCTGGGCAACTCCGCCGCGATGTGCATGTCGATCGAACGTGCGGCGAAGTCGGTCATCAAGAACGGACAGATCGAAGAGGGGCTCCTGAACATGGTGGAGATGGCCTTCCGGGCGTACGACCCGTGCCTCTCCTGCGCGACGCACGCGCTGCCGGGACAGATGCCCCTGAACCTCGAGGTGCTGGACCCTCGGGGTGACCGTATCGCCACCTTCTCAAGGAGCTGAACGTATGGCCATGGAAACGCTGGACTGCCTCGGGATGAAGTGCCCTCAGCCGGTGCTGAAGATCGCCATCCTCGCCAGGAAGATCGAGGCCGGCTCGATGCTCGAGGTCCTCGCGGACTGCGTCGAGTTCCCCGACGATGTCAAGAAGTGGTGCGCCAGCCAGGGCAAGGTGCTGATCGCCTGCAACGACACGGGCGGCGGCAAGTTCAAGGCGCAGATCCAGTTCTGACCGGAGGCCGGACGCGACCGGTCCCCACGGTCCGACCGGGCCGATGGGACGGTCGTGCCCACACCGACCGCTGGAGGAGAATCGAACGATGACCGATCGTGAAGGACGAGACGAGGGCGGCTCGCCGAAGCGGCTCCTGGTCCTGGGAATGGGAAACGAGATCCTGACCGACGACGCGGTGGGACTCGTCGTGCTGAGCCGCGTGCGCGAGGAGCTGGGCGCAACCACGGCCGACACCGAGGTCACCTACAAGGCCCTGAACACGGGTGGACTGGACCTCCTGTACGAGGTCGAGGGGTACGACGAGCTCCTGGTCATCGACGCGTACCATGCCGCCGACAGCGTTTCCGGTCGCTGTCGCGTGCTGAGCGCCGACGACCTCGGGCCCGCCACGGTGCGCTTCGACTCCGCACACCTGTTGAGCCTGCCCTCCGCCCTGCACATCTCGCGGGAGCTCGGATACCACACGCCAGAACTCATCGGGCTGATCGTGATCGACGTCGACGACCGCTGCCAGCTCTTCGGAACGACCCTCAGCGATCCGGTGGAGAAGGCGGTCCCGGAGGCGGTTACCGCGGCGATCGATCTGGTCGCGAGAAGCCTGGATCTCGCCTCCCCGAGGAGTACACTCGCTCCCGTCATCCACCGGGAGCCCTGAATGCACGAACTGAGCCTGGCGCAGGGCATTTGCGATACCGTCTCTCCGCTGGTCGAGGCCGACCAGCGTGTGGTGTCGATCGTGGTGGAGGTCGGTCCCCTGAGCGGAGTCCAGCCGGAAGCGCTGGAGTACTGCTTCGCCATCGTCGCGGAGCAAGCCGGTCTGTCCGGGGCGGCGCTGGACCTCGTGAGCCTGGACGCTCGAGCCAGCTGCCCTGCCTGCTCCGAGGACTTCGTCATTCGTTTCGTCTGGGATGCCTGCCCCGGCTGCGGCCACTCGCCGGTGACTGTCGAGGGCGGGCGCGAGTTCAGGATCAAGGAGTTCGAGGTGGACGATGTGTGATCACTGTGGATGCGACCAGGCCGCGGGCGGCGGTACCGTGACGAAGACCGCGCGACGCACCGTGAACGTGGAGGAGGACGTTCTCGCTCAGGACCGGGTCCACGCCGAGCAGCTCCGTGAGCGCCTCGACGCCATCGGCGCGCGAATGGTCAATCTGATCGGCAGTCCCGGCTGCGGAAAGACCGAGCTCCTGACGGCGCTGATCCCGATGCTCCGCGGCAAGCGCCCCTGCATCGTCGTCGAGGGGGATCTGGCCACCGACAACGACGCCCGACGGATCCGGGAAGCCGGGGCACCGGCGCACCAGATCCGGACTGGCACCGCCTGCCACCTGACGGCGCACCAGATCGAGCACGCTATCGAGAAGCTACCCCTCGAGGAGCGGGCGCTGGTATTGGTCGAGAATGTCGGAAACCTGGTGTGCCCGTCGATGTTCTACCTCGGCGAGAGTCTCCGGCTCGTGTGCCTCTCGGTGACCGAGGGCAACGACAAGCCGCGCAAGTACCCGGTTTCCTACCGCGACGCGGACCTCGTGTTGATCACCAAACACGACCTCGCCGAGTACGTCGATTTCGACCTCGAGGAGGTGGAGGATTCCTTGCAGGCGATCCAGCCGGGGATCCAGTCGCTGGTGACTTCGGCGCGAACCGGTGAGGGACTCGAAGAGCTGGTCGAGCGACTGCGAGCGATGTGAGCGCGGGGGCCGGCTGGACGCCAGGCCAGACCGGGCTACTCCAGGTCTACTACCGGGACCCGGTCGGAGGCCCTTGCGGCAGCAGCGGCTTCAACACGACGAACGGCTACGAGCTGACGTTCGCGCCCTGAAGATCCGACGAACGGCCCGAATCTCGCTCAGGCTGTTCCTGGAATCCCCCGGTCCCGGCCGGGATCAGAACCCGAACATCACGCCGCCGGCGATGCCGATGGCGTCGGCGTTCTCGGACTCGACGTATTCGATCCGGAAGTAGGCCGCCATGCTCTCGTAGGCCAGCGCCTCGGCGCCGGCGCCGACGAAGAGCGCATCCGAGTCCCGGCTGCCCGTGTCGATGACGAACGAGTCTCCCCCGGCGTGGAAGGAGGCGCCGAAGTCGTTGTCATCCTCGAACTCGTGTTCCCAGCCCCCGTAGACGAACGCGATCGGTTGCGAGACGAGGTCCGTGAATCGGTACGATAGGTTTGCCCCGATTCGCGACACCAGCGAGTCGTCGTCACGGCCGGGCACCTGGAGGTTGGCGCCGCCGGCGCCGGATTCGGTGAAGCCGTCGAACTCGATGTTACTGAGGTGCAGCGAGGCCATCGGCGTGAGACAGAGGTGCTCGTCGAGCCGGAGCTGATAGCCCGTGCCGATGTAGCCCGTGAGGTCGTATGCATCGTAGGCGCTGTTGGCGGTGAGGCCCAGCGCCGGAATGCCGCGCTCGGCGTCGACCCACGAGTAGCCGTAGGTCGCCGAGAGGTTGACGTACCAATCATGCTCGAACCAGCTCAGGTAGGGCCCCACGCGGACCGTGCCCTGATCGATCTCACCGAGGGCCCCGTTCAGGTCGGCTTCCGTCCACATGTATCCGAACCCCAGGCCCACCAGCAGCCCTCGCTTGAAGGTGTAGTCGAGGCCGAACTGGGCGCCGGCCGGAGCCGCACTGTAGCCCGTCCGGTTCGAGGTCTCGTCCGAGTTGATGAAGCCTCCCCGAGCCTCGGCGTAGCCGCCCCATCCCTCCTCCCAGGCGTACCCGCGCGGGAGCGGCGCCTCCTCGACCTGGGCGAAGCTGGCGGCCAGCACGATGGGGTCGTCGTTGGCGATGGCCATGGTGCCGGCCGGCGGCCCGGGCCTCGGTTCCCGGCCGGCCCCGCCGGTGTGCCGGATGCTGGCCAGATACTGCGATTGCTGCCGCGTGAACTCGCGGGTTTCGTTGCGCCAGATCCCCGAGCTGGCGTTGTACGGTTCGGGGCTGAGCTGGGAGACGATCTTCTCGTAAGCCAGAGCGTCGCTCGCGTCCAGCGTGCCCAGGAGCACCCCGACGGGGCCGGTCGGGTCGCTGTTGGCCACGGGGATCAGGCTGTCGAGGCCGAGGCCGATCGCCCGGTTGTTCCCGAGAAGGAATGGCGAGGAGTACGCGTTGGAGGCGCGCGAGAGCTCCAGGGCGTAGCTCGTGTTGCCGTTGCTGAAGTTCAGGTCCCGGATCAGGCTGACCGTGATCGTGGCGGACGTCGTACTGATGGTTGCGCCGTTGTCGGTGATGCCGCCGGCGGCATGGAGGACGTCGAACGTCTCGCCGCTCGGGATGTATGTCGTGCCCGTCAGGGTACCGGAGATGACGCTCCCGGAGTTCAGGACCGCCGCACCGGTGAGGTCCAGCATGTCCGCCGTGCCCGTATCGCCGTCGATGTTGACGCGGAGGACGCCGCCCGAAGCAACCGTCAGGTCCGTCAGGGAACCGGTCCCGCTCACGGCGCCCCCGTCATTGCAGGGCTCCTGACACATGCGCCCCGATTCATGCAACCATCCGCTCATGGCTCAGCAGGGAAACGGCGTGTCGGGCTCGCTCCCTGGTCGGTGTCGATCGCGGCCCCCGTCAAAGCGTTGCATACCTTATGACGCACCCCCTCATCGTGAATGAACGGCATTCGGCCAATGCCGCCACTCCACGCACCTATGTCAGGAGCCCTGCATTGACGGTCACCGGCGAGAGGAGCGATGCCCCGTCCAGCCTCAGCTCCCCGCCGTTGACGGTCGTGGGTCCCGTGTACGTGCTGTACCCGGTGAGCAGCAGAGTGTTGTCGGCGTCCAGGTCGACCAGCATGCTGCCGGCGAGGCCGCTGATCGCGCCGTTGAGCGTCAGGCCGTGGCTGCCGGAGAACGTGAGCGTCGACACGTTGTTGATGATGAAGTCGTTGTCCACCTCGTAATGGGCGGTGGACTGGATCGTGGCATCGCCCACGGCGGTCACGGCGCCCGCCGCGTCCCCCAAGGCGGTGTCGCTGCCCAGGATCAGCGTTCCCCGGGTCAGCGTCGTGCCGCCGGAGTAGGTGTTGTCGCCACTCAGCGTCAGGGTGTCGCCGTCGGTGGCGAAGCCCATGTTCAGGACACCCTCGCCGCTGATGTCGCCGGCGAGCTCGAGGCCGCTGGCCCCCATGATCGTCAGGATCGTCGAGCCATCGATGCTGATCTCGTTGCCGATGGTGCGAGCGGCATCCGCCCCGAGGCTGCTGGAGCCCGAGACCGTGAGCGCCCCGGTGCCCAGCGCCGTGTCGTTGCCGAGGATCAACGTTCCCTGCGTCAACGTCGTGCCGCCGGTATACGTGTTATTGCCGCTCAGCACCAGCAGATCGTCGTCGGCGGCGAAGTCGACGAGGAGGGAACCGCTGCCTTCGATGTCACCGCTCAAGGTGAGGTTGTCGGAGCCGATGATCGTCAGCGCCGCGTCCAGGAAGACGTCGTTGGCGGCGGATGCGGCGCCGGAGGCACCCAGGCTGCTGCTGCCCGTCACGAACAGCATTCCGGTCCCGAGCGCCGAGTTGCCGCCGATGAGCAACTCTCCCCCGACCAGCTCCGTGCCCCCCGTGTAGGTATTGGCACCCGTCAGGATGAGCATACCCCCGTCCTGTTTGACCAGCGTGCCGCCCGTTCCCATGATGATGCCCGAGATGGTCGTCTGCCCTGCGCCGCCAACCATGAGCTGAACGCCATTCGTGTGGCTCAGTTCGACGATTCCGCGGACGTCGACGATTCCCTCCACGAGGATGACCATCTGGTCACCCGTCCCGAAGAGGTTGGCTTCCACGTAGTGCCCAAGGATGTGCCCTATGATCGAGTCATTGATGATCCCACCGCCGTCGGCGAAGGAGAAGCCACCCCCGGCCGACAGGATTCCAAAGTCCCTCAGTGCCACGCTCTCATCGAACCTGATGAAACCGACGTTCAGGTAGTAGTCGGTCCCGACGTTGGGCAGGGTCCACGCGAGGGGAGGAAGGAGGTTGTCCCCCGCGAAGACGAGGTTGGCCTGGGCCAGGTCAGTGCCGGGATCCGGCGCGTTCAGACCCCACCAGTTGAGGTCCACGGCGAAAGCCTCGCCAACCACCCCGGTCCATACGTAGTCCACTTGCCCTCTGGCCTCTGTCGCCAGGAGCGCGGCCAGCACGGATACGGCACCTATCGTGCGGAGCTTCCAACCGGTCCATCGCACCATGTCAGCGATCCTCCCGAACCCGTAGTGGCAGAACCGGTGGAAGTCGTCACTGGGGGCTTCGAGCCCGATGGCACCGCACTCGCCGGCCCGCAGTCATCCTGCTTCTCTCTCCGGTTGACGTGTCTGACCAGCTCCATCGCCAGCCCTCGCATTCAAGGTAACTCGGCTGGTGGGGTTTCCCCAGAGAACGCAGAGGATAATTCGCTCCGAATACGGGCCCGCAGGGTGAAAACACGGCCGACCCGCAATTCGTCGACGGGCCGGCTGATTCCCCCACCGGCTGCCGATGCCCTCCAGGTCCGGATTCGAGGCATTCGGGCGTGATGCTGCCAGGGTCGCTGTCCAGTGGTGTAAGCGTCCAGATTGCCGACGCCTCGTTTGCGTCGAGGATGATCTCCTCGTGGAACTGAGCGCTGGCGGAGGATATCAGCAAGGCGAGAGCGGCCAGGGATCGGAAGCAGGAACGCAAGCGCATGACGGTTCTCCGGTGTGGGGTTCGAGGCGAGTCTCGGGTCACCTGGCGAGAGGACACATTCGAGGTGATGGTGGCACCCCAGGTGTTGATCGATGCGAGGGCGGTCCCTGAGGCAGGGGATGTTCGGGAGGTCGTCGACGGTTTCCCTGCTCGTGAAGTACTAGCAGGTCCGCCCTTCTCCCCCGCTGGCTGCAGGGCTGGAACGACCTGTGCGGGAACCCGCACGACTCCGTATCATCGCAGCATGAGAAGATCCAGCACGATGGTGGGCCTGGCGCTCCTTCTCTTCCCCACCTCGGTGGCCGTGGGCGCGGGGCACGGAGACCTGGAGCCGGTGACGGAATGGGAGAGCTCGGCCGAAGGAGTCTGGAAGGTCCAGCTCGGCGAGTTGCGGGGCGAGCTGCTCTACACCGACCTGGCGGCGGACGAGCCGAAACTCGAGGCGATCGCCCGGCTGGAGAAGGCCGTCTTCCCCTTCGAATCAGGCGAAATCCGGTACCTGGTCACCCCCGACCATCGGGTGGTGGTGAGCGTGCCCTGTGCTCCGGACGAGAAGCTCTACGGCTTCGGCCTTCAGCTCGACGGGACGGAGAAGTCGCGCGAGGTGCTGAGCCTGAACATGGACCACTGGGGAACTGGCGGCGGGCGCACGCACGCACCGGTTCCCTTCTACGTCTCCAGCGCGGGCTACGGTGTGTTCTTCAACACCGCCCGTTTCCTGAAGGTCTACTGCCAGGTGGGGAACCGCAAGGACTCCCCGAACAACCCGCCGGAAGTCGACCGCAATCCGCCGCCGGACGAACGCGAGGATCAGCCGGGGCCGTGGCAGGCCCTGCCCACGAGCGACGCCGTCGAGGCGCAGCTCCACGGCGAAGGCTTGGAGCTGATCATCTTCGGTGGCAACTCGATGCTCGAGGTCGTTCAGCGCTACAACCTGTACTGCGGCGGGGGTGCGCTCCCTCCGCTCTGGGGCCTGGGTTTCTGGCACCGCGTGCACGCACACTTCGGCGCCGAAGAGACTCGCGAGGAGATCCGGGAATTCGAGGAGCGAGACTTCCCGCTCGAGGTGATCGGGCTGGAGCCGGGGTGGCAGACCAGGTCGTATCCGTGCACCTTCGAGTGGCAGAAGAAGCGCTTTCCCGATCCGGCCGCTTTCACCGAGGAGCTCCTCTCAAAGGGGATCCGCCTCAACCTCTGGGAGAACCCCTACATCTCCAAGAAGAGCCGCATCTACGAGGAGATGTACCCGCTGTCGGGATCGCACCTGGTCTGGCTCGGCATCGTCCCGGACTACACGCTGCCCGAGGCTCGGTGTCTCCTGACCGAGCAGCACGCCGAGGATCACATCAGCATCGGGATCAGCGGTTACAAGATCGACGAGGTGGACGGCTACGACTTCTGGCTCTGGCCCGATCACGCCACGTTCCCCTCCGGGACCTCCGGTGAAGCGATGCGCCAGGCCTACGGCCTGATCGTGCAGCGGATGCTCTACCAGGACCTTTTCAAGCAGCGCAACGTCCGCACCTACGGGCTGGCGCGCGGCAGCAACGGGGCGGCATCGGGGTACCCGTTCGTCATCTACTCCGACGCGTACGATCACTCGCAGTACATCACCGGCCTTTCGACGGCCAGCCTGTGCGGCATCCTCTGGACGCCGGAGACCCGCAATGCCAGGGACGGGCGAGAGTGGCTCAACCGCATGCACACGGTCTGCTTCTCGCCGATGGCCAAGCTCAACGCCTGGTCCTCGGGGAAGAAGCCCTGGAGCTACGGGGACGTCACCGACTCGGTGCGCGAGGTGATCGAGCTGCGGATGCGCCTCCTGCCCTACCTCTACTCGGCCTTCGCCGATTACCATTTCGAGGGCATTCCCGCCGTGCGCGCCATGATCCTGGAGGACGGCTTCGCCGGCGGTGGCGAGGTCGTCATCGAGACAACCGACCAGTTCATGTTCGGGCCCTCGATGATGGTGGCACCGTTCTACGAGAACCAGGCAACCGAGCGAGAAGTCCGCCTGCCCGCCGGCAACTGGTACGACTTCTACACGGGGGAGCTGGCCGGCAACAATACGACGATAACGGTGACGGCAGCAGCACTCGGGGATCGCCCACCTCTGTTCGTCAAGAACGGTGCGGTCATCCCCCTGCTGACGAAGACCGTGAAGAACACCGCGGCCGCCCGTGGCCACGAGCTGGAGGTGCGCCACTACGGTGACCTCGC
>CAZCAC010000096.1:0-32841 GCA_964496575.1 uncultured Planctomycetaceae bacterium | reverse complement strand
CCCTCCGCGATCTCTGCGCTGAAACTCCGCGATCTCCGCTACCTCTGCGGCCTCTCCCCCACCGGCACCTCGATCTGCCCCCGCCGCAACCTCCCCACCAGCACCATCAGCTTGGCCCGCGCCCGGCTGAAACGCTGCCGGGCGGCGTCGGCGGTGATCTTCAGCTCGCGGCCGATCTCCTCGAAGCCCTCGCCGTCGAAGTGACGGCGCAGGATCAGCTCCTGGTCGTCCGGGTCCATCAGCGCCAGGGCGAAGCGGATCCACGCCTGCTGCTCCTGGTTCCCCACCTCGACGCTGGGGGTGGGCTGGTGCTCGTCGGCAGGGTCGAGGCGGATCACCGTCCCGGGGCCCAGCGGCTGCTCGGCGGCCAGGGTCCGGCGGCGGATGTTCAGGTAGTGGTGCTTGTTCCGCAGCGAGTTCTGGATCATCCGGTACAGCAAGCCGCGAAAAGCGTCGGTATCGGTGATCTGGACGTTCGGCAGGTAGCGCACCAGGTCGAGCGCGACGTCCTGGACGAGGTCGAGGGTCTCGAAGCCGGCCCGGAGGTGCTCGCCCCGCTCCTTGCGGACCCACTGCTCGATCTGGGGCAGGTAGCGGTCGAGCAGCTCGCTCAGGGCGGTCCGGTCCTTCGAACGGATGCGCTCGAGGTACAGGGTGGCCGGGGATTCGGCTTGGCGATCACTCATCGGGTCAGTGCGCTGCGATCCTCATCGATCAAAGGCCCAGCTCCTCCATGCGTCGATCGAGGTGCTCCAGGAATCGGGCGCTGCGCCGTCGGTCCTCCGCGCTCGCGTCCTCGGGCGGTTCGCGCAAGGCGGCGAACTTGGGGCGAAGCCGGTAGCCGTGAACCAGGTCGCGCACGAAACGCGGAGAGATGAAGGGGTCCTGGTAGCTGTAGCTGAGGAAGACCTGATCGAGATACAGCTGCAGCCATTCGATGCCGCGCTGGTGCCACGAGGAACGCTCCTCCGGCGTGAGGCTCTCGTCCGCGACGGCTCCGGCCGCGGAGATCGCGGCGAGGTAGCCGAAGTGCGGCTGGATACCACGCGGACCCTCGAACAGCTGCAGCCAGAGCTCCGCGCCCAAGAGATCGTGACCGCGGTAGCGGCAGTAGTCGGTGTAGAGGCGATAGTCGGTCCCCGTCGAGAGCTGGATGCGGCCCGCGGCGAGATCGCTCTCGCAACCCTCGATCCGACGCAGCTCGCGCAGCCGCTCGAGGTGACGGGCGTAGGGGTACGGGAACGCCTCCTCCCCTTCTCGCTCGTTCAGCCGCATGCTGCGGCGCAGCTCTCGCTCCGCCTCCTCGAAACGACCCAGGTGCATCAGCGCGATCCCGCAGTTGAACGCCTCGGTCGGGCCCTGCCCGCCGGCCTTGCGGGCGCGCCGGAAGGCTGCCAGCGCGCCCTCGTGATCACCGTCGTCGTCGAGGATGTTGCCCAGGTGCGTCAGCGCCGAGACCCGGTCGGGATCCAGCCGCAGCGACTCGTGGAGGTACTCGAGCGCCTTCTCGTCGTACCCCGCCTCCGAGTGGATGACCGCCATCTCCAGGTAGCGACCCGCCGTGGGCTCGAGCTCGATCGCCCGTTCCTGGACGCGAACCGCCTCTTCGAACGCTCCGCTCAACCAGAGGATGCGGGCGTGGTTGGAGACCGCGGTGGCGTCGTCGGGGTGGGCCTCCGCCCTCCGGGCGAGCGCATCGACGACCCGATCGAAACCCTCCTTCGGCAGCACGCCCGGATCGAGGCTCCGGCAGCGCGCGTAGGCGGATGCGATATTCTCCGCCGCGCCGGCGGAATCGGGCCAGATCTCCAGGATCGCCTTGGCCAGCCGGTGGACGTCGTTGATGCTCTCCCGGCTCTTGCCCATGTTCCGGCTGAACGCGGACCCCTGGACCTCCGCGGTGGCGCGGATCGCCTCGTAATAGTAGAGAGCCCGCGGGCGATCCTGCGTCTGGAGGATCGCCGTGGTGAAGTGCTCGGCCGCGTCCGCGACGGTCTCCTCGCTGGCCATCAGGGCGGCACCGGTCAGGTAGTGGTCGAGCGCCCCCCCCGGCAGCGGCAGCCGCCGGCGCTGCCACTCCGCCATCGACCGGCCGGCGCTCGAGCGATCTCGCTCGAGGGCTTCGAGACGCAGGAAGCGCAGCGCCGGAAGCTCGTCGAGGATGGTCATGTCGGCTTCGAGCACACCCCGCGCCTCGGTGAGGGCCTCCGCTTCGAGGTGCGCCAGGACTAATCCGGCGACGGCCCGGAAGTCGCGGGGGTGCTCCGCCCGCAGCGCCTCGTAACGCTGGATCGCCTCGACGTGGCCCTGCCGGTGAACGTCCCCACGCAGGGCCTGAATCTCCAGGCGGCGCAAGCCGGGGTGGTCGGCGATGACGTCCGTGTGCTGCGCCAGGACGGCGAGCGCTTCCTCGGGCTGGCCCAGCTTCAGGTTCGCCAGCACCATCCCCGCGACCGCCTCGGGGGGCGCCCCCGGCTCGTCCAGCAGCGACTCGAAGAGGGGGAGCGCGTGCCTCGTCTCGCGATCGGCCAGGTGCAGGAATCCGCGCTCCAGGGTCGTTTCGATCGTCTCGAGCCGCCGCGCGCTCTCGGCCGCCTTGACGTCCTCCCAGCTCGAGATCGCCCAGGCGCCGAGGCCGACGGCGGCCAGGAGCAGCACCATCGCGGCGCCGGCCAGCCGGCTCACGATCGGGTTCCGGGCCACCCACTTGCGGAGCTCGGCGCGCGCGCCGGTCTGGTGGGCGCTTACCACGCGATCCTCCAGGTAGGCGCGGAGGTCCTCGTGGAGCTCCGCCATGTCGCCGTAGCGATCGTCGGGGTCGCGGGCCATCGCTCGCTCGCAGATGGCGATCAGCTCCGCCGGCGTATCGGGGGCGAGCTCCAGGATCGGCGTCGGGGGACCGTCGAGCAACCGCGCGAGGATGACGTACGGCGACAGCCGGCGATCCGGCTCGGTGTACGGCTCGCGACCGGTCAGGAGGTGGTAGAGCATCGCCCCCACCGCGTAGACGTCCGAGCGCGGCTCCAGCTCCTCGATCAGCCCGAGCGCCTGCTCGGGAGGCATGTACGCCGGCGTGCCGACGACGTCACCGTCGAGCGTGATCAACGGCGAGTCGGGGCGTTCCTCGGCGTGCTTCTGACGATCGGTGCGCAGCTCGATCGTCGAGGCCTCCTTCATCTGGGTCATCTGAAGGAGGCGGATGTCCTTGGTGTCCTGCCGGCCGAGGATCCGCGCCAGTCCCCAGTCCATCACGTAGACCTCGCCGAAGCGCCCGACCATGATGTTCGAGGGCTTCAGGTCGCGGTGGATCACCCCCTTGGAGTGGGCGTAGGCCATCGACTCGCAGGCCTTGAGGATCAGGTTCAGGACGCGCGTGATCGTCCACCGCTCTTCCCCGTCGCGCACCTTGCGGAAGATCTCGTAGAGGGTCCGCCCGCGCACCAGCTTCATGGTGAAGTAGACGCGCCCCTGCTCGTCGACGCCCAGCTCGTGCACGGGGACGATACCGGGGTGATCGAGCTGTCCGGTGACCTGGGCTTCCTCCAGGAAGCGCGCGACGGAGTGCAGGTCCCGGCTGGGCGGATCATCGCTGCCGGGGCGGAAGGCCTGCTCGTCGAGGATCACCTTCATGGCCAGCTGCCGGTGGAGGTCGTCGTCCCAGACCCGCAGGATGGAGCCCATCGAGCCGCGCGCCACCTCGCCCATCACCGAGTAGCGAAAGCGCGAGGGATCGCCGTGCGAGAGACGCGAGATCAATCGCTCGAGCTCCTCGTCACCGGGCACGATGGCGCTGCCGATCGAGCTCTCCTCGGCCCCGCGAAGCACCCCCGAGCCGAAGTCACCGACGAGATCGACGGCCTCGACCCAGTCCTCGTGCATCGTGCGCAGCTCCTCGGCCGACTCGGGATGGGCCGCGAGCAGGTCCTCGAACGAGACATCCTCCCCGTCGTCGCGCCGGGCGACGTAGTCGGCGAACAGCTCGATCGGGTCGTGATCCGGCTGCGCTTTCGGATTCGGACGGTCGGGCATCGGGCTACATCTTCCCCGCGAGCGAGATCCGTGAACAACTCCAGGATAGCGCCTCCGGAGAGGCACGCCAGGGCGGGGAGGCGAGCCGCACGGATCCCGAGCACCGAATCGCTCCGCGGCCCTCTTGCGCCGATCCGCCCGGGGGACGATCCTGGTGCCCCCCTACCCGAGGGAAGGCGACAGTTTTGAGCGAGGACGGCGAGTACACCCGATATGACGACCTCGAGGCGTTGATTGAACCGCTGCGGCGCGTTCACGCCGAGATACGCCGGGCGGTGATCCGCTCGACGGAGGAGCAGGGGGTCGAGGCGCTCGCCCAGGTCGCCGAGGACATGGCGGGCGACACGATCTACGCCATCGATCGCGTCAGCGAGGGGGTCCTGGTCGAGGTTCTCGAGCGGGAGCTCTGCGCCAAGTCGCCGATCGTGCTGGTGGCCGAAGGACTCGAGGAGTGCCCGCTGGTGCTCCCTCGCGGGGCAAAGGCGGCGGACGCACCGTGGTGCCTGCTGGTCGATCCGATCGACGGCACGCGCGGCCTGATGTACCAGAAGCGCCCCGCCTTCATCCTGACCGGGGTGGCGCGCAATCTCGGCGGCGCGCCCTCGCTCCGACGGGTCGAGTTGGCGCTGCAGACCGAGATCCCGCTGGTCAAGCAACACCTGTGCGACCAGCTGTGGGCGATCCGAGGCCGCGGAGTGCAGGGCGTGCGCTGGAACCGGCTGACGGGTGAGGAGGCGCCGCTCTCGGTCCGCCCCTCCAGCGCGCGGACCATCCTCCAGGGCTTCGCGATGCTCAGCCGCTTCTTCCCCGGAGCGCGGGAGGTGCTGGCGGCGATCGACGAGGAGGTGGTGGTCGCCGCGGTGGGCGAGCCGCCGGAGGGGAAGGCGCTCTGCTTCGAGGATCAGTACATCTCCACGAGCGGCCAGCTCTACGAGCTGGCCAGCGGCCGCGATCGCTTCAACGCGGACCTGCGACCGCTCCTCGCGCCGCTGTTGCGCCGCCGGGGAGCTCCGGCGCCCCTCTGCGCTCACCCCTACGACCTGGCCGCCGTACTGATCGCGGAGGAGCTGGGCGTGGAGATCACCGACTGCCGCGGCGAGCCTCTCGACGCGCCCTTCGACGTCGAGACGGACGTGGCCTGGATCGGGTACGCGAACACCACGCTGCGGGAGCGAATCGAACCGCTGCTGCTCGGAGCGCTGGAGAGGCATGGACTGCTCCCGCCACCGACCACTCATTGAGGAAAAGACGACACCGATGAACATCCCGCTGCACTCGACCACCCTGGCCTGGCTGACGATCCTCGCGCTCTGCTGCGGAGCGCAGGAGACCTCCGGGGAGGCGCGGGAGAAGCGCCCGCCCAGCTTCGTCCTGATCCTCGCCGACGACCTCGGCTACGGCGACCTCGCTTGCTACGGAGGCTCGATCGCAACGCCGAACATCGAGGCGCTGGAGAAAAGGGGGATGCTGCTCACCGACTTCCACAGCAGCGGGGTGGCGTGCAGTCCGGCTCGTGCGGGGCTGCTGACGGGGCTCTACCCACAGCGCCTCGGTATCGAGGGCTCCTTCGCCGTGACGCGCCACCGGGAGACCGGACTCGCCCCCTCGGCGGTCACCGTCGCGGAGATGCTCCGTGAGCTCGGCTACGCGACGGCGATCTTCGGCAAGTGGCATCTCGGGTACACCGCCGAGTTCGGGCCAATCGTGCAGGGCTTCGACGAGTTTCGCGGATTCGTCGGCAAGGACGTCGACTACTTCTCCCACATCGGTCCGATCGGTCACATCGACTGGTGGCGAGACGGTGAGCTCGAAGCCGACCAAGGATACACGACCGACTTGATCACCGGGTACGGCCTGGACTTCCTCCGGCGGCACAAGGAGACTCCGTTCTTCCTCCTCCTCTCGCACGCGGCGTCGAGCTCCCCCTACCAGGGCCGCGGCGACGCGGCCTTCCGGAAGGAGGGCGACAAGGCCAGCGGCATGGGCCCGCGGGGAGATCGGGAGGTCGCCTACGTGGAGATGATCACCGCGCTCGACGAGGGCGTGGGCAAGATCGTCGCCGAGGTCGAAGCCCTCGGACTCTCCGAGAGCACCTACGTGATCTTCACCTCCGACAACGGCCCCACTAGGGTGGGCAGCCCGGGTCCGTGGCGCGGGCGCAGGGGCAAGGTCTGGGAAGGTGGTCACCGCGTGCCGGCCCTGGTGACTGGGCCGGGAATCGCCGCGGGCGGGCGCAGCGAGGCGCTGGTGAGCGCGCTGGACTTCACCCCGACCATGCTCTCCCTGGCCGGTGGAGACCTGGAGAACAAGAAACTCGACGGGGTAGACCTCTCGGGGTTCCTGCTGCGCGGCGAGGCGGTGCCGGAGCGCGACCTCTACTGGTCGTACGGCGCCTGGCAAGGGCTGCGGCGGGGCAAGTGGAAGGCGATGGTGCTGGCCGTCAAGCCCGGCAAGGAACCCAAGGCGTTGCTCCACGATCTGGAGACCGATCCGAAGGAGCGCAAGGACCTGGCCAAGGAGCACCCCGACGAGGCGCTGGAGATGCTCTACGAGATGCTGTATCTCCAGGAGGATCTGACCCGCGGCGTGAAGAAGATCAGCGGGTAGCCCCGACGCGACGCACACGGGTCAGCTCAGGAAGCTCGCTCCCCGGAGGGCTCGTCGAGGTCCCGGCCTCCGGCGATCGCCAGGTAGCGCTCGGTCTCCTCGTCCGTCCTGGCCTTCGTAACCGCCGAGATGAGGGTCACGGCCAGCACGTTCACCGCCAGCCCGAGGATGCCCGCGTTGATCGGCCACGGTCGGAGGTCGGGATAGAGCGCGAAGAGAACGTTGGTCGCGACTCCGAGGATCAGGCCGACGAGAAGTCCGGCTCCCGAGACGCGACGCAGGAAGAGAGTGGCGTACACCGCCGGAGCGAACTGCACCACCGGGCCGTAGGCGAAGAGCAGGAGGTCGACCAGCGTACCGGGAAAGAGCACCGCCAGCACGTACGACCCGATCAGGAGGATCACGACGAGCACGCGAATCACCAGTCGCTCCACCCGTGCCTCGAGTGGCTTCCGCAGCGACGTCACCCAGCCGTCGCGCACCAGGATCGACGCACCGGCGTGCACGATGGCATCCCCGCTCGACATCGAAGCGGCCAGCGCTCCCGCGCAGAAGAAGCCGACGACGACCGGAGAGAGCTCCAGGTTCATCAACATGTGGGGCAGGATCTGGTCGGGGGCGTCCGGTGACGAGGAAAACATCACGCCGGCGAACCCGATCAGGAGCAGCGGGATGATGAAGAGCTGGAAGGTCGGGTAGAGCACCACGGTACGCCGAATGGTCCGCCCATCGCGCGCGGTGAAAGCCTTCATGAACAGGTGCGGCCAAACCGCAAAACCGATCACCGAGACCAGGATGGCCGTGGTGTACTCCCCCCAGCTCCAGCTCTCGCCGCCGCTGGTCAACCCGGGCGGGGTCAAGAGCTCGGGGCGCTTCGCGATGATCTCGTCGAACATCGGCCCCACGCCGCCGTACAGCACGTGCGGCAGATACAAACCCATGATCCAGGCCAGGGCCATCATGAAGATGCCCTGGAAGGTATTCGTCCAGCCCACACCGAGCACGCCGCTGCGCAGGACGTAGATCATGACCACCCCGTAGACGATCGCCGCGCCGACCCAGCTCGGCACCGCTCCACGGGTCATCTCTTCCAGTACGTATCCAGCGCCCTTCATTTGCAGCGCGAGATAGGGCACGAAGGCCACGGTGCTGATCAACGCCATCACCCCGGCGAGCGCGGGGAAGCGGAAGCGCGCGCTGACCATCTGCGCCTGCGTGACGAAGCCGTACGCCTTGCCCAGGCGCGCCGCCCGCGGACCGAGGAAGTAGAAGGGCAGGAACCCCAGCGTGCCGTAGGCGAGGATGTAGAACGCCGCCGCTCCTCGTGAGTAGGCCCAGCCGGGCGCGCCGAGGAAGGCGAAGGCGCTGAAGATCGTCGCACCGGTGATGAAGTACATCACCAGCACACCGAGGCTCCGGTCCCCGGCAACGTACCCCGCCGCGGAGCTGCTCGCCTTGCGGCCGGGCAGCATGCCGATGACCAGACAGGCGAGGAGATAAGCCGCCGAAATGGAGACGACGATCACCGAGTACTTCTCCATCACTCAGCTCCGGCGGCTCACGCTGCGGTGGAAGAGCACCAGCACGACGAAGGTCGCCAGCACCCAGCCGATCGTCCAGGCGAAGGCAAAGGGCAGGCCGAAGATGCGTGGCTCCACGCGGGCGCCGAACCACGCGTAGCCTGGCCAGGTGACGGCGAACAGGCACACGGCGATGTAGATCCCCAGCAGGACGTACGGGAGGCGGCTTCCGGAGGGCCTGACGCTCATGAGGTTTCGCCTTCGTGCTTCATCTCCTCGAGAATCTTCCAGCAGACGAGCTGCATCCGGGGAAGATGGAACGGTCCTTTCCACAGGTTCCCCTTGAGCGGCACGGAGACGCGGCCGTCGCGGTGCAGGTAGCCGTACCACTCGCCGTGCTGCGGATCGGGGAAGCGGGTGAACGCCCACTCGTGCGCCAGGCGATGCCACTCGGCGTAGCGCGCCTCACCGGTCAGCTGGTGAGCGAGCAACGTGGCGATGATCGCCTCGTTGTGCGGCCACCAGAACTTCATGTCGTGCCAGTACTCCTGGACGGGTTTTCCGTGGAGGTCGGTGAAGTACAGGACCCCGCCGTACTCCTCGTCCCAGCCACGCTTCCACATCCAGTCCAGCATTGTGCAGCCGAGCTCGATCAGGGCCCTGTCGCCGCGGAAGGCACCTTCACGCATCACGAACCAGGCTCCTTCGATCGCGTGGCCGGGATTCAAGAGACGCCCGTCGAAGTGGTCGAGAATCTCGCCGTCCTCTCCGACCGTCTCCATCACGCACTCGAAGTCGGGCTTGAGGAAGTACTGCTCGATCGTCCCGATCGACCTGTCGATCCACTCGTTCGCCGACTCCAGCCCGATCGAGCCACGCAGCTCCTGGGCGGTGACGATGGTGATCATCGGGAACCCGAAGCCGCGCGTCGGCCGGACGTCGGTGAACTTCGGCTGAACTCCAACGGAATCGAGGCTGTGCGAGACGAAGCGCTCGAAACAGCGCTTCGCCTTCTCGGCCGCTCGCTCGTCCCCGGTCGCCCGCGCGTACTCCCCGTAAGCGATCGCCGCGAAGGACTCGGTGAACGCATAGCGCCGCTTGCGAATCGGCCGACCCTCCCGCGTCACGTGGAACCACATCCGGCCGTCCTCGGGATCGAAGCCGCAGCGGTCGATGAACTCGATCCCGTGGCGACAGAGCGCCAGCCACTCCTCGCGCGGCTCGACCTCGTTGTACAGCTCACCGAGCAGCCAGGTGAAGCGGCACTGCTGCCACATCCCCTTGTCGTCATCGAGCAGGCTGCCGTCCCGGTCGAGCGCCATGGTGAATCCACCGTGCTCGCGATCGACGCAGTGATCGATCCAGAAGGGCAGAACGTCCTCGAGGAGGCCCTGGCGGTAGAAGGCCAGGAGCTGTTCGGCGACCGGGTATTCCATGGCCCGCGATGGTACGGCGTCGGACCGTTCTTTTCGACGCTGCGGGCAGGTCCGGCGTGGCCGAACCTGCCCGCAGCGCCCCAAATGAACGGCCTTTCGCCGATCCTATTGCCGGAAGTAGTCCATCAACACCCTCACCCCGGGCGCCGGAACCGACTGCACTCCGGCGTGGAAAGCGTTGGTGTCGAAACGGACGTGCCCAGCCAAGCTGACCACGTCGACCGCCCCGCTCGACAGCGGCACCGAGACGGGTACGGCCGCGAAGAGGAACCGGGGAGCGTTCGCACCGACCATCGCGCCGGACAGCTCTCGCACCAGCGACTTGCCGTTGACCGCCGCGGGGACCCCGGCGCTGAAGGCCGTGGCGGCGTTCTTCAGCGCGCCGAAGTTACGCAGGTCGTCGAAGGCGAGGTCGACCGGGATCCCGGTCAGGACCTCCTCGCCGAGGGAGGTCTGGACCACCGGCTGCATCTGTCGGAACTTCGGCACGCTGTCCTGGAGCGGCAGCGCACCCACGGCACTGCTGTCGAGGAACAGATGGGAGATAGCACCCGTCCCCGGAGGCAAGTTGGTCCCCGTGGAGACGTCGATCTTGCCCTCGTGGACGATCCAGACTCCCGAGCGCAGGTCCGTCGGATCGACCTGCAACGCTTTCGGTTCCTGGAAGGTGTAGAACGTGGAGCCGATGATGTCGTCGTAGCCCCAGCCGTTCACGCCATCCGGGCCCGACTCGAAGATCGCCACCGTTCCGTCGCGGTTCAGGATGTAGCCGTAGTAGGTGTTGCGCTGCCAGCCGAAGCTCTCCTGACGCGGAGTGAGGGCGATGGCGAAGGGGCGTCCCAGGTGATTCGAAACCACCTTGCGAACGGTCAGCGAGAAGGCGGAGATCACCGAGACGGTGCCATCGCCTTCATTGCAGACCAGCACGTCCTCGTTGAGCGAATCCCAGGCGATGCCGCGCGGCCCCCGCCCGACCTGGGTCTCGACCAGGACCTGGTGGAAGGTCGCCGAGTGCGGATAGATGTCGACGAAGCTCACCGAACCCGCGCGCTGGTTGGTCACCGCCAGGAGCGTCAGGTTGGGACCGACCGCGAGCTCGACCGGGTCGGCCATGGCGATCCGATCGATCGGTGTCATCCGATTCGAGTTCATGACCACGAGCTCACGCCTCTGGCGATCGATCACGTAGAGGAAGTGGCCGACCTGCTGGCGAACCGTGTACTCGCGACAGGCCGGCAGGCTGGTCTGCGGCGGAGAAGGCCCCTCGAACCACGCATTCTGCTCCACGGTGAGCAGCCCGGAGGGCGGAATCCCGTTCGCGGGGTCTCCGAAGGGGTCCCCGGGGAACAGCAGGTTGACCAGGCCATTGACCTCCACCGAATCGATCGAGGTCGGCTCCTGGCCGCCGATGAACGGTGACAGGCACAGCGGCGGGAAGGCCAGCGCCGGCGGGTTGGGGTGCGGCGCCCAGGAGATCGGGTTCCCGCCGCCGATCGTACTGTTGAGAACCGGTCCACCGGTCGAGGGCGGCCCGAGGGTATTCGGACCGGACTGGACCACCTCCATCACCTGCAAGCCGCTGATCGCGCAGAGGTTCCCGCCTCCCGCCTGACAGCCGAATGGCGCGGGCCCGTTGTTGAAGGTCGTATCCAACGGATGCCCCAGGGCCAGGTCGGAGATGTCGGCGAGGTACGGCGCCCGGGCCAGGAGTGGATCGAGACTGCTGTCGCGAGTTCGCGTGAAAACCCCCGCCGAGCCGCCGTCGACGGTGCACGCTCCCGGCGCGAGCGGCGGTCTCAGCACGGAGCCCTGAAACCTCACGTTGAGATTGTTGGGGTAGTTCGAGTTCCCCTCGATCACCGGGTTGCCGTAGTCGTGGGTCGGATCGCCCGTGCTGGCGCCGAAACCGTTGAGGTCGATCACCGAGAGGCCGGCCTCGGCCCCGCCGATGCCGACGTAGATCGCGTCGGGCGCGACCGGGGCGTTGGCGATGCCAGGGCCCTCGCCGGTGACGAAGAAGCTGTTCACCGCGTACTGGTTGGAGTTGGTCGAGAGATCCTGCGTCTGTCCCGCGTTTACCGCGATGTCGACGTGGTTGAAGTCTCCACACGGTCCGCTCGGACCACTGCCAGGAAGGGGAAAGCCGGGGGTGAGCACCACCCTGGTGAGATCGTAGGGGCTCGCCGGCAGCGCGGTGTACGGCACGGTGACCGCCTTCGTCGGAGGACCGAAGACGAGGCTGACCGCCGCGGAGACGGTGGCGGGCCCGGCGCCGGTCAGGGTCCCGAAGCTGGAGGGCTGGACGCTCTCGCTGAAGGTGAAAGTGACGTCGGTCAGGGGATCGACGTCCAGGTCGCCGTTGCCGGGCGTGATCAGCGGAACCGAACCGGGAGGCGGAGAGAAGCCGATCTCGGGGGAGAGGGTGTCGGGACCGACCGTCGCGGAGACGCGCCCCTCCTCGGCGAGGTTCGCCCCGTTCCGCGCGCGCACCGCTTCGCTCACCGAGATGACGATCTGGAGGCCGCTCGGGAAGGTCTCGTGAGTGGCGAGATCGCCGTCGGTATCGGCGACGAAGACGAAGGTGTCCTGGCCGATGAGATCGAGGTCGCCGTCGAAGCCGCTCCCGGGCTCGGTCCCCGGGAAGCCGAGGCCGTCGGGCACGCCGTTGCCGTCGTTGTCGATCGCCGGATTGGCGACGAGCCCGCCGCCCGCGGCGGTGACCCACCGCTGCCCGGGCAGGGCCGGCGGACTGCCGGTCGGAGTTCCGGCGTAGGTCCCTCCGCTGACGAACGCCCGCCCGGGGAGGAGCGAGGTCGTCCCGGTGACCGGGTCGAAGGCGGTCAGACCGATCGCGCCGGTGAGCTGAAAGCTCCCCGCGGCGGCCGGGGACGAGTCGAGGACCGAGTCCAGGTCGATGGGCGAGTCGAAGCGCACGACGAGGAAGTGGTTCCCGGCCGCGCCGCCGGGGAGGACCGCCCCGACCGGCCAGCTGGGAAGGGGTAGGACCGGGTTCTGGGCGGTGGCGTTCTCGATCAGATCGTCGAGGTGGCGGACCTCGATCACCACATTGGTCGGGTTGCCGCTGCCGTCGAGGGCGTGGATGCGGTGCGGCAGGAGCGGCCGGAAGCCGTTGGTGACCTCGTCGAGGTGCATTCCGGCGGTGGACTGGCCCGTGGCCGGCCCCGCGAGGAGCAGGGGCAGACCGAGGGCGAGAGGCGAGAGTTGTCGGTTCATTCTCATCAGGCGAGGAGAGCTCGGGTTCGAGAGAGGGCGGAGAGCGAGGCGAAACCGAGAGCGGAAAGGGGACAGCGTAGCACGATTCGCCGAAACGAGTGGGTGCCCACGGAGGGCGGCCCCTGCGTCAGGAGAGGTGCCGGTGCACAAGCGCACGAGGAGTGTGCTCGATTGTCACGGGGCGAGATCGGCAGAAACGGCCGTCGCGGGGTTCCCGGGTGGCGGCGGTGTCTTGGAACCCTTCGACCGCTTACACTGTCAGTGGCACTACAACCCCCGTGCCGGGACGATGAACGGAAAAGAGAGAATGCGGATCGCGATGGCTCTCGGCCGCGCCGATCGGATTCCGTACATGTGCCAGCTCGCGGTCGGCCACTACTTCCTCCACTCGGGAGTCTCGCCGGTCGACATCTGGTTCCGCTCGGAGGGTTTCGCCGAGGCGCTGATCGCGTTGCAGCGGCGCTATCGTTTCGACGGCATCCTGGTCAACCTCCCTGGGCGGGATCCGGACTTCGAACGCCACGTCGCGCGGATCGAGGTGGACCCGCAGCAGCGGGCGACGTGCGTGCGCTGGAAGGGCGGTGGGACGACGGTGATCCCCCACGACGACAATCCGCACTACCTCGGCCCGGACGGACGGCGCTTCCATCCGAGGTGGGACGAGGTCGAGCCGGAGCAGCTCTACTACATCGAGCCGTGGGACCTCGCGGGGATCACCTACCCCAGCCGCTGGAGCTTCGAGACCGAGCAACACTCCGAACCCGAGTTCTTCCCCGCGTACCACCTCGATACGATCCACGCGGTGATCGAGCGCACGGGGAGCGAGGTCTCGGTCCACGGCGAGGTCTTCAGTCCGTTCTCGCAGTTCCTCGAGCTCTTTGACTACCAGGTCGCCTTGCTGGCGCTGGTCGACGACCCGGGCAAGTGCCACGCCTGCCTCGCGCGGATGACCGAGGGGGCGAAGTTCCTGGCCCGACGCCAGCTCGATGCGGGGGTGGACGCAGTGCTGGTCTCTTCCGCGTTCGCCGGCGCGGGTTTCATCTCGAGGGCGATGTACGAGGAATTCGTGCTCCCCTACGAGCGCGAGTTGATCACGGAGGTCCAGGCGACGCATCCTTCGGCCGTGCTGTACACGCACACCTGCGGCGCGATCGGAGACCGGCTCGATCTGATGCTGGAAGCGGGAACGGCGGGGATCGACACTCTCGACCCGCCGCCGCTCGGAACCGTCGACATCGCGTCGGCGGTCGAGCTGCTCTCCGGCAAGGCGTTCATCAAGGGCAACCTCGACCCGGTCAACACCCTGCTGCACGGGACGCCCGAGGAGATCGAGGAGGCGGTGCACAAGCGCATCGCGATCGCCGGTCCGGGGGGCGGCTACATCCTGAGCTCGGCGTGCTCGGTGTCGCCGCGGGTGGAGCCGCGGGTGCTGGAGCGGGTGGGCAGGATCGTGAGAGACTACGGGGTGTACGGGGGATAAGATTCCCAACCGACTCAGCCGTCGAACTCGATCCACCGCTCCTCGTGATCCCCCGGCGGCAGCGGATCCTGGTTGCCGACGACGGCCCCGTCCATCGTTCTGCGCACACCATTCAGGCAGCGCAGCCCGTCGCTCCCGACCAGCAGCGCGAGGGCAATCCAGCTCGCGACCGCCACCCGTTTCCGCACCGTCGATCGTGCCACGAACCAGGGCAGCGAGGCGATGCGCTCGACGGCCAGGACCACCAGCAGGATCAGCACCGGCGCCACGAGCGCGCCTTGCCGCGCGTAGCCGAAGAAGAGCACGGTGACGATCACCTTCGAGAGCAGGAGCAGGAGCCAGGGCACGAGCTCTGGCCGGCGGCGCGCCTTCCAGCCGCCGAGGGCGGCGACGCCGAGGAGCAGCATGGCCCACCACCGTGGCCACGCGCGCCCCGCCGGTACGACCAGATCGACGGGCCGTCGCGTCCCGGAGAGCCCCAGCGGCCAGCCGGTGCCGCCCACGCCGAGCGTCGCCCCCGCGGTGAAGCGGCCCAGCTTGCGTCCGGCCAGGTTCACGAACTCCCCGGGAGCGGAGCGGATCCACTCCCAGCCGCGCGAGTACCCCTCGTTGAAGGCACCCAGGTGCGGCGTGTAGGTGAAGGACAGGAACGGCGGCGGGATGCCGACGATCAGGTCGCGAGGATAGCGCCGCGGACCGCCCTCCAGCGGCGGCGGCTCGTTCAGCGGGCCGCGGCCGAAGCCGCCGGTCGAGTGCTCGTTGTTGGCGAGGTAGAAGTTGAGCGAGCCGTACGTGCACACGAAGGGGTGTGCGGCGATGGGCTGCGGGTAGTATCCGTACGCCTCGCGCAGGATGGCGAGGTCCTCCTCGCGAACCGTCGTCTCCCCCCGGTGCTGTCGCGTCGCCGCCACGAAGCCGAGCGCGGGACGACGGATGAAGCCGGGGATCGCCTCCCCGGCCCGCCGAGCCCCTTCGTCCCAGCGCAAGCCCGCGGTCCGCTCCTCGACACCGCGGTAGGCGCTCTCCACCTGCGGCGAGAGACTCACCAGCTCACCGCGGTTGAACGCGGCGATCCGTGACCACGCGTGGAGCTGCCAGGGAAGCAACACCAGCGCGAAGACGCCCAGCGGCAGCCCGAGCCGCAGCGCTCCACGCCCGAGCGTGCGCCGCGCGCAGATCGTCGCTCGCCAGCTCCAGCCGAGGTGCATCAGGCACAGGCCGAAGAAGAGCGCGTGCTCGGCCCGGATCAGGCAGGCGCCGCCGTGCAGCGCGGCCCAGATCCCCAGCTCGAGCAGCCGCGGCTCTAGCCGGAGGCGCGGGTGGAGCGCCAGGGTCAGCAGGACGAGGATCAGGTACGGCACCTCGTTGCAGAGCGAGCTGGAGAGCAACAGCAGCGAGGTCGAGGTCGCCGCCAGCACCCCGGCGATCGTCGCCACCCGCAGCCCGAACGGCTTCACCAGGGCCAGGTGGAAGGCCCACACCCCGAGGGCGCCGAGTACGCACCAGATCCCGCGCAGCGTCTCGACCCCCGCGGCTGTCCCGCTCCAGATCCAGGACAGGATCCAGGCCATCCCCGGCGGTCGCAGCGGCAGCCCCTCATTGGCCGGCGTGCCCTGCTGGAGGGCAAGAGTCTCCTCGAGCCAGACGTAGGCATCGCCCTTGTACGCCAGCGAACCGGGCCAGTGGGCGTCGGGGGTCGCGCGCCAGAAGAGGAGCCGCAGCACCAGCGCGAGCAGGAAGATCCCCACGCCGAGGTACCGTACGGGCAACACCTACCGCTCATCCTCCGGGATCGGCGACGTCATGCGAGTCGCCGACTCGAACGTCGGAATCGGACGGAAGTTCGGGTGGTCTCGGTAGCGGAGGTTCTTCCGCCCCCAGTAGGAACCGTAGAACTGGGCGTTCGTGTCGATCCAGTTCGTGATCCGGAGCCGCTCCGCCGGGGTGAGCCGCAGCTTCGCGTGTATCTCGGACAGCTCCGCGACGCGCGCCGCGTCTTCGGGATCGGCCAGGACGACGCGACCGGGCGTCAGCATCGCCGCCAGGATGCTGTTGTGCGAGCCCAGCGACCGCGCCGGAAGGTAGTGCACGTTGCCGGTCTTCGGGTGGTTCTCGCCGATCACCGGGAACACTCCGCGCCCGAGCAGGCTCTCGTAGGAGGTGCTGAACATCGCCGTCCACTCGCCGGTCAGGCGCAGGCCGGCCTTCGGCTCATCGCCGCCGTGGCACTCGACGCAGTGCCGGTCGAGCACCGGCTGCACGTCTTCCGGATAGTAGAGCGGCCGACGGCCGGACTCCTCGCCCGGCTGCGGACCCGGCACGGAGGGCGGGCGGCGCAGCGCCGTGACGACGCTGGCCGAGCGTGCGTCGGAGGCGTCGTCGGGCGTCTCGTGACATCCGACGCAGCTGCGTACCTCACCCGGCATGTAGTTCACGTAGGTGCGCTCCGTCTGCACCGCCAGGTAGTCCTCATCCAGGATCTGCAGCGAGATGTTCCTCTCCGCCGGCACCACGAAGTGCGCCGAGCCGTCCTCCTCGACCGGAACGATCCCGTGCTGGACCTTGAGCCCCAGGTGGGTGTTCAAGGTGACGGTCGCGTGCTGCTGATCGACGCAGTCACCGTCCCAGCGGCGCCTCGCGGCCCAGGGTCGCGGCACCTGCTCGATCACCCGGATGTACTTGATCGATCCGCGCTCGACCTCCTCGAGGCCGTGGTAGACGTCGGTCACCACGCAGGCGGCGAGGCCCTCCGCGGCCAGCCCCCGGTCGAACGAGGACTCGAGGATCGCCGGGCGCTTCTTTGGTTTCAGGGGATAGGGCTGCCAGCAGGACATCTCCGGATCGGCGTGGAGCTCCTGGACGGCGCCGTTCTCGTCCAGGAGGTGCAGGCTGTAGCCTCCCGGATCCGTCCAGTGCGACCCCGCCGGCTTGTGCGCGACCAGGAAGTACTCCTCCGACAGCGGGTACGGATCCCGGAACAGCGGTGCCTCGTCGGTACGCTCCCACCCGCCGTCCTCCCGCCGCTGGTGAAAGCCGCCCTCCGCCCGGATGTCGACGTACGGGGTCATGTACGTCATCGGCTTGCGCGTGCGGATCGGCTTGGTCATGTCCAGCCGGATCACCGTGCCCAGTCCGTTCTGCGGATAGTGGGGCGTTCCGAGGGTGACGTACTTGTTGTCCGCGCCGGGAATCGAGCGCGCGTAGATGAAGGTCGGCGGCAGCGAGATGTCGGCGGCGTAGATCTCCGAGGACGCGCTCCCGTCGGGACGCATCGCCCACAGGCACTTCACGCTGACCGCTCCCTTGTCCAGATACTCCCAGCGCGTGTAGAGGATCCGGCCGTCCGGCAGCACGACTGGAGCTGCTTCGCTGACCGAGCTGTTGGTAAGCTTGCGCAGGTTCCGACCGTCCGCATCCATGCGGTAGAGCACCGTCGTGGTGAAGTCGTCCGGGCTGTCGCAGAGGATCCCGTACTGGCAGCGAGTGGAGATGAACGCGATGCCGCCATCGGGCAGGTAGCACGGGTGCATGTCGTCCGTGCCGTGGTGGTAGTGTTCGCGGACGCGGAACAGGCGGACCAGATCCTCTTCGTCCCCCTGCGGAAAGGTGAGCTGGCGCAGGCCCGTGCCGTCGATGTTCACCTCGTAGATCCGGTAGCCTTCCTGGGCCGCCTTCTTCCAGCCGAATACGACTCGCTTCGCGTCGAAGGAGAGGTCGAAGCGCCCGAACACGCCGCCCTCGAGCTCCGGGACGAGCTCCCGCACGGAACCGTTCGCGAGATTCAGGATGCAGATGTTCCCCCCCGGCATCCACTTGCTGTTGATGAACTCCGTGTAGTAGTGGTTGGCGTTGTAGGTGTAGCGCCGAACGAAAAGGAGCTCGTCGAAATCGAGCAGGGGATTGTGCTTCAGCAGCGCGTCGCGACGCAGCGCCGCCACCTGCTCCCGCCAGCGCTCGAGATCCTCGCTCGCGGGAGGTCCGCTCGCCCAGCCCGACACCTCGCGCACGAGCGCATCGAGCCTCGCGAGAAGCTCGCGGCCCGGTGCTTCGCCCTGGTAGAGCGCACCGATACCGGCGCGCAACTCGTTCAGCCGGAACCCGGCGACCTCGCTCATCAGCTCGCCGTGCCGCCGGGAGGTCAGGTAGAGCGCGCGTACTCGCTTCAGCTCCGCAGCCGTGGTCACGCTGGCCGCCAGGGACCGGATCTCCTCGGTCACGGCCGCGGGTTCCCGCGTCGCTCCGGCGTAGCGGGCAGCGATCTCGGCGAAGCTCACCGTCTTCCAGTCGGCCCCCCAGATGCCGTCCTCTCGCTCCCAGGTCATCTCGCGGGTCGAGCTCTCGTCGGCGAACCGCGCGGCGAGGCCGGCCCAGAGGCGCGCATCCAGCGCGTCCCCCGCCGCGCACGCGACGGTCAGGTGCGTCTTACCCTTCAGAGAGAGAGCCCGACCCGACGGTCCCGGCACGAACCGCACCGGCCCGGTCGGCAGGGCGTGGTTCCGGTTGCCCGACGCATCATCCACTCCGTCGTCGAAGGGCCAGTAGCCGAGCAGTCCGCGATCACTCCGCGGCGGGCGGCCTCCGGCCAGCTCCTCGATCTCGCCGGGGGACAACTCGCGCCCGTAGACCCGCAGCTCGTCCAGCTCTCCGCGGAACCGGTTCTCCGCGGAGGGGAAGTTGCTCGAGGCGAGGCCGAGCTTGAAGGCGTGTCCCGGGACATCCGCCGCGCGCTTCAGCTCTCCCGTCGCGTCGAGCGCCCCGTCGACGTAGATGCGCTGGGGCCGGCTGCCGAGGAAGGCGACGTGATGCCACTCGCCGTCGGTCACGACTCGCTCTCCCGCGACGGCGCCGATCCAGCCCACGTCGAAGGCGAGCCGGCCCCCGCGAATGAAGAGCGCCTTTCCATCCCGCTCCCACCGCCCCTCCGGCGCGGCCTTGGCGAAGAGGGTGCCGTCGTCCTCGGTCCTCATCCAGAGGGTCACGGTGAAGTCTTCCTGGCCGAAGTCCGGCAGGGGGACCGGATCGAGCGCAGCCTCTTCGACCCGGGCGGCCGCCGCCTTCTCCTCGAGGAGCGCTTCGAACCAGCTCTCGTCGTCTCCGCCTCGCTCCGCCGCCAGGGCGAGACTACCGGTGAGAATCGTCGCCAGCGCCGTGGCCGCCTGCTTCCGGGATCTTCTCATGACTCTCCTTTCGAGAGCTTCAGGGTACGGCACTCGGGGGTGGTTGGCGACCCCCCCACCGGGCCCGGATTCGTTCGTCCTGTCGCTGCCCGTGGTCGGGCACCGCCGGCCATGAGCGCTAGCGGCTCACCTGGACGGACTGCCCGCCGGTGCGGAAAACCGCGGAATCGCCTATGCTCGAATGATCAACGAGGTCCGGAGTATCGCCGGCATTGTTCGCCGACTCCTCCCCTCCGACCCGAACGCTGCCATGGCTGACCACTTCACCCTGCACTCGTCGCTCGCGCTCGTTCTCCTCACCGCTCCGGCTCTGGCGCAGTGTGATCATCAGAAGCTCTACCCATCATCCTCTCCAGCGCTCGACTACTTCGGCGATTCGGTCGCGCTCCACTCCGATCGCCTGCTCGTCGGATCGAAACAGGCCGAGGTGGGTGGCGAACAACGCGGTGCCGCCTGGGTCTTCGAACGAGCAGCGGGAAGATGGACCGAACAAGCTCTGCTCATCGCCAGCGACGGAGAGGACCTCGATCGCTTCGGTCGTGGGTTGGCCATCGAAGGAACGACCGCGCTGATCGGAGCACCGGGGGATGACGGTTTCCTGGGATCGGTGTACGTCTTCGAGGAGATCGGCGGCACCTGGACCGAGACGGGCAAGCTCCAGGCGAGCGATGGCAACGTCGTCGACAACTTCGGGGCCAACATCGTCATGCAGGGCGATATGGCGGTGATCTCCGCCCAGCGTCATGCCGGCGATTCGGGTGCGGTCTACGTCTTCCAGCGCCAGGGCGGCACGTGGACGGAAGTCGACAAGCTGGTTCCTCTCGACAGTCAGGCCGACTGGAACTTCGGCGCCGGCATGGCTCTGGACGGGAACCGCCTGGCCGTGGGTGCTCTCATGGCGGACGGTGCCACCGCCGGTGCGGGGGCCGTGTACATCTTCGAGTACAGCTCCGGCAGCTGGTCGGAGGTGGCCAAGCTCCAGGCCGCACAGGCGCAGACGGGAGACCTGTTCGGTGCCGAGATCGAGCTGGAGGGCGATCGCCTCCTGACCTGCACCGTCGTCTCTCCGCGGGCCTGGGTCTTCGAGCGATCGGGCGGAGTCTGGAGCGAGACCGCCGAGCTCGTGCTCGACCCCGCGCCGACCTCATCCGGCATCTCTCTGGCTCTCCACGGCGACCTCGGCTTCGTCGGCTCGCGACTGGAAGACACCGTCGGCATCTTCGCCGGGCGCGTGCACGCGTTTCGACGCGAGTCGACCTCGGAGTGGCGACGCCTCACCGGGTTTCATGCGCCCGACATCACGCACATCGGGTGGATCTTCGGTTCGTCACTGGCCGTCGGAGGAGGCGAGCTCCTGGTGGGGGCGCCCTGGGCCGATGGCGCCGCCTCGCATACGGGAGCGATCTACACCTTCGACCTCGGGTTGACCGGGATCGACAGCTACTGCGACTCCCTGCCCAACTCCACCGGTGCATCGGCCCGCATCGACTGGGAGGGGTCGACGAGCCCGTCGATCGCTGACCTCGTGCTGATTGCCGAGGGTGTGCCCGACCAGCCGGGTCTCTTCTTCTTCGGTCCGAATCAGGTGCAGTTGCCCTTCGGAAACGGCCTGCGGTGTGTCGGCGGTCAGGTCCACCGCCTGCCGGTCGAATTCGCGTCCGGCGGAGTCCTGCGCCACGCGCTGGACTTCGGCGCGTCACCGGCCAGCGCGATCGAACCGGGCTCGACGTGGAACTTCCAGGCCTGGTTCCGTGACCCTGCAGCGGGGGGAAGCACCTTCAACCTCTCCGATGGCCTGCACGTCCCCTTCTGTCACTAACGTCTTCGTCAACGGCTACACCTGCGACAACGCGTTCCACGTCACGACCGACGGGAACACGCCTGGTTCGTTGCGAGCCGACCGCGGGTGCCCCGTGGTCGGCGTCGCGCTTCCCGAACGACACGGAGCGGTCACCACTGAATCTGGCTGAACAACCACCCCAGCACGAAGAGGCCGCCGGCGAGCAGGACAATGCCGGCCAGCCCGCACAGGCCCAGGACCAGCCCCAGAACCGCTTCGGTCTGGGCTCCCCAGTTCCGCACCAGGGAGCAGATCGCCAGGCCGATCGATCCGAGCGCTGCGGCCGGAATAGACAGGAGCGTCGCGGTGACGACTGGACTCGGGAGGTTGACCGGGACGGAGCTGGTGCAGTAGAGCAGGCCGCCCATCAGAAATGGGTAGAGCGCCATCAGGAGGGAGATCCGGGCCAGGGAGATGACGGGTCGTTCCATGGGCCCGGATACGGCAATTGACCGGACTATATCGCTTATTGAGCAAGATAGTTCGATCACCCTGACTTATCGATTGGAAGCTGCTGTGGTGGTGGCTCGCGCTCCGGTCCGCCCCGGCGAATCGCACGGCTTCCCCCTCGCACCGGCCACGACTCCGCTCGCCGGCGTCCCGACACAGGGCGACGGCTCACCGGGCGACTACCGCACGAACTGCTCGCTGATGAAGATCATCTGGTAGCGGATGCAGCGGGCCCAGTAGGCCCAGCTGTGGCTGCCGGGGCGCTCGGTGTAGTCGTGCTTGATCTTCGCCTCCAGCAGCTGCTCGTGCAGGGCGCGGTTGACGCCCACGAAGAAGTCGCCGACGCCGCAGTCGATCGAGATCGCCAGCTGCCCTGGCTTCAGGCTGCGCGCCTGGTTGATCACGGTCAGCTCCTCCCAGCGCTCCGGCGCCTCCTCGATCGTGCCGATGCGCTTCTTGATCTCCCAGCTGTCGGGGAACGGGCGGATGTCGACGCCGCCGCTCATCGCGACCGCCGTACCGAAGACGTCGCTGTGGCGGATGCCCAGGAAGAGCGCGCCGTGACCGCCCATGCTCAGGCCGGCGATCGCGCGGCTGCGAGGTGTGCGGCGGGTACGGTAGGTCGCGTCGACGTGAGCGACCAGCTCCCGGCTCACGAACGTCTCGTACTGGTAGGTCGGATCGATCGGGCTGTCGAAGTACCAGCTGGTGCTCCCGCCGTCGGGGCAGACCACCAGGACCTCGTGCTCCTCGGCGAGCTCCTCGATGCCGGTCGCCTCGGCCCAGGCGCGGTGGTTGCCGCCCGCTCCGTGCAGGAGGTACAGCACCGGGAAGGCGCGGTCCGGCTGGGCGGCGTAGGCGCTGGGCAGAACGACCGTCGCCGGCAGCGGCGCATCGCGCATCGCCGAAGGCACGGCGATCTCTAGGACCGTGGGCGCGGGCGCCTGGGTGGCGGTGGCGGCGTCGGAGGCGGTTTGCTGCGCGGGAGACGGGGCCTGCCAGAGCAACACCGAAGAGAGCAGGAGGACGCCGGCCACGCGAGCCGGGTGGAGGAGGCGGCTACGGATCGAGGCGAATGAGGGGCTCATTCCCCCAGGATACCGATTCTCGAATCCGATTGGTTGTCCCCGCGCGTCGAGCTGGTCCCTCGCCCCGACTCCACCTCACTCGCCGGTCAGCTCGGACAGCGGGATCCGCTGGAAGGTGAGGTGGGCGCGGCTCCCCTCGTAGAGGATCCCGATCGTCTCCTCGTCGATCATCGTCAGGCAGGAGTAGCCCGCGGAGTTGCCCTCGTCGAGCAGGAGCTGGTTCGCCTCCGGCCAGGTGGTGCCGAAGTCCGGCGAGTACTTGATCGTCATCTCGCGGCGCGGCGGGCGGGAGACCGCCGGGTTGGAGAAGAGCAGCCGGCCGTCCGCCTCGCCGGAGAGCTCGCGGCCGACGTGGATCAGGCTCGCCATGCACACCGGCTCGGGGAGGGCGCCGCGTGAGGTCGAATGCTCGCTCCAGCTCGCGCCGAGGTCTTCGCTGGTGTAGACCGAGCGCGAGCCGCCACGGTTGTCGCGCATGTTCAGCATCAGGACACCGTCCTGCAGCTCCACCACCGCGGACTCGGTGGTGTTCGGCTTCGCGCCCGTGCCCATGTTCCAGGTCTTCCCGTGGTCGCCGCTCCAGATCACCGACGAGTGCGGCATGCGCTGCTCCTCGGGGGAGAGCTGGAACTGCGCGGGGAAGACCAGGGTCCCATCCCCCATCGTGATCCCGCGTCCCGGCCCCTGCAGCAGGAAGCACCACGCCGGATCCTTCACCTGCTTCGTGATGTTGATCGGCTTCGACCAGCTCTCTCCGTCGTCGTCGCTGCGAGTGAGAATCAGCTGCCCCGTTTCCTCGGGCTCCAGCCCCGGCCCCGAGCCGCGCCAGGAGCGGTCTCCGTGGCTCCAGGTGGCGATCACCCAGATCGTTCCACGCACGCGATCGACGAGCACCGCCGGATCGCCGATGCCGTCGTACTGCCACTGCGGATCGCTGCCCATGTCGAGCACCACGCTCATCGGCTCCCAGCGGCGGCCGCCGTCGGTGCTGCGCGACATCCCGACGTCGATGTCGCCGGGCAGATCACCCCAGCCGCGCCAGCGCACGTCGTAGACGGCGATCAGGGTGCCCTTGGTCGTGGTGGCGAGCCCGGGGATGCGGTATGCGTAGGCGATGTCGGAACCGTGGGTGCGCAGCGCGACACCGAGTCGTCGCGCGCCGTCGGGGCGCTGGACCTCGGGAACGGCCTCCGTCCCGTCGGCGAAGGCCACGCGCAGGCACGCGGCGTCGACCTGCCAGTCGAGGTTCGCGTATTTGTTCGGGGTGACCGAGATCCAGAGGCGGTTGAGCCCCGGCTCCAGCTCCAGCTGGCCTCGCACGATCCGGTCTTCCGCGAAGGGGGCCAGGCGCTCCCCCGGACGGCCGGACCAGAGCTCCAGCGAGGCGCCGAAGCGATCTTCTTCGGCGAAGACGTGGTCCGGATCGCGGTAGTCGAGCGCTCCGTCGCCTTTCCCGCGGTACAGCGCCACGCTGGCGAGAGGGCTCACGCCGGGAGTCGTCCCCTCGAGGTCGAACACCACCTCGGTGAGGACCAGCGGATCCTGGTTTCCGTCGACCTCGAGATCGATGCAGAGCACCGGGTTCTGCCGGTTCCCCACCAGCACCGGCAGCACCGGCTGGCGGCAGGTGACCGAGACCAGCTTCATCGGCTTCGCCTCCTCGAGACGAAGGTCGTCGATCAGGATCCCACTCCCCTCCGGTGACGTGCAGGTGAAGCGCAGCCGCTTCGTCCCGTCCGCGACGTCGAAGCGCACGAGCGTGTCGAAGCCGCCGACCGCGATCTCCTCGCTGCCGTCGTAGACCTCCTGCCAGCGCCCGCGCGCACTCGCTTCCACGGTGAATTCGAAAGGCGCCCGCCGCGTCCAGCGTTCCGCCCAGAACGACACGGTGTGCAGGTCGGTGCGTTCGAGCTCCAGCACCACCGAGCGCTGCTCCCCCCCGAAGAGGTGCAAGCACTGCGTCCCGCCTCGTGCGTGCTTCGGATCGATCTCGGCGTGACCGGCGGCCGCCGTCCAGGTGCCGGCGGGAGTCTCCAGCTCGAGCAGCGGCCCGGCCGGCAGCTCCTCGAACCCGATCTGCGCGAACAGGAGCGGTGACAGCAGCAGCAACGTCGAGGCGATCATGGGGCGGAGGATACCCGGAAACCCCCGCGCCCCGCCCGGGTCACTGATTGAAGGTCAGCTCGATCGCATGCGTGGTGTTGAAGGACCAGGCGCAAGGCGACGAGGTGGTGTCCTGGTACCACACCTGGAAGTAGCGCGTGTCCCCTGCTCCCCAGCCGCCGGCGGCGCCCAGCCCCGGACCCCAGCTCGCGGTGCCCGTCGCACCGACCACTTGCATCCCCAGCCGCACGACCCCGCCACCGGTGCAGCGCAAGCCGTCGCCGAAGAGCAGGCCGGATCCGCCGCCGAGCGAGTTTCGACCGGCGAAGAGCAACGCCAGCTTGCCGGAGATCATGTTCTCGGCGACGAAGCTCAGGTCGTCGGCGGTGACGCTCACCGACCCGGAGCCGTGGAGCGTTCCGCCGAAGCCCAGCGAGTTCGAACAACCCTCGTCGGTCAGTCCCGTGTTCCCGCACGGGCATAACAATCCCGTACCGTCGCCGAAACAGAAGGGAACCCCCTTCCCGCCGAAGAGCGTCGACCCGGGGTTCTGGAACAGCCAGAGGATCTCCGCGTCGGTGCAGCCCCCCTCGTAGACCTGGATGTCGTCGAGGAAGCCGTGCCAGAACTCCATGGCCGTGTTCCACGATCCGATCAGCCACTCGCCGTTCGACGTGTTTCCAGGGGACGTTCCCGCGACCGTCCCCACCGGCACTCCGTCGACGTAGAAGGTCACGTCGTGAGCGGAGTCGAAAACGTAGGCGATGTGGAACCACTGGTCCTGCGGATAGCTGTAGCTCAGGTCGTAGTCCTTGATGCCGGGCGTGGTGAAACGCGGCCCCGCCGGCCGGATGCCACCGGACCACGCCGAGACGTTGCCGCCGAAGATCCGCCAGACACCCTGGCTCGGCCCGCCCGTCTCGAAGCGCACCCACGCGGCCAGCGTCAGATCGTCGACCATGCTGGTCAGCGGCTCGGCGTCGATTACCACCGCGTGCGGCGACTGGTTCGCGTCGAAGTGCGCGCAGTTGCCGGTCGAGGGATACGCGCCGGTGTGCCCCAGCGTGATGCCCCCCTGCATGGCGGCATCGAAGCCGTTCGCCGAGGAGTCGTGGAAGGTCGTCCCCGAGGTCTCCGAGAACGTCCAGTGCGCGGCCAGGGATTGCGCCTGGTAGGCGGAGGCCGTCGCGGTGAGCGCGGAGATCAGGACCAGAGCAGCGAGGTGTTTCGAGATCCTCATGGCGTTGATAAGAGTGAGCGGGACTCGCGGTGGGAAGGCCGCCAATCGGGGCTCCCTACATCCTAGGGGCCGGGCCGTGATCACGGGGATAGAGTCGAGCTACAAAGTTCGTTTTCCCGCTTCCGCCCTCGCCCCGGGACCGGCGCGCGCGGGTCTACATCCCTCCGAAGCCATTCAGGGCGAAGACGAGCTCTCGCTGGCTGACGGTCAGGTCTCCCTCGTCGTCCTCCCCCCAGACGATCTCGCAGAAGAAGCGTGCCTCGAGCACGCCCTGGTAACCGACCTCGTCGGAGAGCACGCAGTCGATCTCGATCGTCACCGGCCGCACGACGCCGTGCATGTTCCAGCCGCTCTCGAGAAAGCAGGTGATCCGGTGTCCGGCGAAGCGGCGGGTGCCGATCGCGTACTCGCCCTTCTCGGCCGAGCCCTCGATCAGCGTCACGTCCTGGAGGGGCTCCTCGAAGGCCATGAACTCGACCAAGGAGAGGGCGACCGGAGCGTCCTTCGGGACGCCGTGACCGGTCATCAGCTGCTTCCCGAACATATCGGTGCGAGTCTGTGTCTCGACGCGCTCTCCCGTGACCCGCGCGACCATGGTGGTGCGATTCGTGTCGGGCGGCCTCCGTCCGAACGAATCGGTCACTCGATAGCTCGCCCACTCCATCGCCTTCGCGTCCGCCAGCGGGTTCGTCAGCTCGGTGAGATCGGGGTACACACCCTCGGCATCGGGAGCCCACTCGCCTCTGGCTACACCTGAGTCCAGGGCCTCGGGTCGCTCGAGCTTCATCTCCACCCAGCGCGCGTCGAGCGGCTTGTAGCGCATCGGCACGAAACCGCGCTGCTTCCGCTCGGCCACCGTGTACCGGGCCTCCTCGACCTGCAGGTGTCCCGCTTCGTACACCAGCATGCTGTCGTGCTGCGGGTCGGCCCACTCCTTGAAGAGGACCACGTGGCCGTTGACGATATTGAGGATGTCGCCGGGGAGCAGCTCCTCGTAGTCGCCGAGCTCGTAGCACAGCGCGCCGAGGGTGCGGGTCGATTGCTTCACGGGCATGTCCCAGGCCCGCGCGACGAAGCCGGAGCAGTCGAGGCCGACCGCCAGCCCGGTCCCCGGCGCCTGCGTCGAAGCGGGGATGTTGCCGGCGTAGCGGCCGGCGGCGAGGCCCTCCTTGAACTCCTCGATGCTGCTGAAGCCGCCCCAGGAGTACGGCATGCCGTGGTTCTTGCGGCCGTCGGCGTGCCAGCCGTCCCGGTGGAAGGAGACGTCCGGAGTGTCCACGCGCACCCCGCCCGGGGTCTCGCCGTGGAAGACGTTCTCCTCGCCGGCGGTCCACTCGAAGGTCGCGTAGGCCTCCGCCGTCTCGAGGATCGTCCGTCGCAGCTCGGCCTGCGAATCGGTGGCGACCGCGGCCTCCTGGGGGAGCGTCGCGCTGGCCGCGGGAACGCCGGCGAAGGTGAGAAGCGCGAGAGCCGCGAACGCCGTACGCCACGGGGCCCGAACGTCCTGGAGTCGAGTCATCGTCCTGTCCTGTCAGGGCCGCGGCTCGGCTCGAGAGGCGCGACCGGTGAAGAGAGGGGGGCAGGGAATCCGCCGAGGGAGGAGCGCGTCGCCGGCGGCGCCCCTCCTACGATGCCGGCGTTGAATCTCCCCGGGTTTCGGGGGTTGTACACAAGCGTGACCGTGGCCCGGTATCGGTGGCGGCGTAGCGCGGGCTGACGCCCGCATCCCAACCGGTCAACAGACTGTTCGGATCGCGATTCTCGAGGGCCTCGAAGCCCTCCGAACCTGCTTTCTGCGCGCAGCGCGCAGAAACCGACTACGAGTAGATCAGCGCCGCTTCTTCCTGCGCGTCGCCTTCTTCTTCTTCGAGTTGGTCGCCACCCGCGTGACCTTCTGGCGGCGACTCGGCCCCGGGAAGTACTGGGTCTGTCGCCCCTCCCCCGTCTTGCGGAGCATCTTGCCCGCGAGGAGGAGCTCCACCGGCCGCCGCAGCTCCGTCGTGGTGGCCCCCAGCGTCTTGGAGATCTCCGCGACGCCCTGGCCGGGGTTGGCCCGTACCGCGGCGCGCACCCTCTCCGCCTGCGAGACGATCTCCTCGGGGGTGCGACGGGAACGGGGCGGCGGGGCGGTGGGAATCGTCACCTCCGGGAGAGGCGGTTCCTCGGGTGCTTCCGTCTCCTCGGCGGCGACCTCGGCCTGCGCCGGCTCCTCGGCACCGGGGGCCTCGACCGGGTCAGCCGGCTCGGGAGCGGCCTCCGGCGTCGATTCGGATTCGGTCTCGGCCTCGGGCTGCGGCTCCGGCGGCACCTCGATCGCCCCGGCGATGACCGCCGCGCTCGGCGCCACCGCCTCGACCGCCGCGTCGCCGCCGCTCGGTCCCTGGATCTTCTTCCGATGGTACAGGAGCAACTGCCGCAGTCCCTCGGAGCCGATCAACAGCGCGACGGTCGCCCCGGTCGCCCCGAGCCAGGCGCTCTCGGTCCCGAGCCGGATGATGTACCACCCCGCCACGGCGTAGAGCAGCGACAGCCCCGAGCCGACGAAGAAGGCTGCGTAGGTGAGCCGCGGCGCTTCCCCCCAGTGGCGCTCGGACTTCCAGTCGGCGGCGATCTTCATCACCAGCCAGAGGGCGATGAAGGCCGGCCACGACAGCAGGAAGGCGGTGAGGTACAGGGTCCGCTCGACCAGCCCGACCACACCGGAAAGCTGGGGGAGGTACCGGGGCCCGCGATCGTCGTCGAGGCTCCAGAGGACCTCGGCCACCTTCGTCAGGTAGAGGTACCCCCCGACGAGTGCAAACGCATAGCCCGCCACGATTGCCACGATCTGCTCGAGGTCGCTCACGGTTCACCTGCCCTGGTTGTGATTGGCCTGCCCCGGATGCGAATGGGAAGGGGCCGACGCAGGATACGCCCTCGCCTCGATCTTGCCAATATCCCCAGGCGACGGGCGATTCGGGATAGGGACAATCGCGGCGGAGAGTCGCGCCAGGGCGGCCGGGGGAGGTTACGATGCCGCTCGAGGAGCGATGGTCGAGTCGCCTCGCTCCGCCGGACGTTTCCCGAGATTGAACACGAGCGAGCGATGATCGACGCGAAGCTGGCGGTGCAGCAGGCGATGCAGGCGATGGGAGAGCTCTACCAAGCGGATCAGACCCCCCAGCTCACCCTGGAGGAGATCGAGCTCTCCCAGGACGAGCGATTCTGGCGGGTGACCCTCTCCTTCGCCCGCCCCGCGACTCGCAAGTCCGCCATCGAGGCGATGACCGGGCAGGAGGGCGTGCCGATCTACAAGGTGCTCGAGATCGACATCGAGACGGGGCACGTCAACTCGATGAAGAATCGAAAGATGTAGGGGGCACACGGGGCCGGCCGGCGGGTGATCCCGGGTGGAGAGAGCCGGGGGTCGTCCGAGCGGCAGACGTCCGCCACGTGACGGGGCTTTCCGGACCCCTTTGTCGAGTTTTCTGTCCAGCGGCGCCCGCTCCCCTCAGTTGGAAGTGAGGCCGGCAGCCCGCCAGCGCTCTTCGTGAACCCGCCGCACCCGATTCCTCGCATTCCAATGAGCTTCACGTCCTCCAACGCTTCTCTTCTCCGCCTGTCCCTCGGGGCCCTGAGCCTGACCGGGCTCGCCGGGGTCGCCTCGGCCCAGTTCGACTTCTCCATCGACTGGCACAGCGTCACCGTCGGCGTCCCCGACTCCTTCACCGGAACCCCGATCACCGAGGGGGACATCCTCGTGCCGGTCACCGGCATGCCCGCCCTCGGTCCGCTGCCGACCCCCGGTATCAAGATCAGCGCCGGCCCCGCCGGACTGGGGCTGCCCGGCTGGGCGGCCTGCGTCGGTCACCCGGGCGGCACTCCGGGGCTGGTCGAGGTCGACGCCCTCTCGTACGGCTGGGACTACCCGATGAACGACGGATCGGTGGCGCCGGGGTACCCCGGCGATTATCTCTTCTCCACCGATGAGTTCGCCCGCGGCTACATCGGCCCCTCCTTCCCACCCGACCTCACCACCGAAGCCCCTCCCGTCGATCACCCCGCGGACTGCTGGCGCAACGTGCTGCCGCTGCCTCCCGGTCCGCTGCCGCCGATGGCGGCGCTCGCGGGGCACGTCGGAGTCGTCGACGGGGACGGCCAGCCGAGTGGCAGCGGCTTCGCGTACCCGGGAACCGGCCTGAAGGAACCGGACCTCGTCGGCTTCCCGAACATCGGCGATAACCTGGACGCGGTCAACTGGATGAGTCCCGGCGATCCGGGGTTCTTCCCGATCTACTTCTCGCTCGACGATGCGATCTTCGATCCGCTCTCGGGCGTGCCCGGCTCCAACTCCGCCGCGACGGTGGGCGTCACCGGCGCCGAGATCCTCGTCACCCCCGCGCCCGGCGGTCCGCCGGCGGTGTGGGCGTGGGGCCTGCAGCTCGGACTGAACGTCCTGGGCGAGCACGACGATCTCGACGCGCTGGCGATCTGGGAGAACGGCTCCGGGGCGTTCGAGCCCTCGGCGGTTCCCTACGACTGGCTGACCGGTCAGACCGACATGGTGCTCTTCTCGGTGCGGCGCGGTTCGCCGGTGATCGGCATGCCCGACTCGATCTTCGGGATTCCGATCGAGGAAGGGGACATCCTGACCACGCCGGCGGCCGGCGGCGTCTCCCCCTTCCCCGGCATCTTCTGCGCCGCGGAGAACATCGCGCTGGCCACCGCCCGGACCGCGGGGATCGTGTTCGGGGACGACCTCGACGCGCTCGACACACTCTACAAGCCGATCTTCGACTGCAACGGCACCGGGGTCGAGGACGCGATCGACATCGCCCTGGGCACCTCGCCCGACGGCAACATGAACGGGATTCCCGACGAGTGTGAGCTCCTCGCCACCCAGTACTGCTTCTGCGGTACCGGCGCGCCCTGCGGCAACATCGACCCGAACGCGGGCTGCGCCAACTCGACCGGTCAGGGAGCCTTGCTGAGCGCGAGCGGATCCTCCAGCGTCAGCGCGGACAACCTGGTGCTGACCGTCAACCAGCTACCGGTGAACGTCTTCGCCTTCATGTTCCGGGCGAACAACGCGATCGGGCCGTTCCCCTTCGGCGACGGCTTCCGCTGTGCGGGCGGTGGTCTGATCCGCTTCGGAGTGCAGAACTCCGGCGCGACCGGCACGATCACTCGCGGGCCAGGACTCGCGGCGGCCTACGGGATCGCGCCCTTCACCACCTACCGTTTCCACTGCTGGTACCGCGACCCGGCCGGTCCCTGTGGTTTCCAGTTCAACACTCCCAACGCGATCACGGTGAACTTCCTGCCCTGATCGACTCGAGTCTGCCATCGGAACCGTGTGGAAGCACGGGGGAGCCGGCGGGGTGATACCCGCCGGCTCGTTTCCTTCCGCCGGGAGAAAGGTGACCGGCGCGGCATGTGCATCGCCCTTCACTTCCGGGCGGAATGGACGACAAGGCGAACGAAAGTCTCACCACCCCGATCCTCAGCGCACCCACTCCGGTCTCTCGATCGTCCCCCCAGGACGGACTCGGGGTTCGTGCCGAAAGGGAGCGGAGATCGCAGAGAGCCGGATCTCAACGCAGAGATCGACGAGGATGGGTAGAAGATTCCGGCTGTCTCGTCCAAAGCTGGGTTTCCGCCGGTGATCTTCACCTTGCTCGCAGGGATCCGACTGGAGCCGCCTCGAAAACGTCATGGGTCCTCGTTCGGGCCGGAGTGGTCAGGGTGGCACCGTGGGATTCGCGGGCGATGGGTACCTGTGCACACGCTCTCCCCAGCGCGCCCCACTGCTGGCGCTGGAACTTCCGCTTCCCGTCAGTCCGCGTAAGGAGCCGACAGTTCCATCCCTGCCGTCACGGCAACCAGGTGACCTCGTACCCGTTCGACAGGTTGAAGTCGTGGACCCCCGCGCCGCAGGGCTGACTCCCCGAGTTGTCTCGATACCAGCACTGGTAGCGCTTCGTGTCGCCGGCGCTCACCGCCCCCTTGGCCCCGATCGACAGGGTGGTGTGCGAAGCGCCGGAGGTGTCGGAGGCTCGGACCTGGAGACGGATCAGCGCGCCCCCGGCGCAGCGGAGGCCGTCCCCGAAGTGAATCCCGTCCCCTCCGTTGACCGCGTTGTCGGCCTGGAAGTAGAGGCCCGAGTTGTTCGGGTCCAGGCCGGTGGTGGTGAGCACCAGGGTGTCCGCGCCGACGCTCGGCAAACCGGTTCCGCTCAACTGCGCGCCGGAGGCGAAGGGCCCGTTGGCGCAGCCCGCCCCGGGAACACTGCCGTCGTTGTCGTTGGCGCAAGGACAAGGCGTGCCCGCGCCGAGGTCGCCGGTGCAGAAGGGGACACCGGGCGCGTAGGGAGGACCGAATTCGTACACGGCGCCGGCGCCATCGGCGCTGTCGTCGGCCTGGTCTCCGTCCACTCCCGTGGCGCTGCTGCCCTCGTCGGGGGAGCAGATCACCACCGATTCGCCGAAGACCGCCAGGGCGTGGCCGAATTCGTCGCCCGCGTCGGTGTTGGACGCCTTCAGATAGGCGCCCTGAGCCCAGCTCGCGCCGTTCCGCACGAACAGGTAGGCGGCCCCTGCCGCCCCTGTGGGGCCCCGCGTTTCCCCAGGGTCAACTCCCCCCCAATCGCCACGCTGAT
>CAZCAC010000095.1:0-33175 GCA_964496575.1 uncultured Planctomycetaceae bacterium | reverse complement strand
CGATGTTCTTGACGCTGTAGTCGGACGTCTCCGTCTGCCACCAGCAGAAGCCGCCGGTGTGCTTGGCGACGAACAGGATCTCCTTCGCGCCCCACGACTTCGCCGCCTCGCACCACTGATCGACGTCGAGCTTCGGCAGGCGCATCTCAGCCAGGTCGGTCGAGTGATCGTCGTACTCCCGCCCCTGCCAGGTGCAGGGGTCGAGGCAGACGAACTGGATCCGCTCCAGCTCGTGGTAGGCGTACTGGGCCGCGTCAGGCCGGGCGAGCTTCTCCGCCTCCTCGCCGGCGGGCTGCTGCCCGCCCGCCGCCGGAGCTCCCAGCAGCATCCCCGCCGTCAGGATCGTCGCGAGATCGATCATGGTCTGGAACCTCCCGTGGTGAGCTGGTCGATCACCCGCTCGATCGCCGCCTCGCTCACCGGTCCATAGGAACCCTCGTGGAACATGCCGACGTGAACCTCGGAGCGATAGAGGCCTTTCGGTGAGTAGCCGGCGCCCTCGAAGACGCCGACCTTGCCGCGGTAGAGCTCCTGGTAGTGCCGGCGGATCCGGTCCGCCTGATCGTCCAGCTCGCCGAGCTTCGCGCGGTATTCGCTACGCAGGTCGCCGAGCTCCTTCCGCGTTCTCCCCGGCTCCTCGAGCTTCGCGCGCATTTCCTCCCGAAGCGTGCTCGAGCGCGCATCCAGCTCCGCGATCTCATCCTGTCCCCACGGCGTCGGGATCGGGATGCCGGGGGTCAGGAGGTGCTTCCACTTCACGTCCTCGGGATCGAGCAGCGCGGTGATGTTGGGCTCGTGCGGCTCCTGGCCCGCGGGAAAGAACTCGTTGTAGGCGACCTCCGCGCCGAAGTACTCGTCGGCCAGGTTGCCGAAGGCGTGGCCGAGCTCGTGCATCAGGACGAACTCGCTCTGCGCGTGGTCGACGGTGGAGATGCAGTAGTCGCCGTGGATTCCGCCGCCGCCGTAGCGACTCGAGTTCGCCAGCACCAGGAGGTGATCGTAGGGCGCCGCGGCGGCGATGTCCCGCATGGCCCGCGTGTCGTCGATCAGCAGGTAGCGATCGAGATCGAGCGAATTGAACGCGGAATCGACCGCGGTGTTCCGGAAGATCCCCTTGCGCGGCTGGTCGACTCCACTCTCCGCCGAGGGGAAGAAGACGGCCCGGATGCTGACGTCTTCCTTCCGGCGCTCGAACGGCTGGGTGCGCAGGATCACCCCAGCGAAGCGTGCAGCGTCTTTCCAGAACTCATCCTGCTCCTCGGCGGTGTAGCCCTCGGCGACCAGGGCGAGGTCGACCTGCCGGTGGGGAGGTCCGTTGATGACGATCTCCTTCACCGTCACCCCGCTGTGCGGCCTCTCGCGGATGATGTTCACGTTCGCCGGATCGATCCGCGCGGTGAAGATCGGCTCGAGGAGATTCCCTGCGCCGCGCCCGTCGATGACGAGGGTCACCGGTCGCCGCGGAAAGGGAATCCGGACGGCGTGATGGTAGGAGCGCTTCAGTCCGTTCTTCGCGTCGGCCGTCGTCTGGTACTCACCGAAGAGGGTCGCGAACCCGCGGGAGTACAGCAGCTCCTCCGTGTCGAGCTCACGGACCTCGACGAAGTACATCCCCTGCCCGCTGTCGTCGAGCAGGCGACGCGGGTTTCCCGCCCAGCTTCCCTCCTCGAGGACCTGATCGATCGAGAAGGAGAGCTGTTCGGCGTCGCCGAACTGGATCAGGTCGAGGCGCATCGTGCGATCGAGGAAGTGATCGTCAAAGCGGACAAGATCCTCCGCACCGGGCGCCGGGTTGGTGAGGCAGATCAACAGGCAGGGGAGTAGCAGCATGGTGATTCAGGTAGGTGATCCGACCGGGCTCAGGGATCGACCCGAGCCGGAGGCCCCGCCCTTGATACGCCCCTGGCCTCGAACCGGCAACGACAAAGCGCCGACCTCCCGCTGGACACTCTCGTAGGTACTTCCGAGGATGGCCCGCGTGAACGCCCCCGACACGCTGGAGTGGATGAACATCGAGCTCTGCTCTTCCTGCAACCTGCGCTGCAAGTGGTGCAGCCTGGATCACACGAAGCCGCAGCAGCTCATGTCGGCCGAAACGCTGGAGAGGATTCTCTCGGACCTCGTCGGCCCCGGGGGCTTCCAGCTGAATCGCATCGAGCTGCACAGCGGGGGGGAGACGCTGCTGCACCCCCGTCTGGCCGAGATGCTGGCGGTCGTGGCGCGCTTCAAGGACCGCCTGCCGGAGGTCAACCTGTTGACCAACGCCGTCGCGCTCGGCGAGGCGAAGTCCCGGGTGCTGATCGAGTCCGAGGCGCTGGACGTCCTGCGCGTGAGCATCGACGGCGGGACGGTGGCGACCTTCGAAGAGCTACGCGCTCCGGCGAAGTGGGAGAAGGTCCGCCGGAACGTTTCACGCTTCATCGAGCTGAATGCCGAGAGCCGGCGCCCGATCCGTACCGGAGTCGTCAGCGTCGTCGATCCGGAGCGGCCCCTGACCACGGACTGGATGGAGGAGGAGTTCCAGGAGCTGTTCGCCCGCATCGACGAGGTGTCGTTGCGGCACCCGCACAACTGGGACGGCAGCGAGGAGCTGGGGATCGACGACAGCGGCTACCGCTGGCACGAGGAAGTCAACCGGGGCAAGGTCTGCTACTTCCTGATCAAGAACCTGGTCCTCTTGCCCGACGGCCGCGCCACGGTGTGCTGCGCGGACCTGAACGCCCGGGGCGTGATCGGCAGCATCCACGAAGCGAGCCTGCGCGAGATCTTCCACTCGGCGAAGCGCCAGGAAATGCTCCGCCTGTTCGGCGAAGGGCGCAAGGACGATATCGAGCTTTGCCGTTCCTGTACCGGCTACTACCTGTAGACGGCGAGCCAGCGCGGGCTTCGTGTCGTTCGGCTCACCTCCGCCGCCCGACCATCCGATCCTGGCGCTGCAACCGGCGCGTCTACGCCCGCTCACGGTCCCGCTCGAGCATCGCGGGCAGCAGCCGGCGCTGAAGCGCCTCGCGGATCGCCGCGTGGAGCGGGTGGGAATCACCGATGGAGAGGCGCGTCGCGCCGGGGCCCTCGACGTGGAGCTCGTCATCCTCCTCCCAGACCTTGTCGGGGAGCTCGGCGATCCCGGCATGCGGCCGTTCGACCCGGGCGAGACCGGTGCCCCAGCCCACGAACGCCAGTCGAGGGGAGAGCTCGAGGATCACGTCGGCGAGACGGTAACGGTCGGGGCGATCCCCGCGCACGGTGAAGGTTAGTTGCCGGCCTCCGGAGAGCCCGATGACCTGAAGGCGCTTGCGATTCGCTCGCAACGCCTCGACGTCGTCCCAGGCGATTCGTTCGCGGCCGAGGAATCCGTCCCAGACCAGCCCCGAGGCACTCGAGGTGAGACGTACCCCGCGCGCCCACAGAGCGACGAGCAACATCGCCAGGAAGCTCCCCTCGATGACCATCAGGATCTCCCGCGCCGCCTCGGGCACCTCTTCGGGAGTGACGACCGCGACGGCGAGAAAGACGCCGAAGAGCAGCAGTCCGCCGATCGCGCCGATCAGCAGGGTGAGAGTGGTCACCGCGTGGAACTTGTGGACCGAGACAGGGGGCAGGTGCAGCTCGCCGGGCGGGACCTTCAGCTCGCCGCGCAGTCCGATCGCGCCGTGTAGCACGCCCAGCTCCCGCGCGATCAGCGCGGTGGAGACGGTGACCTCCAGCGGTCGCCAACCGCCGGCGAGGAGCACGTCGTAGGCCGCTCCGCCCCCGCGCAGGGCCTCCAGCTCGGCCAGCTCTGGGTGCTGCCGCGCGAGGTGCTGCGCCTGCTCGAGCCGCTCCGTGATGGAGGGGTGAGAGTCGTAGCGCCTCGTCGTCGCGTGATACTCCGCGTCGATGCGCTCGCGCAGCAGTTCGGCCTCCTCGGGGGTCGGCTCGTGTTCCTCGACCTCGCGCAGGATGTTCCGCCGGCGGTCCCCCGCGGAAGCCGCGGCGTCGAGGTAGCGGGGCAGACACGACCGCGTCTTGACCGCTCCCCGGACCTCCTTCCCGAGGGAGCTCGCGAACGCGTGCGGCCCGACGAGGTGGATCGCCATCGCGTCCGACTGCAGCTCCTGGCGGCGGGATATCGAGGCGTACAGCCGGTCGAAGATCGCGGTGAACAGCAACAGCTCGAGGTAGATGGGATTGGCGAAGCGCCACCGGCTCTTCGCCAGCTCCTCGCCAAGCACCCACAGGAAGCGCGTCCGGCGAGCGAGCTTCAGTCCCTGCCGCGTGTGTCCCTCGCTGAAGTGCGCGAGCTCGTGTCCGAGGATCGAGGTGAGCTCGGCGAGGTCGAGCTTCTCGAGGTCGTTCTGGTCGAGCGACAGCAGGTACCGCCGCTTCCCGCCGAAGAACCCGCCGCCCTCCTCGCGAACACCGAAGGAGCTCCAGGGCCCGATGCTGATCTCGTCGACCGGCGATGCTCCCGTGGCCTGCGCGAGGCGATCGACCAGCTCGTGGAGCTTCGGATGTTGCGCCTGCTCGAGGACGATGCCGTCGCCCGACTCCGCCGGCCGCCGCCGGAAGGTCCGCCACCAGGCGATGGCGATCCACAGGGCAGCGATCCAGCACAGCTCGCCGACGAACCCCGGTGCGCGCTCTCCGGTGGCGAACCTGATGAAGACCGGGAGGGCGACGATGAGCAAGCAGGTGAACGGCAGCAGGACGACGGTGAAGAAACGGAAGGCGCTGACCGCGGTGAGCAGGAGCAGCAGGCGGAGCCTGGGCGGCGCGGGCAGCGCCGGTCGTTGCGCCTCCTCGAGTCGGTGGAGAATCGCTGCGTGGGGTTCGGCCACCGTCACCTCAGGAGGACGCGACTTCGCCGGCCTCGACGAGCTCCTCGGACCCTTCGGGCGGGGTGTCCTCCCAGACCTCCATGAACCGATCCACCCGCGGCTCCCACCACAGCTCCCGGTCCGGCACCATCAGCCCGACGTCGCGGTCGTCCTGGTGGTAGAGCACCGGCCAGAGGGTGCGATCGACGCACCCTCGGGGCAGGAGCTCGGGGTAGAAGAGAACGGCCACCAACCAGGTCTCGTCGTTCCCGGTGAATTCTCTCGGCAGGAGGATCCACTTCTGGTGATCGACGCGATCGCCGCGCAAGCGCTCGACCGCTTCCGTCAGGTGCTCGGGGATCGGCTCGAGCCCCTCGTGACCCAGCGCGTAGAGATGGTCGGCCATCCTCGCCAGGCGGTCGGCGTCCGCTTGCAGCCCCCGGTCCGTCGTCATGATGGCCAGGCCGAACTCCGCCTCGGTGTGTCCCGGCTCGAGCAGGGCGGTGGCGAACATCACGGTCGCACCCAGCCCGATCCGCGCGCCCTCGTTGTACCGCTTGACGCGCTTCTTCTCCCGGCGGTCGTCGATGCGGTTGTACAGTCCGAGCAGCAGGGCGACGCCGACGAAGCCGAAGCGAACGGCGTCGGAATCGGTGAACACTCCCGAGAAGAAGAAGGCCAGCCAGCACAGGAGGGAACCGACCAGCGAGCCGAGTGAGACGAGCAGGCGGGTGAAGCCCTGCTCGTGGCCGGGGAAGATGATCTCGTCCTTGTTCGCCTCCGCGAACTGCCCGACTCGGGCCTCGAGGCCCTGGATCAACTCGGGAAGCGATTCGACGGGACCGTCGGGTTTGGCGATCAGCATGCGAGCGAACCTCCAGGTAGTGCCTGAGCAGGATGATACGAAGCCCGTGCATTCTCCGCCACCTCGACATCGATGCGCAGAGCCCTGGGTTCGGCCCTGGAAGACCGACGACGATCAGTGGACCAGCACACCGCCCGGATGGCTCCTTCTGGTTTTGTCGTTGTCGGATTCGAACGAAGGGAGTATCAGGAGAGCGGAGAGGTCACGGACCGAGCGGCCTGACCAGCAGTAGAGGCAGGAATCACGGCACCCGCATCGCCGGGGATCGGTCGTCCTCGACGGCGATTGGAAGCAAGCATGATCATCAATCTCCTGACCTGCATCAGCATGTTCGTCCAGGTGCCTGCACCTTCCCCAGCAGCGCAGGACGCTGAACAGCTGCCCGTCCTTCGGCCTGGAGACGTAGTCGAAGGTGTCGTGGAGGAATCGGCTCCGGAGACCGAGACCGAGGCGATCCGGAGCTACCGAGCGGAGCCCGCGCTCACCAGACGATGCCGACTCGAGCTCCCCGCGGACGGCCCGTACCACCTCGAGGTGCGTTCGTATTTCTTCGATCCCTATCAGGTGCTTCGGGACGGCGACGGGAACCTGCTGGCCGAAGATGGCAACGGCCTCGTCGGCCTTCAGTCTCGCCTGGTGCTGCCCTCGATGAAGCGAGACCAGGACTACCGGCTGGAGGTGTGCGCCCTCTACGGCGGTACGGGCGCCTTCGAGGTCCGCTTCCTCGAGGGCACGCCGGCGACGCTCTCGCTGGCGGAACAGCGAGCCGCCCTGCTCGACGATGCCAGGAAACGCGTGCAAGTCCTGGAGGCTGCGCGCGGTGTCGACCATCCGGACAACGCCGGGCCCCTCGATGCCCTGGGAGAGATCCACCTGGATCAGGGCACCTTCCGCGAGGCTCGACCGTACTTCGAGCGGGCGCTGAGGATCCGGGAGGAGAACCTCGGCCCCGACCACCCGGACACCGCGGTCAGCCTCAACAACGTGGCGCGAGTCTGCCTCCGCGAGGGCCGATACGCCGAGGCTCGAGGGCTCGTCCAGAGGACGCTCGAGATAAGGGAGGAGGCACTCGGTCCCGAGCATCCGGACACGTCGGTGAGCCTCAACAACCTCGCCTCGATCCTCGAACGTCAGGGCAAGCTCGACGAGGCGCGGCCACTCTACGAACGGGCGCTGCGGATCATCGAGAAGACGTACGGGCCGGACCATCTCACCACCGCCATCCTCTGCCAGAACCTGGCGAGGCTCATCAGGTACCAGGGGTACTACAGTGAGGCTCGTCCGATGCTGGAGCGAGTGATCCGGATCTACGAGAGAACCCGCGGGCCGGAACACGTGGACACAGCTTCCGGTCTCGCCGAGCTTCTCGATGTTCAGGGCAACTACGATGAAGCACTGCCCCTGTACGAGCGAGCCCTTCGGATCTGCGAGGAGAAGCTGGGGCCCGATCACCCCCAAACGCTACCGATCCTCGCCAGCCTGGCATCTTGCCTCGAGAATCAGGGCAAGGTCGACAAGGCGCTCCCCCTGCTCGAGCGAGCGCTTCGTGGCTATGAGACCACGTTCGGCCCGGAACATCCCAGCACCGCCACCTGTCTCGACCGCCTGGGTATGTTCCTCGATCGGCTGGGTCGGTACAGCGAGGCGCAGGAAGTGCTGGAAAGGGCTCTCCGGATCTTCGAGGAGACCCTCGGGGTCGACCACGCCCGGACCGCCAACTGCGCCAGCAACCTGGCTTCCTGTTTCCAGAGCCAGGGTGACTACGACGAAGCGCGCGTGTTCTATGAGCGAGCGCTTCGCGTACGGGAGCAGACCCTCGGCCCCAGGCACCCCACCAATGCGATCAGTCTCGACAATCTCGCCTGGCTCCTCGATGACGCTGGAGATCCCGCCGCAGCCTGGTCCTATGCGACCCGGGGGCTGGCGGTTCAGCTCGAGCATCTCGGGGACGCCTGGGAGAGCCAGGCCGAGTACGAGCGGATCCTGCACCAGAAGAAGGAGTTCTGGTACCTGGAAGTCCTCCTGGCGCTGGCCACTCGCGAGGGTGCGCCGGATCATGCGCCGCGCGAGGTCTACGACCATGTCCTGCGATGGAAGGGGCAGATCTCCCGGAGCATGCGGTCCATCGGCGAGCGGAAGATCGACGATTGCCCGGAGGAGGTCAGGCCGTGGATCGATGAGCTGAGGAAGACGAACTCCCGCCTGTCGAAGGAGGCGTACCGCCAGCCCTACGACATCTCGGACGCGACCGAGCACCAGAAGCTCCTGAGGGCCATCGGGAAAGAGCGCTTCCAGCTGGAGCGCAGGATCGCCGCGGCCATCGAATCCGCCGACGTTTCGATCGAGAAGCTCGCGAACCTCGCGCCCAGCATTCCCGAAGGCTGTGCGGTGGTCGATTTCCTCGTGCACAAACACTGCGAGCCGGCGGTCTGGCGGGACGGCGAGCTGGTCCACCAGAGCCGCTGGCTCGGAGAGCAGTTGAGCGCCTGGGTCATCCGGCACGGTGATCCGGAGCCGATCCGGATCCACCTCGGCTCCGCCCGGGCGGTCATGGACCGGGTGGACGCCTTTCTCGATGTGCTTCGGACGTCCCGGGGGGTGGTGATGGATGAGCCGGACGACCCCCTCTTCGAGCAGGGCGGATTGCTCCGCGAGGCCCTCTGGACGCCGATCGAGGAGCATCTCCAGGGTGTCGACAAGATCATCGTCTCTCCGGACGGTTTCCTGGGCCGGCTTCCCTTCGAGGTGATTCCCGTCGATGACGGTGCGTTCCTGCTCGAGAGATACTCGGTCAGCTACCTTCAGGACGTCGCCTCCCTCGCGCGGATCCTGGAGAGGAAGCCGCAACTGCTGGCCGGGAACCTGCTCGTCGCGGGCGATGTGAACTACTCGAAGCGCGACGACCAACCCGAACCGGTCGCAGGAGATGAAGAGTCGCGGGGTTTCGCCGAGTTCTGGCCGCGCCTCGCCGCCACCCGACTGGAGTGCCAGACCATTCTCGAGCTCCACGAGGGCTGCTTTGGAGGCGACGGGAGCAGCAAGGGACTCTACCTGTCGAAGTCGGCGGCCACCGAGGAACGGCTCAAGGCCGAGATGGGGGAGTTCCAGATCATCCACCTCGCCACCCACGGCTTCTTCAGCCCCGAGGGCGTCCCTTCGCTGGCCGAAGTGGCCGAGACGACCGCCGACAGTCGACGGATCCAGTTCAAGGAGCTCCGCGTCGGAATGGAATCAACGCCGGAGTCGAAGCTCGAGAACGTGCTCCCCGGCCTGCTCTCGAGCGTGGTTCTCTCCGGCGCGAACTTCCCCGACCCCGACCGGGAGGACGACGGACTGCTCACCGCGACCGAGACGGCGTGGCTCGATCTCGAGGACTGCGAGCTCGTGGTCCTGTCCGCATGCGAGACGTCTCTCGGAGCGGTCAAGGTCGGCGAAGGGATGATCGGCCTCCGCCGCGCGTTCCGGCTCGCCGGCGCCGAGACCGTGATCAGTTCACTGTGGAGCGTGGACGACGAATCGACGAGCGACCTGATGCGGAAGTTCTACATCAACATCTGGAGGCGGAGGATGTCGCGCGGCGAGGCGCTCCGCCAGGCCCAGCTGTCGATCCTCCGCGAGCAGAGATCGACGCCGGGCGAAGCGGTGCGTCCGTACCACTGGGGCGCATTCGTCCTCGACGGCGATTGGAGGTGACGGAGACGGCGCGGGCCGCGCATCAATCGCTCGAATCGGCGTCCGCCCCTTCGAGCTGCTTCAGGTAGGCGACGGCTCGCTCCTCGTCGTGGCGCAGTCGCTGGAGCAGGATCTCCCGATCGCCGAAGATCGTCACGTCGCCGCTCGTGCCCTCGATCTGCTGGCGCGCCCGACGGAAGTACTCGATCGACTCGCGGCAGCTCTCGATCCTCCGCTCCAGGAGTTCGTCCTCGTCCTCCGCCACGTGCCGGCACAGCTGGGCGAAGTTGGCCCGCGAGCTGTACAGGAGGACGTGCAGGGAGTAGCGGCTCGGCAGCTGCTCCAGCAGCTCCTCGGCTTCGCGCATCGCCCGGGTCAGGAGCTGCTCGCTCTCCGCCGCTCGGCCCTGCTCGAACTCCGCACGGCCGAGCTGAATGAGGTACTGACCGAGCATCTCGCGGGTCCGCACGTTTTCGGGGTCGAGCCGGACCAGCTCCTCCGCGTGCTTCAGCCCCTCCCTGGCGCAGGGGATCAGCTCCTCCCACCGGCCCTGCCGCGCGAGGAGCTCGCCGAGGTGGGCAATCGCGTGCATTCCGTTCATCCTGGCGCCCGCATTCCCCGGCTCGAGCTCGATCAGGCCCCGCGTCTCCTGCACCTGATTCCGGGCCAGCTCGACCGCTTCGGGCAGCCGGCCGACATCGGCGTAACTCCGTGAGAGAGCCAGCTGCAGGGCCGCGACCTCGAGTCGGTAGACCGCGTCCTCCGGGTGTTCACGGGTCAGCTCGGTGAACCACTCGAGACCCCGCTCCAGCACGGGGATGGCGCCCTCGGGTCCCCGCAACCGGGTCGAGGCCGTGGCGATGCTCGTCAGCAGCTGGTGCAGCTGATACGCGCGCTCGGGGTTCTCCTCCGCGCAGAACTCCATCCACTCGACACAGCTCTCCAGGAGGGCCAGCCCCTCCTCGTACCGGCCACCCACCAGCTGGAGCTGTGCGAGATTCCTGGTCACCAGGCACAGGAGGTATATCCGCCTCGGGTTCCGGGGGACCTCGTCATCGAAGACGGCACACAGCTCGAGGCCTCTCCGGAAGTCATCCGCGGCCCGTGAGCTCTGGCCGCGCTGCGAGAGGATGATCCCCCGCGAGTTCACCGCCGCGGCCAGGTCGTAGATGCGGTTCGGGTCCGCCTCGTCCTCCGAGTGCAGCTCTTCGGCGATCGCCACCGCCTTCTCGAGGAGCTCCAGGGCTCTGGCGCCGCGCCCGCGGCTGGGGCCCCCGATGTCGCCGAGGATCGCGGCGAGCCTCAGGTAGCCCTTGACGAGATCCTGCTGGAGGGCCGGGTGGACCTCGGCGTTCGCCGCCAGCTCGTCGAGGAGGGCCACTCCCAGATTGGCCACCAGCTCCATCGCCCGGGAAGCTCCGCGAGCGCGGGACAGACCGTCGTGGATGTCGAAGAGCATCGCCCGGGCCGAGCTCCAGGCGTCTCGATATCGCTCGCGGGCGAGCTCGCTCTCGCTCGCGAGCTCGGCGTTGACCCGTTGCAGCTCATCGAGAGAGCTCTCGGCGCGCCGCTGCTCGTGTTCGGCCAGCTCGGTCTCCTTCTGGAGCTGTTCGTTGAGCCGCTCCAGCTCCTCCGCCCGCGACTCCGCGAGACCGCGCTGCTTCACCAGCCGCTGGCGCGATTCCTCCAGGGTGACGGTCAAGAGCCGCAGCTGCTCCGTCTTCTCCTGGTCGACCTCCAGCTGGTCCGCGATCCTCTCCTGCGCTTCGCTGGCGCGACCGTACTGGTAGGTGCTGAAGACCAGTCCGGCGATCAGCGCGATCACCACCAGCGTGGCGGTACCGACCGCTACGGGGTTGCGCCGGGTGAACCGCTCCGCCCGGTAACCCCACGTGTCGGGGCGCGCTTCGACGGGGAGACCGGTGCTGAAACGCTGGAGGTCCGCGGCCAGCTCCGCCGCCGAGCGGTAGCGACGATCGGGCTCCTTGCGCAGGGCCTTGAGCGCCACCAGGTCCAGATCGCCGGCCAGCTTCCGTCGGAGACCGCGCGGCAGGCCCTGCACGGTGCTCGGCGGCAGCGGCTCCTCCTCGCAGATCGCACGCTCCATCGCTCCGGCCGAGCTCTCGTCCGGGAGGATCGGCCGGCGGCCGACCAGGAGCTGGTAGAGGATCACGCCCAGCGAGTAGACGTCGGTCGCGGTGGTGATCGGATCGCCACGCACCTGCTCGGGGCTCGCGTACTCCGGGGTCAGCTGCCTCGAGTCGGTTCGGGTCTCCTCCCCGCGCGCCTCCCCGCCGGCGTCGGCGAGGACCTTGGCGATGCCGAAGTCGAGCAGCTTCGGCTGTCCGTCGGACGTGACCAGGATGTTCCCCGGCTTCAGATCACGGTGCACCACCAGGCTCCGATGCGCGGATTCGACCGCCGCGCAGACCTGGCGGAACAGCTGCAGCCGCTCGTCGAGGGAGAGTCCCCGCTCCTCGCACCAGCGATCGATCGGAACCCCCTCGACGAGCTCCATCACCAGGAAGGGGTGACCCTCGTCATCGAGCCCCCCGTCGATCAACCGCGCGATCCCCGGGTGCTCGAGGCTGGCCAGGACCTGCTGCTCGCGCTCGAAGCGGGCGAGGATCTCCTCGCTGTCCATCCCGGTGCGGATCAGCTTGACCGCCACGCGCTTCTGGAACTGGCCGTCCGCCCGCCGGGCGAGGTAGACGATGCCCATGCCCCCGCGGCCGAGCTCCTCGATCAGCTCGTAGGGCCCGGCTCGGTCGGTGGGGCGGGGGTCGGGGTCGGGGTCGGAGGGAGTCACGGCGGCGCGCCTTCCGGGGGCATTCCGGCCAGACAGATGGCGGGCGCCGGCCCCTCCCTCGGCGCCAGCGGCCCCGCCATCAGAAGCGAGAAAGGCCTGGCGGACCCATCAGAAAAGATCCGCGAAATCGGCCGTCCCGCAATCGGGCTCCCCGATCAATCGAGGACGCGCTGCAGGGCGTCGACCAGCTGGGCGACCTCCTCGTGGACTCCCGGTATCGCCTCGACGAGGAGGCGCCCGTTCCACCAGCGGATCGACGCCTCTGGAACGAGGTCCCAGAAGGCCGGAGAGACCTGGTCACGGATCAGGTCTTCCAGTCCATCGACGAACTCCGACTCGTCCTCGACTCGCTCGAACAGGGGATTCAGGTCGTAGAGCTCCACCTCCAGGTAGGGGCGTTCGGCGAGCACCACGCCCGCTTCTTCGATGGAAACCCACAGCTCGAGCTTCCTCGCCAGAACCTCGAGCACTCGGCTCAGCGTGGCTTCCTCCAGCTCCATCGAGATGAGCTCATTCTCGTAGTCCTCGTCGATCACGATCGGCTTGCCGAGCGCCTCGGACAGGGTCTGCGCCACGTCCATGGCACCATGATCATCGAACCTGAAGTCTCCTCGAACGCGATCGAGCTCGCGCGCCGTCTTTGCTCGACGCTTCTGCGACTCCGTCTCCGGAGCGCGACCGTCGTTGAGCAGGCGGTCGAGCAGGAGGCTCACTTGCCGGTGGACGTCCTCGGTCTGCCGGACTACCAGGAGGCCGGTCCAGAAGTCGATCATCACCCGATCGTATTCCCAGCTCTCGCCGCCGGTGTACTCCTGGACGAGATCGATGAGGTCGTCGACCTCTTCCCCGGTCTCCTCGAGCAGGGTCTCGATCTTGTAGAAGCGCAGGTCGGGCTCTTCGGGCATCGAGTCGCGCTCGCTGAAGACGAGACCGCCGTCGACCAGGCAGAAGCTGATTTCCTGACTGACGTCCGCACAGAGCATCCGCAGAGCGTCGCGCAGCCGCACTCCCGAGAACCGGAACTCGAACGGGTCGGGGCCGTGGTCCAGCAGCTCGTACTCTCCGGAGACCGGCAAGCCGCTCACCGCTCGGATCGCTTCGAGTGCCTCGGCGACCTCGACGTCGGACAGCTCCATCTCGATCTCTCGATCGAGAGCGGCCTCCGCTCGAGCTCGCCACTCGGACTCCGGCTGATGGCGGACCACTTCGACGTGGCGTAGATCATCAGGAGCTTCCGGTGGCGCGGTCTGTTGGGAAGTGGCGGAGGTGAAGGTCAACCACCCCAGGATCAGGACCAGGCCCGCTCCCACGGCCCAGGGACGGTTCGAAACGGATTGGAAATCGGCGATCATCAGGACCCTCCGGCGGATCTCACGTGCCTGGCGCGCAAAGGTCGCGGCGATGAGCTTCTCATCTCCGCCAGCCTCGGCGAGCTTCAGCAGGACTTCGGCGTAAAGAGTGGGAGCTGGGGAACGGGAGGTGGACAGCGCTTCCCAGTCGCGCAGGAGCTCCTGCGCCGCGCGCAGCCGCGCGAAAGCGATCCCCACCAGGGGATGGAACCACCAGACGCAGCTGAAGAGCGCGATCGCTGCGTTCAGCACCACGTCGGCGTGTCGGTGATGGGCGAGCTCGTGGAGCAGGACCGAGCGCAGCTCCTCGCGGGAGAGACGCCGCAATGCGCTCGAGGGCAGGACGATGGCGGGCCGGATGAGCCCGGTGGCGGCCGGCGATCCGCCGGCGAGGTCGCTGCGGATGAGCTTCACTTCCCGGGAGACCCCGATCTCCGCGCGGCAGCGCGCGAGGAGCTCGAGCACCTCCGCGTCGCGGACCAGGGGCTCACGCCTCAGTCGGCGGCGGAAGGCGAGCTCGCGAGTCGTGATGAACGCGGCGCGGAGGAGACCGACGACGACCCAGACGCAGCCGATCCAGAAGATCCAGCCCGGCGGGGAGCGGGTCGGTTCCGCGGGAGCGCTGGCGAGCGAGCTGGCCAGGGCGGCGAAGCTGGAGGGGGCCTGCTCCCGGGGAGGGACCGGGTCCGCCGTCGCGCCGACTGCCTCATCGGACGCGACCGCGTCTTCCGGCACCGGTGGTCGAGAGGTGTTCCGGGCCCGGCGCGGCAGGAGCGGTCGGGGGCGGGGCTCGTCCACCGCGGCCGTGCGTTTCGGACCTCGGAGCTCACCGGCGATCTCCCAGGAGAGCACCCCTCCGGGCAGCTCCGGCAGTACCGGCAGCGCGAGACGCAAGCCGACCAGGAGCCACAAAGCGTAGCTCCAGCGCGGCGAGAGCCAGCGGCCGAGGAGCCGCTGCACCAGGAGCACCAGGACAATCAACGCGGCGACCTGCCAGCTGGCGCGCCACAGGTCGTGGACGAGGCTCTCGAAGAAGATCTCCAGCGCGCTCATCGCTCGGCCTCCTTCTCCTTCGCCTGGAGGAGCCCGCGCAGCTCGTCGACCTCTTCCGGGGAGAGTCGTCCCTCGCGGAGGAAGTGCGCCAGCAGCGGGCTGGTCTTGCCGGCGAAGACGCGCCGGAGGAAGCTCTCGCTCTCGCTTTCGACGCAATCCTCGCGGCTGACCGCGGGGTGGTAGAGGTAGCGCTGCCCATCCTGCTCGTAGCCGAGCGCGCCCTTCTTCAACAGGCGGTTGAGCAGCGTCTTGACCGTCGCCTCGCTCCAGCCCCGGCGGGGGCCCAGCTCGGCGGCGAGCTCGCGGGCGCCGAGGGGATGGCGCTCCCAGAGGAGCTGCATCACCTGCCACTCGGCTTCGGTGATCGGGGGGGGCTCGGTGGGCATGGTCGTGGGGGCGGGGGGGTGATTACGGCTGTAAACTAGATTACAGTCGTAATCGGGTAACCGTCCAGTCCCGCAGTTTCGGTGATTCTCTCGAGACCCTGATCGGGGTGAGGTTCCGACGGGGGCGGGAATCCCTCCTGACCGCCCCGGGGGGGAATGGAGCGTTCCAGGAAAAGAACCGGAATCGTGAGCCGCGGCCACTCCGGACGTCGCTTCGGGGGACGACACGCGAACCGCGACAGGTCCAGGCGGTTCACCCTCGGGGAGTCCGCGTCATCGCTCGGAGGTGCGATCATGGTCGGACGAGTCGCGGTCGTGGTGCCCCGCTCGTAGAAGCAGCGCCGCGGCCAGACTGCTCCCGGGGGATATGGCCTCACTCAGCTCGCCCGTGCAAGCGGGCCTCACCAAGGGGAAGCTCCCTCATGAAAACGGACTACCGTGCACCGCTCGCCCTCCTGTCCCTGATCGTCTTCCCGGCAGCTGCAGCCGCGCAGACGACCTGGTACGTCGACTGGAACAACTCGCCCCCTGGCAGCGGGACCGAATCGGACCCCTACACGTCGCTTCAGTACGCGATCGAGCAACCGACCACCGTCAGCGGCGACTCCATCCGCGTGGCCCCGGGCTCCTATCCCGAGAGCATCTCCTTCGATGACAAGAGCCTGGAGGTGATCAGTGAGCGGGGGCCGCTGGAGACGAGCCTCACGGCGGCCGGTTCGGGAGCGATCGTCGTCGCTTTCGGGTACGGCTGGTCCAGCATCACCGGCTTCACGATCCAGGGTATCGGCCACACGACCAAGGGCGTCCATTCGGACTGGGAGCGATCCGGTGGCCTGCGGTACTGCATAATTCGTGATCACGCCACCGGCCTGTTCAACGAGTGGGACCTGAACCTGGTCAACTGTGACGTCGTCGACAACGACGTCGGTCTGGAGCATCAGGGCACCGGGCACGGGGGGAGTGAACTGACCTACGCCACCAACACGACCTTCTGGGGCAACAGCCAGGACTTCCTCGGAGTCGACCTCGGCGACGTCGCGTTGATCTGGTCCTACTCCTTGACGGAGGATCCACTCTTCTTCGGTCCCGGCGACTACCACCTGATGGCGGGATCGCCGTGCATCAACGCCGGTGACCCCACGAGCCCTCCCGATCCCAACGGCTCTCGGGTGGACATCGGCGCCCTGCCCTACGATCCCAACCACCCGCTCGGCAAGTCGTACTGCTCGCCGGCGGAGAGCTCGAGTGGAAGCCCTGGCACGATCCTGATCAGTGGGTCGGCCTCCATGTCGGCCAATGACCTGGTCCTGCAAGGCATCCGCTGTCCCGCGAACACCCCCGGGATCTTCTTCTACGGCACCCGGGAGGTCTACCGGCCCTGGGGCGACGGCTTCCAGTGCGCCGGCGGACAGCTCGCGCGACTCCCCCTCGCACCCACGGACGGCTGGGGCACCTCGACCTTTTCCCTCGATCTCAACACCTGCCGAGCTACGCACCGCCGATCGTCGTCGGGGAATCACGGCCTTTCCAGTTCTGGTTCCGCGACACAGCTGCGGGGGGGGCGGGCTTCAACTACACCAACGCCGTAGCGGTCACCTTCGGGCCCTGATGTCCCACCCCGGAGGCCACTCCGCGACAGATGAGGAGGAGTTGGCAGGAAGCGCACATCTGCGACCCTGACTCTCGGCGCACTGGCGAGTATCGGCGGGACCTCCGCGGCCCGGCGAAGGCACTTCCATGGTTCCGCTGCTCGGGGGCCGTGACGCGCCGGTCACGGGTTATTCACGCTGGCGACAGCCAATCCTCATCAAGCTCGGTTCCACTCACGGTGTTCTCACGATCTCTCCGCGCAAGCGGACGGATCGTGAAGCCACCTTCCGAGCAACCGAGAGAGCTCAACGCGATGCAAGACCGACGAAGTCCCGAACTGATCATGGTACCTGGCCGCCTGTTCAGTGCGGCAACGCTCATCCTCGGCACGGTATTGCTCTCCGCGTGCGCCCCGGAACCCGTACCCGGCGAGCGCGAGGAGGTAGCCACCCCGGAGGTAGACGTTCCGCCCGTGGTGCTGGAGATGGGCCAGGTGTGTTGTGAGCGCCTCGGCGGCGCGCGGCTCGGCGACTGGTACTGGGACCAGGAAGACGACGCCTGGGAAGTCACCCTGGGCGGCCTGCCGCGGATCGCGGAGCTCGACATCCTGCCGGACGGGACCTTCTCCGAGCTGGAGCTCGTCTACGGCATCGAGGAGATCGAGGCCGTGCTTCCCGACATCGCCAAGCTGGTCCGTTCGAAGTGTCGAGGTGATGAAGGGGTCGTGATCGAGCTGTCGCTTCGCCTCGAGCAATACCTCGACGACATCCCCGACCTCGAGCGGGCCTGGAACCTGAGCGGCGTCGTGCTGGAGTTCCAGTGTCCCAACGGTCGCGACATCGAGATCGATGCTCGGGGGATGATCATCGAGAAGCCGGTTGACGACACCGACGGCTGATCGCTGCGTCCGATGAGAAAACGGTGAACGTGTCGCGAGCGGGTGGTGAGGATAGCACGCCCGGATCCTTCAAAGTCGACCTCGCGGGATGCCCATCTTCACGATCTTCTTCTCGCCTATTCACTCGATGTCAACAGGTCCCGCCTAACGTCTCCACCTCGAACTGGGGCGCGAGGGCTGCATCGTGTGGTTCCAGGTCCTTCGAAGTCGTGTGACCGGATAGAAGAATCGTGACGAAGCGGATCGCGTTGTGCTGGGCCCTCATCGGGGCCTTCCTCCACTCAGGTGTGGGCTTGGCTGCACAGGAAGGTGCGGGTTCCATCCGCGGCGTCGTCTACGACCAGGACTTCGAGATTCCGCTCCCGGCGGCCAAGGTCCTGGCGGTCGAGGCCGGGCTGGAAACCAGATCAGGTGATCAGGGACAGTACCGGCTCGCGGAGGTCCCTCCCGGAACCTACACGCTGATCTTCTCGAAGGAGGGCTACGTCGACTTCGTGAAGGCGGGCGTCGTCGTCCAGGAGGGCCGGCTCACCGACGTCGACGCCTGGCTCGAAGGGGATTTCACGGAGATGGAGGAGTTCGTCGTCGAGGACATCCTGTCCGTCGATGGCGGATCGGAGACGGCGCTCCTGCAGCTGCGCCTCGAGAGCCCGGCGCTGATGGACTCGGTCGGCTCGGACCTGATGAGCCGAGCGGGGGCCAGTGACGCCGCCAGCGCGCTCAAGCTGGTGTCCGGAGCCTCCCTGCAGGAGGGCAAGTTCGCCGTGATCCGCGGGCTGCCCGATCGATACGTCAGCTCCCAGATGAACGGAGTGCGCCTGCCCAGCGCGGACGAGGACAAGCGCGCCGTCGAGCTCGACCAGTTTCCGGCGCAGATCCTCGACAGCATCCAGGTCACCAAGACCTTCACCCCCGACCAGCAGGGAGACGCCTCGGGGGGGGCGGTCGACGTGAGGCTCAAGGGGATTCCCGAGGAATCGCTGCTCTCGATCGGCCTCCAGTACGGCCGGAACTCGCAAGTCGCGGGTCGCGACGACTTCCTGAGCTACCACGGTGGAGGACCGGGCCGCTGGGGGCTCGATGACGGCCGGCGGGCGCAGCAGCTGGACAAGCTGGGGGAGAACTGGGACGGCGCGGTGGGGGTAACCCGAGGGAAGGCGCCGATCGACTTCAAGCTCAACCTGGCCACCGGCGGCGAGCTCGAACTCAGCAAGGACTGGACGCTCGGCGGATTCGCGAACCTCTTCTACGAGCGGGACAGCTCCTACTTCGACAACGGGATCAACGACCACTGGTGGGTCGATACGCCCGGTGAGGGGTTGACTCCCGAGTACAAGCAGGGGACGCCGACCGATGGGGATTTCAAGACGTCCCTGTTCGACGTGACTCAGGGTACCCAGTCCGTACAGTGGGGCGGCCTGGGTACGATCGGTCTGGAGCACGAGAACCACCAGATCGGCCTGACCTACATGTACTCCCAGTCGACGGAGGACAAGGCGACGCTGGCGGAGGACACTCGTGGCAAGGAGTACTACTTTCCCGGCTACGACCCGGGTGATCCGACGGGGGATGGCAACCTGCCCGACGACCTGAACTCCGCGCCCTACATCCGGACGGAGACGCTCGAGTACACCGAGCGAACGGCGACGACCCTCCAGCTGGCCGGTCGGCACCGGCTGTCCACCGACGACGTGGACATCGATGATACCTATACCTTCCGGGCTCCGGAGCTGGACTGGACGATCTCGGGGAGCTCCGCGCTCATGAACCAGCCGGACAAGCGCATGTTCGGTTCGCTCTGGCTGCCCAGGTCCTACAACGAGGGTGTACCGCCCTGGATTCCACCGTTCTTCACCGAGGAAACCTGGTATCCGTTCAAGCCCGCGGCGAACTTCACGCTGGGGAACCTCCAGCGCATCTGGAAGAGGATCGACGAGGAGAGCGATCAGTACGCCCTGAACCTGAAGCTCCCGTTCGGTCCGAAGCTCATGGAGGGGGAGACGAGCGACCGAGACGGCTACCTGAAGTTCGGCCTGTTCGACGACCGGGTCAAGCGGCACTTCACCGAGGAAACCTTCAGCAACTTTGGCGACAGCGGCATCTCCTTCGAAGGGAGCTGGGACGACTTCTGGAGCGACGTCTTCCCGGACGAGGATCACCCGATCGAAGAGGCCCTGGTGGACGTGGACTACGACGGGGATCAACACATCTCGGCGTGGTACGGGATGATCGACTTCCCGATCTCCGAGTCGGTCAACGTGGTCGGCGGAGCCCGGGTCGAATCGACCGAGATCGGCATCGTCAACCACCCCGAGGAGGAAGCAGTGTGGTTCCCGCCGGGGGCGACGGCGCCGGTCCAGCTGAACCCCGGCGATGCGGACGTCGAGTTCGCGCAGGAAGACCTGCTGCCGTCGGTCGGGGCCTCCGTGGAAGTGACCGAGGACGTGACGTTGCGCGCCGCCTACGGCGAGACCGTAGCGCGCCAGACGTTCAAGGAGCTCACCCCCATTCTGCAGCAGGAGTTCCTCGGTGCCCCGATCTTCATCGGGAACCCCGAGCTGCAGATGGCGGCGCTGCGCAACTACGATCTGCGGCTCGACTTCCAGCCCAACCCGAGCAGCCTGGTCTCCCTCTCGTGGTTCTACAAGGAGGTCGAGGACCCGATCGAGTACGTGCAGCGACTGGCGACCTTCACCTTCACGACGCCGGTGAACTACCCGAAAGGGAGGCTCAGCGGGTGGGAGTTCGAGCTGCGGCAGGGCCTGGGGGATCTCTGGGAGCCGGCGACAGGCCTCTCCGTGGGGCTGAACGCGACCATCATCAACTCCAAGGTAACCCTAACCGACGAGGAGATCGCGGAGTTCGACTCGCCCGGCATCCAGGCGCCGATGAACTCGCGGGACATGACGAATGCCCCGCATCACCTCTACAACCTCTACACGATGTACGACCTCGAGAGCACCGGAACACAGCTCTCGCTCTTCTACACCGTGCAGGGCGACACGCTCGTCGCGGGCGCCGGCGTGTCAGACGGCAACTTCGTACCGAACGTCTACGCCAAGGAGTTCGGCACGCTCAACTTCGGACTCGTCCAGAGGCTCGGGGAGCACTTCCGCCTCGTGTTCAGGGCCAAGAACCTGACCAACCCGGCGGTCCAGACGGTCTACCGCTCCGAGTACATCCCGGAGGAGAAGACCAGGACGTCATTCTCCGCGGGGATCGACTACTCGATCGCCCTCGGCGCGAACTTCAAGTTCTAGAACAGGGATACGGCTACCGATATGCGTCGCACGATTACCAAAGAACTCCAGATGGACAGACGAAAGGTGCTCGGGGCCACGCTGCTGGTCACGGCTCTCTCCTTGCCGCTCTCCGGGGCCATTCCCGGCGCCGGAGACAAGGGCGAGGTGGATGACGTGCGGGGCACGCTCGACAAGTGGGTCGAGACGCGCCGAGTCATCTCCCAGGAGCGGCAGGACTGGGCGCTGAGTCGCGAGATGCTCACCGATCGAATCGCCCTGATGGAGCGGGAGGTCGGGGCGCTGCGCACGCGAATCGCCGGCGCGGAGACGAGCGTCGCCGAAGCGGACAAGAAGCGCCTCGAGCTACTCGCCGAGAATGAGAGTCTCCAGCAGGTCGCCGACGGTCTTCGGGGGAGGGTGGTGAAGCTCGAGGCGCGAGCTCGCGAGCTCCTGAAGCGGCTGCCAGATCCCATCCGGGAACGGGTCAAGCCCCTCAGTCAGCGACTGCCCGAGGATCCGGAAGAGACCAAGATCTCCCTCTCCGAGCGCTTCCAGAACGTCGTCGGGATCCTCAACGAGGTCGACAAGTTCAACCGCGAGATCACCGTGGTGAGCGAGGTGCGGACGCTGGCGAACGGGAAGGCGGCAGAGGTAACGGCGCTCTACGTCGGACTCGGGCAGGCGTACTACGTCAACACCACCGGTACGACGGCGGGCGTCGGAACCCCTTCCGAGGACGGCTGGATCTGGACTCCGGCGAACGACGCTGCCGATGAGATCGCCAAGGCGATCGCGGTCCTGAAGAACGAGCAGGCCGCCGAGTTCGTGCTGCTGCCCGCCGAAATCGACTAGCGGAGGAATCGGACCATGAAGTGCATCGCCCTCACTCCTCTGCTGCTCACCATCGCATTCGGTGCGACGAGTCAGGCCCAGGAGCAAGACGAGCTGCCGACGAGGACCTTCGGACAGGCCGCCGCGGAAGTGAAGCGGGACCTCGATGTTGCTCTCGAAGAGCTCAGCCGCCTCCGCGAGCAGATCGCCGATGAGAAGGTCCCGCTCATCAGCCGGCTCAGCGAACTCGAGTCGGAACTGATCCAGGTTCGCGGCGAGTATCAGCAGACCTCTCGCCTGCTGGACAGCCGGACCCTCGACCTCGCCAACCTCGGTCGCGAGATCAAGTCTCGTGAGGACGAGGTGACCTACCTCTCCAGCCTCCTCGGCGAATACCAGCGGAACTTCGAGTCCCGCCTGCACATCGCCGAGCTGCAGCGCTACGAGGAGCAGCTGGAGAGCGCGAAGCTGGCGCCGGAGAACAGCAACCTGTCCCGGAGCGAAGTGTTCCAGGCGCAAGCCGCCCTGCTCGACGTGTCGTTGACGCGGCTGATCGACGCTCTGGGAGGATCCCGCTTCGACGGTACGGCGGTCGATTCGAAGGGGCTGGTCCGTGACGGCACCTTCGTCCTCATCGGGCCCGCCGCCATCTTCCGCTCCTCCGCGGGCCAGGAAGTCGGTACCGCCGAACAGCGCCTCGGCTCCCTGGAGCCGGCGGAGATCCTCTTCGCCGATCCGGAGAAGTCGGCGGCGGCGTCCCGGCTGATCACCACGTCGCGCGGGTTCTTTCCGCTCGACACGACGCTCGGCAACGCGCACAAGATCGAAGCGACGCGCGAGACGCTGCTCGAGCACATCGAATCGGGTGGCCCGGTGATGATCCCCATCTTCGTGCTGGCGGGGCTGGCGCTGCTCGTGGCGCTCTACAAGTGGATGGTCCTGTTCCTGACAGCCAAGCCCTCGAAGAAACGAATACGGGCACTCCTGGAAGCCGTGTCCCGACGCGATGAAGACGCCGTGGAGGGAGCACTGAAACGGATCCGGGGTCCCGTCGGTACGATGCTGAAGGCCGCTGTCGAGCACATCCGCGAGCCGCGAGTGCTGATCGAGGAGGTGATGTACGAGCGGGTGCTGACCACCAAGCTGCGGCTCAACCGCTTCCTGCCCTTCATCGCCATCTGTGCCGCGTCAGCGCCGCTGCTCGGTCTGCTCGGCACGGTGACCGGGATCATCAACACCTTCAAGCTGATCACCGTGTTCGGTTCCGGCGACGTGAGGCAGCTCTCGGGGGGCATCTCCGAGGCGCTGATCACCACCGAGTTCGGCCTGATCGTGGCGATTCCCTCGCTCCTCCTGCACGCCTTCCTTTCGCGCAAGGCGCGCGGGCTGACGGCCAAGATGGAGACGACGGCGATCCGCTTCGCCAACCAGGTCGACGTGACACCCTGGTCCGCACCGTCGAGCTCACCGAGTGAGCCGCCCGTCGGGGACTACGAGCTGACCGACAACGAGATGTTGCCGCAGGTTCCCGACGCCCAGCGCCAGTCCGACGCGGTCCGCGAGCAGGTCAAGAAGGAGATCCTCAGCGAGCTGTTGGGTTCGATGGTCGACGAGCGTCGACGTGGCCCGCGGGTGGAGCCGGAGGCTTCCAAGCCGTGATCACCACCGTGAGTACGGAGACGAGGTCAAGATGATCAGCGGGATAGTCGGTCGATTCGAGACGCTCTGGGACGAGGCGACCAGCATCTGGCTCGCTGGAGGGTGGGCGATGATCGGGATCGCCACCATCTCCTTCGTGATGTTCGCGCTCGGCATGCACATCTACCTCAAGCTGGTCTCCAAGGGCTTCCGGACCGTTCCCGAAGGAACCTGGAAGCGCTGGCTCGAGTACCCGGCCGAGCGGTACGGTCCCGTGGGCAAGTTGCTCGACAAGGTGACCGTGGCGCGCACGGTGGAGGAGACGACCGCGACTTTCCAACAGATCCGGATGAAGGAGGCCAGGCCGTTCAAGCGCGACCTCCGGGTGATGAAGATCTGCGTCAGCGCCGCGCCGCTGGTCGGCCTGCTCGGCACGGTGACCGGCATGCTCGCGACCTTCGGCGCGCTCTCTTCGGGGTCCGGCGGTGATCAGACGATGGGGCTGGTGGCCGAGGGGATCTCCGAGGCGCTGTTCACCACCGAGACGGGCCTGGTCGTCGCCATCCCTGGTCTGTTCTTCCAGTACCAGCTCGCCCGCAACCACGAACGGTACGAGGCCTTCCTCACGCAGATCGAGACCGTTTGCACCCAGACCCTCCACCGAAAGCTGAGCCGGCGCTCCGGCGCATCAGCCGCCTAGAAGTAGAACGACAGGAGCTCACCCGATGGGACGATTCAAAGAGGCCGCCAGCGAAGATACCAGCGACACCGGCATCGACGTCTCGCCGCTGATCGACTGTGTCTTCATCCTGCTCATCTTCTTCATCGTGACCACGGTCTTCGTCGAGGAGACCGGCGTGGAGGTGGACAAGCCGGAGGCGGCTTCGGCTTCACGGCTGGAGAAGACGAGCATCCTCCTGGCGCTCACGGCAAAGGGTGAGGTGGTCTACGGCGGCCGCGACATCGGCATGGGTGGGATCCAGCCGCTGGTGAAGCGCCTGCTACAGAAGGAGGATCTCCCCGTCATCATACAGGCCGACCGGGTCTCGCCGTCCGGGATGCTCGTCCGCGTCGTCGGCGAGGCCAAGTTGGCGGGCGCGACCAAGGTGAGTGTCGCCACCAAGCAGCAGACGGGCTGAGGAGAATCGCGTGGGTAAGAGAAAGAAAGCGCTCACGCTCGCCAAGGGGGCTCTCCATCGCTTCGCCGTGATCACCGGTGCGCTGATCATGACGCTGGCCTGCTTCCTGGTCCTGCCGTTGATGCAGGTGATCCGGCCGGATACGGATGCGAACCTGATCGTGCAGGGGCTGGACGTCGCCAACCTGCCGCCGCCGCCACCACCACCGGAGAAGGAACCCGAGGAAGAGCCCGAGGAGGAGGAGGAACCTCCCGAGCTGATGGAGGAGGCTCCGCCGTTCGACCTCCTGCAGCTCGAGCTGATTCTGAATCCGACCCTGAGCGATGGGTGGCTGAGCGGCGACTTCGCGATGAAGCTGAATACCGCCGTCACCTCCTCGAGGAACGTGGAAGAGCTCTTCACCGTCTCCGATCTCGATCAGCCCCCCCGACCGATCCACCAGCCGTCTCCGGCACTCACTCCGAAGCTCCGGAGCAGAACGCCGGCCAAGGTCTACGTCCTCTTCGACATCAACGAGCGCGGTCTGGTGGAGCGGGCCAAGGTGTCGCGCTCGACCGATCCCGCCTTCGACAAGGTGACGCTGGACGCCGTGAAGGAATGGAAGTTCGAGCCCTGCAAGAAGAACGGCAAGGCCGTGAAGGTCCGCAGGCGCATACCCATCGACTACCCCGCTGCAAGATGACTGTCATGAAGAGAACCACCGAGCTCCTTTGTCTTCTCGTCGCGGTGACGGCCGGCTGCACCTCGGTACAGCGAGCAGTAGAATCCCCCGCGACGGAGGGTGAGACCAGGTCGAACCGGTGGGAGTCGGGAGCGACTGTCCCGCTCCTGGCCATGTCGCTGCCCACCACTCGGGCGACGTCCCATCTGAGCGAGCTCGAGCTCTCGATCTTCAACGGTCCCGACTTCCAGCGTCGCTTCGCCGAGAGCTACCTCTCCGAGGTGGACATCGAACCGAGGGTCGACGAGGACGAGGTCCAGGAGATGCAGCAGGTGATGGAGCTGATCGCCGCCGACGATCTCGACGCAGCCGCCCGGATGATCGAGGAGCGGCGCGACGGCTCGTCCAGCGCGGTCTACGACTTCACCCTCGCCAACATCCACTTCCAGCGCGAAGAGCTCGTGCCCGCGGCGAACAACTACGAGCTCGCGGTCGGCAAGTACCCGAAGTTCAGGCGCGCCTGGCGCAACCTGGGCGTGATCCGCATCCGCCAGGAGGACTTCCCGAAGGCGATACCCGCCCTGACCCGGGTGATCGAGCTCGGCGGTGCGGACGCGATCACCTACGGCTTGCTCGGCTTCGCGTACGCCAACCTCGAGAAGAACCTGACGGCGGAATCGGCGTACCGGATGGCGCTGCTGCTCGATCCGGAGACGATGGACTGGAAGATGGGGCTGGCGCGGACTCTCTTCAAGCAGGAGCGCTTCGCGGATGCCGCGTCGCTCTGCGGCAACCTGATCGCGGAGTATCCCGAGCGCGGAGACCTCTGGCTGCTCCAGGCCAACGCCTTCATCGGGCTCGAGCAGCCACTCCACGCCGCGGAGAACTACGAGCTCGTCGATCGCCTGGGACAATCCACGGCCGAGAGCCTCAACACGCTCGGCGACATCTACGCCAACGAAGGGCTCTTCGAGTTGGCGGTCGACTCCTACACCCGCGCGCTCGCCAAGCCCGGTTGCCGTCCCGATCGCGCGATCCGGGCCGCCCGGATGATGGCCGCGCGGAACGCGCTCGACGCCACCGACCAGGTCGTCAACGCCATCGAAGCCTCGGCCGGCTCGAGCCTCGAGACCTCGCAGCGCAAGGCCCTGCTCAAGCTGCACGCCCGGCTCGCCGTTGCCAGGGGCGCGACCGGGGAAGAGACCCGCGCGCTGGAGGAGATCGTCGCGCTCGATCCCCTCGACGGGGAGGCCCTCATCCTGCTCGGCCAGCACCACGACCGCGCGGGAGAGTCCGAGAAGGCGATCTTCTACTTCGAGCGCGCCGCCAACATCGAGTCGTGCGAGGCGGACGCCAAGGTGCGCCACGCCCAGCTCCTGGTCCGCCAGGGCAAGTACGCCGAGGCGCTGCCGCTGCTCCGTAGCGCGCAGGTGGTGAAGCCAAGAAGCAACATCCAGGAATACCTGGAGCAGGTAGAGCGTGTTGCCGGCACTCGATCGAAGTGAGCGGCCAGCGGGGGCGCACATTCCCGCGCTCGCTCTGGTGCTGCTCGCGCTGATCTCGTTCATTCTCTTCGGCTGCGCCGGCGAGCCGGATTCGTCCGAGCCCGAGCCGCCCGGCTCCGTCGGGGAGCGCGCCGGCGTCGAGAGTCTGCTCTCCCGCGCCGAGAGCGGGGACGTTCGGGCACAGTTCCTCCTCGGCGAGGCCTACCATGTCGGGCGAGGCGTTCCCACCGATCCACGGGAGGCGGCGAAGTGGTATCACCTCGCCGCCGCGCGAGGAGAGCCTCTCGCGCAGCTGTGTCTCGGCTTGATGTACGCAGAGGGGGATGGTGTCACGGCCGACGAAGCGCAAGCCGCATCGTGGCTGCGGCTGGCGGCCGACCAGGGACTCGCTCTCGCACAGGTGAGCCTCGCGACGAAGTACAGCACGGGGCGAGGGGTGCCGCTGGACCTCGCCGAAGCCGCGCGCCTCCTGAGGCAGGCCGCCGACCAGGGTCTGGACCTGGCGCAGTCGAGCCTGGGCCTCGCCTACCTCGAGGGTCTGGGGGTCGAGCGGGACGACGACGAGGCGGCGGAGTGGCTGCAACTCGCCGCGGAGCAGGGCCACCCCGTCGCACAGGGCAATCTCGGCCTGCTGTACCTGCAGGGACGTGGCGTGTCGAAGGACCCGACCGAGGCGGCGAAGTGGCTACAACTCGCCGCCGAGCAGGGTCTTCCCGTCGCGCAGAGCTGTCTCGCGACGCTGTACGAGCAGGGCCGCGGCGTCGAACGGGACGAGGTCGCCGCGTACGTCTGGTACAGCCTGGCCGCCGCGCGAGGTGTGGAGGTCGCGGGTGAGCGGCGCGAGCGTCTCGAGAATCGCATGTCCCCCGAGGCCCTCGAGATGGCGCGGATACTGGTGAGCGTTCGCGAGAACGAGGCCCCCGCGGGAGCCGACGGGGTGCCAGAGTAGTCTCAGGTTGGCGAGAAGTTCCCGTTCGAATAGCTGTGCTCCGATCCGGGTCAGAGTGGGCACGAGTCGATCGGCCCGGCCGTCTCGAATTCATAAAGTGGCGCCCAGCCGCGACCGAAAGGGGCACGCATGGGCCCCAACAGATCATCGAGTCGTTCTCTTCGCCTTCTCGTTCCGTCCGTCCTGCTCCTCGCCGCCGCTTGCACCTCTCCGGTTCGCAGTGGCTGGCGAGCCTACGACCGCGGCCAGTACACGACCGCGGTGGAGAGATGGACTCCGGCTGCGGAGGAAGGTGACGCGGACGCACAGTACCTCGTCGGATTGATGTACGACGAAGGCCGCGGCGTCGCCGAGAACAAGGTCGAGGCGGCTCGCTGGTACCGGCAGGCCGCGGAGCAGGGGCACGTGCCGGCGCAGAACAACCTCGGACTGCTTCACTACGGCGACGGCGACTTCGCGGGAGCGGCTCACTGGTACGAGCGCGCCGCCGAGGAGGGCTTTGCCTCGGCGCAGAGTAACCTCGCCGTCCTGTGCCTCTTCGGGCAGGGCGTTCCGAAGGATCACGAGCGTGCTCACGAGCTGGTGAAGCTCGCCGCCGATCAGGAGGAGCCGAAGGCCGAGGCGATTCTCGGCGCCATGTACCTCAAGGGGATCGGTACCGAGGTGAACCACGAGCTGGCCGCGGAGTGGCTCGAGCGAGCGGCCGAGCAGGGCGACCCGGTCGCGCAGTACCACCTCGCCCAGATGTACCTGGAGGGACGTGGAGTCTCGCCGGACGACGAACGTGCCCTGTCCTGGTTCAGCCGGGCGGCCGACCAGGGCATTCACGAGGCGGAGTACACCGTCGGCCGGATGTACGCTGCAGGACGTGGCGTCGCTGCCGACCCGGAACGGGCCGCAGTGTGGTACGAGCGGGCGGCGGCCGCCGGTGTCGCCGGGGCGCAGCTGAACCTAGGCCTGATGCACCTGGGTGGTCGTGGGATTCCCGAGGACCCGGCCAGGGGTCACCTCTGGCTGCATCGGGCGGCAGAACAGGACCTCGCCCTGGCCCAGTACAACCTGGGACTGGTCCACGCCAAGGGTCATGGCGTGGAGCGAGACTACCACGAAGCCGCCGCGTGGCTGCAGCGCGCCGCGGACCAGGGACTATCCTCCGCCCAGTTCAAGCTGGGCCTGATGTACGAGTACGGAAGAGGTCTCGACAAGAGCCCGATCGACGCCTGCATGTGGTACCTCCTCGCTGCCGGCGGGGGACAGGAGAACGCTCGTGCACAGTGCGACCAGCTGGCTGAGACGATGAACGCCGAGGAGTTCGCGAGCGCCGAACGGCTGGCCGAGGAGTGGGACTGTGAGCACGGAGCAGAGCGGGTCGGTCGCGCGGCGGGAACCTCCCCGGCCATATCCGGCGTCCTGGGAATCTCGGACTCCTTCGTCGAGCAATCGTCCCCGTCGGGGACCGGCGACGGTGTGGGGTGGAGGCGTACGAGGGGCCCCTCGGAGTAGGGCCTCGACGGGAATCTCGGAACGAAGACCGACCGTCGAGACGGCTGGTCCCGGAGGTGGGGCCAGCCGTCTCGCTGTTCACACCGTTCCTTCACACGGCACGGCAACTCCACTGGCTCGATGCTCACCTCGTGTTCATCGCCGGTGAGGATCGCCCGACGTCTGGAATGTCGACACGAATCCGCCACCGAGAGCTGCTCGGACCTTCACGGACCTTTCGCCGATTGCTGACAAGTGCCCCCTAGCATTCCTGCCCGCGGGATGAAGGCGTGGGGAGAACGACTCCCCGAGTCCCGCTATCGACCTCAGAATCGACCCCTCCCATCGAGAGGAGAAAACCAGTGAGTAGTCTCATCAAGGGCACAGCAACCTCGATCCTGCTCGGCATTGGCCTTGCCGGCACTGCTGACGCTGCCGAGATCCTCGTCACGAGCAACATCAGCACCTCGACGACCTGGACCGCGGACAACACCTACAACCTGCAGCAGCAGATCTACGTCCTCCCCGGAGCGACGTTGACCATCGAGCCTGGCACGATCATCGCCAGCACGACCAACCTCGGCGGCAGCCTCGCCGTCACGAACGGAGCCCAGATCCACGCGGAGGGCACCGAAGACAACCCGATCATCTGGACCTCGAAGGCCGACGTCGCCACCTGGACCGGGAACCCCCCGGATCCCAAGACGGGAACCTGGCGCGAGGGCTGCAACGAGTGGGGCAACCTCACCATCATGGGCGACGCATACATCTCCGAGAACGCGACCGTCGGGAACGTCCCGACGCCCAACCCGAACAACGTCGCTGCCATGGAAGGCCTAGTGGCCGACTTCCCCGGTGACACCAAGGTGCTGTACGGCGGTGGCAACGACGACGACGACAGCGGCACGGTTCGGTACTGCTCCTTCCGCTACGGCGGCAAGGTGATCTCCCTCGCCAACGAGCTGAACGGGCTCTCCCTCGGCGGCATCGGCCGTGGAACGGACATCCACCACGTCGAGGTCATGAACAACGTCGACGACGGCGTCGAGATCTGGGGTGGTACCGTCAACCTCAAGTACATCAACATCTGGAACGTCGGTGACGACAGCTTCGACGTCGACCAGGGCTGGCGCGGAAAGGCGCAGTTCATCTTCATCGTCCAGGGCTACAGCTGCGACGCCGAGCAGGGCTCCGGCGTTGGCGACAACTGCTTCGAGACCGACGGTGCCGAGGACTCCGACTGGCAGCCCGTCACCACCACCGCGATCTACAACGCGACCGTGATCGGTCAGCCCGTCGACGGCGACGGCGCGACCGCCTGGCGCGACAACGCCCGCGTGCAGTACCACAACTGCATCTTCATGGACTGCGGCGAGAAGGTCGTCCGCCCCGACAACATCGACGGCGACGGCGCCAACGGCTACGGCCACAACGGGACTCTGACCTGGGCGCAGACCTGGGCCACCGACTACGACGCGGTTCCGCCGCACGGCAACGATCCGCCGAACCCGGGCGACTTCTACCAGGCCCAGACCTCCGGCAAGCTGGCCCAGATCACCGACAGCTGCTTCTTCCGCAACCAGCATGCTGAGGCCTACGACGAGGCCAACAACGTCGGCGTCTTCGCGACCGGCAACGACAACACCATCACGCCGGGCATCGACGACAATGACGCTCCGATCGTCTCCGTGACCCGCGGCGCGGCCGTGATGAAGGGTGGGAAGATCATGGTCCCCGTGATCGGCATCTGCCCCAAGCCCGCCAACGGCGCCCTGACCAGCGTGGGAACCGCCCCGGACGACGGCTTCTTCACCCAGGCCGCCTACCGCGGCGCGTTCTCCCCGAACGGCAAGCCGTGGATCTGCACCTGGACGGCGGCCTTCGCCTTCGGGTTCCTCGACTGCTGTGACGACGGTCCCGGCACCCCGTACTGCTACGGCAGCACGGGCGACGGCAACCCCTGCCCCTGCAACAACGACAACGACGGCGCCAGCGCCGGCTGTGAGAACAGCCACACCACCAGTGGCGCCCGCTTGTCCGCGACCGGCACCGCGAGCCTGGCCAACGACACCGTCCTGTTCACCGTGACCGGTATGGAGCCGAGCAACTCCGTGATGTTCTTCCAGGCTCTCAACAACAAGGACGGCGCGGGCCTCTTCCTCGGCGACGGCATTCGCTGCGCTGGCGGCCTCCTGAAGCGTCTGAAGGTCAAGGTCACCGACCCGACCGGTACCGCCACCTCAGCGCCCAGCGTGATCTCGGTGCGCTCGGCCCAGCTCGGCGATCCGCTGAGTGCTGGCGACACTCGCTACTACCAGGCCTGGGGCCGCGATACCCTCAGCCCGGCCTGTGGCCTCGGTGTCAACGACTCCACCACCTCGAACGGCTACGGGATCACCTGGCAGCTGTAAGAGCGAATTGAATGGATGGAACCCGCCTTCCCGAGAGGTGGGTTCCAGCAGTTCAGATCGGCTGGTCGCGGGATCTCCGCGGCCGGCTCTTCGGCATGAGAGAAGCCCCCGATCGACCTCTTCCGCACGACCTCGATGAAACCGACAACACGAGTGCTCCTTTCCTCGCTCCCGCTCCTGCTGACTCTCGGCGTGATTCCGATACTGGGGGCGGCCTGCTCCGATTCGCACGGAGCCAATGGCCCGGATCGAGGAACCGCCGCGCAGGTCGTCGATCAGCCATTGGCGAGCTTCCAGCTCGACCAGCTCGAGCTCGCCTTCGAAACGGCGTCCAAGCTCCCGCTGGTGCCTCACGTCAAGAACCGGGCGAGAGCCCAGGAGCAGGTCGTCACCACTTGCTTCGCGCTCGAACAGCCGCAACGCGCTCTTGAGTACATCGAGGAGGTGCCCAACTGGCGGCGCGGCCTCGGCTACGCCAACTACGCGCTCTACTGCGCGGAAAGAGGAGACACATCGAGAGTTCAGTTCCACCTCGACCGAGCACGCACGATCTCCGAAGACCCCGAGGACGATACCTTGCCCGGCTGGCGGAAGAGTCGGATCCGCGCGACCATCGCCCGGACGCATGTCCAGCTGGGACAGCTCGAGCAGGCCGCCGAATTCGGCGAGAGCCTGGAGGACTCCGAGGCCTGCGAGCTGGCCGTGTTGCAGGCCCGCCTCTCCGACGAGAGCCGGTTCGAAACCGATCTCGAGCTGACCAACGCGGCGATCCAGGCCGGCAGCATGGAGCAGGTTCAGAACTCTCTCGAGCAGTGCGTCGAGTACTTCGATCGCTACTACGAGGACGAGGAGCGGCGTGACCTGGCGGAATCCAAGATCGCGCTGGCGGAGGGCAAACTCCCATTGCTGATCCACCTCGACCTGCTGATGAAGCTCACCGACGCTGCGCTCGGCCACGAGGATCCCACCAAGGCGACAGAGCTGCTCGCCTGGATCGATCGACTCGTGGTGGGTCAGCAGGGGCAGATTCGCCACGAGCTTCCGGTGATCGCTCGAGTGAGTGTGCTGCGTCACCGGGCGGGCGATGTCGGGCAGGCGCGAGAGGATATCGATGCTGCGCTCGCGAAATACGAGGAGCAGGTGGAGACGATCACGGACATCTTCCGGGCGGGGGCGGTCACACCGCTCGCCGAGGCGTATCACCGGATCGGCGATGACGAGGCCGCGCGGGCGGTGTACGCGATGGCCGTCGAGGGCGCGGTCCACAATCCCAACTCGAGGCCGCGCGCGATGGACCTGACCGCGATCCTGTGCTCGATGGCCGGCAACGAGATCGAGGCGGATGCGGCCCTCTGGGCGCGACTCCGCGAGGCCTGCGACGCGCTCGGTGAACCCTGGTAGACTCTCTCGGCACAGCAGCTTCTGAACGCGCGGGAACACACGACATGCGCACCCTTGCAGCCCTCGGTCTTCTTCTCCTCGCCTTGGCAACCGGCTGCCGTCACTATGCCGCAGCGACGCCGCGTCAGACATTCGAGGGCGACGATGTCGCGAACTACTGTCGTGTCTTCGAGGAGGAACCAGGGAAGGACGTCACTGTTGTTGATTCCGTGGTCATCGGATACTCGTACCGCCCGGGTGTTGTCACGAGCGACGATTGGGAGTTCAAGCTCGTAGTCCCGGAATCGTGGATCGCTGCTGCCACGGAGCGGTTCTTTCTCCGGCCGGACTACCTTGGCGATACGGCGCGCCGGGCGCAGAATCCGATCAGGGAGTGGTACAGGCCAGATCCAGACTCCAGCTACAAAGCCTATCGCGACCCCTCCAGCGTCGGGTATGTTCACCCCGGCATATTCAGGAGGCTGATATTTCTCCGTTGTTTTGAGGTCGAGCTGCGGG